>JAYQIE010000044.1:0-5278 GCA_038141505.1 Francisella sp. | reverse complement strand
TGTAGTAGCTAATAAAGCTATTTAATAAGTGTACACTTCTAAGTGACATTAAAAATGGGAGTATTACC
This sequence comes from Francisella sp., assembly GCA_038141505.1. Taxonomy (GTDB): domain Bacteria; phylum Pseudomonadota; class Gammaproteobacteria; order Francisellales; family Francisellaceae; genus Francisella. The sequence goes on along the minus strand of JAYQIE010000044.1, from coordinate 5,210 downwards.
TAATGAGATTAGATTTACGATTCCTGCTGGACAACCTTTTCATGGAATTTGTTTATTGCGTCAAGAAAGTCAATAGGTAAAGGTATGGCATTTGAAATTGAAGAGAGGGAGAGTGCATTAAATAGATTACAAGATGATTTTGAAACGTTTGTGACTTTTTAATCATGTTCAACGAGTAGCTGCAAAGCACTATCTTAATGGCCTTACAATTTTGGGGTTAGAAGACATGTTTTCGGGCTTAATAGATGCTTCTTTTATGGAATTTTATCAGGGGTGCGAAGTGTTATGGGGGAAAGTATAGGTTAATAGAAGTAAAAAAATACATTGCAAAGCATTATTCATCTGAATCCTGAATCTTTTGCAACTCACAGCTCATCATATCTGGCAAATTAGACATAACTATTTTGGTCATGGTAATGTTGAAAAGAATATAGTGAATATTGAAGATTTAGATAAAACATTTAATGTAGCAAAACAAGTGTTAGTGGCTCGATGGTTATACAGAGGTTACTAGATTTAAATACTAATTCTCATACATTATCTAGAGAAATGAGACTTTATAATAAATCAGGGTTAGTTTATTTTTCAGGTTCAATTGATTTGCTAATAGCAGATTTTTACACTGGGTATGATTATAAAGATGCACAAGTGTTAGATTTTAATGGTCGAGAAATTAAGGTAGTAAAACTTGGCGGATCTTCGAGAGAAACAATGTAGCCCTACCATATTTCCTAGTTAAAAATCAAATATTATAAATCAAACAAACCACATGAGCAGCGATACCTTCTTTTCTACCAACAAACCCAAGTTTTTTCAGTAGTAGTAGCTTTGATGTTTATCTGATCTATTTTGATATTTAAGATATTAGCTAAGCACTCTTTCATATTTTCAATATGAGGTAGCATCTTAGGTGCTTGAGCTACTATAGTGCAATCAATATTACCGATTATATATCCTTTATCATCAAGCATCTTTTTGATTTCAGCTAAGAAAAATTTACTATCAGTATTTTTAAATTGCTCATCTGTATCTGGGAAATGCCTACCAATATCACCAAGAGCTAAAGCACCTAAGATGGCATCACACATTGCGTGGATAAGTACATCACCATCTGAGTGAGCTTCAAGCCCAAATTCATAAGGTATTTCAATACCACCGATTATGATGTTTTGCTTATCAGCAGTAAATTTGTGTACATCATAGCCATGACCTATACGAAACATCTTTCTAACCTTGTGTTACAGGATAGCCATTTGCTAGCCAACCTTCTTTGATACCGGCAGCCATAGAGTAGACATTGCTATAGCCCATCTTTTGTAGATTTACACCAGCTAATAATGATCTATAACCACTACCGCAGTATAAGTATATCTTTTGCTCTTTGTTTGGGATTAGACTTTCGATTTTAACTTCAATTTGACCTTTGCTAAGATGAGTTGCTCCAGCTATGTGTGAGTGAGCAAATTCAGAATCTTCGCGGACATCGATTAGCACTCCGTCAAGCTTGTCTTCATCAAACATAGCTTTTATTTCACTAGGCGTAATTTCAGGAACTTGCTCATGAGCTTCTGCAATAAGTCGAGCATACTCAGTAGGGTAGAAGTCTTCCAGGTTTTGCTATTGGGAAGTTATTAACATTCCAAGCACGCCAACCACCATCTATAGAAATAGTGTTTGTATAACCCATTTCTTGTAAAAGGTCTGCTACTAAAGCAGAACGAAAACCACCACCACAATAGAAATACATCTTTTGATTTTTGTTTGGAATCATCTGTTCAATACGACACTCAATCAAACCTTTGCTAAGATGAATAGCGTTTGGTATAAAGCCATTTGCAAACTCTGATTCTTCGCGAGTATCTATGAGTAGCCCGTCAAGTGTGTTTGATTGATTCATCTCGTTAATATCTTCTACGCTACACTCTTGTATACGAGTTTTAGCATCATTTACTAAATTTAAAAATTCATTGTTGTGTTGCATATTCATTCCTTAAATTTTTATAAAAATTTGTAGTACTTAAAAAACTGATTTACCAAGCTGCAATAGCAGCATCATTAGGATAGTATTTATCAGCTACTTTTTTGATTTGACTGTTATTTAATGCTTTAACATATTCTTTTAGTTTAGGGTTATTTTTCTGATCTTCATTCACCGCGATGATATTTGCAAAAAGGTGAATCCTTAGGTTCTACAAATAAGGCATCTTTAAGTGTAAGATCTGCTTTCTCGATATAATCATTGTTTACCACACCTACATCTACATCACCTAGATTATTAGGAATTTGATCTGCTTGTAGAGCTATTATCTTTAGCTTTTTAGGATTACTGATGATGCTATCAGGAGTTGCTTGCCAAGTTATACCGTCTTTTAGTTTTATAAGTCCCATATCTTGCAGAATCATCAAAGCACGACCTTGGTTAGTAGGATCATTAGGGATAGCGATAGTTGCACCATTAGGGATCTCATCAACTTTTGTGAACTTTTTAGAAAATACTCCCATAGGATATAAAAATGTCTTGCCTATAGGAACTATATTATAACCAAACTGTTTGTTTTGATCTTCAAGGAATGGAATGTGTTGGAATACATTAGCTTGAAGCTCGTTATCATTTAACGCTCTATTAGGGATATTATAATCGCCAAAAAGTTACTAACTTTACATCGAGATTATATTTTTCTTTAGCAATTTTCTTGCTAAGTTTCATAATAGCATCTTGAGGAGGGCTAGTTATATAGCCTACAGTAATTTGATTTGTATTTGTCGCAGCTGAGTAGTTTGAGTAAACTTGAACACCGTAAGCAAAAACCAATATAGCACTTACCAACCATAATGAAGTAAGTTTTTTAGCTGTGATTAAGTAATTACCGAAAGATTGCGTGATTTGTACAAGTATCACTAGCATAACCACACCACCTAAAAGCAGAGTGTAATTACCGTAGTTGTAACCTTTGAAATAAGTCAAATCTCCTAGACCACCACCACCAACGATACCAGCCATAGCAGAGAAACCAATTAGTGATATGCAAGTCAAAGTAGCAGCGTCTATAAGCAATGCTTTTGATTCTGGTAATAATACTTTAAATATAATCTGACTACGAGTAGCTCCCATAGACTTAGCTGCCTCAATAAGTCCATTATCAACTTCTCGAAGAGCTGATTCTGTAAGGCGAGCATAGAATGGTAACGCAGCAATTGCTAACGGTACGATTGAAGCTGTTGTGCCAATCGTAGTGCCAACTAATAAGCGTGTTAAAGGATATAAAAGTATCAGTAATATAATATATGGAATACTTCTTGTGATATTGATAACCATACCAAAAGCTTTGTTGAAACTTTTTACCAATAGGTTTTTGCTATCTTTTGTAATATAAAGCAGATTCCTAGTAAAATACCGCCAACTACAGCCACAACAGTAGCTATGAAAACCATGTAAATAGTTTCCATGTTGATTGAGTTATCAAACCAAGCTCGTAAAGATTAATTGTTTGCTGGTGCATAGCCTAATACCTTTAAATTTACTTCTTGTTTAGAAAGAAAAGGCTAGAGCGTTTTCCAGTCCTGTCTTTCACCAGTTATATGACAAATTGCGATACCAACAATTTGATCTTGGATAGTTTCTATATTTGCTTGAATGATACTAGCACTAGCATTAAATTGACTTGAGATTTCAGCAATGATAGGCATTTTACCCTTGTCACCATAAAATGTCAGCTGAACTACAGGATAAATATCATCGTGGCTATACGGGTTATCAAGCATTGTCTTAGCAATGTATTCAGGTACTTTAGTATGAATACTTGTTTCAACAAAAGACTTTGTAACATCAGCTTTAGGATCTAAAAACACATCAAGAGTTTTACCCATTTCAGTAATTTGTCCATTATCAATAATCGCCACTCGATCGCAGATATTTCTAACCACATCATTTCATGAGTGATAAGTACGATAGTCAAACCAAGCTCTTTGTTTAATCTTTTAATAAAGCCAAAATCTGCTTAGTTGAAGTAGGGTCTAGTGCAGATGTTGCTTCATCAGACAATGGCCATACAATTGGATTAAGTGCTAAAGCTCTCGCGATAGCTACTTTTTGTTTTTTGTCCACCACTAGTTCTTTTAGGATAAGCGTTTGCTTTGTTTGGAAGCTCTACTAGATCAAGTAATTCATGTACGCGTTTTTTGATTTCAGATTTTGCTATACCTTGTATCTCAAGTGGTAGAGAAATATTCTCAAATACTGTTCGCGATGAAAGTAGGTTGAAATGCTGAAAAATCATCGCCACTTTTTTACGAAAAGCTCTTAGTTGTTTAGGAGTCTTTTTAGTGATATTTTCATCGGCAATATATATGGAACCATCAGTCGGCTCTTCAAGTAAATTTAAGCAACGAAGTAGTGAACTTTTACCAGCACCACTATGCCCAATTATGCCAAATATCTCGCCTTGATTGATTTCAAGATTAATATTGTCGAGTACTAGATTACTGATATTATCAGTACGATACTCTTTTTTAGGTTTTTGATTTGAATCATTTATTTAGCCTTTGCCTCACTTTTAGCTTTATCGCCTATTTTGCTTTCTTGCCCATTTATTAGGCGTTGAATATTACCTTTATGCTTTATAAGTATCGACTGCGATTATCAGAAATGGAGCTGCAACTTGTAAGTTTGCTGTAAATATAACAGAGACACTTGCCACAACTGTTGCTACCAAAGCAGATAATGAAGAGTAACGAGTAATCATAGCAACTATAAGCCATGTAATTACAAATATCAGACCTAAAGCCCACAAAATCCAAATAGCGTACCAATCAAAGTTGCGACACCTTTACCTCCTTTGAAGCCAAAAATATTGGAAATACATGACCTAAGATTGCGTATAGGGCAGTACAAGCGATGATGAATTCATTGTCTGTAAGCATTCTGGCAATAATTACAGGGGCTAGACCTTTTAATATGTCAAATGCTAGTGTAATTACAGCAGGTACTTTTCCACCTATTCGCAGTACATTCGTAGTACCAAGGATTACCTGAACCGATAGTTCTAGGAGATGGTAGTCTAAAGATGTAACAAACAATAATTGCACTATTGATAGATCCTAGTAGATATGCAAATATTAGCAGGCTAAAATTTAAGTAATTCATAAATATCCTATTTTGAAATTAAATGGTTAAATCATTATAAGTAATTAATTATTATAGAGAATAATAC
>JAYQIE010000043.1:0-6827 GCA_038141505.1 Francisella sp. | reverse complement strand
CCATTTTTAATGTCACTTAGAAGTGTACACTTATTTAAATAGCTTTATTAGCTACCATTCTAGGAGGAAAACCTCCTAAAGCCATATGTGGTCTAATGTTGTTATAATCCGACATAACCATCTAGTAGATTGTAACCTAATATCATCTAAACTATCAAATAAATTTTGCTCTAATAGTTCATACCTCATAGTCCTATTAAATCTCTCAACATAGCCATTTTGTTGAGGGTTTCCAGGTTGAATATACCATAGTTGTATCTTATTTCTTTTAGCCCACAACTTTAAGCTATTGCTTATATATTCAGGACCATTATCACACCTGATTGCTATAGGCTTACCCCTTTGATTTATTAACCTTTTTAAAGTCTTTTCAACTCGATATGATGGTAATGAAAAGTCAATCTCACAATCTCAGCCTTCTTCTCTATTATAGTCATCTATAATATTTAATAGCCTATACTTTTTACCACTAGATAAATTATCGTGCATAAAATCCATAGACCATATTTGGTTTGCTCTAGTAGCTTCAGTTAATGGTTTTGGCTTATCTCTTTTAATTCTTTTTTTAGGCTTTATTCGTAAGTTTAAACACAAATCACAATATATTCGATATACTCGTTTATGATTAAACCTCTTACCCAATACATTTCTTATATGCAGAAAGCATAGCTTAAACCCCAGTTGCGATGAGCCTGTGTAAGCTCAATTAACTTATTTGCTATATACTCATTATCATCACTATTTTTAGGGCTATAGTAGTATGCTGTTTCACTTATGCAAAAACTTTACAGCTCCTTTTGACACTGATTTTCTTAGCTTTCACTGTCTGTAAAGCCATCTTCTTTCGTTCAGATGGCTTTACCACTTTTTTGTCATCGCTTCCTTTAAAATATCATGATCTAACTGTAAATCAGCATACATACGCTTAAGTCTACTATTTTGGGCTTCAAGCTCTTTAACTTTTGTTAGCATTGAAACATCCATACCACTGTATTTCTCACGCCATTTATAAAATGTTGAGCTACTTATACCATATTTGCGACACAAATCAGATACGATAATGCCGCTCTCTGATTCCTTTAAAATATTTACTATTTGACTATCTGTATATCGTTTTTGTTTCATTTGTAATACCTCTCATTTATTAGTATATTTTTGTACACTTCTAAATGCTATTATTTTTAGGGGTATTACCCATAACCCTAGAGCGGTAACGCTAGTGTGATACCACTTTTTATGGCAAGAAGAAAGATAGGTTGGGAACAGTTCTTTTCTATGATGTCCTAAAAAGCGAAGTGTTGCTGTGGGAGCATGTTGAAACTGAAAATGTGCATCTTATAAAAAGTTACTTAATCAGTTTGCTTGCATAGGATATATCATCAATGACAAACTATGGATGGGTAAAGAGGCTTAAACACCGTGTTTATGGAGTATCCAATACAGATGTCACTTTCATCAAAAAGCAGATAGTTCAAAGGTATAACTAAAACCCTAAATTACAAGCGAGTAAGTTTGCAAAAAATAATCGCAAGCTCTCCACTAAGACAACTGAAAAAACTTTTAAAAAGAAGCTTCAATGTTGGCGTTCGAAACATGAAGATTTTCTAGCTGAGATGACAGTCAATTATGAGACTGGTGAAGCAACTTACACTCACTATAAGCTAAGAGCGGCTTACTCTAGTTTATGCTCTAATTTGGACTATCTTTTCACATATAAAAATCACAAAGAATTTTGTACTCCAAATACGACAAATCATCTTGATGGTGGGTAAGTTTTCAGATTTAAAAAAATAGGATTAGAGTACATAGAGGTTTATCTAAACTGCTGAAGAAAAAACTAGTTGATTACTTCTTAGTAAATAATGGCAAAAAGTATTAAAACAGACCCTTTTTTTTGCGATTAGCTCTCTTTTTCTAATAATAATTAACCTGACCCAAAATCACTTTTGTTATCGCTTGCACCTGTTGCACTCGGGCAATTGTTGTAGCTTCTATTTAAAGTTTCATTTCCCAAGCACTGCAAAAGCTATAGCTTCTTTAGCATCGCTATTTTCACCGAGATTTTCAAATATTAAAACTTCAATATCTTTAAGTTGTAATTTTATATAAGCAATCAAAAACTGATTGTACGCACCACCACCTGTGAAGATAATCTGATCTAAATCTTGCTTAGACAATATAAAATCTTTATATGCCTTTACAATACTCTCTGCTGCAAATACTGTAAGTGTATGGACAACATCCTCACTTTGATGATTACTATACTTTTTGATAATAACATCCGTATATTGCACACCAAATAACTCTCGACCTGTAGATTTAGGTGGTTGCAAACTTAGGTATTCATGACTCATAAGCTCATCAAACATCTCTTTTATCAACGAGCCTGTAGATGCTATTGCTCCATTCTCATCGAAAGTCTTACCGTACAACGCTTCCATCGCTTGATTTATCATCATATTACCAGGTCCTGTATCAAAAGCGGTTACTTGTTCGATACTACAAATTTTTAGGTAAGATCGTGGTATTAGCTATTCCTCCGATATTGTGTAGAGCTATAGATTTTTTCTTTTGATCGATAGAGTAGATAATCAACATAAGGAACCAGCGGAGCTCCATCCCCACCAGCAGCTATATCTCCAGCTCTGAAATTTGAAACTACAGTTGCCTTACATTCATAAGCAATAGTAGCCGCATCGCCCAATTGAAGCGATGATTTGATTAGTCCGTCAACATTCTGCACTTGATGATAAATAGTCTGTCCATGATTTGCGATAAAGCTAATATCTTTATTATTTAAACCGACTTCTTTTATGAGTTCATTTGTAGCAAGAGCATATTCTTTACCAAGCTTAAAATTTAAACTGCATAATAACTGCGCATCACTTGTTTTTAGATCGAGTGACTTTTTTATATCTGCTAACACTTCATTAGAGTACGATAAGTTTTTAACTTAACTAACTTTATATCAGTATCTAAACCAAATCCCTTTATCTGCATAATGCAAAACATCGATACCATCAAAGTGATGTACCTGACATGATGCCTATACAGTATTTATAATTATTCATATTATAACAACCATTAAAAATGCCTATACTAATAGTATAAACAAGAAACTAAAGATTGAATATTTATTATTCGAAATTATCTTGAATAATTAAAGTGATAGGGTTTTGTTAAAATTAGATATTTCTCAGAATATGTATTTTTGAAATGTGATTGTAGTCGCACACTTTTTTATAGTAAGGACTAAACTTCTTGAACAAGGTTACCTTTTACAAGCCTATAGATTTTATCCATCTTTTTTAGCTTCAAAGCTTCATCATGGGTTACAATCACAAAACTAGTTTTGGTAGTCTGACTAAGCTCACATAAGCTCAAATATACTCTCTGAGCGTTCCATATCAAGATTACCAGTTGGTTCATCTGCAAGTATGCAACTGGTTTGTGACTAGTGCACGAGCTAGCTACTCGTTGACGCTCACCACCTGAAAGTTCCGATGGCTTATGGTCAAATCGCTCATCTAGACCTACTCTTACGAGAATTTCTTTAGCTTTTTTGATTGATTCGGCTTTACTATACTTTTTTGTGATAGCTAGTGGAATCATCACATTTTCAATCGCTGTAAATTCTGGCAATAAATGATGCAACTGATAGATAAATCCAAGGTGCTGATTTCGCATCATAGCTCGTTTATTTACAGATTGATTATCAAACCTTTGCCCTGCTAAATGTACTTCTCCAGAACTACATCTATCAAGTCCACCAAGGATATTTAGTAGCGTAGTTTTACCAGATCCTGATAGTCCAAGTATTGCGACTTTCTCGCCTTTTATTATATCTATATTTATATTTTTTAATATCTCGATATCTGTCTTGAATTCAGAATATGTTTTAAAAACATTTTTACAACTTAATGCTATGTTAGTCACTATATTACTCATATCTTAGAGCCTCCACAGGTTGTACTCTTGATGCACTCCACACAGGGTACAATGTCGCCAAGAAACTAAGTATCATCGAAACTATCGTCACTTTCACCACATCACTCCACATAAGTGTAGATGGGATATAATCAATCATATACACACTTGCACTGACCATTTGATGACCACTAATCTTGTTGTATAAAGCTGACAATTTCAGTTGCATAAGTTGCTAGTACTATCCCCAAAAGTACACCCAAAATAGTCCCAATAAGACCAATGATAAAACCTTGATATATAAATACCGTGATAATCTGCCTTGAAGACATTCCCATCGTACGTAAGATCGCAATATCACTTCGCTTGTCAGTAACGACCATCACTAGCGATGAAAGTAAGTTAAATACTGCTACCGTGATTATAAGCAGTAAAATAAAGAACATCATTGTCTTTTCCATCTTCCAAGATCAAAGAATGATTTATTCTCATCAGTCCAATCACGAGTAAAATAATAAGATTCTATAGCACCGTCATTGAGCTTATTTTTAATCATCGGTGCATCGTAAACATTTTTAGTGCCCAGTTGTAGTGATGAAACGCTATTACCCATTTCAAAAACCTTTTGAGCATTTTTGATATTGATCATCGCATAATAAGCATCGTATTGATAACTCACTGAGAATATCCCAGAAACTTTAAACTGTTTAATACGCGGAATCATACCCGCTGGAGTAAGATTTACTTTTGGCACAATTAAAGTGACTTTGTCACCAACTGTTACACCTAGGTTATTTGCCAATGCACTACCCAATACGATATTATAACCATTACCATCATCTAGTGATGAAAGATTACCATCAATTATATGATCTGCGATTGGCAATACTTTAGTCTGATATTTAGGCTCGATACCTTGCACTTGTACAAATGCTGTAGTACTACCGCCCTTATTTGCACTTAGTAAGCCTTGTGATTCTATAAGTGGTGCTGCAGATTTCACTTTTGGAGCTTTAGCTTCTATTGCTTTTGACAAATCTTGCCAATTTTCAAGCTTACCACCCATCTGATACACCTTTAACGGTGGTACCATCATTAGAATCCTACTTTTGATTTGATCATCAAAACCATTCATAACCGACATAACTGTAATAAGTACAGCCACACCTAGAGATATCCCCAAAAATGAAATCGCCGAGATAATAGATATAAACCTATTTCGTTTTTTCGCACGAATATATCTTAGTCCAATAAATAAAAGGAAGACTTTTAAACATCACTTATTCTAATCTAATAAATTTGTAGTATAGGATAGCATATTCAGAAACTAAAAACATTTGTAAAATGCCTAAGCGAATAATACCAATCCCAATACAAATTGGTACACTTATCACAAAGGAGTTTATGCCTAGTTTAATTTTTTTGATGTGCTGGTAATAGCAATGGCTATTGGCAAATATCAAAGGGTTAAAAATAGGTGTGAAATGCGAAGTGTGAAAGTATAAGTTTGTGCTGGGATTGGTATAAGTCCAACCTATCAATTTTTAACTATCTCTATCAATTTTTCCCAATTGTTGAAATGCACTATTTGACTTATCATTCATTGCATAGAAACAAGAGTTCACAATGGAGATTTAAAATCATGAATAAAAGCAAAGTTTCAATAAGTTATACGGTCCCAATTTATTTATGTGCCTTAACAGCATCATATATAATTGCAGCTTCAGCTTTTGCTAGGTTGATATTTTAGTATAAGTAATATAACACGAAATCCTCAGCTTGACTGGGGATCTTTTAAAGACTATCGTTTGCACTAAAATCTAGCCGAAATAAAAAAGACTCCGGATCGAAGTCCGGAGATTCACTATGATTTGTAGGGACAAGTCGCGACTTGTCCATCATAAAAGCAAGAAAAACTATTGTGTCGTAGATGACTTTTGATCTCAACAAAATTGAAATCTCGTATTTTATGATTTTTTTGAAAGATATTTTGAAAAGTGTTGACGATTACTACTTTCACCTAGCGAATGCTAGACTATCATCGGCGTGAGTCCATTTCACTTCTGAGTTCGGAATGGGATCAGGTGGTACTGACTGCTATTTTCGTCAATAGGTAGTATGATACTCTTATTTAAGATAGTGTCAATGGTATAATTTAGAAAGAAGGATAAAATTAAATGTAATGAATATATTTTATTTAAAATAACGATAGGGAAATATATGTCAAAATGAAAACATACTCGTAATCACAGGAGCTGGGGCAAGTAAATCTTTAAACATAAAAAGGAAGAGATCTCTGGATATCTTGGTTGGGGCAGCTTTAGGCAGATGCCACTAGGCTCAGATTTACTACAAAAACTAACTAATTTCTCAATTAAAGCTATATCCATGCTTTTTCTATAAACATCAAAACTATTTTAAATAACACCTCTTCTTCCAGTGCTGATATAAAAACCATTTATAAGATAATATATACCTTTTTATCAAAACCTTCTGATAGTAAAGAACTATACATAACAAAATTTAATGAATATAAAGATCTACATACAAAAAATGTTCAACTGCAGAAACTCGTTGATAATTCAAAAATACTGAAAGATGCTTTAGATAATGATCATAGCCACCTTGACCCTTTAACTTAGAAAAATATACTCTCAACATACTCACGATATTGTTCATACTAAATCCCAAACATAAAAGTAGTTATATTTCTGGTCAAGATAGTCATACCTTCACTAATTTTATAGACATCGAAAACTTACCATATCTTGTTGATTTAAAACTATCTATAGCAATATCATCAGTTGAAAAACTATTTTCTCATAAACATGCCATTACTTACGAAGAAAATATACATAAATTAAACTCAAAAAAGAATATAGACCCAACAATACTCTTGA
>JAYQIE010000042.1:0-69607 GCA_038141505.1 Francisella sp. | reverse complement strand
TCTTGTAGAAAAGCTCCATCAAATCAGCAACTTCAGCCTCTGGTCGAGACCAATTATCTCTACCAAATGCAAATAGCGTAAGAATTTCTATAGAATTTTCAACACAGTACTCAATGACAGCATCTACACTTTTGATTGAATTACGATGCCCAAAGATTCTAGGCTTAAATCTACTCTTTGCCCAACGACCATTGCCATCCATAATAATAGCAATATGTTTGAGTAAATTTTTGTCAACCAAACTCATCGATTAATCATAATATATTGAACTACTTAAATGATAAGAAAGAATGATAGAAAATACAAGGATTAGTTAACTGAGCTTAAGAACTTTAATGAAATTTTTGCTAGAGCTAAGAACACTATGCAATTCAATTTGCAATCCTTAACCTTCCTGCATATAGATTATTCCATATTAGACATGTAATTCCGCGGTCACTCATGCGAGTGCAGCGTAAACAAACCATGGAATGAAAGAAATAGTGAGCAAAACTATAAGAATATAACTCTTACATCAACATTAGAGAAAACTAAACAACCATCAACTCTTGCTCTTTTTTATATAGCAAGTGCGTCTGCTTGAGCAATCATTTTGTCAGTGATTTTTTGAATAGAAGCTTCAGCCCTTTTTAGCATCATCTTCATTGATTTCTTTTTTCTTTTAAAAGATCTTTGAAATCACCATTTGCATCACGACGAATATTTCTGATAGAAACCCTACCATTTTCCGTCTCAGACTTAACTAGCTTAACAAGCTCCTTTCTTCGCTCTTCACTAAGTGCAGGCATAGGCACTCTTAAACTATCACCAAGGTTAGTTGGGTTTAAGCCAAGATTAGAAGTGATGATTGCCTTCTCGATTTGACCAGAAAGACCCTTTTCCCACGGAGTAATACCCAAAGTTCTAGCATCTAATACATTGACATTTGCAACCTGGAGTTATAGCCGTAGGAGTGCCGTAGTAGTCTATAGTTACATGAGAGAGAATATCCGGATGAGCACGCCCCGTTCTGATTTTAGCTAAATCACTAGCTAAAACATCTAGGGATTTATTCATTCGATTTTCAGCATCTTTTAGAATATCGTTAATCATAAAATTATACCTTTGTTTTTTTATTAACCGATGTTACACACCAGTTATTAATCTAAACCAACCCAAGTACCATACTTTGAAGTGCTAACTGCATCTATCAAGGCATTTTCCTGAGTCATGTCAAACACATATATAGGGATGTTAAAATCTCTACACTGTGTGAATGCACCTAGATCCATCACATTTAGCTCTTTAGCAACCACCTCATCAAAACTAACTTTTGCAAAGCGTCTAGCATCAGAATGCTTATTAGGATCCTTATCATACACACCATCAACAGTCGTTGCTTTAAATAAAGCATCTGCACCTATCTCAACAGCTCGTAAACTTGCGGTAGTATCGGTAGTCACAAAAGGATTGCCAGTACCACCTGCAAAAACTAAAACTTTGCCGGCACTCATAGCCTGATTAAACTCATGAGCAGAAGCAACCTTTAGCAAACCATCGATACCTTTTGCTGAAAAGACTTCCGTATCAACACCTTCACTAATAAGCATATCGCGTAAAGCTAGAGCATTTATCATGGTAGCTATCATACCCATAGAGTCCGCTGTAGCTCGCTTAATTTTGTCACCAAAATTAGCTCTACCACCACGAAGGATATTGCCACCACCGACAACTATAGCTAGCTCAATACCTGAGTCAACAAGTGTCTTTATTTGGGTTAGAATAGATTTTGCAGAGTCAACGCTTATTCCAAAACCTGGTCTGCAGAAAGTGATTCTCCACTTAGCTTGAGTAAAACTCTTTTAAGCTTAGGAGCATTATTAGATAAATCTTGCGTATTGCTAGACATATAGATTGATTAGCCTTTGATTTGATTCATTACCTCAGCAGCAAAATCTTCTTCTTTTTTCTCGATGCCTTCACCAACATCTAAACGAATAAAACTAACTACTTTAGCATTATGTTGCTTAACAAGTTGCTCAACTTTTATATCAGGATTTTTCACAAAAGACTGACCAAGTAAAAGCTACTTCGTCTAAGAATTTACGGATTCTACCACCAATCATCTTCTCGATAATCTCAGCAGGCTTACCGCTTTCTTGTGCTTGAGCTGTGAAAATATCTTTTTCTTTTTTGCACAACATCAGCAGGAACATCATCACCAGATACAACTAGTGGATTTACTGCTGCAATGTGCATAGCTACATCTTTAGCAAGATCTTCTTCACCGCCCTCTAAAGCAGCTACCACACCAATCTTACCAGTATGGATGTAAGCACCTAAGTTTGAAGCTTCTACAGCTTTCATTCTACGCACTTGAATGTTTTCACCGATTTTAGAAACTAAAGTTTTTTTAGCTTGCTCAACAGTTTGACCACCCATATCAGCTTCTAAAACTTCTTCGATAGTTTTAGCATTTGCAGCATGAGCAGCTTTTACAGCAGCAGCCGCGAAAGCTTTGAAGCTATCATCACGAGCCACGAAATCTGTCTCAGAGTTTATCTCAATCAAAACAGCTCTACCATCAGCAGTATAAGCCTCAATCACACCTTCCGCTGCGATACGAGAAGCTTTTTTATCAGCTTTAGCTTGACCAGATTCTCATCTCTTCAGCAGCTTTTTTCAATATCACCTTCAGTGGCAACCAGAGCTTTTTACACTCCATCATACCAGCACCAGTTCTTTCTCTAAGTTCTTTTACTAATTTAGCAGAAATATTTGACATTGTTGTAGCTCCTATTTATCTTCAGCTTGTTTAACTTCAGCAGTATCGCCCTTTGCTTCAAGAACTTTATCTAAACCTTGAGCATCGATAATTGCATCAGCAAATTTGCTCATGTAGAAAGATATAGCCTTAACAGCATCATCATTACCAGGAATGATATAATCAATACCTTCAGGGTTTGAGTTAGTATCTACAACAGATACTACTTTAATACCAAGCTTTTGAGCTTCTTGAATAGCAATATGCTCTTTGTTACTATCAATAACAACGATAGCATCTGGAATACCACCCATTTCTTTGATACCACCAAGAACTTTCTCAAGCTTAGCGATAGTCCTAGTATTTTGAAGCATTTCTTTTTTCGTCAAAGATTCAAAAGTACCGTCATCTCTCATTTTTTCTAATTGAGATAATCTTTTGATAGATTGCTTAACTGTCTTGTAGTTAGTAAGCATTCCACCTAACCATCTATGGCTTACAAAAGGCATGCCACATCTAGTAGCTTCAGTCTCAATAATGTTTTGAGCTTGTCTTTTTGTACCAACAAACATAACCTTACCACCGTTAGCAACAGTTTTGCCTACGAAGTTTACTGCATCTTGAAATAAAGGCACAGTTTTTTCTAGGTTGATAATATGAACACCGTGGTTAATACCAAAGATGAATTCATTCATTTGAGGGTTCCAGAAAGCTTTTTTGTGTCCAAAGTGAACACCCGCTTGCAACATTTCTTTCATTAAAGACATTTTATTTTCCTTATTTGGGGTTATATCTAATACCTAAACCGCTTCAAACATCCATCACAGACACCCTTTGAATAGGTTGTTTTTAAGGTACATGATTTTTTAAATTAAACATGTTTGCTTACAACTTTTATAAGCCTGTGTATTCTATCATAGGTATACAATAAATTACAAAGTGTATTTTTTAATAATCGAAACTGTTACAATATTTTCAAAATTTATACAAAGAACTAAATAGCCATGATATCACTAATTGTCGCTTATAATAAAAACCTCGGTATTGGCAAGAAAAACACTCTTGCATGGAAACTATCCGAAGACTTAAAAAACTTCAAAAAATCACTGAAAATAACTATATAGTCATGGGTGTAGAAAGACATTTGACTCTATCGGTAGACCTTTACCTAATCGCAAAAACATAATTCTCACTAGAGACAGAGATTACAAACAAGAGAAATGTCTAATTATAAATAGTGTACAAGAGATTTTAAATTTTGCAGAATCAAAGCCTCACTATGAAATATTTGTAATAGGTGGTGCGGAAATCTACAAAGAATTTCTTCCTCATGCTGATAGACTCTACATCACAGAAGTAGATGCACAAATGACAGACTTAGACGCCTTCTTCCCTAGCTGGGACAAAAGCAAGTATAAAAGCATAGGTCGTAGAGAGTATTCTAAAGATGATAAAAATGAATTTGACTTCACATTCAATGTATTTGAAAAAATTAATTTCCACTATTCTTCCCTCACTTTTAATTAGAATTTTGATACTTACTGATGTATAGTTTAGTCAGTAAAGAATTTTTTAAACCCTAAGAGGCTCAAATGTCTTCCCAAGTATCAGATACTGTATTAATGGTAGATCCTGACTATTTTGCTACAACTACATATGAAACCGATATTGATAACGAATCATTTAGAAAAGAAGTTAAATTCAAAGGAAAAGCCATCCAATCTTTAGCCAAAGATGAATTTTATGAAATGGTCAATTATATTAGAGTTAAAATATAAAAGTTATAATAATGAAGTCACCTAAAGGTGCTTCTGATGCTGTATTTACCAATGATTGGCTCTCCACACATATAATTGATGGTGAACCCTATGTTTTTATATATCCAATGTACGCTGAAAGTCGCAGATGTGAAGTCCAAACAAAAGAGCTACTAAAAAGGTTAGAAGAAGAACTTAACATCAAATTTAAAGTTAAAAATTTTCGTGGGGATCACTCAAAAGCTCTTGAAGGTAATGCTTCATTAGTCTTTGATAATGCCGAGAAAAAGTTTTCTTGTCTAAATCTTCTCGTTCAGATGAAACGCTTGCAAAAAAGTAGCCGATGAACTAGGATATGATTTGATTAGCTTCACAAGTTACGACTATAAAAATAATCCTGTTTATCAGACAACTCAAATACTTAGCATAGGTGAGAAACTAATATTTGTTTGTTTAGAATCGATTAAGTGTGAAGAAGAGAGAGAGCTTGTTACCAAAGCACTTCAAGCTTCAAAAAACAATTGTTGATGTATCTAAAGAACAAATACTTCTTCGCTGTTGCAACAGTTTAGAACTTAAGAATAAGCAAGGATTAAGCTACTTAATATTGTCGGCTATGGCTGATATGGGGTTCACTAATGAGCAAAAAAAGATCATAGATCAGCACTGTACAAGACTCCATGCCATATGAAAACAATAGAGGATGTAGGTGGCGGTACTGCTAGATGTATGGTTGCTGAAATAAACTACAAATAATATATTTTTCTTACTTTCCATCGTTATTTATTGGAGTTTTGCTTTCAGACAAGCTATAGTGAATAATCATTGATTTATTTTTTATAACAAACATGATTCAAAAAATATATAGCAAATACTATAGTGATGGTTAAGCCAAATCACTTCTGCTTTAATGCAGAAACATCTGTAAGCAATGCCTTTCAAAATAAGCCAAATCTCGAAAATAGCGTGCTTCAAGATACTGTAATGGCAGAATTTGATGCAATGGTTGAGCAAATTAGAGCAAAGGGAATAACCGTTATAACTTTAGAATCTAACCCTGATACACCTGATGCAGTATTTCCGAACAATTGGTTCTCAACTCACATTATAGATATTCAGCACTATTTATTCATATACCCAATGTGTACAGAGAATCGCCGTAAAGAAGTTCAGATAGATAACCTAGTATCAAAGCTTAAAGCAACTACAGGTAATGATTACAAGATTGTAGATTTGCGTGATGATTATAGTAAGTTTTTGGAAAGTACTGGGGTATTTATATTTGACCATAAATATAAAACTGCTTATATGTCAGTATCGCCTCGTGCTGATGTTATTCTTGCAAGAAAGTCTGTGGCAAATTAGGTTATAAATTAATAACATTTACAAGCTACGACAAAAAAGGTCCTATTTATCATACAAATGTGATGCTTAGTATCGGTGAAAAAATAGCAATAATATGCTTAGAATCTATAAAATGTGCTGATGAAAAATCACAAATACTAGATAGCCTTAAAAGAGCCCATAAAGAGATTGTGGATATTTCTCTCGAGCAAATGTATCAAATGTGTGGTAATGTGCTTGAATTGAAAAATTCAGATAATCAAAAACTTTACAGTTTTATCAACAACTGCCAATAACGGCTTTACAACCAAAGAAATTGAAGTCATCGATAAGCACACTAAAAGAATAATTTGTGATATACCAAACATTGAAAATGTCGGTGGTGGTAGTGTAAGGTGTATGATGGCAGAGATTTTTTACTAACTGATGCTACTGACTTTTGATTTTTTTTATAAATTTTGCAATCATTGTTGTTGCTGACAAGTCACGACTTGTCCCTACAAAAGTTCGTAACTTCAATAAACTAAGGGAAAATCATGAACATTCAAAATAAGCCTTCAAAAGCAAAATTTATAGGATGCGTTTTATTGATAATAAGCTCTATGATTGGCGGTGGAATATTTGCTTTACCTATTATGGCGTTTAAACTTGGGATACTTGCTACGATTATATTAACACTCATCGTATACGCGATTATGACTGTGGCGGGATTGTTTGTAGTTGAAATAAGCACCAAGCTACCACCATACCAGAATCACTATACTTCGCTAAGCTATCATGCGTTTGGTAAATGGGGCAAAGTCTTTGCGTTAATTACATTTTCAATCGCTATATATGCAAGTCTGATTGCATATATTAGTGCTGTACCAACATTAATTGGCTCAAACTCCAGCAGCATGGATTTTTATAGCTGTATATCACCTAGCTTTTTACAGATACTTTTACTTTAGGACTAGGTATAATCTTGATTTGTGGTATGAGATACTCTGAAAATATCAACAGAATAATCATGACGATTAAGCTTTGTGCTTTAGTCATAATTATATCACTGATGATCAAATACATTGATATTCAAAGCTTATTTCTTGTAAAATTGAATTTTGAAGATTTAATTCAAGTCTGCTTGATTATAGTTTTAGCATTTGCTTACCAATCGATTTTACCTAGTATTGTGAACTATATGGGGCGGGAAAATAAAAGGCAAATCAAGCAAGTTATAATCATAGGAACTATTATCACCTGTATTATATATCTTCTATGGACAATCGGGATTGCCAGCTACATTCAGCATGTAAATGCTCAAGAAATATTTAAAGCTAATCCATCATTAGAGCAATTGGTTTCTATTATTAAAACAAATTCAGATGACTCTTTCACAGTGACAGCTTTAGATACATTTTTAAATGTAACATTATTCGCATCGTTTATAACTATATCGATAGCTTTTATAGATTTTTGATTGATGCTTTAAACTTAGACAGTAACATTAAAGGTAGAATAATTGCGGGTTTAATAGCATTAGTACCATCACTACTAGTTGCAATATTTTTTAAAAGTATATTTGTCGTAGCACTTGCGGTTTCTGGATTTGCTGGAGCTGGCTACTCTGTACTTCTACCGTCAGCTGTAGCTTACAAGCTATATGACAAATACAATCCTGATGGGTCGTACTTTTTCCATGGTGGTAAAAATATAAGACTGATACTTTTTGTAGCATCACTAGTATTTTTAATTATTGCAGCAATTTTCTAGTAACGGACAGCACAATGAGCTATCCCGACAATAAAAGATTAGTGACATCTAACCATCAACTCTTTGATGTTAGAATTTCTTTTAACTTCTCTTTTGATTATAGTTGTTAAGATATCTCTGTTTGCGATTATTTTAAGCTTAAACTTGGCACGAGTAACACCTGTATACAAAAGCTCTCGAGTAAGGGTTTTGTTAATCTCATCTGGCAATACAATCACAACCTCATCAAATTCTGAGCCCTGTGTTTTGTGAATAGTCATCACATATACACTCTCAAATTTAGGTAACATATTTATAGCGAAAGACTTGTCTTTGAGATGCTCGAAGTAAGCTTTGAGATTGCCGCTATTATCGTACCATAGCACACCAATATCGCCGTTATAAAGACCTAAAGAGTGGCTGTTTTGCGATATCATAATGGGTTTTGCGTGATATAGCGAGTCTACTTTCTTGCCGAGTAACCGCTCAATTTTAGCATTAAGTTGATTAGTTCCGACTTGGATATTTCTATTACCAACTAAAATCCGTAATTTCTTAAACTCTTCAAGTGCTTCATGTGGGTTTGATGCTTTTTCTAATTGCTTGTACTTTTTAGCATAGGCTTTGAGATTGCTATCTAAGGATTTGAGATCTGTAAACTCTAGCAAGTCGTGTTTATGAATATCAAAATCAAATTCACCCTTTAAAATAGACTTTGCAAAATCATTGATGTGCTGTTGTGAGCGATAATTCTTCTGTAGCTTGACGGTATAATCAAAATCATCAGTTTGAGCCAGCGTAAAGCCTGTGACGGTATCTATAATCTCTTTCGACTCTGGTGTGAATTTGTTATCACTAGTTGCTGTGAGATTGCTTAAAAGGCTACCCACGCCAACCGATGGAAGCTGATTCAAATCTCCAACCAATACTAATGTCGCATTTTCACCTAAAGCTCGTATAAGTTTGATAAAAATCTCAACATCAAGCATTGAGGCTTCATCGACAACAACTAAGTCATACGGGGCAAGTGCATTTTTATGGTATTTAATATGCTTAGAATTTGGTTTTATCCCTAGAAAACGATGTATGGTTTGAGCTTCGAGTTTATTTAGCTTATCGCAAGCTTCGTTTATATCATATTGAGATACTGAAACAAGTTCAGCATGACTGTTTTTTGTATAGGACGATGAATGACAAATATTATTAAGAGAATCTAACACCGACTCTGTAAGTCGTTGAGCAGCTTTTCCTGTTGGTGCAAGTAGCGCTATCCTTTGTGGTGATTTCTCAAGTAGTTCTTTTGTAAGAAGTAGTTTTGTAACTGTAGTAGTTTTACCAGTCCCAGGTCCACCAGATATAATGCTAAAATCACGGATAAGGCTGTTTACAACTGCGACCTTCTGCCAGTCAGTCTCATTACTTTGATCAAAAAGGCTATCAACTATTGTTTTTAAGTTTTGAATATCAAATTGCTTGATTGCTAGTTTAGCGTTGATAAATTTTGCAATCTCATTTTCGTATAACCAAAGTCTTTTTATATAAAGCGAATCTAGTTCTTTAGCGTAGTAAATAGGCAGGTTTTCATAGTCCAATAAGTCAAGCAAAGCTACTAAATCATTGTACCCTGGAGTTTTATAACCTTTCAGCGACTCTTCTTTTGAGTCAAAAAATGTCTTATTGGCAATATTTGCAACTATCTCACAACTATGTCCTAGGCTATAAGAGTTCATTAGTTTTATCAGAATATGAAATAGAATTTCTTGCTGATTTTCATCTAGTTTTGAATGAGTACTTATAACATTCAAACATTCTTTAGCAAAAAAATAATCTACTGCAGCAACATCTGCCAACTGCTCTTGGCACTTTTTAAAGCTACTATACATCAGCGTCTCCAAACAAAGCTTTTAACTCCATGATAATCTCTTTAGATGGTCTTGCTCTATAAACACCATTACCATTCTTTAACCCACGCAAATACAGATAATAAACCCCGCCAAAATGCTCATCAAAATCATAGTTTGGCAAACTTTGTGCAAGGTATTTATCTAAAGCTACTGTATAAATCAAATACTGCAAATCATAGAAACTAGCTCGATTTTTTCACTCATGGCTTGTTGGTTGTAGTCTTCCAAGCTATCACCTAAATAGTTAGACTTATAGTCCGCTACAAAAAACTTACCGTTATGCTCAAATAGTAAATCTATGAAACCATGTAGCATTCCGAAGATTTTCTCATATCTAGGTTCCGCAATTTCTTCACCACGATATTTAGACAGTATTTGCATCAGTTTTGATTTATTGAGATTGTTGTTTTTTATAGGAAAATAAAACTCCGGTTCTTTAAGGGTTTTGTTATTTGCAATGTCTTTGAGACAAAAACGAGATTCCGGATCAGAGTCCGAAATGACAGAATTACTATCACTCTCAGCATAATCGTCATACCCGTGTAGACGGGTATCTTTTGAATACCCATCCATACTATTGAGATTCCCACCTGCGTGGGAATGACTGATACGATTTATTGGAGCATTTAAGCACTCTACTAGCCAGTCTTTTAAACTATCGTAATCTTCTTTTTCTACAACTCTATATCTGTTGAATTGTTGTTGAAGAATATCATCATCAATCCCACCTGTTGAAAAATCTGTATTCTCCAATACATTGTGCAAAAGGTTACCAATATCAGCACCCTTTTTAGCCGTAAATCTAAAGTCTAGTTTAGCCTTACTATGACTTTGCATTTCTTCATCTGTTGCTTCGTCATCTTCTTTTTCTAGCCCAATACTTTGATGATTGCCCTTTGTGATTTTTGAAAATGATAGCATTTGCCAATTGTCATTTGGTAGGTTGATGGTGTTTGCTTGTAGGTTTGTGTTTGTGTAAGTGGATTCCGGATCGGTGTCAGGAATGACAGAGTGTTGTGTAGAATTAGATACATCTACCAACTTACTATGATTTTCTGGATTGTTAGTTATAGCCAAAAGCTTCTGTTGCCAATCATCATCTTTTATATAGCCTACAAATTGAGCTAGCGGTGATTTTTCAGATTGTTTAAATCCTGCCACACCAACATAACACCTTTGTGATGCTCGCGTAATTGCCACATATAAAAGGCGTTTTGATTCCTCAAGGGTTTCGTTATTGACTAATTCTGTAGTTTCTTGGTCTTTTCCTAGCTTATAGACTGTTTGAGCGGATTCTTTATCATAGTATTTATTAAAATCTTTTGCGGTGAATTTTTTACTATTAATCTTTGTAGCAAACGGTACAAAGACTACCGGATACTCTAAGCCCTTTGAGCCATGGATTGTAACTATCTTGATAAGATTATCATCATTTTCAAGCCTTAGCTCTGCTTCTGAGTTATTGTCATTATTTGTGATTTGTTCACGATACCATTTTATAAGCTGGTTGGGGTGTTTGTACTTATTTTCAGCTATTTTAATAAGCTCTGCTAGGTGTAGAATATTTGTAATAACACGGTGTTTATTATCCTGTCTTAATTGCATTTTTGTATGAATAACATCCATAATCAAGGCCATAAAACCATACTTTTGCCATTTTAAGCGTAAAGCTCTTGCACCCTCGATCTCATCAGACCAAAGTTGAGTATCATCGGCTTGGTAATTAATAAACTTTTCAGCCGAACCACCAAGTAAGCTAGTAGATAAAGCTTTTTCAATGCTCCTCTATTTTCAAGCTCGCATAACCCTTCCATCATAAGTAGTAATTCTTTAGCCTCAACACTTTGGTAAACTCGTTCGTGTTGGCTCAGATATACTGCCAATAGACCTTTGGCTTTCAAAGCATCTTGAATAAGCTCAGCTTGGCTGCCTGACTCTACAAGTATCGCGATATCTTGCTCTTTGACGACTTGACTGTTTAAAAGTGAAGTTACTTCATTTGCGACATATTCGGCAATCTTTGCGGAAATGCTAGGTGTAGTCTCATCGCTATCAGCTTCATAGTAGAAATAATTCATCGCACCCAAGTCATCTTGAAAATCTATAGCATCTTTATCTGCCTGCCTTATCTGATGGTTTGACAGGCTGATAATCAATACCCTCACCAAAGATATTACAACCAGTATTCTCAACTGTTAAATCATCTTGATAAAAAAGTCGATTGTAAGCGGTAATCATCCCACTAGTTGATCGCCAGTTTGTATCCATACTCCATTGATTTTGAGCATCACAACTTTGCTTAGCTTGTAAATATGTAAATATATCACCACCCCTAAAGCCGTAAATAGCTTGCTTGGGGTCGCCAATCATTAGGAGGAGTGGTTTTTTCGTTGACTCGTCATACCCGTGAAAACGGGTATCTTTTGAATATTCATTTAGATTATTGAGATTCCCACCTGCGTCGGAATGACTGATAGTGTTAAAACCGTGACTGTCATCCTGAACTTGATTCAGGATCTCACTACTTTCTCCACATTCAAGAGATTCCGGATCAAGTCCGGAATGACTGATATTTTTTAGTGGATAAAGCCTATCAAGTATCTCATACTGCTCAGCATCGGTATCTTGAAACTCATCTATCAAAGCTACAGGGTATTGAGTTTGTAGAGTTTTCACTAAATCTGGCGAGCTATGAATACTCTCATTAAGCTTGGTGATAAGGTCGTTAAAATCCATAACACTAGCTTGCTGTTTTGCCTTTAAAAAATCTTTGCGGATTGGTAAGCAGATTTTTTGGATAAGCCTCGCTTCTTTTGCTCTATTATAATTTTCTACTAAAACAATCAATTCTTTGAGAGGAATAGATATGACTTCTTTATAGATCACTTTTAAATTACCTTTTGTAATCGTATAGCAATCTTCTGGAACATCTATTGATGATGAATCAAGCCACCCTAAAACATTCTCAAACGAGCCTTGAAAACCTTTCGTTTCAATATATTTTGTTATCTCTGTATTTAAATTTTCTTCTATTTCTTTCTTAATATTTTTTTTACGAGTGATAATCTCATCTTGAAAGATTTCTCTACCTACCAAAATCTCATAATTAGAAAGCACCACATTTTGCAGTTTATTTCTGTCTAAAAACTTCTCTGGCGCATAACAACCTTGTAAGTGTAAAAGCTCAAACTTTTCTTTATTATGATTAATATGCGTTCTAAAATATTGCTCAACTGTCTTTTTTAATATACTAAAAGTATCTGTCTCCATGGTGATATCCATCTCGATACCACTTTCAAAAGCCTGCTCACTTAGTACTTTCTTACAAAAGCCATGAATCGTGAAAATAGCAGCTTCATCAATCTCAAGTAATGCTCGTTTGAGGTGCTTGTAATTCTCATCGCCTTTAGTTACAATCCACTCTTTTTCTTCGATAACTATCTTTTGTGATTCTTTGGCAATATCAACTAAAACTTCTCGCAGTTTTGCTTCCACCCTACCAATAATCTCTTGTGTAGCATCTTTGGTAAATGTCATTACGAGGATATTTTTAGGTAATAGTTTCTTACCGAGTAAAAGTCGTATATACAGCTCTGTAATATTGTAAGTCTTACCAGTACCTGCACTTGCTTCGATGATATGGCGACCGTTTAGGGGTATTGTATTTGGATTTAGGTTGTTCATATCTTTATAGTAGGAAATTTTTAAGATAGTGTTTCAAATAAAAGTAGATGTCAAATTATCAAAAAAAATTACCTATAAAAAACATTTGCTAAATAAGGTGTATCAATTTTTTGTTTTTTACAGCTAGTAATAACACCATTATCGTCTAACTTACAAAATGAAAGATAGTCATTTTTAGGATCTAAAGAAGTAGAGTTTTGAACCCAAATACCATTCTCATCACTATCGATTGCTATTGATGATGGTGAATTAAACCCATCTTTCACAACACATTCACCAAAACCATCTTCGCCATTAGTTTTACAACTAGAAACTGTCCCATCTGTCAAATTAGTTACCCAAGCAATACTATTATCTTTGTTGACCTTGATATCATAAGTAGTTTGTGTGTCAAATTCGTAATTTTCTTTACAACTCACCAACTCACCTTCTGCATTTATACTGCAAGATGCAACCGTTCCATTCCCAAGAACGAACCAAAGTGAATTTTTCTCAGAATTTAAAGTTACACCAAATATCATTGCAAAATCACTACCAACTATAGCAGGTTTACAATTATCAAAACTACCATCATCATTTACATCACAAGCAGCTAATGAGTTCTCATCCATAGCCATTATGTTTGAAACCCAAGCTTTTTTACCATCTTTAGATAATGACATACTATATGGAGAATTAAATTGACTACCTGCTGACTTACAACTATTTTTAATCACAGCACCATCATGATCCAAACCACAAACTTCGACTTGATTAGTGCTTGGACTTAATATCCAAATTTTAGTAGTCGACTCGTTTACATACAGATTCATTGGTTGCAAATCTGTACTTTTATATACTACTTTACAACTACTATCAACGATTCCTTTTGAATCAGTCTCGCATGAAATAATTTGATTTTCATATGTAACATTCGGAGGCGGTGATGCGACTACAGCAGTTAACATCCAAACCCGATGTTTTAGAACATTTTGAATACTATTAATATCTTGTTCATTGTTAGAGTACAAATCCGCAGAATATGCTGACATTGAGAAAATATATAAAGCTATTAAAACTTTTACTACTTTGTAAAACATAAGTTAAACCTTTTATTTTAAATTGATACAATAATCAATATAGCATAACCCGACATAAAAGACTAATAAGTAAGATGATTAATGGCTAATTAATCCTAGTTCACCACATCAAAAAACTCATCATAAACACCATCATCAAAATCACAAATCTCAGCACCATCTGGATAAAAAGTCTAAAGTATTGATCTTTATTGAGTGCTTTATAGTTATTTTCATCTGATATAACCTTATCCCAATCCTCTTGCTTTTTATTATCGGTCTTTTTGTATTTTTTACCTCTATTTTCTCCATCTGCCATTATGGCTTCAGCCAAACTCAAATGAGCTAACATTGGTCTAGTAGTCATCTCTTTTGCTTTCTGAATATAATGCTTCAATTGGCTTTTAGCATTTGCATAATCAATACTTGAAAGCTCAAAACTTTTGATATTACCTTTATCATCAATATAGTAACAACTCGCCACATACTCACTATCTTTATCCACAAAAGCCAAAAGTGCCGTTAGATACAGTTCAAACTTGTGCTTTATGCTAAACTTTGAGAGAGTAAAAATCCTAAGCTCATTACCTTGAATATAAGCATAGGTTTTTAGCTTCAATCCATCTAAATCAGTCTCAAAATACTCTTTAGTAAAACTAGATAATTCTGCTGCTGCTATCAAGCTCTCTAGCTTTGCAAACTCTTCATCACAAACTTCATTACTAAGTACCGAGTCTGGTAACTTACCACTTAACTTAGCTAGTTTAGTCACTTGAGAAATACTAACACCCTCATCAAGACTAGCTGTCAATAAATCCTGCTTCAACTGATGCTTTGTCAACCCATCAACATCAAAAGGTTCACTATCTTGCAGTTCATTTGAGTAATCGTCAAGATTAAGTTCTAATGCCGATCTTGCGTAAGTTTTTAGTGGATTTTCAAATATCCTCACTAGCTCCTGTACGCTTAGCTCACTAGCAACTTTCGATTCAACACTTGCAGTATTTTGTTTATCATAAAAACTCTTTGGATGGCTTCCTATAAGTTTAAGCCAAGCCTCATCATAGCTTCTATACTCATCGCCATAGCATTTCTCACTAAACGCATGAAGTGGATATTCTCTAATATCATCATCACACCAATCATAATTCTCGCGTAAATAACTCTCTAGCTCTTTTAAAACCAAGCTCGATTCCTGCTCTTTATTGGTCTTGACACTTTTACCCAAAAAGCTAAGATATAGATAATCCCTTGCCGACAATATCGACTCTAAAAACAAATACCTATCGTCATCTCTTGTTGTTCTATCGCCTGCTCTTCGACCCAACCTAGCCATCAAATCAAAACTGATAGCCGACTCTTGTCGTGGGAATTTACCATTATTTAACCCTAGCATTGCCACCACTTTAAACGGCACATTTCGCATCGGAGTCATTGAGCAAAAAGTTACCTTACCATTAAGAAAATGATTGTTAATTATTGGCTCTGATAGTTGCGATACAAGACAATATCTTATCGTGTATAAATCTATTTTTTCATCTGCAACAATCGTATTAGGTATAGCAACCATCTTTACGATTGTATCTTTGATTTTCTTGAATACAAAAGCTTCTTCAGCAGTTATGTCAAATACATTATCAAGCATTTCCAAAAGATACTCTTGCCACTCTAAAAAAGTTCGTTCTCGTTTTAGCTCTTGGCTGTATTCTGCTAATAACTCCAGCAACTCATACAGTCCACCAAGCTCGCTAATCTCATTACCATCTATGACAGGTATGGTTAGTAATTTATCATCAATTATCTCACCAGCATCTTTATAGCTAAATCCAAGCATCAGTCGCTTCAAACCCCATGCCCATGAGAATGTAGCTCCATCATTACTATGGTGTATACACGCCTCATTCAGCCAATAACGAATAGTTTCAAGTTGCTCATCAGTTATAGAGAATTTCTGCTGTACGGCAGGCACTGACAAGTAGTCTAGTATTTTATTGACCTCAAAATCACTCTCTGGCAATTGCAACAAATCTATAAAACTTGCAACCAAAGCCTCTGAGTCAAGCAATGTTCTATCTGCAATCGAGCATGGAAGTTTAGACTTTTCTGGAAATCTTGCAAACACACTATCTATATACGGCGAATAATCTTCAATGTTTGGACACATCACCAATATATCACGCGGTTTAATACTGCTATCATTAGCGATCATATCCAAAAGCTTATCGTGCAACACTTGCACTTCTCTTAGTGGACTATGACAAGAATTTATTGTGATACTATCATTTTTAATTTTACTTTGATTTTCACAGTTTAATTCCAGCAAATTTCTTTGCAGGCTTATTAACTGAGTTTGACTCTGTTGCTCTAGCTTTTGAAAGTCTAGCTGACTTTTTTCAAACACTTCTATTTCTTGTTTATGCTGATTATCCAAAAGCTCATTAAAAAATTCTTTACCTTGCTGACCAAGGTTTGCTAATAATGGCTGAACCTCATAATCATCTTGTCCAAGCCAAGCCGATATCTTCTCTTTTTTAAGGTCATACCAATACTCACTACATGGATTTATATATAAAATATGAATGTGAATATGTTTAGCTAACTCATTAATAAAATTCATGTTTTTCGGCGATATAGTATTCACCAAATATATAGATATTTTTCGAGATGTTATGTTGCTCAAGATTTTTTGCATTCAATAGGCTGATCGCTGCTTCTTGTACTTTATGAGGAGTATCTCAATCTCGCTAATAAGCTGCTGCCACAATGTCATCTGCCATTGCTCATCTTCATTGCTAGATTCTGGAATTGTTTTACCTTTCTCCCATTCTGCCAACCAATCAACTCTATAGGTAAGGTACTTTGAAAAGCTCTCTGCTATCTTTACAGATAACTGATATTTTTTTAGTAGATTATCGCGATAATACTCTTTAAGCTTAGAATCATTCAAACCAGTCATTCCGGACTCCGATCCGGAATCTCTTGAATGTTTATCATCATCTAAAAACTTATACACTCGCCAAGTTAATACATCTTTTGTATATGCTTTTTTATGCTCTTGCTTATCAGTAAGCTCATAACATAAATCAACAATAAAACCATTGACCATGTCAAAACTCAGGTTCATTGCAATACCGCGAGTTTCTGCCAACTGCATACTCAACCAATGTTGCATACCTCGACTACCGACTATTAGCTGGCTTGGTGCAAATATTTCTTTATTCTCATAGCTTAAAAGCTTAGATAAGACTTCAACCAAGTACTCTAATTTGTTTGAGGATAGGTATAGAGCGCCATAATTTTCTAAATCGTGATATATCTGCATTTAGTATACGATAAGCAATGATTGTAATAAACAATATTCAGAAAAGAAAATTATGAGATTTTATAAAAATAAATTTTTGGTGCACTGAGTGGGACTCGAACCCACACATCCTTCGGACACCACCCCTCAAGATGGCGTGTCTACCAATTCCACCACCAGTGCAGGTAGATAATTACTTAGACTTAGGAGATTCTTTTGTAGTCTCAGCAGTCTTTTGAGGAGTAGCTGCTGTAGCTGCTTGACCAATCTCTTTTTGGTACTGTGCATAGTCGTATTGATTCGCTATAGACTTAGCAGAAGTATCAGTAGCTGCAACCTTTGGACTTTTACCAAGATAACCAAGAGTTAGGCAACCGATGAAAAATACTGCAGTACAGAAGATTGTCATTTTGAATAAAAATGAAGCTGCTCCCTTGCTACCAAATACAGCATTTGAAGAACCTGCTCCAAATGAAACACCCATATCAGCACCTTTACCTTGTTGTAAAAGTACTAGTACAATAATAGCTAAAGCTGCTATTACATCTATTGTTAAAATTATTGAGTACATATTATATTTGCTTGACTTATTATTTCGTTAAACTCAGGAGCTTGTAATGATGCTCCACCTATTAATCCACCGTCCACATCAGCAAGACTCAGTATGTCTTTTGCATTTGCAGCTTTTAGGCTACCACCATACACTATCTTGATATTTTTAGCAAGATTTTCGTCTATTTTAGCTATCATAGATCTGATGAATTCATGCGTTTCTTGTACTTGCTCAAGTGATGCAACTACACCTGTACCTATTGCCCATACAGGCTCATAAGCTACTACAACTTTGCTTAATTGTGCTACAGATAGATTTTGTAATACTAACGCCAATTGAGAAGCTAAAACTTCTTCAAGCTTACCACCTTCTCTATCTTCAAGTGATTCACCAATACACACTACAGGTGTTATATCAGTATCTATAACTTTTTGTAACTTTTTAAATACATCTTCATCAGACTCATTAAATAACGATCTTCTTTCTGAATGACCAATCAATACATAATCACAGCCTAGATCTTCAAGCATAGCTTTTGAAAGCTCACCTGTATAAGCACCATCATCATTAAATGTGATGTTTTGCAAACCAACGCCTATTTCTTTAGGAAGTTGAGCGATTGTTTCTTTCACATATACACTCGATGGAAATACAGCTACACTTACTTTTGAGCTATCAAATTTCGCAGTAGCAATACCCTCACAAAGCTCTTTGATGCTCTGAGTATTACCATTCATTTTCCAGTTACCCATTATTAATTTTTGCATATCTATAATACCTACTTTACTTTTACAAAAAACAGAACGAAATCCTCAGCTTGACTGGGGATCTCCTTGCTATTTAACTCAAATCTTCTCTTTCACTTTCTCTACTAAATACTCAGCATATTTTTGAGCTAGACCTTTATCATCTGCTTCAACCATTACACGAAGTACAGGCTCTGTACCAGATGGACGCAAAAGCACTCTACCATGGCTTGCTAATTCTTTCTCTACTTCTGCCACATCATCAGCTAAATTTTCTAAGTCTTCTGAAGTTACTTTTTTAGCTAACGGTACATTTATAAGAGTCTGTTGCATAAGCTCACCTTGTAGCTTAAACTCAGATACAGGTTTATCATGTTGAGAGAATACTGCCAATAATTGTACCGCTGTAAATAGCCCGTCACCAGTTGTACCAAAGTTTAGATTTATCACATGACCAGATGATTCACCACCGATTTTATAGCCATATTTTACAAGGTCTTCTAATACATATCTATCGCCTACTTTTGAGCGAATAAACGGAATGTTATTTTTCTTATAATGATTTTCATAGCTCATATTTGTCATTTGAGTACCAACAATTCCATCAGTACCTCCACATATATCAGCATATTGTGAAATGATATTTAAAATACCATCTCCATCTATTTCACAACCTTTCTCATCAACAATCATAATCCTATCAGCATCACCATCAAGAGATATCCCAAGATCAGCTTTATGCTCTAATACTGCTTTTGCAACATTACCAACACAAGTTGCACCACAATCTACATTAATATTCACACCATCAGGGTTTGATGCAATAGTTACATAATCTATGCCAAACACATCAAGCAGCGACTCAAAGTGTTTTGATCCAGCACCATGAGCACAATCAACGACAACTTTGCCTTTATATGAAACTATGTCTTTAAATCTGTTATGGCAATCTTCTATATACTCTGCCGTAGAATTTTCTAAGAGCTTATATCCACCAAATTTATAGTCATCTTGGTAAACAAAATCGCTATCAATTTTAGCTTCAACTTCTGCTTCTAAAGCATCATCAAGCTTAAAACCATCAGCTGAAAAAAGTTTAATGCCATTATCTGTAAATTTATTATGCGATGCTGTAATCACAAACCCTGCTGAAGCTTTATGCTTAACAGTCATAAAAGCCACAACTGGTGTTGGAACTACTCCGAGATCTAGTACATGAATACCAGCACCATTTAAACCAGACACCAAAGCAAACTTCAGCATATCGCCCGAGCTACGAGTATCTTGCCCAATTATCACCAATTTATCCTGCTTATAGTCATTTATAAGCGAACCAACCGCATTACCAAGCTTTTGTACAAACTCTGCTGTAATAGTTGAGTTACCAACTTCACCTCTTATGCCATCTGTTCCAAAGTATTTAGCCATATCTATTAAAGTTCCCTAGAAATGCAGCAGTGTTGTTACATCATAATCTGCAATTTTTTCACGACCGCCTAAACCGTCTAGCTCCATTACAAATATCATACCACAAACACTTGCTTGTGTTTTTTCAATAAGCTCCGCAGTAGCTTTTGCTGTACCACCAGTTGCTAGCAAATCATCTACAACAAGCACACTATCATCTTTTGTAAAAGCATCTTGATGTATTTCAAGGCTATCACTACCATACTCTAGCTCATAGCTTACACTATAAGTTGCTCTAGGTAACTTACCAGGTTTTCTGACAGGTACAAACCCTAAACCTAAGGCTTCCGCTAGTACCACACCAAATATAAAACCGCGACTTTCTGTCCCAGCTATAACTGTTGGTTTGATACCTTTACTTTCTAAAGCCTTTTTCATTTCAAAAGTAGTTTTTCTCAAACCATCTTTATCAGCTAATAATGGTGTGATATCACGAAACATAATACCTGGCTTTGGATAGTCAGGCACAGTGACGATTTTACTTTCTATAAATTCTAAACTCATGGGAATACCTATCGGTAGAAATTTGATAAAATTAAATAAACTATACTTGTAGTAAAATTCTAGTTGGATCTTCAAGAAGTTCTTTAATCATCTTCAAGAATCTCACAGAAGTACCACCATCAATGATTCTATGATCATACGATAATGCTAGATACATGATTGGACGAATTTTTATCTCACCATCAACAACCATTGGACGCTGTACGATATTATGCATACCCAAAATAGCACTTTGTGGCGAATTAATGATCGGCGTAGATAGCATAGAACCATAAGTACCGCCATTAGTGATAGTAAATGTACCACCCTGCATATCTTCAAGAGTTAGCTTACCATCTCTTGCTTTGATAGCTTTCTCAACTACAGCATTTTCCAGGTCAGCTAAACTCATATCATCAACATCTTTTAGCACAGGAACAACTAAACCTCTATCTGTACCTACTGCGATACTTATATCAAAATAGTTATGATAAACAATATCATCACCATCAATAGACGCATTTACATCAGGGAATTTTTTCAAAGCCTCTGTAGAAGCTTTTAAGAAAAATGACATAAATCCAAGTTTAGTATCATGCTCTTTAGCAAACATATCTTTGTATTTTTTTCTAATTTCCATAACAGCAGTCATGTCAACTTCATTAAAAGTAGTCAAAATCGCATTAGTTTGCTGTACATCAACTAGTCTATTTGCAATAGTTTGACGCAAACGAGTCATTTTCACGCGTTTTTCGTATCTCTTACCTTGGGCAACTGGAGCTGGCGTCGCTGATGAGCTTGAAGCTTTTTTCACATCATCAGAAGTAATGCGACCTTTTTTACCTGTTCCACTTATATTTGTAGCAGAATCTAAACCGCTAGCATTAAAAGCTTTTCTAGCTGATGGAACTAAATGAGGATTAGTTGTTCCACCTGTAGATTTCTCTTCTTTAGCTGGTGCAGCACTTACAGCTACTGCTGAACCACTTTCTGAAATAACCGCAATCTCTTCACCTGATAAAACAGTATCACCTGCTTGCTTAACTATCTTAGCTATTGTACCGCCTATTGTTGCAGGTACTTCTAGCACAACCTTATCTGTTTCAATCTCTGCTAATATATCGCCTTCTGCAACTACATCACCTACTTGCTTATGCCAATCAGAAATCGTGCCATCTGCTACAGATTCTGGAAATACTGGAGCTTTTACAATCACATCTTTACCAACTGATTGTGCAGGTGCTACAGCTTCTTGTTTAGCTTCTACTTTAGGAGCCGCGTTAGATCCACCTACAGTTGCATTAGTATCGATACTTGCCAAAGATTCTTGTGATAATACTATATCACCCTCTTTCTTTTAACACCAGTCAATACGCCACTCGCAGTTGCAGGAACTTCTAGTACAACTTTATCTGTTTCGATTTCAGCAACTATATCGCCTTCGTTTACAAATTCACCTTCATTTTTAGTCCACTGTGCTAGAGTACCATCTGCCACAGATTCCGGAAACATTGGGGTTTTTAATTCAACCATTATTTACTCCTAGTAAAATTTTATATATCTAAAACTCTATTAACTAATTCTTCTTGTTGCTTCACATATAAGGCATGATAACCAACTGCAGGTGTAGAAGATCTCTCTCTTGCAACACATTCTAGTGACTGCTTAGCATCAAGTAATTTCTCTAACCTACCTCTTATATGGTACCAAGCACCTTTATTTTGAGGCTCTTCTTGTAACCATACAATTTGTTTAGCTTTTTTATATTTTGCTAATATCTTAGCCATATCTTCACGAGGTGTTGGATATAACTCTTCAATTCTTACAACTGCAATATTATCGTACTTATCAAGCTTCTTCGCCATAAGATCATAATAAACCTTACCGTTACATAGCACCAATTTAGTAACTTTATCAGCTTTTGCCACACTATCGTCTATCACTCGCTCAAAATGACCTTTTGACAATTCTTCTAAAGAAGAAATGGCCTTAGGGTTTCTTAGCAAGCTTTTCGGTGTCATAACTATAAGAGGTTTTCTTAATCGTCGAATAACTTGGCGTCTTAATAGGTGATAAATTTGTGCTGGCGTTGTTGGAGTACAAACTTGCATATTTTGATTTGCACATGAGCTTAAAAATCTCTCAAGTCTAGCAGATGAATGCTCAGATCCAGCACCTTCTTGACCATGAGGTAGTAGCAGTGTCAAACCAGATAATATACCCCACTTCTCTTCAGCAGCCACTAAGAACTGATCGATTACTACTTGAGCCGTATTGACAAAGTCACCAAACTGAGCTTCCCAAATAACTAAAGAATCTGGACTATAGCAACTATAACCATATTCAAAACCAAGCACACCATACTCTGAAAGTGTCGAGTCAATTACATCAAACCTTGCTTCTTTATTTATATGTTGAAGAGGTATATATTCATCAACATTAGAGCTAGTATCCATATTTTTGACAACTGCGTGACGATGTGAGAAAGTACCTCTACCACTATCTTCACCAGATAATCGCACAGGATACCCTTCTTCTAAAAGTGTTGCATAAGCTAGAGTTTCAGCAAAACCCCAGTTTAGTGGTAATTCACCAACAGCCATCTTTTCTCTATCTGTAAGAGCTTTTTTGACCTGCATTTGCACCTTAATACCTTCAGGTACAGCACACATCTTCATAGTCAATTCTTTTAAAGTTTTCTCAGAAATAGTTTTATAGTTGTATTTAGTCTCTTGAGTAGTACAATACGGCGCCCAATCACAAACCTTATACTGATCTTTTACAACACTTTTATCAAGAATATCTACAGTTACTTTACCTTCATCTAGTTTACTACGATAGCTAGCCACCAAACGAGTGTACAAATCATTATCGATAGAACCTTCTCTCAAAAGCTTATCACTATATATTTTCAAAGTTGTTGGAAGTTTTTTAATCACTTCATACATTTTTTGGCTGAGTCCCAGACGGCTCATCTGTTTCATTATGACCATTTCTACGATAACAAACCAAGTCAATTACGACATCCTTGTTAAACTTCATGCGATATTCTAATGCAATATCTGTAACCTTGATTACAGCCTCAGGATCATCACCATTTACATGAAATATCGGCGCATTAACCATTTTTGCAATATCTGTAGAGTAAGTACTACTTCTATTTACACCATTGACACTAGCTGTTGTAAAACCGACCTGATTATTCGCAACAATATGTACCGTACCACCAGTACCATAAGCTTTTGTCAATGAAAAACCAAATGTCTCCATCACGACACCCTGCCCACAAAAAGCAGAATCTCCATGAATCAAAATAGGCAAAACCTGACTAAATACATCTCCATCAAGCTTATCTTGAATAGCTTTAGCAGCACCCTCTACTACAGGGTCAACTGCTTCTAAATGCGATGGGTTAAACGCTAATGCAATTTTTGCTTCTTTACCGTCAATACTACGATAATTTGAATACCCCATATGGTACTTAACATCACCTGATAGAGCCTTCTCATTTTGCTTACCCTCAAACTCTTCACAAAGATGTTTTGGATTTTTACCCAATATATTTACTAATACATTTAAGCGACCTCTATGAGCCATACCTAACTGTACAAAACGAGTTGAATGTCTCGATATTGCTTTTTCGATTATATGCTGCAAAGATGGGATCATAGATTCACCACCTTCTAAGCCAAATCTTTTCTGTCCGACATATTTCAACGCAAGAATTTCTCTAAACCTTCTGCAGCTACTAACTGTTGAAGTATCCTTTTTCTTCTGCCGTTGGAGCTGTATCATCTTCTATTCTTTGCTCTAGCCAAAGCTTTTCGGCTTTATTTCCGATATATTTATACTCATAACCAACACTTGATTCATAAGTAGCTTTTAGTTTATCGATAATTTTGGCTAAAGGCACTGATTGATCATTTGTAAAAGAACCTAAATTCACAGATTCCGTTAAATCGCTATCAGACAGTCCATGAGTTGATAAATCAAGGTCAGTATCTCGATCATACTGAGTTATATTCAACGGGTCAATTTTTGCTGATTTATAAGCATGAGACCTATAAGCTTTAAGCAATGATTTTACTTTTAGAGTAATATCACTATCACCAGCCATTGTGACTGTATTGATTTTATTTTTAGCTAAGTACTTGAACTCTTCAACTGTATCTCTATGCACAGTATCAGTTGATGTAGCTACAGAACCAAAAAGACAACCACTCCGGATCTAGTCCTTCGCGATTGCCTGTTATATAGTCATCATAAATTGATTCAAGATATTCTAAATTACCGCCAGAAAACTGGGTTGTTTCTAGCCATTGGCTAAAATCCGTTGATTTTTTTTCATATAGAGGCCTAAAATTGGTTTTACTATTTATACACTCTTGCTTAATAAAGTTGATCTAATTTTACCGATTGCCTCTGTAGGATTTAGACCTTTAGGACATACCGAAACACAACTCATAATAGTTCTACATCTAAACAAGCTAAACGGATCTTTTAAATCATTAAGTCTTTCTTCTGTAGCTGTGTCACGCGAATCTGCGATAAATCTATAAGCCTGTAACAGTCCAGATGGTCCAATAAACTTATCAGGATTCCACCAGAATGATGGGCAAGCTGTTGTACAACAAGCACACAAAATGCACTCATACAAACCATCTAACTTAGCTCTATCTTCAGGTGACTGAAGTCTCTTTTGTAGGAGCCTCTTCATCATTGATAAGATACGGCTTAACTTTCTCATAGTTTTTAAAGAACTGTTTCATATCAACAATCAAATCTCTAACTACAGGCAAGCCTGGTAAAGGATTGATTTTGATTGGTTGCTTTAGCTCACCAATAGATGTAATACAAGCTAAACGGTTTTGCCGTTAATGTTCATACCGTCAGAACCACACACACCTCGCGACACGATCTACGCATTGCTAGAGTTGGGTCTTGCTCTTTGATAAGCTCAAGAGCAGTCAAAACTTTTACACCTTCATTTTCAACAGTAACCACATACTCATCATAATAAGGTTTTTTGTCTACTTCTGGATTATATCTATAAATTTTAAATCTTACTTCCATTATATAAAATCCTTGTAATTAGTACTTTCGTTCTGCTGGTTGGAATGCCTTAACTTTAGTAGGCGACATATTTACTTCTCTTGAAGAGGTTCTATCACCTTCCAAGAAATATATTGAATGCTTCATCCAGTTCACATCGTCTCTATCTGGAAAATCTACTCTTGAATGGGCTCCACGAGACTCCTTTCTTTCTAAAGCTGCTTTAGCCGTCGCAACTGCTGTCAGCATAAGGTTATCAAGCTCAAGCGCTTCGATTCTCATCATATTAAATATACGAGAGTTATCTTCAAGCACAGCATTTTCTAACCTATCTCTAAGTGCGTAAAGCTTATCAAGACCCTTATGCATAGTATCTTCTTGTCTAAACACAGAGAAATACTGTTGCATAACTTGTTGCAATTCTTTTCTTAGGCTTGTAATTTTTTCTTTACAGCCTCTTTTTTCAGACTATCCCACTTATTGATTCTACTCATTGCAGCATCAATATTTTCTTGAGATGTAGGCTTAATGCTCATACCTTCTTTTAGACTTTGCTCTGCATGCATACCTGCTGCCCTACCAAATACAACTAAATCAAGTAGTGAGTTACTACCCAATCTATTTGCACCGTGAACAGATACTGAAGCACACTCTCCAACAACATATAATCCGCCGATAACTTTATCTTCACCATTTTCTTGAGTAACTACTTGTCCGAACTTATTAGTCGGAATACCACCCATCTGATAATGGCAAGTTGGTACAACAGGAATCATCTTCTCAACCGGATCAACACCAGCAAAAGTTTGAGTAAGCTCTCTCACAGTTGGTAGCTTCTCATCAATAACTTCTTCACCTAAATGAGTAAGGTCAAGATACACACAGCTTGAACCACTAAATGTATCTCCACGACCTTCCATAATTTCTTGTTGAGATGCACGCGATACAACATCACGACACGCTAGATCTTTTGCATTTGGAGCATAACGCTCCATAAATCTCTCGCCATCTTTGTTACGCAAGATTCCGCCTTCACCACGGCAACCCTCTGTAACTAATACACCAGCACCTGCGATACCTGTAGGGTGAAACTGCCAAAACTCCATATCTTGAAGAGGAAGACCAGCCCTTAAAGCAAGGCCCATACCATCACCAGTATTGATGTAAGCATTTGTGCTAGACTCGTATATGCGACCTGCGCCACCTGTTGCTAGTATCGTGATTTTTGCTTTTAAAAATACAGTTTTCACCAGTCTCAATACATAAAGCTATCACACCAGAAATACTACCATCATCAGCTTTCACTAAATCAACAGCAAACCATTCTGTGTAGAAATTAGTCTCGTGAGCTAAGTTACCCTGATAAAGCGTATGCAAAAGAGCATGACCTGTTCTATCAGCAGCAGCACATGTTCTTTCAGCTTGGTTCGCTGATCAAAGTTTCTTGACATACCACCAAAAGCTCTCTGATAAATCTTACCATTCTTTAAACGAGAGAAAGGCATACCCATATGCTCAAGCTCAATAATAGACTGTGGAGCATGCTCACACATATACTCAATTGCATCCTGATCACCAATATAGTCAGAACCCTTAACAGTATCATACATATGCCACTTCCAATCATCAGATGGTAAATCATCATCAAACTGAACATTACCTAACGCAGCAGCAATACCACCTTGAGCAGCAACTGTGTGAGACCTTGTTGGAAAAACCTTTGAAACTGCAGCCGTCTTAAAACCAGACTGCGAAAGCTGAAATGCTGCTCTTAAACCAGCACCACCAGCACCAATAACAATAGCATCAAATTCCTGTGTAGCTATACTCATAAAAACAACCTCTTAGTAGAAAAATAATACTGCAAACAGCCAGAAAAAGCAGAAAGCGTAAGTTAAAACAAAACTCAACATTACCAAAGCAGATGCCCAAGCACACTTGATATAGTCACCACATATAATCCAAATACCTACCCAAGCGTGAAAAAACACTGCTAAATAAGCCATCAGTGTAGCAACTCTAAAAAACATTCCATCAGTAAACAAACCATGCCAACTATCGTAGTTCAGCTGACCAGAATGCGATAAACAAAGAGTCTCGATAAATAAATATCCAAAATACAGAGTAATAATTACAGCTGTAACTCTTTGGACAAAAAAGTCCTTAAGACCGGATGAAGTTAATGAAATTATAGCCATAAGAACCACCCCCACAATACTGCAGATATTACACCCAAAATTATAACAAGCATAGAAGTGAACTTAGCCACTTTCAAGCTCTCACCAAAACCCATGTCCATAATCATATGCCTAACACCAGCATACACATGATATGTAATAGCCGACAAAAATAGCCAAAAAAATACGCTACACCAGCTTGCCGTAAGCAAATTGACTGTATTCTGATAACCATTTGGTCCTGCTAATGAATAATTCATCCCCACTACCACCAATGGCATAGCTATAAGTAGTATCAAACCACTAATTCGATGCAGTATCGAACTAATCGCCGTAACCGGGAAGTTGTATGATTTTATTGACATCAAATCAATATTAGTAATTTTTTCACGCTTGTCGATCCTCCGAAGCAATTTCGT
This sequence comes from Francisella sp., assembly GCA_038141505.1. Taxonomy (GTDB): domain Bacteria; phylum Pseudomonadota; class Gammaproteobacteria; order Francisellales; family Francisellaceae; genus Francisella. The sequence goes on along the minus strand of JAYQIE010000042.1, from coordinate 41,188 downwards.
ATTACAAGTAACAGTAATGTAAACGGGTATTTATAAATGATATATTTTTGTGACTCTAAATTCAAACATTTCAACAAAAGATTTAATAACTGATGTTACACACCAAACACAATCTTGAGCAAAAGAGAAAGTTTTATATGCAAGGCAGGTTTTTATTAGCATAGCCGTAGCTATGGTAGTAAGGTTCTAACGCAGCCAGATGATGCTTTATCTTTTGTCCTTAAGGGATTGGTATAATTTACATCAAATGGCATCGTTAGGGACTGTCCATAAATAAATTAAAATTAGTAACGATGATTAGTTTTTCATAATTAAGGCGTTAAAATATAAGCATAGTTGTGCTTATGGTATATTTTAACAACGCAAAGTATGGGGAAATAAGCAAGTTAATCGTTTAACTTATTTGTGAACAGTCTCTCAGTAAGATTTGAAGCAACTAGTAGCTTATACACCTTTCTGCCTAGCACTTTAACGCAACTTACACCACTCAAGCTTGTCTTTAGTGCGTAGCATCAGTTAATAACTAAAAATATTGATTAATAATATAAAGTTTTTTTATTTGCAAATAGCAGGTCTTTAGCTTATTATTCAAGTTGTGATACGCTTATAAAGCCTTTAATTAGGTGAATAGTATCTTTTTACTGCAACACAAATTGCATGATTTTTAATATAACTTCTACTCGGAGGCATAATTAAATGAGTAAGTACGTAACTCTTAAGTATGCAGACAAGAATATCGAGATACAATTACCCGTATATTCTCCTAGTCTAGGCAACGACTGCATCGATGTTTCATCTTTAGTAAAACACGGTCTATTTACTTATGACCCTGGCTTTATGTCAACTGCTGCATGTGAATCTACTATTACATACATAGATGGTGGCAAAGGTGTGCTTTTACACAGAGGATACCCAATTCAAGAATGGACAAAAAAATCTAATTATAGAAGCCTTTGTTATGCTTTATTCTACGGAGCTATTCCTAACGATCAAGAAAAGCAAGCTTTCAGAGAGGAAATAGTAGCTAAAATGCCTGTTTGCAAACATGTTAAAACAGCTATTTCTACTATGCCACAAAACACTCATCCAATGTCAAGTTTGATTGCTGGTGTAAATATACTTGCCGCTGAACATATCGCAAATGGACAAACCGAATCTCAACATGAAGTAGCTAAAAACATCGTAGCTAAAATAGCTACTATAGCAGCTATGGCTTACAGACACAATCAAGGTAAGAAATTCTTAGAACCTAAACCTGATTTTGGTTATGCTAAAAACTTCTTATACATGATGTTTGCAGAAGATGAAAGCTTTGTGCCTGATGAGCTACATGTAAAAGCTATGGATACTATGTTTATACTTCATGCAGATCATGAACAAAATGCTTCTACATCTACAGTAAGATTAGCAGGATCAACAGGTACTACACCTTATGCAGCTATCATTGCAGGTATAACAGCTCTATGGGGACCTGCTCATGGTGGAGCTAACGAAGCTGTACTTAAGATGCTAGCTGAAATTGGTTCTGTAGAGAATATCGACAAATTTATCGAAAAAGCAAAAGATAAAGATGATCCATTCAGATTGATGGGCTTTGGACACAGAGTTTACAAAAACACTGACCCTCGCGCTACAGCAATGAAAGAAAATTGTGAAGAAATCTTGGCTAAACTTGGTGGCGGTGACAACCCTCTACTTTCTATGGCTAAAAAACTTGAAGAAATAGCTCTTCAAGATGATTTTTTCATTGACAGAAAATTATTCCCTAATGTAGATTTCTACTCTGGAATAATTCTTAAAGCTATGGGTATACCAGAAGAAATGTTTACTGCTATTTTTGCTCTTGCAAGAACTTCAGGATGGATTTCTCAATGGATTGAAATGACTAATGATCCTGCTCAAAAAATTGGTCGCCCAAGACAACTTTATACTGGTGCTACTAGTAGAAATTTCTAATTTTTCTCCATCTATATCTTTCCACAATACCAATAATAGTAATCCCCTCGAAGGAGGGAATCTTTATACTTTTGATTTTCTTATAATGGATAAGTCTCTACTTATCCCCCACAACTTCAGTTAAAAAGCTGTTGATAATGATATCCTTAGACAAATTACTTGAAAATACATCTTTTTTAAACTAGCCTTAGCCTATTAGTATTTTCATAGCATCAATATGCAATCAATAAATAAACCAGCCTTAGCGGAGAAACTAACAACTCCCTTCCGTGATTCAAAAATGTTTAGCATGCTAATGCTTGGCTATGCTTCTGGACTACCTTTAATGCTTACAGCATCATCTTTATTGCTATGGTACAAGGATAGTGGCATTAGCACACAAAATATCGCCTTCTTAACACTAATTGCCCTCCCATATACTTTCAAATATTTATGGGCTCCATTTCTCGATAAAATAAACATACCTGGACTAGGCAGAAGAAAGGGATGGATATTGCTAACACAAATATCTCTAATATTACTTATTGCAACAATGAGCCTTTTTCACCAGCAAACTCCCCTTAATTATTGCCTTTATTGGCTTTTTAATCTGCTTTGTATCAACAACCCAAGACATTGCAATAAATGCTTATCAAGCAGAAATATTAGAAGAATCCGAGCGAGCACTAGGTAATGCAATAGCCGTGATGGGTTATCGCATAGGAATGATTGTTACAGGCTCGATAGCTCTAATTATCGCAGATAGGCTAAATAATAATTGGAACTTGACTTGGCTAATGATATTGCCATTCTTTATAATCTGTCCACTTTACACTCTAGTTCTAAAAGAAACTAAACAATCAGATAGTCCAAAATCATTCAAAGAAGCATTTACAGTACCTTTTATAGAGTTTTTACGCGTAAAGGTGTCACAACCGCAGCTATTATTCTAACCATTATAGTTGTCTATAAATTAGCTGATGCTATTGCTTTCTCTTTAAACACAATATTTTTTGTAGATATAGGATTTGATAAAACTACAATAGCACTATCATACAAAGCATTCTCCTTAGTTGCGACTATTAGTGGTTTAGTCTTTGGTGGATTAGTTGCTAAAAAAATAGGTGTTTATAAAAGCTTTTATACTTCAGTATAATCATGGCTTGTGCAAATCTTATGTATGTAGCTTTAGCTATAGTTGGCAAAAATTATTACCTAATGGTAAGCTCTGTAGCAGTCGAATACTTTTGTGGTGCAATGGGTACAGCGATATTAGTTGCAATGATTATGAGCCTGGTAAACCTTAAGTTTTCTGCAACTCAATTCGCTATTCTTAGCTCAATAGATTCTCTAGGCAGAGTCCTTGTAGGCCCACTAGCTGGTTATATACAAACCAACTATAACTGGGAGGGATTATTTATATTTAGCTTTATTATTGGAATGATTGTCTCATTATTCATATATATATTTAGACAGCGAATCAAAGAAATGGCGAGATTAATTTAAATATTTTTTAGCAAAAATCATTCTTAAAATTGTATTTGTAAATTAATAATCTATAATAATAAGTCTAACTTAACCTTATGTTGCAGGAAATTATTATGAAAAAAATACTTTTAATGATTGGACTTATTAGTTTATCTAGCTTTTGTTTTGCTGAAGATAAGCCTGATGATGCAAAAGATCTCAGTAAGATACAACTTAAAAATGATATGGGTGGCATAGATGCTACTTTTGAAGTTAAATATGCAGGTATAACTAAAAAATTAGCTCGGGAAAAAGTATCACAATATATAATATAAACAACGAAAACAGTGCCAAAGCATGTAGCACAAACAAATTTAATGAGTTTACTTGTGATCTTGATTTATATTATGAAGGAGATAAATTAAGTGTTTCATTCGAGCCAGAAACAAATAAATACACTATAAGTGAAATAATAGATTTAGATTCTTAGAACTATTTAGCGAACTGCTCTGAAACAAATTCCCAGTTCACGATATCCCAAAGTGACTCAATATATTTAGGTCTAGCATTACGATAATCAACATAATAAGCATGCTCCCATACATCAAATGTAAGAAGTGGCTTTTTGTTGTCTGTAAGCGGACAACCTGCATTACTTGTAGTTACAATCTCAAGCTTACCATGAGAATTTTTTCTACAAGCCACGCCCAACCTGAGCCAAAAGTAGTTACTGCTGCTGTTGAAAACTGCTCTTTAAAAGCATCGCAAGAGCCAAAAGTTTCGATAATTGCTGCTTTCAATGCACTTGAAGCTTCTGTCTTTTTAGGAGCTAGGCAATTCCAGTAAAAAGTGTGGTTGTATACTTGAGCTGCATTATTAAATAATCCACCACTAGAAGTCTTGATAATTTCTTCTAAGTTTTGACCATCATGCTCAGTACCTGCAACTAGTTTGTTTAAGTTAGTTACATAAGTTTGATGATGTCTACCGTAGTGATACTCGATTGTTTCTTTGAGATAACTGGCTCTAACGCGTCATGTGCGTATGGTAATTTTGGTAATTCAAATTGCATATTATGCTCCTTTGTTATTTTATTGAAATTGTTGGTTTAGAAAACTATACCTATTTAGTATAATATTACTGATATTACACACCAAAAGCAAGCTTGTGCGGTATAAGTTGCATTGAAGTGCAGGAGCTACCAGTAGCTTCAAATCTTACTAACGACGCAATTTGATGTAAATTATACCATCCATGAGGTACAAAAAAGATAAAGCATCATCTGACTCTTTAGAACTTTATTACCATAGCTACAGCTATCCTAATAAAAATCTGCCTTGCATATAAAACTTCCTCTTTTGCTCAAGATTGCGTTTGGTGTATAATATCAGTAAAATATCATTTTTTTGATAAAATTTCTAAATTTAACAAATCACATAATATAAAAAAGGATAAATATAATGTACACACCAGAAGAACAACAAGTTATTGACAGAATCAAAAAGCAAATAAAAGAAAACGATATGATTCTTTATATGAAAGGTACTCCGAGCATGCCTCAATGTGGTTTTTCAGCTCATACAGCTACAGCGATAAGAGCTTGCGGCAAACCATTTGCATTTGTAAATATACTTGAAAACCCAGATATCAGAGCAATCTTACCAAAATACGCAGATTGGCCAACTTTCCCACAATTATGGATAAAAGGCGAACTTGTTGGTGGCTGTGACATCATCATGGAAATGAAAGATTCAGGCGAACTTCAAGAGCTTATAAATACTATCTAGCTTACTAGCAATAAAAGAAATACTAAAAACCTATTTCGTCACCCTGAACTTGTTTTAGGATTTCAATAAAATCAATACCTGTCTTGATATGCCATCTTTCAGCTACGCTCAGCAAACCAAATTCAAAGATGACATTTTTATAGCGCTTTGGCTATATAGAGGGTAATACTCCCATTTTTAATGTCACTTAGAAGTGTACACTTATTTAAATAGCTTTATTAGCTACCATTCTAGGAGGAAAACCTCCTAAAGCCATATGTGGTCTAATGTTGTTGTAATCCCATAACCATCTAGTAGATTGTAACCTAATATCATCTAAACTATCAAATAAATTTTGCTCTAATAGTTCATATCTCATAGTCCTATTAAATCTCTCAACATAGCCATTTTGTTGAGGGTTTCCAGGTTGAATATACCATAGTTGTATCTTATTTCTTTTAGCCCACAACTTTAAGCTATTGCTTATATATTCAGGACCATTATCACACCTGATTGCTATAGGCTTACCCCTTTGATTTATTAACCTTTTTAAAGTCTTTTCAACTCGATATGATGGTAATGAAAAGTCAATCTCACAATCTAAGCCTTCTCTATTATAGTCATCTATAATATTTAATAGCCTATACTTTTTACCACTAGATAAATTATCGTGCATAAAATCCATAGACCATATTTGGTTTGCTCTAGTAGCTTCAGTTAATGGTTTTGGCTTATCTCTTTTAATTCTTTTTTTTAGGCTTTATTCGTAAGTTTAAACACAAATCACAATATATTCGATATACTCGTTTATGATTAAACCTCTTACCCAATACATTTCTTATATGCAGAAAGCATAGCTTAAAACCCCAGTTGCGATGAGCCTGTAAGCTCAATTAACTTATTTGCTATATACTCATTATCATCACTATTTTTAGGGCTATAGTAGTATGCTGTTTCACTTATGCAAAAAACTTTACAGCTCCTTTTGACACTGATTTTCTTAGCTTTTTACTGTCTGTAAAGCCATCTTCTTTCGCTCCAGATGGCTTTACCACTTTTTTGTCATCGCTTCCTTTAAAATATCATGATCTAACTGTAAATCAGCATACATACGCTTAAGTCTACTATTTTGGGCTTCAAGCTCTTTAACTTTTGTTAGCATTGAAACATCCATACCACTGTATTTCTCACGCCATTTATAAGATGTTGAGCTACTTATACCATATTTGCGACACAAATCAGATACGATAATGCCGCTCTCTGATTCCTTTAAAATATTTACTATTTGACTATCTGTATATCGTTTTTGTTTCATTTGTAATACCTCTCATTTATTAGTATATTTTTGTACACTTCTAAATGCTATTATTTTTAGGGGTATTACCCTTTAGTGCTAACAGCTGATTTACAAATGCTAGGTAATCGCCATGCTGATATAAAAAATGGCTTAACTGTACCACCAAAACCAACTTTTAAAAACCTAGTCAATCTAAGTACCAAAATTCCTTGGTGTTTAAATATGCTAAAAACTAAAAATAAAACTTTTGGTAACATCGAAAATCATACTGAAAATAAAGGTGGCTTTGCCTCTTTAGGAAAATGGACAAATGAGCAATTTGATTTAAGCCTAAGCTGGCGTGATGTTGAATGGGTACAAAAGCAATGGAATGGTCCTATGATTATCAAGGGGATTATGGATGCAAAAGATGCAATTCTAGCACAAAATACTGGGGCGGATGGGATAGTAGTATCAAACCATGGTGGTCGCCAACTTGATGGGGCTCCTTCAAGCATATCTGTTTTAGAAGAAATTATTGATGCTGTAGATAGCAAGCTTGAAGTTCTTATTGATAGTGGTATTCGTTCTGGTCAAGATTTACTCAAAGCAAAGGCCCTAGGTGCAACAGCTGGGCTAATTGGCAGACCGATGGTCTATGGTATTGGGGCTTATGGTGAAAAAGGTGCCGAAAGAGTACTAGAAATCTTTTGTGAAGAAATGGATAAGACTATGGCATTTTGTGGTCATATTGACATTAATAAAGTCGATAGGTCTATATTGGTGGGTGCTAATTAGTTTCAGCTCTGTTTTTTATGATAAACTTTTTAGCAACATATAAATAACTGTTGAAATATGAAATTATTTAAATTAGATCATATAGCACTAACTATTACAAACATAGAGGTTGCTGAAAACTTTTACTCCAATATTTTAGAATTAACAAAAATATATAGACCTGGTTTTATCACTCCAGGCCTTTGGTATAATTTAGGAGAATGTTCTCTTCATCTTATACTTTCAACAAACAATCCTAACAAAAAACATGTAAATAAAACTACTCAACCACATTTTGCAATACAAATGACAAATAGCGACTATTTTAAACAAAAAACAAAATTAGAGTCCTTGAATATAGAAATAATAACTGAGGATTTCAGCAAAGAAACAAGTACAAAACAACTTTTCTTTTATGATCCTGATTTCAATATGATTGAAATAAATACAAAATCCTAGTAAATCAGGTCATTACTTTTGCAAAAGGTTTTTCTTCTCAAGAGTCTTCGCATATAAGTCTTTATACTTAGCAAGCTTTTCTTTTTCGACACCTACTACAGCTTCTGGAGCATTTGATACAAATCTTTCATTAGAAAGTTTACTCTCAACTCTTTTTACTTCTTTTTTGTAGTTTATCTAGCTCTTTATCAAGTCTTGCTTTTTCTGCTTCGATATCAACCAAGCCATCTAATGGAATATTAAGCTCAAGTCCTTCTACAATCTGAGATAGTGAAGTTGGAGGATTATCATTAAACTCGATATTTTTCAATCTTGCCAAAGCTTTTATAAAGCTCTCTGTTTGAGCTAGATATTTTTTATCTTTATTAGCTACATCTTTCACTATCAAAGAGATCTCTAATGATGGCTTGATACCAACCTCGCCACGCATATTTCGTAGAGTAGTGATAATATTCTGCAACCATGAAACAGTTTTTTCCGCTTCTACAGCCACTAAACTTTGGTTAAATTCAGGATAGAAAACATCCATAATCGAAGTCTGAGCGTTATCAAGATGAGTTTTTAACTGCTCATAAATGCTCTCAGTGATAAATGGGATTATCGGATGAGCTAAAGCTAGGATATTCTCAAGCACTTTTGCTAATGTGTATTTAACACCATTTTTTTGCTTCTCAGAAAGAGACTCATCTTTTAATGCAACTTTTGCAAACTCGACATACCAGTCACAATAATTATTCCATACAAAATCATAAATAGTATTAGCCACTAAATCAAAACGATAATTAGCGATATGCTTATGAACTTCTACCGTAGTATTGTTTAAAGCACTCCAAATCCATTTATCTGTGACATTAAGCTCATAGTTTTCACAAACTTTATAACCATCAAGATTCATCATAACAAATCTTGAAGCATTCCAAAGCTTGTTACAGAAATTACGGTAGCCCTCTACTCTAGGAGTATCAAAGCTTATATCCCTTGAAGTTGAAGCTAATGCAGCAAATGTAAATCGTACAGCATCAGAACCATAAGCACTTATACCTTCTGGAAACTCTTTTTAGTAGCCTTTTCAATCTTAGCTTTCATTTGTGGTTGCATTAAACCTGTTGTTCTTTTTTTAAAAGATCTTCTAATGATATACCATCGATCAAATCTACAGGATCTAGCACATTACCTTTAGACTTAGACATTTTTTGACCTTCACTATCACGGATAAGCCCTGTGATGTAAATATCCTTAAACGGCACATCGTCCATAAAGTACATACCAAACATCATCATTCTAGCAACCCAGAAAAATATAATGTCAAAACCAGTTACAAGCACACTTGTTGGATAGTATTTTGCTAACTCTGGAGTTTGTTCAGGCCAACCCAAAGTACTAAACGGCCACAAAGCAGATGAAAACCATGTATCAAAAACATCATTATCTTGAGTTAGCACTATGCTATCTGCTAAATTGTATTTAGTACGAATTTGCTCTTCTGACTCACCAACAAATACATTACCATCATTATCAAACCAAGCAGGGATTCTATGCCCCCACCAAAGCTGGCGAGATACACACCAGTCATTGATATCTCTCATCCAAGAGTAGTAAGTATTTTTCCAATTATTTGGCACAAATCTTACCTTACCAGACTCAACTGCTTCTATAGCAGGTTTTGCAAGTACATCAGCTTTTACAAACCATTGCTTTGTAAGGTATGGTTCCAGTACTTCTCCAGTTCTATCGCCAGTCGGTACTTTAAGATCATGTGGCTCGATTTTATCCAAAAGACCCAAAGCATCCATATCTGCAACAATCTTTTTACGAGCTACAAACCTATCTAAACCGATATACTCTGCTGGCACTCTATCGTTTAAAGTCGCATCATCAGTTAAGATATTCATCTTTTCTAAATTATGACGCTTACCCATCTCATAGTCATTAAAATCATGTGCTGGTGTGATTTTCACACAACCTGTACCAAAATCTTTCTCAACATAATCATCCGCAATAATCGGAATTTGTCTATTTGTAAGTGGCAGATTTATCATCTTACCAACTAAATGAGTATATCTCTCATCTTCAGGATGCACTGCTACAGCCATATCGCCAAGCATAGTCTCTGGACGAGTTGTCGCAATAATGATTTTCTCATCACTATCAGCTACTGGATATACAAAATGCCAAAGTGACCCTTTCTTATCTATTTGAGCAACCTCTAAATCTGAAACCGCTGTTTTAAGCTTAGGATCCCAATTTACAAGTCTTTCACCTCTATAAGCCAAACCATCATCGTAGAGTTTTACAAACGCTTTAGTTACAGCTTTTGATAGACCCTCATCCATAGTAAATCTCTCACGATCCCAATCAGGAGATGCTCCGATTCTACGCATTTGCGAAGTTATCGTGCCACCAGATTGCTCTTTCCATTCCCACACTTTACTAAGGAAATTCTCACGACCTAAATCATGGCGAGATATACCATCAGCATTAAGCTGTCTTTCAACAACCATTTGAGTAGCAATACCAGCATGATCTGTACCTGGTTGCCACAAAGTATCTTTACCTGTCATACGATGATAACGAGTAAGGATATCCATTAAAGTCATTTGAAAACCATGCCCCATATGTAGCGTACCTGTTACATTTGGAGGTGGTAGCATTACTGCAAATTTTTCAGCAGAATCAGATTTATTAGAGTCCGTACCACAAGCAAATTTTCCGCTTGCTTCCCAGTTTTGATAGTTAGATTGCTCGATTTCTTTTGGATTATAGTTTTTGTTTATTTCTTGAGTCATTTATACAACCGTAAATATGTAGATTAATTAGAAAATTTATGAGGTTAATTTTAGCAAGAATACGCAGAAAAATATATTATGAAATTGCCTAATGTAAAATCAGCTCTATAAAGTGTTTATTTTTTATTCGACTCGATCTCAAAACCAGCTTTTTTATAAAACATATATTTCTTGCGTGAGCTTTCTAGTGCCTTATCAGCTTGGTAGACAATCTCTGTTAGCTTAGCAACATTTACTTTACTACTATCAATAACTATATCCATTAGATTAATCAACTCATCAGCTTCTGAAACGATAAATAAATTATCTGTTATAAGTAGTGGAATACCTTTACAAGAATTGTATTGCTTTGAATTTATCGCACAAAAATGAGGTAAGAAATTTTCTGTATCAGCTTGCCACAATTTACTATCTAATTCTTTAGCTATGCCTTGAGGTGCAAGTATTGCTATCTTTCTAGAATGACTATAATTAGCGACTACATATTCACAGATACTATTTAAAACATCTACAAGATTACTTGTTTGAAAAACTTGAAATTCAACTTTCATTAAAACTTATTGAGCTTATGTTACTAAATATTAGTTTATCAAATTAACAGACTAATTATTGTGATAAAAGCAATTATCTGATTTTTTAGCAAAAACTATTCATACAACCCTTTAATTTGCTTATTAGATCTTTTCTTATTTTTTATCTTATCTGCATTTATAACTATCTTTAAAAGCTCCGCATACCCATCAAACTTCTTATTAGAATACATCGCTGCATTTAGGTTTTTCAGAATAGGTTCTAATTCTGGAACGAAATTAGAAATCTCTTGTGTAGAGAAAATCTCTTTATCAAACCTTTGACTTGCCCAGCTAACTAAAGCCTTTTGTAAGCCTGCATTATCTTTCTTATCACAAGCTTTTTTAATATCTTTTATACCAAGACTTTCATTAGCATTGTTTTCTTCAAATCCTACAGACCTTAGCTTTTTTGACTTTGAAAATCGACACTTTAGAAGTAGTAATAGTGTTATTACCCATAGCACAGCCAATGCAATAGATACATTCTTCCAAAAGGATCTACAACTGTTTTTTCAACTACTTTAGTCGCATCTGGAGTTATAGAACCTAAAAAATCAGTATTAGCAACGCTGCCTTTTTTTACATCAAACTCTTTTGCAGCAATACTCGCAACTTTAGATTTATGTGCATCAACATCATACCATTTCAATTTAAGCTCAGGAACTTTAGATTTTCCTTCTTTAGTTGGCATATAACCGATTTTATAAGTAGCTGTACCTGTTAGCTTACCGCTTTTCTCAACATCTTCTAACTTTGGCTTTTCTGCATAGATATTAAAATCATCTGTAGATTTAAAATCAAGCTTAGGAATATCATTGCTAAGTACACCTTTTGCTGAAATAGTAACTGTTCTAGTAATCAAGCTACCAGCTGTTACATTTTTATCATCAGACCAGTTATCACTTAATTTCACATCAGAAGATGGGAACCAGTCTTTTATACTTATATTCTTTGGAATAGGTTTTACATTTAGCGTATGTCCTTTTGTAGAAACAAACCTTGTCTTAACGCCAAGTTGCCCAAAACCATTGGATACTGTAGCTTGTAGCACCATTGGAGGTATTTTAACCTTGCCAGTTTTATGAGGAACTATTAAAAAACTTTCCTCGTTCACATCATATAAATTACCGTTTATTCTTTTCTGATAAGTTAGTCTATGGTTTGTTGGGCGTATTTCTGATTTATCTATCTTAAAAGGCTTTGGCTGTAGACCTAATATCGGGGTGGAGTAATAAATTTTTATTGTATAAAGCACAGGTACATTTATATAGCTACTATCACTTTCAATAGTACTTATGGCAAATATATCTTGGTATTTATCTTCTTCATCATTAGATAATGCTTTATCTACATTTATAGATATTGGCTTAGTATATTCACTACCAACTTTTATAGCTGGGATAGTTAATTTACCTGTTTTATTTGGCATTATTGTGACTATCATGTCGTACTGAGCAGTAGTTTTACCATTTATAGTGCTGACCTTACTACTAGTACTAGCGTTATATACAGTAAAGTCTTTATCTAAAACGCTAAGGTTAGGTTGTGTATTGAAATTTTCAAGATGTAGCGTAAGGTCTATAGTTTCACCATTTTCAACATTAGTACGACTAATACTTGCTGACACCGTTGCAAAACTCATTGACACACTAAACAATACTAGCGAAACCAAAACACCTATTTTTTTCATTAGATTAACCTTCACAATTAACTCTATCACGCTTTTTCTGTCATTCTTTGATAATCTCTCGCAAACTTATGTTTCAAAAGTCCACCTGGATCATCATCAATCATCGCTAAAAGCTTATCAGCTTCTTTTTTATTCATCTCATCTTCACGAGCTTCAGCTATTTTAGCTTCTTGCTCTTTAGAATTTTCATCCTGCTTATCCTGTTGATCCTGTTGATCCTGTTGATCCTGTTGATCCTGTTGATCCTGTTGATCCTGTTGATCCTGTTGATCCTGTTGATCCTGTTTGTCTTTATTGTCTTTATTGTCTTTATTGTCTTTATTGTCTTTATTGTCTTTATTGTCTTTATTGTCTTTATTGTCTTTATTGTCTTTGTTGTCTTTGTTGTCTTTGTTGTCTTTGTTGTCTTTGTTTTGTTGTCTTTGTTGTCTTTGTTGTCTTTGTTGTCTTTGTTGTCTTTGTTGTCTTGCTGATTCTGGTTTTGGTCTTTTTGCTTTTCAAGCTCTTCGGCAATCTTTAAGTTACTTTTTGCATCTTCAAAATCTGGTCGTTTTTCGATAGCCTTACTATAAGCATTTATAGCATCATCATATTTACCTAATTGAGTTAGAGCATTACCTTGATTGTATAGTCCCGTTGCTGAGCTATCTTTTTTTAAACTCATCATAAGCTTTGTCATACTCTTTTGCTTTATAGTAAGCTGAGCCTTTCCAATCAGTATTCTCAAAAGATTGTGCTGATGCCTTATAATCCCCTGCTTCAAAGCTGCTTGCACCTTGCTGATCTTTTGTCTGCCACGCATCACTCCAGATACTAGCTTGTGATATACATGGCAATAATACTACTGATAGAATTAATTTTCTTAGCGACATATTTTCTCCAAAAAACCTCTCCTAAACACAAACACACTAAGTAACACTAGCACCCATATAAAATACACGCCCTCATCTTGCCAAAAAGTATTTGCTGTAGATTGCTGTGATTTTTTCGCTTGCGAATCATTGTTTTGGATATCCGCTATAAGTGCATTTACATCATTGTTGTTTGCTGTGAGAGTTATAAGCTTACCATCTCCAGCCTTAGCTAAATCTTGCATTCGCGACAAATCTACACCAAAGTACTGAATATTCCCAGAATCATCTTTTAGATAACTTCCATCTTTAGATTTTGCTATACCACCCTTCGGCGTACCAATTGCATAGACATCCGTTTTTATGCCACTCTCAGCTAATTGCTTAGCTTTAGCAATAGCCTTATCTGTCGGACTTGAATCTGTGATAAGAATAATCTGACCATCGCCTGCACCACCTTGTGAAAAAGAAGCTCTGATGACTTAGCTAAAGCTTTTGTCATATCATGACCATGTACTGGAACTATATTGGTATTTAACACCGAAACTAAATTTGAGATAGTCTTAGAATCACTAGTTAAAGGTGATACCACAAAGCTCTCGCTAGAAAAACTATCATCCCAGTTTGACCTTCAGTTATTTTGCGCAATATATCAAAAATCTTATACTTCGCTCGCTCTAACCTACTAGGTGCAACATCTGTAGTATCCATAGACTGTGATACATCTAGTGCGATAACTCTTGAGATATTTTTCTGATAAGTCGGTACATCTTTGTATTTCCAAGTTGGTCCTGCTAATGCTACTATAGCTACACTCCAAACTAGCAAAAAGAATATTGGCAATAATGATTTCTTAGCTTTTGACTCTCTCCCCACAAGCACATGTTCAAGCAGATGAGCATCGCAATATTTAGCCCAACTATTTGATTTACCCGAATGTCTAAATAATAACACCACAAACAAAACTACAGGTATAAATGCCAACAACCACCATGGTCGTATAAAATGAAATAATTCCACTAGCCAGCCCTCCTGCGTTGTAGCCAAATAGCACTTAAAACAAAGCTCAATAACAATGCCGCACCCAATGTCCATGGATATAGATAAGTTACTGGTCGCACCACGGTTTTATCTGATTCAACAGGCTCCATCTTGTCTATAGCTTCATAAACCTTTTGTAAATCATCACTGTTCTGAGCTCTGAAGAATTTACCCCCGTCATGGAAGCAATTTTTTGAAGCACATCGGTATCTAAATCTTCTGAAGTATTTATTAGTCTTTGACCAAAAGCTGTATTCATAACCATTTGCCCACCACCTAAGCCAATAGTATAGACTTTGATACCATTTTGCTTTGCGATTTCTGCAGCTTGTAAAGGCTGTAAAGAACCAGAGTTATTTTCCCCATCAGTTAGTAATACCAAAGCTTTTGACTGACTTGGATATTGCATAAGTTTTTTAACAGATAGTCCAATCGCATCGCCTATAGCCGTCTGTGGTCCAGGTAGTGCAATACTTGCATCATCAAGCATTTTTTTAACTGTTGGGATATCAAAAGTAAGCGGTGTTTGTAAATACGCCTTTGTACCAAAAAGTACCAAACCAACTCTATCGCCCTTACGAGTTTCTAAAAATTGATGTGCCACACGCATCACAAGATCAAAACGCGATTCTGCTTTTCCATCAGATTTTTTCATATCTTCAATCGCCATACTACCTGATAAATCTATAGCCATCATCAGATCTCTACCACTTTGAGGTAGGTTTATCGGTTTACCCATCCATTGTAAGCCACTACCCGAGATTATTAATAATGCCCATATCACAGCTAATAAATACTTAAAATAATTAGCTCTCTTAAAATTACTCGCACCCACGATTGGTAATTGAGATTTTATCTTAGAGAAAAATGGTGTTTTTAAAGCTAATTGCTTGTCTGAACTTGCTCGCGGGATTATCCAGTACACAATCAGAGGTAAAATAATCAAAGCAAAAGCCCAAGGATATTCTACATTTATCATAAAACTCTCCTTATCCACTTTTCACTTGCAGAGACTATCTTTTCAAGTTCGCTATCATCTAGCTCATAAGGCTTGTAAGTGTTAGTTAGATAGCTTGTGACTTCGCCATCAAAAGCATCTTTCTTAGTTTTTGACTCAAGATAATCAACCCAAGCTTTACCGTGTAATGTTTTAATTTCATCTTTTGGGAATTTGTGCACAGCTATTCTCTTTAGATATACAGAGATAGTTTGCACAACTTCTTTGGGTTTGGTGACATAAACAGCCCTAAGATTTTCTTTAAAATC
This sequence comes from Francisella sp., assembly GCA_038141505.1. Classification (GTDB taxonomy): domain Bacteria; phylum Pseudomonadota; class Gammaproteobacteria; order Francisellales; family Francisellaceae; genus Francisella. The sequence continues at coordinate 25,302 of JAYQIE010000042.1, read as the reverse complement.
ATTTACAACCGTGTTTATGTACTGCTTATGTTTTTTTCTTTTGCGTAAAACTAGTAAAGCCAACAAAACCAAAAGTATTAAAACAGCTATCGCAATCCACCAGCCATAAGCTAAAGGCCACCATGAAGAAATTTGTGGAGGTAGATAAATATCTTTTAACTGATCTAGAAGGTTGTTATTTTCCATAACCAGCTACCCCACAATTTATAGTTTTAACCAAATCATCATTAGTCGCTATTTCAAAAAATGCCATTTGATATGCTCTGGAAAAATCTTTGATAGCGTTGTGTCTCGTATTATAGATATCTTTATAAACTTGATATTGTTTAGTATTAGTTGCATCCAAAACTAAATTTTCATTACCATTACTAAAGTTATAAACATCTTTAGCTGGCAGCTCTTTTCGATAGGATCATAACTAAATATATTTATAATCTCATTTTTCTTCGCAAGTAGTCTTAGATACTGTTGAGCCTGCTCGTTAAAACCATCAAAGTCACCAAGTACAACGATCACACTATTGCTACGAACCTTAGCATACAGAAATTTCAACGCATCTGCCAAACCTTTATCTGTCGTTATCTGAGTTTTTGTATCATCGTTTGTGACATGATTAAGCATTTTCACCAATGCCGACTTGTCTTGCTTAGCTGGATAAAAATTATATCCACTGTCATTGAGTATCACACCACCAACTTTCTCATGAGCTTCTAAAGCACCAAAACCAAGTAAAGCTGTAGCATTTGCCATTTTTACAGATTTAAAGCATTCACGCGTACCAAATCGCATCGTAGCGCTTTGATCTACCACAAAGTACATCGTCCGCTCACGCTCTTCATGATATACCTTTGTAAAAGGCTTACCTAATCTAGCTGTCAGTGACCAGTGCATCAGACGAATATCATCGCCAGGTTGATAATGCCTAACCTCATCAAAGTCCATACCGCGACCTTTTGCTTTAGAAGATTTACTTCCAGCATTGACGGTATTTACTTTCTGGTTAGCAAACAATTTCAAAGCCTTCTCACGATAACGATAGCTTAGCAGTTCTTTGATATCAGGTTTTATTCCTTTATAGCTTTTCATAAGCTCACCCTATGGTATCGGAACCACTTTAAGTAGCTTAGTAATCACATCATCCGTAGTTACACCATCAACTTCCGCCTCAAAAGTCAAAAGTATTCTGTGGCGAAGGACTTCATACACAACCGCATGAATATCACTAGGAGATACATAATCATTGCCATCTAACCAGGCGTGAGCTCGAGCAGCTCTATCTAATGCAATAGTTCCACGCGGACTTGCACCAAATGAAATCCATTTAGCGATATCTTGGCTGTATTTACTAGGATTACGCGATGCTAGTATTATTTCAATAATGTACTCTTCAATCGCTTGAGACATCTGCACATTCAAAACTTCTTTTTGAGCTGCAAAAATTACATCCTGATGAATACTTGGGTGGTCAAAAGTATGCCTTAAAGCTTCACCTCTACTTATAGCTAAAATCTTAGCTTCAGTTTTTGGATCTGGATATTCGATTTTAACAAACATCATAAATCTATCTAACTGTGCTTCTGGCAAAGGATAAGTCCCTTCTTGCTCAATCGGGTTTTGTGTAGCCATCACCATAAATAAATCTGTCAATGGATAGGTCTTCTTACCTACGGTTATTTGCTTCTCACCCATTGCTTCAAGTAGAGCAGATTGAACTTTTGCTGGGGCTCTATTTATCTCATCGGCTAAAAGCAAATTATGAAACAACGGACCTGTTTGAAACTCAAAGCTTTGCTGTTGTGGCACATATATCTCTGTACCAGTAAGGTCTGCTGGAAGTAGATCTGGTGTAAATTGAACTCTATGATAGCTACAATCTATACTTTCAGATAGTGTCTTAATAGCTGTAGTCTTAGCAAGACCTGGAGCACCCTCTACGAGTAGATGCCCCCCGCCAAGTAAAGCTATTAAAAGCCTTTTATTTAAATTCTCTTGACCGACTACGCGGTTATTCAAAAATTCTAACAATTGATTAAACTGATTAAGTGCAGACATTTAGCTTCTCCCAAAAATGCAAATATGACTTTATAAGAGTATAGGGGCTAATACAACTATTTCAAGATAGATTTTATATTTTTGTTATAACCGAAATATTATTTATAAGGCATAATTCATAAATACTGTATAGCTAGTCGTTATAAACCAACCATAAAATCAAAATAAAACTATTATTAAAGGATAGCGTATTGCTTTAAAACCATGATTTACAAAGCAATAACTATATTATAAAATCTATTAAACTAATCAATTTGAGAATTCAAACAATGAAAATACTTAAAACTATTACAATAGGACTCACTGCCACTTTAGCATTATCCGCTTGCTCAAATAATAGCAGCATGATGGATGACTTAAATTCTACAGGAAACTCAATCGTAAGATTTGCAAATGGTACATTTTCTGCCCAACTATACAATACCAATGTAAAAAGTGTATATGATGCAACTGAACTAGCAATCAACAACACAAACAATTACAATATCGAAAGCAATACTATTACTGAAAGAAATGCTGAAATAAAAGGCTTTATCAAAACAGAAAAAGCATGTTTGATAAAGAAGGCAAAACCCCTTATAGTATTGAAATCTCTAAGTATGATAACTCTACAGTAAACATCTACATCAAGATAGGTACAGTTGGAGATAAGCAATCATCTGTTGATTTACTTTCTAGTATCAGAACAAATCTAGGGTTATAAATTACAAACCCATGCACAAAGACATACCCAAAGTACTATCTATACAATCTCATGTGGCTTATGGCTATGCTGGTAACAAAGCAGCTGTATTTCCAATGCAAAAACTTGGCATAGAAGTATCTCCCATATACACAGTGCAACTATCCAACCACACTCAGTACGATGTTTTTAAAGGTGCTTTTTTTAGTGCAAAAGATATCCAGAACATAATAGAAGGAATGAAAGCAAACGACTTTCTACATAAGCATGATGCTATATTATCTGGTTACATTGGTGACATAAGTGTGGCTAAAGTTATAGCCGATACTGTTATTGATTTAAAATAGTAATCCAAAGGCTTTATATTGTTGCGACCCTGTGTTTGGTGATTTTTACGATCATCACGATAAAGGACATATTTTTGCTTCAAAAGATCATCCTATAATGTTTTTAGAACACCTACTTCCTATAGCGGACATCATTACCCCAAATCTGTTTGAGCTTGCTACCTTGAGTGATACAAATATTCATGGCTATGATGACATCACTAAAGCATGCGATACTCTCATTGAAAAACAGGTAATAAAAATCAGACCATCATTATAACTAGTACTTCTTTTGATAGAGCTAAAACAGGCATTGCTGTTTATAAAAATGGTAAACTAAACTACCTAGAATCTCCAAAATACAAAGTACAATCGAAAGTCAGCGGCTCTGGAGATATAACTGCGGCGATGTTTTTAAGCTATATATTAAAAGGACACAACCTATCTACTACTCTAAAAAATGTGACTACTTGCTTAGATGGTATATTTATGACTACCCATAATTTAGACACTGATGAGTTAGCTCTTATACAAGCTCAAAATTCATCAAGTAATCAACTCTTATACTTCACCAAAAAATCTGTTAAAATTTCTAGTAAAAGAACCTATTAAAAAAGTTAATAAATTGAAACACTCTTTACAAGATATTGCTAAGCATCTTGGAGCAACGCTATTGAATCCTGCAGATATGATTATCACAGGACTTAACTATGCCGATCAAGCACAAGAAAATGAGCTTACACTTATAAATAAAACTGAACATATAGAATTACTCACTACTTCAAAAGCTAGTGCAGCCCTAATTACCAAAGATTTAGAGGATCAAGCTAAAGAAATCAATGACAAACCGATTCTTATAGTTGATAATGCCGATCTTGCTATGGCAAAAGTTCTTAAACTTTTTTCTCAACCTAACCCTGAGCAAAATGGCATTCACCCAAGTGCTGTGATAGAACCTACTGCAAATATTGGCAGTAATGTTTCTATAGGTGCAGGCACTTATATAGGTAGAAATGTAACTATCGGCGATGGAACTATTATTTATGCAAACACATCTATATATGATAACGCTCAAATTGGTAGCCAATGTATCATTTGGCCAAATGTGAATATCCGCGAACGCACACAGATCGGTGCCTTTTGTAGGCTATACTCTGGTTGCAATATAGGTAGTGATGGCTTTGGCTATCGCTCTTCTGAAGATGGCAAATCTATCGTTAGAGTTCCACATATTGGCAATGTAGTGATTGGTAACTATGTAGATATTGGCTCCGGTACTTGTATAGATAATGCTAAATTTGGTTCAACAACTATAGGAGATTTCACAAAAATTGATAATCTTGTGCAGATTGGACACAATGTAATAATCGGACAAGGCTGCATGATTTGCGGTCAAGCAGGCATCGCTGGATCTGTGACTATTGGTAATGGCGTTATAATTGCAGGTAATGCTGGTATCAAAGACCATATCACTATAGGCGATGGTGCACAAGTCGGCGGTAAAGCTGGTGTCATGAAAGATGTGAAAGCCGGTGAGCGTGTAATGGGATATCCAGCATATGAAAGTCGTGAACTTGCTCGTCAATGGGCAGCCGTTAGACACCTACCAGAAACTATGAAGAAGTTGAAAGCTTTAGCTAAAACTTTGAATATTGACTTATAATATTACAATACATATATAAAATTATCGTCATCCTCGTGCTTGACACGGGATCTCCTCACTATTTGAGAGATTCCCACCTCCGCGGGAATGACTGCAAGGGACTGTCCATAAATCATTTAATCAGGAATCTATGATTAAAAATTCTAACCAATAGTCAAACTAATTACAGTAACAACTATAATAGAAAACTTAAAAACTGTCTTTGCATAAGCTCTATCATCATCGTTTTGATACGATTTAAAAGATTTATACATCCAATACACAGCCATGAACATACATATCAAGAATGATAATAAGTCAGCTGTACCTAGCATATAAGGTAAGCTACATGAGATCACGAACAGCACTAAATAAACTAGCATAATCTTTTTAGTATAAGGAACTCCCTTTACTAAAGGTAGCATAGGTAGCTTAACTTTTTTATAATCATCACTATAAAGCATTGCGATAGCATAAGAGTGGGGTATCTGCCAAAAGAACAGTATCAGGAATAATGACAAAGCATTATAGTCCAACCCATTCACTACAGCAGTATAACCTGCTACAGGAGGGATAGCCCCAGATATACCACCTAGTACAGTAGCATGGATAGTAAGCCTCTTTGAGATGGTATATATAATCACATACACTACAAAGCCAATAAGGATTATGTAAAGTGTAAGTGGATTAACTAGCGTATAAAGCACTATACAACTTAGCACAAATAGTACTAAGCCATAAAGTAACGCCATAACCAAAGATATATCTCCCGTTACAAGCGGTCGTTTTTGTGTGCGAGCCATTGTGCTATCAATATCGCGATCATAACAATTATTAAACACACAACCAGAAGCAATCATCAATGCTACACCAATCATCACAAAGAAAAAAGACTTAGATATTCAAAGCCGATTTGGCGATGAGTAGCCAATAAAAAACCACCCGTAAGAGTGATTAAATTACCAAATATAATACCTGGTTTAGCTAATTGAATATAATTTTTGAAAGAAGACATATCTAGAAATTGTGATTACATCATCATTGCATACAGATCAAACATAATCCATAGCGTACCAGCAAGTATGATTGCTACTATCATTACAGCAAATACAGCACTTACTAAGTTCCAACGAGCTTCTGAATCTGTACTTAAATGCAAGAAATATACTAGCTGAATGAAAAGTTGAGTCAATGCAAGTACCGCAACAGCTATACATAATACTACTGGTGAAAATACTTTAAAACCAACTAAAGCAAAAGCTATTGTTGTGATAATTACTGAAAATACAAAGCCTTTTATATAAGTCTTATGCGTGCCGTAAGCAGCACCTGTATCTTTATCATATAAACCTGACATATTATACCGCTCCTAATAAATAAACTATTGAGAATACAAATATCCATACGATATCTAAGAAATGCCAAAACAAACCTAAGTAAGTTAGCTTAGTCTTAGCCATCGGTGTCATGCCATGCTTTTTAAGTTGGAATATCATGCTTACAATCCAGATTAAGCCCATAGATACATGAAGACCATGTGTACCAACTAAAGTAAAGAATGATGACAAGAATGCACTACTAGCCCAAGTATGACCTTCCATAGCAAGCTCATAAAACTCATGAACCTCCATTATGATAAAGCCTGAACCTAAGAAGAATGTAACCCATAAAAACTTAATCACATGATTAATGTTGTCAGAATTACGATTAAGCATCGCTAGACCAAAAGTAAAACTACTTACAAGTAGTAGCATAGTCTCTACAAATACATAAGGTAAGCTAAATAGCTCTTGAGCTCCTGCTCCACCAAATGTATGTTTGTGAAATACCGCATATACAGCAAACAGTGTAGCAAAAAGCACACAGTCACTCATAATGTAAATCCAAAAACCAAAGACGCTTTTAGAACCATCGAAGTGATGATGATCGTCGTGGTGATTGTTATCTGCAGTTACTGTACTCATTAGCGTAACTCCCCTTCTTTTGTATATTTACTTTCGACTACTTTGACTTCTTTTGCTTTCACATAGTAGTCAATGCTGTAATCAAAAGATCTGCGTAAAACTGTACCGATCATACCGATAACACCTAGATAGCAAGCCACCATATATGCCATACCATAGCAAAACCAAATACAAAACTAAATAAGCCGATGATTACACCTGCAGATGTGTTTTTAGGCATATGAATATCTTCATAAGCTCTTTGCTCATCTTTAGGTTTGCCATCAAAGCCTAGACCTTTTTCTTTTGTGACCAGAAATCATCTCTATCAGAAACTTCAGGATCATGTGAGAAGTTGTAGAAAGGAACTGGTGAAGGTATAGCCCACTCTAAAGTACGACCACTACCCCAAACATCAGCACCTACACGGTTTTGATCTCTATCACGAATACTTACAATAATTTGAAGTATTTGGAAGAATACACCAAGAGCGATAATCATCGCACCAAACCATGCTACAACTAGTAGCGTTTGATATCCTGTCGACGCATCATAATGATACAATCTTCTAGTCATACCCATCATACCCAACACATATAAAGGCATAAATGCTACGAAGAAACCAACAAACCAGCACCAAAACGCATATTTACCTAGGCGTTCATTTAGTGTAAATCCATAGATTTTAGGGAACCAATAAGTAAGACCTGCAAACGCACCAAACACCACACCACCAATAATAACATTATGGAAGTGAGCAATAAGGAATACACTGTTATGCATTTGAAAGTCAACACCAGGTACTGATAATAGTACACCTGTCATACCACCAACTGAGAATACGATCATAAAGCCAACTAACCACATCATCGGAGTAGTAAATGCTATACGACCTCTAAACATAGTGAACAACCAGTTAAAGATTTTCACACCTGTTGGTATCGCGATAATCATCGTCATAATACCAAAGAAGGCGTTTACATTTGCACTTGCACCCATTGTGAAGAAGTGATGCAACCATACTGCAAATGATAAAACTGTAATTGCGATTGTAGCCCAAACCATTGTAGCGTAGCCAAATAATGGCTTCTTAGAGAATGTTGCAACAACTTGAGTACACACCAAACATAGGAAGTACAAGAATATATACTTCTGGGTGACCCCAAATCCATATTAGGTTTACATACATCATTTGATCACCACCACCAGAAACAGTGAAGAAGTGAGTACCGAAGTATCTATCTAATGTAAGTAGACCTAGTGTAACTGTCAATACAGGGAAAGCTGCTACAACCAATATAACCGAACATAATGAAGCCCAAGTAAATACAGGCATTTTCATCATAGTCATACCTTTACAACGCATCTTGATGATCGTTACAAAGAAGTTAATACCAGTCATCAACGAACCAATACCAGAGATTTGTAAACCCCATATATAGTAGTCGGTTCCGACTGTCGGACTATAGGTCACCTCTGAGAAAGGTGGATAAGCCAACCAACCAGCATGCGCAAAGTCACCAACTAATAAAGAAATATTTATCAGCATCGCACCTACGATGAAAAGCCAGAAGCTTAATGAATTCATATAAGGGAAAGCTACATCACGAGCACCAATCTGAAGTGGAATTACCCAGTTCATAAGTGCAAAAATCAATGGCATAGCAACAAAGAAAATCATGATCACACCATGAGCAGTAAAGATCTGATCGAAATGCTCAGGAATCAAATACCCCGTACTATCGCCAGAAGCTAAAGCTTGCTGTGTTCTCATCATCGCAGCATCTACAAAGCCACGAACCATCATTACTAAAGCTACGATTATATACATCGTACCGATCTTCTTATGGTCGATAGTGGTAAACCACTCGCTCCATAAATATCCCCACTTCTTAAAGTAAGTAATTCCACCGACTAATGCCACACCGCCGACCGATATGCCTATAAACATAACAAGTATGATTAATTGTTGGCTTACCGGTTCATACAAGTATGGAAAAACCAGATGCGGATCACTTAGTTTTCCGATTAATGCTTCTAGCATGTTATTCTCCCTATTTACTGTACTACTTTATTTATAACTTCTAAATTTTACTTTTCTAAAATCACTGTAATTTATTTATTACATTTCCATGTGGTGCATATCACCCATCTTTGCCATATCGCCAGGCTTATAATTAGGCATCATGTAAGACATTGTGATATCACTAAATAGATTTTTATCAACATCTGAGTAATAAGTTACAGGATTACCAATAGATGGTTTAACAAGATCACTCCAGAAGTAATCCCATGTCAAAGCTTGATGCTTACCATCACGAACTTCTTTAACCCAACTATCATAATCTTTCTGATCAGAAACTTCTGCGTAGAATTGCATTTCAGCAAATCCTGTACCTGTATAGTTTGCTGAGAAGCCACGATATTTACCGTTATTTTCAGCAATCAGGTGTAACTGAGTAGTCATACCAGTCATCGCATAGATTTGTCAGCCAACTCAGGGATAAAGAATGAGTTCATCGGCGCCGCTGATGTGATTTTGAAATTAATTGGACGATCTTTAGGGATCTTAATGTAGTTTACAGTAGCGATGTTTTCTTCTGGATATATAAACATCCACTTCCAATCCAATGCTACCACATCAATTTCAAGAGGTTTTTTATCAGACTCTAGTGGCTTGTATGGGCTAAGTGAATGAGTTGTTTTCCAAACCATTATTCCTAACACCAAGATAAGTATCGCAGGGATACCCCAACATACAACCTCTAAAGCCGTACTGTGAGTCCACTCTGGTCTGTACTTAGCATTTGCACCTTCACGGTAACGCCAAGCGAACCACAAAGTCAAGATAATTACAGGAACAACCACCAAAAGCATAAGAACCGTAGCGATTATGAATAAGTCTTTTTCTTGCGCTGTAATTATACCGTTTGGATTCCAAATACCACCTTTACAACCTGTTAAAGATAGCACTGCGAATATACTAAACAATATAACTAAATATTTTTTCAACTTCATTATACAGATACCCTTTCATTATTTTTTTTTTTTTTTAAAGTCGTGAATTTTACACACACCTCAAACGAGATACCACATTATACAGCAGCACGCAAAAAAAAACACCCTTATAGAAATTAAAAAACAGAGTATTTTGAATTTAATATTTAAACACAGAGCTTTATTGTATATACTTTCGCTACCAAGTTTTGCATAAAAATTCACATGTACAAAAACGAATTTAGAAATACAACATACATTTCTCTAATCTACTGCTTTAGAATGATTGGTCTATTTATAATATTCCCTATCTTTAGCTTATATATAAACCATCTTGATGATGCGACACCTTTTCTCATAGGTCTAGCACTAGGAGTATATGGCTTAACTCAAGCAATGTTACAAATCGTACTAAGTATCTGCTCAGATAAATTTGGGCGTAAACCTGTGATTTTGTTTGGATTAGCACTTTTTATAATAGGCAGTATAGTCGCAGCTCTTTCAACTAGCATTTATGGGATAATCATCGGTCGTGCGATACAGGGTGCTGGGGCTATCGGCAGTACTTTGACAGCTCTTGTAGCAGACACAACAAAAAAGAAGAGAACCGTCTAAAAGCAATGTCTTTAGTTGGGATGTCAATTGGCTTGTCATTCTTAGTAGCAATGATGATTAGCCCTATTCTAAATAGCATCATCGGCTTATCTGGGATATTTTGGGTGACAGCTTTCTTTGGTTTTGCGAGTATTTTTATGCTAAGTAAAGTTCCAACCCCTCAAACCCCAACCTTTCACCATGAAGGTAAAGCCGTACTAACTCTAATCAAAGATGTACTAAACCACAAAGAACTTTTAAAACTCAACTTTGGGATATTTTGCTTACACGCAAGTTTGACCGCTCTATTTATAGTTATCCCAACTATACTTACAAATATTCTCAAAGTGCCAGGAGACTACCAATGGCTAGTATATTTCCCAGTATTGATAATATCTTTTGCACTGATGTTTCCTTTTGTGATGATTGCTGAAGTTCAACGCAAGATGAGAAGGTTTTTCATAATAGCAGTAGCAATACTCGCTGCCTGCATGGGAGCTTTAGCATTAAGCTATACTCACATAATCTTGCTCTGTGTGTTTTTGACACTATTTTTTGCAGCATTTACATTTTTAGAATCATGCCTGCCATCTTTGATCTCAAAAATTGCACCTGTTGGCAGCAAAGGTACTGCGATGGGAATATTCTCAAGCTGTCAATTTTTTGGAATATTTATCGGTGGAATGGTCGGAGGCCTAGTATACCATCACTGGCATATAGCTGGAGTGCTTGTTTTCTGCTTGATACTTGGCACTCTATGGCTGATAGTTTGTGCGACAATGGCAGAGCCAACTTACCTCAATTCAAAAATTTATAAATTAAACAATAGCCACACAGATACAAAACAAATTATCGAAGACGTTCTGGCATCTCAAGTTGGGATTTATGAATACAACACTTGTCTAGAAGAACCTGCCATTTACATTAAAATAGATAAAAAAGAGTTCAATGAACATCATCTTTTGAAAAAAATTGAAAAGTTTATTGTCAAGTAATTTTTAAAAAAGACATCCAATACTATGCCAAATCGGTATAGTAAAACCCTTTGTTTTAAAGGCTTTCAAGCGATTTACACTTTTGATTTACTGTCGTGTTGTGCTAAAATCTAAAGTATAAATTTTTAGGTAAGCACCAAATAGTCTATCTATACTCAAACCTATTGAAAATACGACTATTTATCTTCCCATACATTTTTAAATAAAAAAGTAAAAACCCTAGTAAACTTTAATAAAATAAAAAGGAGAAGTCGTTATGTTACCAACGCTCATGTCTGTTGACCTTGCTAGATTACAGTTCGGCCTGACAGCATCATTTCACTTCTTATTTGTACCTTTGACATTAGGTCTGACATGGATAATATTCAGCATGGAACTAATGTATGTAAGAACAAATAAGCAAGTTTATAAAGATATGGTTAAATTCTGGGGTAAATTGCTCGGAATTAACTTTGCTATAGGTATAGTCACAGGTCTGACTATGGAGTTTGAATTTGGGACAAACTGGTCTTATTACTCACAATCTGTGGGAGACATCTTTGGTACTCCACTTGCAATCGAAGGCTTAGCAGCATTTATGCTAGAGTCTACCTTTGTTGGGTTGTTTTACTTTGGTTGGGACAAAGTTTCTAAGAAGCAGCATTTATGTGCAACTTTCTGTATGGCAATAGGATCAAGCTTCTCTGCTTTACTTATCCTAGTAGCTAACGGTTATATGCAACATCCTGTAGGCTCTGAGTTTGTAGCTTCTACTATGCGTATGGAAACCGTAAGTTTACTTGATGTATTTATGAACGAAACAGCTCAAACAAACTTTGGTCATGTGATGACGGCAGGTTATACAACTGCAGCAATGTTTGTAATCGGTATAAGTGCGTTCTACCTATTAAAAGGTCGTGATAAAGCATTTGCAACTCGCTCTATGGCTGTAGGTCTTGGTTTTGGTATCGTAACTTGCTTAGTAGCTATGATCTTTGGTGATGCAAACGGTGTGGATGTATTTAAAGTACAACCAATGAAAATGGCGGCTATTGAGGCTGAATGGGATACCTCTAAAGCTCCTGCGGCATTTAACTTAGTTGCCCTTCCAAGTCAAGATGAGCAGAAGAATAACTATAATGTTGAAGTACCTGCTGTACTTGGTCTAATTGCAACTCACAAAACTGATGTTGAAATTCCTGGTATGAAAGCTATCCTTTATGGAAAAGCTGATGCTAACGGCAATAGAGATCCTAATTTCTCGTACTACAGAGATATCGAAACAGGTGTAACTGCGAATGTTTCTCCTGAAGCTGCGGCGGCAAACCCTGCTAAGTATGAAAAAGTTCCTTCTGCTTTGGTAATGATTAGAGACGGTGGTCTTGCTTATGCAGATCTTCTAAAATGGCGTGAATCTGGTCATGCTGGCGATAATCCTACTGCTGATTATAAAGATTACAACAATGCTCAGTACCAACAATACATGGGCTTTGGTAAACTTCTTGTGCAAGCTGCTATGGACAAATATGGTGCAGCTGATTCTGCAAACATCATAAAAGTTGCCAATAATCCTGAAGTTGTAAGAGCTGTTGCTACCAATATGACTCCTGATGCACCTAGCGTATTTTGGAGTTTCAGAATAATGGTATTTATTGGCTTCTTTATGTTCTCATTGATCATAGTTGGCTTGATACTACTAGCAAGACAAGCGTTTACAAGCAACTGTTTCACAAGATTAGTCCTAAAAATTATGACTTGGTCTATACCTCTACCATTTATAGCATGTATCGCTGGCTGGTATGTAACCGAGCATGGTCGTCAACCTTGGACAGTATACAATATACTTCCTACGGACATTAGCTCATCAGCTCTTACAGCTATCGATGTAGCTACTTCAATGGCAATCTTTACACTAATCGATACAGCTTTATTTGCAGTATTGATATTCTTGATGTTTAAATTTGCTCGACTAGGTCCTAGCTCGCTTGGCTTAGGTAAGTATCATTTTGAACAAAATAAACAAGAGGGAGATAAATAAATGATTTTAGATATTTTACAAATCGTCTCTTGGCTAGTTGTCGGAGTACTTATATTCCTTGTGGCAGGTACTGTTGGCTTTGATTTTGGTGTAGGAATATTAGCGAAGTTCGTTGGTAAAACTGACTATGAAAAACGAGCTGTTATCAACACCATCGCCCCTACATGGGACGGTAGCCAAGTTTGGTTCATCACTGCTGGTGGTGCTATATTTGCTATATGGCCACAAGTTTATGCTACAAGCTTTTCAGGATTGTATATTGCGATTTTATTAGTACTATGGGGATTGTTTTTACGCCCCCTGCTCTTGAGTATCGCAAAAAAATCGACAACCCTAAATGGCGTGGATTTTGGGATTGGATGCTTGTATTAGGTAGCATAATTCCTATGGTAGTAATGGGTGTAGCTATAGGTAATTTATTCCTAGGCTTCCCTATCTCCTATGATGAGACTTCTCGCTTAATCTACGGTACTATCACAAATGGTGCTTACCAATCTATGTGGGTAACACTTATATACTTGCTAACTCCATTTGCATTATTGTTTGGTGTATTTGCACTTGTAATGGCTTTGATGCATGGTTCAGCTTATGCTAAGCTTAGAACAAAAGGCGTACTTAGAGATAGATTTAGATCTATAACGACTGTTATGGCTAGTGTTTATATACTACTATTTGTTGTTGCTGGTGTTTGGATAGCATTCATCCCTGGATACCAATATACTCCAAATGCTGACTTGGTAAATATGTCTGATACTTTACACCATCCATTTACAAGTGGCGTGGTTAGTATGGATTACTCATGGTACTACAATTTCTGTCATGCCCATCTTTGGATGTGGTTTGCTCCTATCGTAACTGTAATTGGCGCGATATTTGTAATCAGATTTAATAAGCAAGATAAAGATGCCTTAGCATTCTTAGCAAGTATGGTTTCTATACTTTGTGCTGTACTGACTGTTGGATTTGCATTATTTCCATTCATTATGGTTTCAACTGAGGGTAACCACTTATACAGCTTAACAGTATATAATGCTAGTAGTAGCCAAACTTCATTGATTGGTATCTTATGTGCTGCAGTGATTATCCTGCCTATCATCTTTAGTTATACATTCTTTGTATACAAAAAAATGTGGGCAAATGGTCGCAGAATATGTGCAGAAGAAGTTAAAGAAAATTCACACGATATGTATTAAGGAAAACTATTATGTATTATATTTATTGGTTCTTATCCGCATTTTCAGCAGTAGCTGTTGGATGTTTTGTAGCAAGCAGAATTGACAAAAAGAAGATTAATTTCTCAATACTTTCCCCTAATCACTAGCACTCAAATCAGTAAAGAGTGCTTTTCTAATTATATTGCTAAACCAACTCAATAGGATCAATATCAAAATACATTTTGATTGAGCTTGGTAGTTCAGACTGAACATTCTTCTTCACCCACTTTATAATGCCATTAATATCTTTTCGTGAACTTGCTGTCATAAGTAAAATATATCTGTAAACATTATTTTTCTTTAGGTGTAATGCTGGTAATGGTGCTGATACTTGTACCATTTTTTGTACAGATAATTCCTCATAAAGATTTTTAAGAAGACTTAATACTTCGGCTTCATTCCTTGACTCTGTCATTATCTGAGCTTGGAATGTATACGGTGGATAGCTTGCGTATTGGCGTTGCTCAAGTAGATAATCCAAAAATTCCAAATAATCCCTACTCACTAATAACTGCAACAACTTATTTTCTGGCTGATAAGTTTGTAGCAATATCACACCTGGTTTATCAGCACGCCCAGCCCTTCCTGATACTTGCACTATAAGTTGAGCTGTCTTCTCAATCGCATGAAAATCCGTACTATACAAACCAGCATCTATATTGATAAGCCCAACAAGTGTGATATTTGCAAAATGATGCCCTTTTGCTATCATCTGCGTACCGACGATAATATCAACCATATTTGTATTTATCATCTCATTGATACTATGTAGATCACTGATAGTTTTAACATTTGTACGATCAAAGCGAATTATCTTATTGTATGGGAATTTTGCTTCCAAACGAGACTGGACTTTTTTCTGTGCCACTTCCGAATATAAAGAGCTCTCCACCATCACAACTTTGGCAAGAAGTGGCTATAGGTTTACGAGTACCACAAAAATGACAAGCCAAATATTGATACGGGTGTGTATGTAGCGTAAATGGCTTATCACATTTTTTGCACTCAATAGCATCCCCACAAGCCTTGCATACCAAAGCTTTTGCAAAACCTAGCTTATTAATAAATATCAAAGATTGACTATGTGCATTGATGTTATTTTCAAGTAACTCAAAAGCTTTGTACTAATACCATTATCTACTATAGATGATTTTAGATCTAAAAGCCTAACTTCATTTTTAAAATTATTAAGTGCTTTTGCTCTAAGTTTGAGAAGAGTATATTTACCAACACTGCAATTATAATAGCTCTCGATAGATGGTGTTGCACTCCCCAATATAATAGGAATTTCTAATCCTTTAGCTCTAAATATTGCCACATCGCGAGCATTGTACCTTATAGTACTTGACTGCTGCTTGAATGAGCTATCATGCTCTTCATCAACAATTATCATACCAAGATTTTTAAAATCTGAAAGCACCCCACTACGTGTTGATATCACAATGTCTGCATTACCAGCTTTAATATTCGACCAATTAGTTAGTCGTGCTTTTTCTGAAAGCTTAGAATGAATGGTAACTATTTTTACCTACAAATCTTTGCTCAAATCTCTGCATGGTCTGCGGTGTAAGATTTATCTCTGGAATAAGCACTAATATCTGCTTTTGTGTATTTAAAATCTTTTGTATAGCTTGTAAATATACTTCTGTCTTACCACTCCCTGTCACACCGTATAATAAAAATACAGCAAACTTTTTTTGCCTGTGATATCACTTCCAATGCAACTTGTTGATCTTGATTTAATTGTTTTTCTAAATCTTGTTTTGAGTTTGCAGTAGGAATATCTTCTAACTTTGTAGTTTTAATAAGTATGTTTTTATCTATTAAACGAGAAATTATATTTACAGAATGCTTTTCTTTAAGATTTTCATATCTAAGAGCAATTCCCCTCAGCAAACTCATCTAAAACTTCTTGTTGCTTAGCTGTAAGCTTATGGTCTGCTGGTGACTGATTTTTAAAGATATAAACCTCTTGCTTTGGTGTTACAATTTCATTTTTGAAATAGTCATTTGGTAAAGCTAGGCGAATTGCACTGTATAAATCACAGCAGTAATATTGAGCCAACCATCGCACGAGTTTTTGCACATCTTGGCTTAGTGGACTATCGAGATATTTTGTAATTAGTTTAACTTTTGACACATCGTAATCAACAGTCACATCTTTAGCTACCACAAAACCAATTAGCTCTCTTTTACCAACTTGCACCAAGACTCTATCGAAAAGGTTTATCCCTAGGCTACCTTGATTATTAGGCAGAGATTCCGTGGTCGGAGCCTGACGGAATGACTGATTATTTTGAGCCATATCGATAGAACTGACTTCAATTTTATAATCCAATAAATAACTAGGGGGATTTGTAGTGCTACTTTGATTATCATTATTTTTTGGCTGATGCTGAATTATTAAACCAATAATAAAACCCATAAACGGCTGTCAAGAAAAATATAAAATTTTGGATAACTTGACCATGCAAGCCTTCATTGTACATTACAACTACAAAATACAAATCTGAAATTATCCAAATAATCCAGTTTTCCATAAACTTCTCTATAGTCATAATTACAGCTGTAAATGTTATACCCGTTAGAATACCTGTTGATATGATATCTTTAGAATCAGTTAGATAATTAAATCCTATAGACAATCCACATAAAATTATTACATACAGAAAATAACGGCAATAATCTTTTAACTTCATCCATTTGATAGTTTTCTTGTCATCGACACCTTGAGTATGCCAACAATACCAACCATAACCAAAAACACCACATAAACACATTGCAAAAGCACTAAAGAGTAAGTTCCTTTGATTGCAAATAGCACTAAAAGCAATATCGCACCAACTATGCCCAATGACCAAGACCAGACTTTTAATCGCGCAAGATATATCGTATATAGCACATTGATAATCAAAGCAGAGTAATCTAAGAAACTAAGCAGCATTTATATACCTTTAAAATTTAAAAACAATCCGATAATTTTATATCAAGATCACTATTTAGTTGAGACTTTACAGCATTTAATTTTTCAACTTCTGTATTTTCAAGATTTAAAGTTGGATAAAATGCTGAGTATATCTTCTTCAAACTAAGGTCAAAAACATCACAATTTAAATAGCACTTATCAGCACTGTCTATTCTTATAATATTTTGTCTTTCTAACAGATAAAGAATCTTTTTGATTTTATCATAGTCAGTTATCCCTGTATTTTTGTATATACAATCCATAGCCACACCATCAATCAAAGCTTTTTTTGTGCAAAATATAATTCTTTAAGAATATTGACACTTATACTTAAATCATCAGTCTTATTCTTTTCATTAAAATCCAAACTAACTCGCATATATTGCATTGCTCGAATGGTAATACCCCCTAAAAATAATAGCATTTAGAAGTGTACAAAAATATACTAATAAATGAGAGGTATTACAAATGAAACAAAAACGATATACAGATAATCCACCTAAAAGATATTTTTCAATACCTACATCATTAAATATCCAAGCCATAGAAAGTACATAAGTACTAGATACAAACACAAAACCCAAAAGCAATGGAACCACAGTCATCAAAGTCTAATACAATAACAAACTTTGTACTATTGAGCGAGGTTTTGCACATAGAATATTTTGTTAAGTGTTTTTTCTAATCTTTTAATCATCATGAAAATCAAGACTATTAGAAAGAAAACAGATACTATAGGCAACGCCGTCATTTGCTTAGAAATACTTACAATATACTCTTGTACAGTATTTGCTGTATCTGGAAGCATATTTTGAAATAGAAACTGTTGAATATTGCCAGAAAACGAATTAAACACATTAAAAGTGTCCAAAATATTTATTATAATAAAAAAAGCTGGTACGATAGCAAACAAACTCGAAAGAGTAATCGATGCTGCTACAGTAGGACAATCTTTGCGGACATACTCCTTTAAGACCCATATCCAGTAGTTTTTGAAAATGGAAAAATATTTTTTTGATAAATCAATACTAGGCATAATACTAAGCTTATGAAAAACATATTAATACTATACTACAGCCAAGGTGGAAGTATAAAGAAAATGGCTCATACTATAGCTTTAGGTGTAGAAGCAAATGGAGCTTCTGCGACTATAAGGACTGTACCAAACATTTCTGCCAATACAGAACAGCTTGAGTCAGATATTCCAGAAACAGGGGATTTATACGCTTCTAAAGAAGATCTTGCGAACTGTGATGGCCTAATTGTCGGTAGCCCAGCTTACTTTGGTAATATGGCATCACCACTTAAATACTTCCTAGAAAAACATGCAGATGTATGGTTTAAAGGCAACCTTATTGGCAAACCAGCAGGCTTTTTCACTGCAGCTTCAGGTATGCACGCAGGTCATGAAAGCACTCTACTTTCTATGATGATCCCTTTTATACATCACGGTTGTGTAATAGTTGGCGTACCATATAGCGAACAAGCTCTTGAGCATACTCGTACAGGCGGCACTCCTTATGGCGCATCGCACTTAAACACTTTTTCACCAAATAAAACTCTCTCTGATGATGAGGTAAAAATATGCAAAACTTTAGGTAAAAGAGTTGCTGATATTGCCACCAAACTATCTAACTAAGGAAAAAACATGAAAAAACTATTTCTTTTGATAATCATACCACTAGCATTACTATCTAGCTGTGCTAGTGATGGTCCAAGCTATTCTGCCAATTCTATTGGGCAAGTCTCCAATATCGAGCAAGGCAAAATCATCGACATCCAGGTGGTTAATATCAAAGGTAATGATAATGTCGGCTCTCGTGTCGGCGGCATGGCTGGCGGACTTGGCGGAGCCTTAGCTGGCAGTGGCAATATGCTTACAAGTATCGCAGGCTCTATCGGAGGAGCGATAGTCGGTGGGATTGCTGGTGGAGCAGCTGAAAAAGCTCTTACTTCGTCACAAGCATATCAGTTTGTTATCCAACTAAAAGATGGTAAGTGTATAGCTGTACTTCAACAAGAAAACAAAGGCCTTAATGTCGGTAATGAGGTTACAATACTAGCATCAGGAAATAACACGAGAATAGTGCCTTTAACTAGCAACTAAGGGACTGCCCATACCTGATTATAAAATTACAGCACTCTAACATTGCTATTATTAATGACTATGTTTTATTATAAGCTAAGAGTGTCTACTGTACACACATATTTTATCTAAAGGAATTTTTAATGTATAAAGAGAAGTTAAAAACAACTGGCGTTCTTATTTGGTTCGCGTGTGCATTTTTCTATGCACTTGAATATTTCATACGCTCTTCTAGCGGGGCATTATATGAGTCTTATTCAGTTTTACCGTATAATATGACAGCCGATCAGATATCGTTATCCAGCTCTGCTTTCTACCTTACTTATGTACTAGCTCAATTACCATCCGGTATGCTTGTTGATAAATTCGGTATCAAGAGAATAATGATAGTTAGTTCTCTTATCTTTTCTTTAGCGATATTCATAGCATCAATAGTAACTTCCGCCAATGGTTTGATACTCTATAGAGCACTAGCTGGGTTAGGTGGCGGATTCGCTTTTTTATGTGCAATAAAAAGTATTGCCTTATGGCTTCCTGATCGCTATTTCCCTATATTTACTGGCTTTACACAATTTTTCTTATACCTTGGTGCAGCCTTATCAGCAGCCCCTCTTGTGATTACAGTTAATTACATTTCTGTTTCGATGATAATGAGCGGAGTGTTTTTAATCTGTATCGCGCTTTTCCTGTTTAGTGTTTTTGTTATCAAAATTCATCCTAGCTTCGACTTCAAACAGACCACTAAAAAACGCAAAGTTAGTGCTTTTCAAAATCTATTAAAGGTTATGCAAAACAAACAAGCTTGGTTACACGGCTTTTACTGCTTTACAATATACGGTACGACTGTATTATTTGCTGATTTATGGGGCATCCGATACTTAGGTTTACTAGGTTTTTCCAAGATATGGCTGGTACTTGTACTTCTCTTATTTTTATCGGTATTGCTGTTTTTAGCCCTATTTGGGGAATTATTGCTACCGCTATAGATAGTGAACGGAAACCTTTAATCGTCGCACCATTTCTAGGAATCTTTATAGCAATATCTTTACTGTATATAAATGTTAATCCGTATGTTGCTCTTGTATTGTGTGTTTTATTTGGTGGTATTCAAGCTGTCCATGTCCTTAACTATTCTTCTCTTCGCAAGAGTGTATCTCCGGCTCGTATAGCTACAGCTCTTGCTTTAGTAAACTTATTCTTACCATTAAGTGGCGGGGTATTACAACCAATAACTGGTATGATAGTTAAGTATCTAGGTCACACTCATACACCATTATTCTCATTTAAAGTAGCTATGATCTTTATACCAGTGCTAATGCTACTATCATTCATAATTGCTCTCTTTATAAAAGATTCTAAAGATTATTAATCATTGTAGCTTTACTACAGCTGATATTTATTCTATCATTCTGTTACTAAATTTTACTAATTAGAGTAATCACAAAATGAAAAAAATTATCCTACTATGCTTGCTAATAATAGCTACATTTATCTCCAGTTTTGCTAAGAAAATAACCGTTGTCGCGGCTGAAAATCAATACGGCAGTGTTGCAAAACTTATTGGTGGAAGTAATGTCGATGTAACCAATATCATCAATAATGCCGATGGCGATCCTCACACATTTATCTCTTCGGTAAAAAATGCCAAACTACTAGCTGATGCTGATATCATCATCTACAACGGTGCTGATTATGACTCATGGATCAACTCTATCCTCAAGAGCAACAAAAATGCTGTAATCATCAAGGTACAAGACTTAGGCAACTTCAAAAAGACTTCTAAGCTAGGCATAAATCCTCATCTTTGGTATAAGCCAAAGACATTCCCAGCCCTTGCTAAAAAACTAACATCGGTATATTCAAAACTAGACTCTGATGATGCTAACCTATACCAAAAGAACTACAAAGAATTTAAGCATAAGTACCAAACTGTATACCGTATGGTCGATGACATCAGAGCAAAATATAAAAGTACTCCTGTAACTGCAACTGAACCATTATTTGGCTATATGGCAGAAGCTTTAGACCTTAAAATGGAAGGACTTAAATTCCAATGGGTAATTATGAATGAATCAGAACCAAGCCCTAGAATGATGATTTCCTATCAAGATTTACTAAAAGATAAAAAAGTTAAAGTACTATTTTATAATCAGCAAGTAGTAGATACAACTACGAAGAATATCCTAAATCTAGCAAAGAAAAAACGATATACCTGTAGTAGGCGTGACCGAGACTATGCCTGTAAATAAAAATGCTATATCATGGATGATAGATACACTTGAGGCAACTCAAAATGCTCTCAAACAATTAAAAAAAAGAATCTACAGCTCCTACAAAAAATGATTAAATGCACAAACCTAGTTATTGGTTATAAAAACAAATCTTTAAGCAAACCAATCAATCTTAGCATTCCTACAAATTCTTGGGTTGGGATAGTTGGTAAAAACGGTGTTGGTAAGTCGACATTTTTTAAAACTCTTTTAGGGGAACTAACTCCTATCGCTGGTCAAATCACAATTGATGATAAAAAAAGTCGATACTAATGTGATTAGCTATATACCTCAAGAGAGAGATTAATTACGAAGAAAAAACTTCTGGCCTAACACTTGTAAAATACAGCTATAAACCAAACTCATGGGGCTTGCCATTTTTCAATAAAAGTTTTAAACAGAAGCTAAACTATTTGATTGACCTAACAGATACTAGAGACTACATCGAAAAACCATTTAAAGATTTATCTGGTGGACAGAAAAAGCGTGTTTACTTAATTCAAGCCCTAATAAATGAACCAAAGATTTTGCTTTTAGATGAGCCGTTATCTGACCTAGACCCTCATGCAAAACAAGAATTTCTACAATGCTTAAAAGAAATTCATGCAAAAGAAAATATAACCTTACTGTTGATATCCCATGATATGAAAGAAATAAGCTCACAGCTTGATGCTTTTATTCATTTTAAGAATGAAACTTGCCACTACTGCGATGTGATGCCTTGTTTACAGGAGGATATCTGTGTTTAATTATTTATTTATGCAATACGCTTTTATTGCAGGTACTATCATCGCATTTATCTGTGGAATAATAAGTTTCTTTGTGATAATTCGTAGATTATCTTTTGCTTCTCACGCTCTAGGGCATATAAGCCTTACAGGGGCAGCTGGAGTTGTGCTTCTGAACTTATCAGCTATTACAGGTCAGCTCACGATAAACCTAATTGCTGGTATTTTAATGGGTGCATTTGGCGATAAAATCAAAAAGAACGATATAGCTATAGGTATTGTACTTACTTTCTTTTTGGGGCTTGGCACTTACTTTTTGTTTTTGTATCAGTCGGGTTACTCTGGCTCTGTGATGTCGATATTAGTCGGGGATATTCTCACGGTTACTATTGAGCAAATTTACTTACTGTTAGGATTGGCTATATTTACAACACTTTTGATTATAGCAATTGCTAGACCATTGTTTATATCGTCATTAGACCCCACTTTTGCCCAATCAAAAAAATCTTAAATAAGCTACTATCTATACTGCTTTTTATCTGCATAGCAATCACAGTATCTATGGCTTGCCAAGTTGTTGGTATACTTTTGGTATTTTCACTACTTATAGGTCCTGCAGCAATTGCTACTCAATGGGTTGATGGATTTTATAAACCCATAATTTTAAGCTGTATAATCTCGATTGTTACAGTGTGGTCTGGGATAGTTGCAGCTTACTACATAGATGTCCCAATTAGCTTTTTTATAACTACAATTATTTGTGGATTGTATTTGGTTAGTATTTTTAAAACTAAATTTATTAGTTAGCGTTAAGTTTGATACTATTACATAACACCCGAGGAAAACCAACCTAAATTACCAATTTAATTATAGGTTAGGTACGTCCTCAATGATAACTTGAGAAATTTCTTTTTTAGTAAGTTCTATTGGCACTATTCTTAGAAGCCCATTCACAATCGAGGGTTCAAAAAATCTTTAAATCGATCTACATTCCTTTGACTTAGAAGTTGCTCCTGATTTTTACCATCAATATCGATCAATAGCAAGTTTAAGTGCGCATTAGCATTTTTTACTTTGTTATATAAATATATTTTATTGAGCATTAGATAAACTCTTTCTCTCATCATAATAGAGGAAATTCTAGAGGCTTTTATTTCAATAAAAATTTCACTTTCACCGGTATTAATGTATCCATCGTAAATAGGTTGAATATTACTTACTGCATCTATCCCACTAAACTGGGTAACGAGCTTAGCCTCTTGTATTAAATCAAATTCCGTAAGATTTCTTTTTGAGAGAAACTTAGAAAATGCAATTTCTTCAAGTTTTTGATGATTTATACGACGTCTTACTAGTCGAACACGTTCAGTTGACTCTTCAGTCTCTTCATCTCGCTTCTTATTAATTTCATCATCAGTTGCTTTCTCTACCCCCATTTTTTTGCTAAATCATCAGGGAACCCAATTATATTTGTACTAGATTGATTTTGTGAGATAGAAGTAACTACATTAACCAATTCTCTCCTTAATTCCATATTTTCAAAATTAAGTTTAATAATTGAGTTTTCTTTTGCTTTTATCTCTCGAGACATTGTGGTAATTTGCCGGTAATACCCCTAAAAATAATAGCATTTAGAAGTGTACAAAAATATACTAATAAATGAGAGGTATTACAAATGAAACAAAATGATATACAGATAGTCAAATAGTAAATATTTTAAAGGAATCAGAGAGCGGCATTATCGTATCTGATTTGTGTCGCAAATATGGTATAAATAGCTCAACATTTTATAAATGGCGTGAGAAATACAGTGGTATTGATGTTTCAATGCTAACAAAAGTTAAAGAGCTTGAAGCCCAAAATAGTAGACTCAAGCGTATGTATGCTGATTTACAGTTAGATCATGATATTTTAAAGGAAGCGATGACAAAAAAGTGGTAAAGCCATCTGAGCGAAAGAAGATGGCTTTACAGACAGTGAAAGCTAAGAAAATCAGTGTCAAAAGGAGCTGTAAAGTTTTTTGCATAAGTGAAACAGCATACTACTATAGCCCTAAAAATAGTGATGATAATGAGTATATAGCAACAAGTTAATTGAGCTTACACAGGCTCATCGCAACTGGGGTTTTAAGCTATGCTTTCTGCATATAAGAAATGTATTGGGTAAGAGGTTTAATCATAAACGAGTATATCGAATATATTGTGATTTGTGTTTAAACTTACGAATAAAGCCTAAAAAAAGAATTAAAAGAGATAAGCCAAACCATTAACTGAAGCTACTAGAGCAAACCAAATATGGTCTATGGATTTTATGCACGATAATTTATCTAGTGGTAAAAAGTATAGGCTATTAAATATTATAGATGACTATAATAGAGAAGGCTTAGATTGTGAGATTGACTTTTCATTACCATCATATCGAGTTGAAAAGACTTTAAAAAGATTAATAAATCAAAAGGGGTAAGTTTATAGCAATCAGGTGTGATAATGGTCCTGAATATATAAGCAATAGCTTAAAGTTGTGGGCTAAAAGAAATAAGATACAACTATGGTATATTCAACTTGAAACCCTCAACAAAATGGCTATGTTGAGAGATTTAATAGGACTATGAGATATGAACTATTAGAGCAAAATTTATTTGATAGTTTAGATGATATTAGGTTACAATCTACTAGATGGTTATGGGATTACAACAACATTAGACCACATATGGCTTTTAGGTTTTCCTCCTAGAATGGTAGCTAATAAAGCTATTTAATAAGTGTACACTTCTAAGTGACATTAAAAATGG
>JAYQIE010000041.1:0-9832 GCA_038141505.1 Francisella sp. | reverse complement strand
TCAGTTTATTACCAAATACACAGCCGGTATCTAAAGCAATAATATTGTTTTTAGTTGAACCTTTGATAGCTGCCCAATGCCCAAAGAGCAGTTTATGTTCGGGTTTAAATTTTTTATGAATACTTTCAAACCATGGTTGAAAACCTTTGGGATGTTATCAAGATTTGAGCTGTATTTGAGATTTAATAAGCCATCTTCATTAACACTTCGCATTCTAGTGAAGTAATTTAGGATACATAGCCATCTTTTGATTCCTTCAAGCTCTTTATTCCATAGTGTAACTTCTTCATTAAATAGATTAGCAAGTAAAGTCTTCTTTGTTGTACTATTTTGCAGTACAAATTCAACTTCATTTGCTCGTTTAATAGCTTTTTTTCGGTGACCAAATATGTGGTATGCCAGCATGGGGTTATAAAGCAGTTATTTTCTTTTATTAAAAGCTTTTGTTTGCAAAGCCAGTCTTGAATTTCTTTTAAATTAGGTACCTTTAGAAGTTTGCTAAAAGTGTTTTTATTGCTTGAAGGTATATAGTTGTAGCTGATAGCTAAAAAAGTATTTCATGGTTGCCAAGCACGATGCTTGCACTACTTCCTAAAGAAATGATGAAATTTATGGTTTTAAGTGAATCAGGACCTTTTATTTATAATGTCGCCAGCAAATATAAGCTTATCATTAGCTGGGGAGAAATCTATTTTTTAAGTAAAAGTTGCAGTTCATCGTAGCAACCTTGTACATCACCTATAACGAAAGTAGCCATATTTACTCCTTAAGGCTATCCCTAACTCAAATAGTTTGCTAAAGTAACAAAATCTTTACACTCAGATTCTCAGCACGCAATTTGTTTATTGGAAAAATCAGTCATGTCAGTATTTAGCTCTTTAAATATTTCTTTAAGTTATTATGCAGGGTTTTACGGCGTTGAGCAAAGCTTTGTTTGATAATTCTTTCAAAAAAGCGTAGTTTTTTAATGCAAATTTTTCTGTGCGAGGTGTTAGACGCAATATTGCGGAGTCAACTTTGGGTTGAGGATGAAAAACTTGAGGTGGTATTTTCAGTATAAAGCTACATTCAAAATGATACTGCAAAATCACAGAAATTCTTACGTAAGATTTATTGTTCGGTTCTGATGTGATTCTATCAACCATCTCTTTTGTAGCATAAAATGGGCATCTATTACTTTATCATTTAACTCAATTATCTTAAAAAGTATTGGTGTGGAAATGTTGTAAGGGAAGATTGCCTACAAGCTTTATCTTATCTTCAGATATTTGAGAAAGTCAAATTTCAAAAAATCTTCATTAAAAACTTTTGGTATGCCGTATTTTTCACAGTTACTAAGTAGGGTATCTATCACAGAGCTATCGTACTCAACTACATTGACATGATCTGAATTGATAAGTAAGTATCTAGTTAACGCTCCAAGACCGGGACCTATCTCTAGTACGGTATCATCTTTTTTGATGTTAGCTAGTTTGACAATTTTTTGATAATATTTTCATCTTGTAGAAAGTTTTGTCCAAGAGATTTTTTGCTTTGGTTTTGTATTGCATAGTAGACATCGGTTAGTATAACCCTGGAGTTTTTAGGTCTGGTTCAAGTACATTTTTATGTAGGCGTCATCTTTCATTGAAGCCCCCATGTTTTTATATAGCTGTTGAGCTTTTTCGGAATATATCGCTTCAAGAGCTTTTTGTTCTTTTTAGCTCTTCGGCAGCATCATAAATTTTTGTTTTGGTGTATTTCATTATCATCCATGTTTTAGCATCAGCTTGGAAATGGTTCTGAGAGCTTGCCTTTTTCTAGTGATTGTAAGCGTGCAAATGCAGCCATAGGAAGAGAAGGGGGACTATCCATAGTTGAAACCCAGCCAAACTTACCGTTAGCATGATCATAATCTTGGTTGGTTTTTCTGCTATCTCTGAATTTTTGTCCACTTTCTATAGCTAGTTTAGCTCTATCAAGAGCATCCTTTGCGCCATCATCAGTCATACTACCATCAAATTTTATAACTATTGCATATACGAAATATTTAGTAATTTTTTTGCTCATAAGAGGAGCATCTTTTTCAAGATTATCGATATAAATCATTTGCAAACTACTATCTTTTATAAATGGTTCAGATACTTGATGTTCTTTTAACTTTTTGACCTCGTCTTTATACATTGTAGGGATTGATTCAAATTTTAAAGGGTGGCTTACTAAACCTCCATTGCTTGCATTAGGTGCCTGTGAAAATTGCTCTGCAACTTCTTTAAAATCTATAAGTCCTTTATTTACAGCAATAGCTAGTTTTTTATATAAATCAATCTTAGCATTTCTAGCTTTTTTTGATCGAGGTAATGTTATGATTAAATTTCTAAGAGTGTAGATTTTTACAGGAGCCATTTGCCTATTGAATTGAGCCTCATGTTTTTTTATGTACTTTTGAATTTCTTCTGGTGATACATAAACTTGTTGAGCTATAGCTTGTTGCTGTAATTGACTGACCATCAGCTGATCTCGTATTTGCTTTTTATAACTGTCAAAAGACATACCAGATGCTTCGATATTTAGTTGCAATGAATCTACAGAGATATTATTTTTATTCGCAATATCTTTTATGGCAGCATCAACTTGCTGCTCTGGAAACATTTATATTGTTTTGCTCTGCTAGCTGCAGAAGTACTTGTTGGGATATTAGGCTTTGAAGAGCTTGTCTTTTTATTGCTAGGGTATCTTGATTGAATTGAGGATTAGGGTTCATAGCCTCTAGTTTAGCAACTTCTTTCTCAAGCTCTATTGAAGTGATAGGCTTGTTATTAACTATAGCTACAGTTTTATTGAGAAACAGCTTTTTGTTTGAATTGGTGCTTGGCATAGGGCGAGTTGTTCTCATTACTATCAAATGAATTTTGAAAAAGGCTTGTCGTTAAGTCTGCAAAACTTGTCGTAGCAATTAATAATATTGATATTATCAGTAATAAGAACTTTTTCATTTATATTCCATCTCCCCATTGACCAGACTCGTAGCCGTTGATTTGACTTAAACGAGATGATAGTTGGCTACTATTACCACCACCACCAATTCCTTTTAAGCTCAAACTGCAGAATGTATGAATTTGTTAGAGGCCCTAGTTTTTGAGGGTCGTTTGGATTTTGGTTGGTAAATGCACTTGCTTGCATCAAAGCACGAATTGCCCATGATTTGTCATCGTATTGGAGGCCCGCAAACCAGTCTGATATTTGTTTCTGCTGGAAGTTATAGTTCCATAATGCAGCTATACCCCAATGATCTGTTAAATTAATTATAGTTGATAATGTAACAGTTTCTTGGGGAGTCGGTTTTACACCATTATTGATTTGATCTTGAGTTAGAGCATTCCAGTTATTGGCAATGTTGTTATAAGAGACATTGAAGATATTTTCATTTTCATCTTTATAAGATAGGCTATAAACTTGATAATCTATACTTTTTTGTTGAATCCTATAGTTTACCTGAGCAGATAAGTAGATATTATGCATGATTTGATACTCAAAAGATGACATTATCGGAGAGAAACTTTCTTTAGAAAAAACATCCATTTCTCCTGGGGTTTTTGCATGTTGAATCACCTTGACACAATGTAACTTTTCTATCAGCAAAATACATCATTTGACCTATTTTCATAGAAGATAATGTAGAGCCATCTTCTTGGTTTAAGGTGCTTGGTTCAAGAGCGTAAGTTACTTGATTGGCATTATTGATTCTATCGTGTCCTGTAAATCTATTTACTTGGAACATCTGCATATATTGTTGGTTTTGTAAGCTGGTATCAAATAATGGTATATCAGTTTGATCTTGATAAGGGATATAAGTATAAAATAGTCTTGGCTTTAAAGTTTGGGTGTATGCGCCATCTTTCGTAGCATAATCTCTATCAAAATACGCACCAGCATCTATGTTAAATATTGGTAACACACTAGTAACATTACTTTTGCCAAACTTAATGGTGTCAGTGGGTTTATTGTCAAGTTGATAGTAACGAATAGGTACTTCCAATGAAGGATTTAGGTAGCCCCAGCTCTCGGAGAAGTTGCCTTGTATTTTCGGCGATTCATAGCCTCTAAAGGCGTTTACATTGGTACCTACTACAGGAGTTGCTGCTGAAGTGTCTACTATGCTTGAGCCCTTTGAGAAGTATGTGTTGAGTGTTTCGATGCTCAAGCTTAAATTATCCGGAGTATAGCCATCACCTGTAGCATTAAACTTAAATTCTGGAAGTTTAGCATAAGGCCTATTTGCTAGGTTCATCTCTGGGTTTACTACACCGTAGTCGAGTATGGTTAAGCTTGATGTAATGTTGTCATTGCTGTAATTAGCATCAAACTCTCTATCTAATAGTGTCTTAGTAACTAGGTTTATATTTCCTACAGAGAAGTCATTATAGTACTCAGCATCACTTACATAGTCATACTTAAAGTTTGTTGTGATACCATTATTGAAATCACCAGTGTTTGAGTAAGTAAATGCCCCTCTCATCTTATTGGTTTCAAAGTCATAAGGAACTATCGAGCCTTCAAATTGCCCTTGGAAATAATCAGTCATATATCTGAAAGTACCATTTTCCATGAGACCTCTTTTTTGCCAAAAGAACTGTTTCAAGCATTAAGTCATAGTTTGGTGCTAAATTGAAGTAGTAAGGTATCGATACACCATAGCCAGTTTTTTGTGTATTTACGATATTTGGTATCAAGAAACCTGATTTTCTCTTGTTGTTTGTTGGGTGTGAAAAATATGGAATATACATTACAGGTATATCCTTAATTTTAAGGAACCCATCTCGAACATAGGCCATTTCTTCTTTTGTATCTATATCTATGGTTTTACCGGTTAATTTCCAGTCATTATCATAAGGATCACCAGATGTGATGTAGCCATCTTTAAGAATGAAATCATCACCTTGTTTTTTAAAAGAATCAGCGTAACCGCGTAAGTAGCCACTGAAGTGCTCTTTGTCATATATGCGAGTTTCAGGGACTTCTCTAGCCATCCTAAAATATGTCTTGCCAGCACTATATGTGCCATCATCCATATTTGCATCAAGCTCTGTTGTGCGGATGTTTATACCGGTTGAAGGTTGTTTACTAATTACATCACCTGTCATCACAAGAGATTGTATGCCTGATCTGTCTGGTTTGAAACTAACTATAGCATTGTTGCTATACATCTCTTGATCGCATTGCAAGACTTCGACATTACCCGATGCTATGAGTGTACCATCAATGTCGTATTCGGCATTTTCATAGCTTAAATCTGTTTTTTTAGATTCGCATAAAGCTTTAGTAAATTGACTATCGTTGTTATAGTATCCGCCCACAAAATAGTCGGGTTTATTTACCCAACCTAAATCATCAGCAAGAGCTTTTTCTACTTGTGGTTTTTTGAGTTTTTTATCAAAGACATTTTTGGGCTTTTCAGAGCGATCGCACTTCCATTCACCATCAATTATTTTGCATTTCCAGTCTTCTTTTACGGGGTTTTTGTTCATAATACGGGCAGCATGACATTGAGCTGAGAAAAATACAGCGCCAAAGCCTACTAGCAGATATTTATAAATCCCCTTAAACATACTAATTTTTTTGAGCCTTTAACTTAATAGTTGAGTATAACCGTGATATTATATCTGCATTTGCTATGTATTTCTATTACAATGTATAAATAACAATATTTTAAAGGATTTAAATGAATATCGAGAACTATCTATCTGAGGTTTTACAGAAAAGTTTTAAAAATTAAGCTATGCAGAGAGCTTTGCCAAAGTGGTAACTTCTACCCGTGAGGGCGTAGGGCATTTTCAGTGTAATGGTGCGATGCCACTAGCAAAATTTGCTAAAAAAGCACCATTTATGATAGCAGAAGAGATTATTGAAAATATCGAGGATAAAAGCATCTTTTCAAAGATTGAGGTTGCGAAACCTGGTTTTATCAATATGACTCTTTCGGCAGAATTTTTGGCAAAAGTTAGCAACAAATTTTACAGAGATGCTCAGCTTGGTTTTGATGCAAATAAAGAGTCGCAGAAAATAGTGATAGATTTTGGTGGGCCAAATGTAGCTAAACCTATGCATGTGGGTCATATTCGTTCAGCTTTACTTGGAGATTCTTTACAGAGGATTTATAAGTTTTGTGGTGATGAGGTTATCTCTGATGTGCATTTAGGTGATTGGGGTACTCAAATGGGTATGCTGATAGAAGAGGTTAAGCTTTTGTCTCCAGAGCTTGTCTATTTTGATGAGAATTATCAGGGTGAATACCCACAAATATCACCTGTAACTGTAAAAGAACTAGCTAAGATATATCCGCAAGCATCAAAAAGATGTAAATCTGATATCGTCGAGATGGAAAAGGCAAGGCAAGCGACATTTGAGCTACAGCAGGGTAGAAGAGGCTATGTCGCATTGTGGTGGCATTTTGTGAAAGTATCTGTTGAAGCGGTTAAAAAAGATTTTGATTCTTTAGGTATTCATTTTGATCTATGGTTGGGTGAAAGTGATGCTGATAAGTATGTTGAAGCATTAATCACAAATCTTAAAGAAAGTAATCATGCTGTAGAAAGTGATGGTGCTTGGGTTGTGGATTCTGGTTTAGAAAATATCCCACCACTTATACTAGTAAAACGAGATGGTGGTGTGATGTACGGCACTACAGATTTAGCCACTTTATGCCAACGCCAAGAGGATTTTAGTCCAGCTAAAGTTGTTTATGTGGTTGATAAAAGACAAGTATTACATTTCAAGCAGGTTTTTGGTGTTGCTCACAGAGCCGAAATTGTTAGCAAAAAGAGTGTGATTTGAAGCATATTGCATTTGGTACAGTAAATGGTAAAGATGGCAGACCATTTAAGACTCGTGAGGGTGGGGTGATGCACTTGGCAGATCTTATAGAGCAGGCAAAAGAGTGTGTGCGTACGAGAATGCCTGATGAGAATGATCAAAATCTTATCGAGCAGATAGCTATGGCAACTATTAAGTTTGGTGATTTGATCAATACTTATTCAAATGACTATGTGTTTGATTTAGAGAAATTCTCTCAATATGAAGGTAAGACTGGCCCATATCTTCTATATACTGCGGTAAGAGCAAAATCTATCTTAAGAAAAGTCTTTGGTGAAACTTATGATTTTGATGAGGTTGTCAACACTAATTATATCGGAGAGGCAGCTAGTGAGCAGGAAGAAAAACTCCAGCTTCAGCTTATACAGTTCCCTATAGCTATTGAGCGAGCGTATGAAAATTCTCAGCCACATTATATATGTGAATATGCATATTCATTGGCAAATGCTTTCAATAAATTTTATGTAAATTCTCCAATTGCTAATCTTGAAGATGGTTATGTTAAGTCTAGCCGTGTAGCTTTATGTGCAGCTACTGTAAAGGCTATGACTTTGGCAACAGAGCTATTAGGTATAACTATTCTAGAGAGAATGTGATTTGGCTTTAAAAAAACCACCCCACCGACAAGTCGGCACCCCTCCACAGAGGGGAATTACCATACTTAAAGCTAGATGCCAATTCTCCTCCGATGGAGGAGTACCTTGCTTGCAAGGGGAGGTGGTTTTGTATGGGTCAAATATCAACAATAACCGAATTTCCGGACACCGATCCGGAATCTTTATACTAGTGCCATTATGAATCTGTATCGTTTTAGTAGGGAGACCCCAGTCAAGCTGAGGGTTGCGGTGTTTTTTGTAGTGGTCGTGCCTTGTGCCGACCCATTTTCAAATGCAATCAAGATGTAGAATAGGGCAACCACAAGGGATTGCCCCTACGATAAAATATGGGTTTTCAAAACCACCTAGTCAGTCTACGACTGCTACAGCTCAAGAGGTGAATAACTTCAACTAAAATGCAAAGCCTGCTCAACTGCCATCGGGTTTTTCTCAATTACCTTCAAAAGCACTAAACTAGCACCTGTTGGTGATTTTACTTTTTGCTCCCAATTTTGCAGTGTTCTAAGGTTCAGAAAAAATTTTTCAGCGAACTCTTGTTGTGAAAGATTTAGTTTACTTCTTATCGCTTTTATATCTATGTCATCAAACTTTGTGATTTTAGCATCAACTTTTTGATTGCCATTGCTATGCTCTATAGCTTCAAGCAAGCCACTCTTTATATCTGTAAATGCACTCATAATTATCTCCTTATACTATTTTTTAGTATCTCAACTAATTTAGCTAGCTCATTTTTCTCTGCATGAGTTAGGTTAATCTTTTCATTTTCATAAATGCTGTAATCAAATAAAGAGGCATTGTTTGGTTATAAAAGTAGTGTATAACCCTTACTCCTCCGCTTTTACCTTTATTGCCAACAGACCACCTAAGTTTTCTAAGACCTCCTGTACCTTCTATAATGTCTCCCGAAGATGGATTTATAGCCAAAAACTCTTTAAGCTCTTCTTGCTCTTGTACGGTTAGCTTTTTTCCACTTTCTTAATATATGCCGGTAGTTCAGCTATTGTTAGCATTATGTTTTTTTGAAAAGTTTAGTTATTAGGCGTATTATACGCCTACGGCGTATAAATGTAAACAAAAAATGCTCATACTACGGCTTGACAGTAGTATCTACTATCACTGATGCGATTATGCATGGATTCTATGGTCAAGCCATAGAATGACAGAGTTGTTTTAAGGTGAGGTGGTTTTAACAATGTAAAACATACAGGCATAAAAAAACCGCACTAGGCGGTTTTTTATTCTAGTAGATAAATTGTTGAGGTTTAAGAACCTTGACAATCGCCAGGCATTACATTGTCTGGAATATCAGCAGATGCACAAGCCCAGTTTATAGTAGTTCCACTACTAGCAACTGTAGGAGTTAATGTTATAGTTCCTGCTACAGGTGTAGTAAATAGTAAGCTTATAACACCATTAGCTGCTACTGATGGAGTATATGAGTAGCCATTAGCTGCACTAACTGGCATATCTCTTACTGTAACACCAGCAACAGCGCCATCAGCATTTGCAGTGTTTTCTTGAGCTATTTCTGTTTTAAGAGTACCAGCAGCTGCTAAGGCAGTACCTAGTCTTGCTCTTGTAGTATAGTTACTGTACATAGGGATAGCAACTGCTGCTAAAATTGCGATAATTGCGATTACAACCATTAGTTCTACAAGTGAGAAACCTTTTTGCATTTGTTTTTTCATGATAAATTTTCCTTTTCATGTTTAATTGTTACGATTACTTCGAGAGTTTAGTTTTGCAACTTTCCTATCTAAGTTAAATCAATTATATGTTGTTTTTTGACCGGTGCAAGCTTTTTTTTTATAAAAAATATAATTATTTTTGTAGTTTATCATTGTAGGGGCTAACCTATGTGGTTGCCCTTAATAGATTTTAACTGCTTTCATAAAGGGGCGACACGCAGGTACGCCCCCTACAACTATGTTGTCGTTCCGGACTTACTTCGACTCGGCTCAGCAACCACTTGTCGAAGGTGCGACCTTGATGTGTAGTAAAAGGCAGATACAGAATCTGCCCCTACAGTAAAACATACAAGTGCCGTTGTAAAAACCACCCCACCGACAAGTCGGCACCCCTCCGCAGAGGGGAATTACCATACTTAAAGCTAGATGCCAATTCTCCTCCGATGGAGGAGTACCTTGCTTGCAAGGAGGTGGTTTTGTATGAGTCAAATATCAACAATAACCGAATTTCCGGACACCGATCCGGAATCTTTATACTAGTGCAGTTATGAATCTGTATCGTTTTAGTAAGGAGGAGACCCCAGTCAAGCGGAGGGTTTCGGTGTTTTTTTGTAGGGGTCGCATCTTGTACTGACCCATTTTTAAATGTAATCAAGGGATAGAATAGGGCGACGA
>JAYQIE010000040.1:0-12682 GCA_038141505.1 Francisella sp. | reverse complement strand
TTGTAATAGCTTCAAGATAACCAGCGGTCATCTAAAGCAACTAGCGTTTCCGATAATTTATAAAAACCTATAGAGGTTTTTATGAAGTTTTAAAGGAGAAGATATATACACAAATGCTTTGGATGTATTCATCTAATATGTTGTGATAAGTATGAAAAAGTATAGAAAAAAATTATTATCTTGTTTACCTATATGTTACCTGACAGATTTTTATTAATTTATTTTATTGTGTTTAGTGTTTTCTGAAAGCGTTGTGCTTAAAGGAAATCTTCGTGGTAACTATGAATGGACTTGAACCATCGACCCCAGCATTATGAATGCTGTGCTCTAACCAGCTGAGCTACATAGCCACAAAGATGTAGAATATTATATTTAAATTATAGCCGTTGTCAACAACAATCATGAGCATAGTAAAAAAAATACTTACAAAAGCTTTATTACTTGCTAAAAGGTGCGTTTTGTAGTAGGATATTAGTTAATTATATAAACAGCTTACAAGCTACACAAAAACAGTATATAAACTATGTCTGACGGTAGAAATAAATTAAACGACTTTTCATTGTTACAATCTTTGCTTGGAGGCTCTTCTAAGATAGAAGAAAACATCAAGAATGAACAAGCTAGGGATAAAAATATCACTAGAAACAAAAACAATCCTAAAGCTCCATCAAGAAAAGTTGATGAAAGTGATAGTTCATTTATTCGTATACCGCAGTACGGACATAGAATAAATAACAATATTGTTAATGAATTAGAAAATCCTAATGCTCAAGACAGTGATGAATTAATTATCACGGTTGATGTAGAAAAAAAGAAAGACAAAGAAGCTAAACTTTTCAAATGGTTATGTACTCGTTTCAAGATGTTTTGATCCTATCAATAAAAAACCTCTAAAAATTGGCATAAGTGATGAGATTGAGGTAATTTATCAAAATGAAAACTTCTCACCTATAGATAAGATGGTACTTAGAAATGTCTTAAAGATATGTGGGTGACACTCGTTATCATAAGGCAGTATTTGAGCTTAAGCAAAGATTTAACTTACAAGGTCAGCCTGTAGAAGACTATGCTCCTGAGCATGTTGATTATTCTAAGAGAAGATTAGATGAAATCGCTGAAAAAGCTGAGTTTAGAGCTAAAGGTCTTACTATGAAAGATTACTATGAGCATAAAAAGCAGCAACAAGAGCAAGAGCAAGCAAGAAAGTCGATACTCAAAGCGAAGAATAATATCATATTACAGATTCATGGTAAGCTAGCTTAATTTAGTTAATGTTATTGGAGATTTGTATGACAAAGAAATTATCAAAAATTTTACCTAAAACTATTGCAGTATCTTTGCTAGGCTCACTTGTTGCAAGTTGTGCAACAGCAGAGTTTACGGACTTACCATTAATCGATAGCGACTTTACTAAACCAAAAGTTACAGCTTACAAAAGGTTTGGCTTTGATTTTGATGCAATGCCAGCTAATGTACAAAATATTGATGGTATCAACCCAACAGAATTTATCGTAAATTTATTTATTGGCAATAATGATAACTGTGAAGTTCTTTATGTGAAATCAAAAGATGGTAAAAAAGATAGAGACTAAAGAGTGCTTCATTTAATGCTTATCTTTCTGAAAAAAATACTCTACTGAAAGTCATCTTGTGCAGGTAAAGATTCAAATATTGATTATAAAATAACCGCTAAGGCGAATGGTATAAAATATACCCATGTTGGTAATTTGTCGTATTTAGAAGAGTCTTCTGAAATTTAAGAATAAGTTATTTGGAAGTAGGGTAATACCCCCTAAAAATAATAGCATTTAGAAGTGTACAAAAATATACTAATAAATGAGAGGTATTACCGTAGGACTTTAGTCCTATCTTTAACAGCGGAGACAGAAGTCACCGTTCCTATGAAATTTTTATAAACCTACTTTCGCCAAAATTCTGGCATAAATAACACAAGTATAGTAAATATCTCTAATCTTCCTGCTATCATCGTAAGATCACAAATCCATAGAGCTTCATCTGGTAAAGTCTTAAATGTTGTACCAATCTCACCTAAACCAGGTCCTACATTTGATAGAGTCGTAGCTGCTGTAGAAAGCTGTTTCAACATTCAAGCCGCAGCCAAGCAATGCAAGCCATGCAGCAGCAAATATAAGTATATACACGGATATATAGCCAGACACTCGATTAAGTGCTTGTTCGGATATATGAATGTCTCCAAGTTTTGCACTAAATACACCTTGAGGTGGATTACTCGTTTAGCTTCTAGCACGGCTTTTTCTTTGAAAAGAATTGCTCGGATAACTTTTAAACCACCGGCAGTGGAGCCTCCACAACCGCCGATTATTGCTAAAAACATTAATAATATTGGCAAAAAAAGCTTGGCCATAAAGTAAAAGTTACTATCAGATACAAAGCCGGCACTTGAGCTTAATGATATTACTTGGAATATGCTATTTGTGATTATGTTGGATATATGTGCTAAATCATCGGTATAAGAAATCATTGTGATTGAAACTATCACAGAGGAAAAAAACAGTAAGTAACGGTAAGCTTTAAATTCTACATTTTTGAAGTAGTGTTTTATTTTCAGTCCAGACAGGGCTATGTAGTGAGCTTTGAAGCTTGTAGCTCCGAGAAAAAGGAATACTGCACATACGACAAGTACTCCAGTAGATTTGTCTGTCATACTAGCATCACTAGGGGCAAGCCCGCCTGTTGAGACGGTTGAGAATGTATAGCATATTGCGTCAAATGGATTCATGCCGACAAGCATATAGGATAAAAAACATAAGAATGTAAATAATAAATAAACTAACCAAAGAGCTTTTGCAGTACTAGATATTTTTGGTGCAATTTTTTCATCCTTCCATTGACCAGCGATCTCTGCTTTATATAGCTGCATCCCACCGACACCAAGCAGTGGTAGTATAGCTACAGATAGTACGATAATCCCCATACCACCAAAAACTCAGTTTGCTGACGATAGAAAAGTATACTGTGAGGTAGCTATCAATCCGTCAATGACAGTACCACCAGTTGTGGTAAATCCAGATGCTGATTCAAAAACAGCATGAGTGAATGATAAGTCTAATCCTGGGAATGTCATATATGGTATAGAGCCAAAATAATGTTACAAATCCCCAAACTAAAGCAACTATCCAGAAGTATCGCGATTAGAAAGTCTTTTTGTCGTATTTCGAGCGATAAACCATGATAAAAAGCCACATAAAAATGTAATAAAAAGCTAACAAGAAAAGGGTATGAAGTATGCTCACTATATATGCTATCAATCACAACAGGACTCAACATAGTAAGGCTTAAAAACATTAAAAAGATACCAATAATCTTTGGTTTTTGACTTAACCCATGATAAAACGCTCAAAAGCTATATAGTTTATAGATGACTTTGTTGTTTAGCTTAGTATATACACAATTCACCCGAAAATATAGGTTTATATTTTTGTCTTTGTTAGGCGATTTTAGCACACTAAATTTTGTTAATAGCTGGCTATTAACCGCGATTCATTGCACTAAACTTATTCAAAAATACTTCAATAAAAGACTGTATTTCCAAGTGATTTGTGTGTAATACCAATCCCAATACAAATCCCAATACAAATCTAAACATTCTCTCTTTGCATTTTTACACCTCCTTTAACCCTTTGATATTTGCCAATAGCTATTGCTATTACCTGTACATCAAAGAATTAAATTAGGCATAAACTTCTTTGAGATAATTGTACCAATTTGTATTGGGATTGATATAATTACCATCAAGCTACAAGATAAATTGAATATTCAAAGAAGAGTTTTGATTATGATGAAAATTATACTGCGATTAGCGCATTTATTTGACAACAAAAAGATAGAGAGCTTATGTAAGTGAAGCAGGTAAATTCTTAAAAAGAATTTGATAAGGTTAATCCGCAGAAGTCAGAAGCTCAAAAAAAGAGATATTAAAACATAGAAATTTATATACTCGTGAAGCTAAAAAAGAAACTAGTTTTCTTGATGGCTAGTTGTTGTTGGCAACTTAATTTGTGTTACAGCTACAAAGCCTATTAGTAATATAATACTTGCCGTTATGTATAGGTATGGAGCAAAACCATTATCTATAAGCAGTCCTCCAAAGATCAGTATAATTAGTTGTGGTAATGAAAAGAACATATTCATCCATCCCATATACTCTCCCAGTCTATCTGTTGGGGCTAGATGAGCAATTAAAGTATAACAACATACTTGAGATAAAATAAAACCCATAGCAATCGCTAGAGTAATAACATACCAAAGATATGTTTCGGTAGTTAAAAAAGAGCTTAAAAATATAGATGCCGCAAAAACAATAGTCCCAACTTTAAATAAAGTAGGTATCTTTATAGAATTAATGAAAAAAGTTGTAAAAATTCCAACAATAACTGACCCAATCCCAAAAACATTACTAGAGAGGCGGTAAAACTTTTACTGAAACCTAGGTAATGATTCATATATCCTCCCATCATTGGCATAAAAGCTCCAAAGCCTGTTAAGATACAAAAAGTTGCTAAGAATAGATAGTTGATGTTTTTATTTTTAAATATATCAAATCGTAAGCTTGAACGATAAGGTTGTTTGATTTTCTGGCCTTTTTACAAGGAAAGGAATTATAGATATTGTTGGTATAATTAGTAAAATGCAAATAAAGATACATGTCAGCTTGGCGCCTCCAAGACTCCAGATATATGCACTAAATAGACCTATTACTATTGTCCCAATTTGAGCCGTAGTTCTAGCTAAAAGTGTAACAAAAGGTATCTGATCCTTATCTACAGTCTCAACAACCATCGTATAGTAAGGACCTTGATAAAAATTAATGCTAGAGTAAGTAAGGAAAGCTATTAAGAATAATGTAAAATAACTATTTGCAAATGGCCAAAGCATTTGGAAAAAACAAGTACTAAAAAGTCCTAGTAATATCCAGGTTGTTCGCTTTCCTAAAAACTTGTCGCTAGGGGTTTTATCCGATATTATCCCAGCTATAGTCTGCATGAATAATCCTGTGAAAGCAGCCATTGAAAGTAATAGACCCACTAGTAGTGAGGAGTCTGTATATTGATATGCAATCCATGAACCTACGGTGCCAGTAAGTGACCAAAACATTCCGATCCCAATGTCTGGTATAGCAATTAAAAAAGGGTTCCATTTGCGAGTATTATATTTCATAGTTGATTTCTCTTATGTTTATTAAAATAGCACTTTGAGGATGTAGTAGAGGTATATCTAAACCTATATTACTCAAAATATTTCCTGTTAGATTTATTGTTTGCTCACAAATTAGTGGGCTAGATTTCATTACATAACCTATATTGTCAATATCATTTAGCATTCTAAGGGTGTATGTCTTGTTGCTATCTAAGCCTATAATTTTCAATTTTTGCGGCAGCATATTTTGTGGCATCGCATTTTGATAGAACATAAGTAATGCTTGAGCTTTATCTTCAGCTACAAAAACTTGAGCAATCGCAGATTTATCGGTATCAAGATAATACTGTTTTGAGCTATGTAACAAGTCGCGATAGTCTTTGTAAAGTTGAATATATTTTTTAACTATAGTCGATTCGTTATCATTAAGTTCGATTACATTTCTTTCAAAACCCAAGTGCCCAGCAAAACTTGTAATCAAAGAATAATCTAGTTTGTTGAGCCTAGAGGTAGTATGGGCTTCAGTAGGTCCAACATGAGCTCCTAAAATTTCTGGTGGGAAAAACTGACTTAGCCCTTTGTGGATATCTTGTCGTTCGAGAGGATCGTTACAATCTGAGCTCCAAAAACGATTAGTATGCTCTAAAATCTTAAAATCTGTCCTAGCACCACCAGATGAGCAGCTCTCAAACTCAATGCTTGGGAAAAGTTTTTTTTTAACTCCCCAAGAAGCTTATGGGTTGCCAATACTTGATTATAATAACTGGCTTTACCATCGCTACCACCAGCTTGAATAAGGTCGCGGTTCATATCCCATTTTACATAAGAGATATTATATTCATTCAAAATATCGCTCATACATTTTAAGATATACCCAAAAGCTTCAGGGTGAGTTAGATTAACCACTAATTGATAGCGGCCAAGTTTCTGCTCATAACTGTTTATTTGTAATGCCCAATCTGGATGCTTGCGGTATAAGTCAGAATCTGGGTTAAACATCTCAGGCTCAAACCATAGCCCAAATTCTAAACCTTTTGCTATAGTATAATCAACTAGTGGGTGTAAGCCTTGCGGATATTTATCTTTATCGACAAACCAGTCGCCAAGCCCAGCTTTATCATCATTTCTACCTTTAAACCAACCGTCATCTAGTACAAACCTCTCGATACCTAGCTCAGCAGATTTATCAATCATCCTTTTGAATGTATCAATATCATGCTCAAAATATACGGCTTCCCAAGTATTTATCTGCACAGGACGGACTTTATTTGTATGTACAGCTAGATTGTTACTTTTACGAATGAAACTATGCCAATTATGGCGAAGACCATTAAAACCATTATTGGAAAATGTTGCTAACAATGTCGGAGTTGTATAGCTTTGATTTTTATCTAAAGATATTTCATTGGAAATAAGTTTCTCGCCCCATTGGATAGCTTTGTTGCCATCATCAAGTTTGCGTAAGATATAACTATGATTACCACTCCAAGCTAAGCTAAAACTATAGCAGTTACCAGAGTTGTAGTTACAACCAGTTTGTTGTAAGCGTAAAATAGGAGGGTTGTCATGTGAGCTTCTACCACGAATATTCTCAACTATATAGTTCGGTTGATTCCATTGACTAGTCTGCTCTTGTGCTTCTTGAATCCATCTACCATGATACTGTGTAATCTCATCTATACTACTTGGTAATATAAGTGTGTTTAGAAGTTTAGAAACGACGATTTCTTCATCAGCTATATTTGTGAGTGTGATGTCTTTTTGTAAGATATCGTTGTCATCTATAGAGATATTTATCTCAAGATTTAGTTTGGCAATACTATCTTTTAGTATAAGTTTTACCGATTGGGCACTGGCTATAGTATCTACAAGCTCAAACTTTGGTGACCAGTGGTTATCTGATATTAGCTCAATTGCATTTAGTTGAAAATCGCCTTGTGAAAGGGTGGTTATAAGTGAACCATGGCTAGGCTCATCTATTGTACCTTGGGGGATAGCCGAAGTTTGCTCTAATAGTTGAGCTATTTCATTATCATTGAGATCTAGTTTCTCCCCCCAATAAATACATTGAGGTGGATTTTTAGAATCACATCTGATTATGAAAGAAGATTTTTTACCATGTAAAGTTATCATAGTATCCAAAATATTTGTTTTTTTAAGCATGATGCTTTACATATTTATTTTGAAAATCAGCGAATGCTATTACTTGTGTATCAAGAGCTTTGATAGTCTCGCCAAGATACTCTACTTCAAAACGATTATGATTCATCAAGATAGCTATCTTATTGTCATCATCACCTTTGATTACGATCTCTAAACTATCAGGTGATTTGAAGTATTGTAGGGATTTTTCATTAGCTAGTTGCATTGTGATGTCATTCCAAAATATCTCATCATCAATACCTGTGCCGATATAGTAAATCTCTCCGTTACCGACTTTAGATTTCACAGCACCACTATAGTCTTTAAACTCATCTGTATAGCTACATAATGACTGGGTGTTTTCTTTTGGTGTTAGCATATCTCGCCAAACCGTAGCTTTTAGGTCTTGACCTTTGTAGTTTATAGTGCAGCTTGTATCAGTTGGTAGTGGCTCGAAATAATTCACACTTACATTAGCAAGTTTATGAATAGGATTCTCAACACCGAAACGAATCTCATTATGATATTCTTTCAATCCTGCTCTAAAGCTCGCGATAACAGTACCACCATTTTTGATGAACTCTTCAAGTCTAGCGATATTTGCATCAGTTATAAGCATTGCTACAGGTAGTAAAATTACCGAGTAGTCACTAAAGTCATGGCGAATATCTAGCACATCCACGCTAATGTTATTGTCATAAAATGGTTTGTACAGTCGTGTATGCTCATGCTGAATATCAAAAGCTGTTGATTGCTGTTGAATACGCCAGCTGTAGATATTATCCATTGAGTATAATAGAGCAACTTTAGATTTTGTCGGAGCCTGGATAGCTTGCTTGTTTTCTTTAGCTTGCTTAACTATCTCAAGCATTTCAGCATAGCGATGGTTGTATTTGTTATCGTGATCTAGCACACCATAGCAAAATTGCTCAGCACCTTTTGTAGCTGTACGCCACCTAAAGTAGATAAGATTATCACAACCACGAGCCATTGCTTGGAATGACCAAAGTTTAGCATGACCAGGGCGAGGCACAAACCCCATGATGTTGTGAGCTTGAGCACCGATCAATTGCTCAGTTATCCAGTAGTTTTTATTTAAAAAGCCTCTAGTTTGGTCTAGCTTGAAAGCAGTTTTATAAGATTCAACAGGTATATGTTGACCACCCCAAACTGGATAGTTATTCAAAGCGACTACATCAAGTTGCTCAGACAAATCTGTATGATCTTGAGCCTTGAGAAATAATCACCAGTATAGTTATGTAAGACTTCTCTAGTTGGATCAATGTTTTTGATGATTTCGACTTGTCTAGCCAAGAAGTTAGTTGTAGTGTCTGCTCTGAAACGATTGAAATACAAAAATCATCCCCGGATTTGTCGCAGGGATTGTTGAGCGAGGGATATTTATCTCATCAAAGTCATTGTAAGTTTGAGACCAAAAAACACTACCAAT
Source organism: Francisella sp. (assembly GCA_038141505.1). Classification (GTDB taxonomy): domain Bacteria; phylum Pseudomonadota; class Gammaproteobacteria; order Francisellales; family Francisellaceae; genus Francisella. The sequence continues at coordinate 3,912 of JAYQIE010000040.1, read as the reverse complement.
AGCATCGTTAAATGACATTACATCATTATTAAATTTTTGTTTTAGGTATTTTCTAAATTCAACTTCGCATTGGTCGCAATAGCACATATCACTTGATTCATGCCCTAGCTCATTATCTATATGCCATAGTAGTACAGCCGGATGATTTTTGTAAGCCTCAACCATTTTTTGTGTAATGCGGTTAGCGTATTCATTATAAGTTGGCGAGTTTAGGCAAGCTTGTCTTCTACCGCCAAAATGTTTCTGAATAAGATTTTCATCTATCTCAAAGATTTTAGGTATTTTCTATAAAGCCAAGCAGGTGCAGTAGCAGTAGGCGTGCCTATCATTACTTTTAGCCCAAGCTTGTGAGCTTTATCTAAAATCATTGCAAAAGCTAAAGTCAAACTCACCATCTTTTGGCTCCATAAGATGCCAAGCAAATTCTGCTATTCTAATACAGTTAAGTTCTGATGAGGCAATGCGTTTTAAGTCTTCATCTATAAGAGAGTAATCCCATTGTTCTGGGTAGTAGTCAACGCCGAAATACATGTTTGTGGTTTTGAAAAAATATTAGTAAATTCATTATATGGCTAGGGGGTGTTATCTTCAAATAAAATATGATGTTTTATTCATAAAAAAGTTTTTTATAAAAGATATTATTTAGTGGATATGCTACAATCTGATGATATTTTGTTGATTTATGTATAAGGAAGTTAGATGAAGAAATTAATTTATATTATGATGGCTTGTGGTTTAGCTATATCATTAAATAGTTGTTGGATTATGGCTGCAGGAGCAGTTGGGGCAGCTACAGGAGCCTATATCGCAGATAAAAAATAATCACAATAATTTAGTAAATTTATATTTTAAGTATATGATTTCATCAAAATAATTTTCTCAAATAAAAATCATGTTGACAATTCTAGGTTCTTTTTTCTTTTCTAAGCTGGTAAGTAAATATATGCCAGATAGTTTTATTTTCGTAATGTTACTTACATTCTTAATGCTATTTTTGAGTATATTTGTTTAGTCACAATGACAAATTATTGGGGTGATGGACTTTGGACTTTATTGCCTTTTGCGATGCAGATGGTTTTGGTTCTAGCTACAGGCTATGCATTAGCTGCAAGTAAGCCGGTTCAAAAGATTCTTCAGTATATAGTTGGTTTTGTACATACAGAAGGTCAGGCGATAATTGTTACAACAATTGTTTCATCTTTGGTTTGTTGGGTGCATTGGGCTGTTGGTTTAGTTGTTGGAGCAATTATAGCTAAGGAAATAGCTAAAAAAGTTGAGGAGTGAATTATGGGCTTTTGGTCGCATCAGCGTATATAGGTTTTTTAGTATGGCATGCTGGACTTTCAGGGTCTATTCCTCTTATTATAGCTACACCAACTACAGGTGATCTTGCGGCTTTGACAAATGGCAAAATCATACCTCTTTCTGAGACTATATTTTCATACAAAAACTATATACCAGTTTTGATACTTATATTTACTCTACCAATATTAAATTGGTCTATGAGAGGTATTAAATCGACAGCAAAAAAGTAGCTAAGATAAAAAGCGAAGATGAGAAAGTATCAGGATTGCAAGTTCTATCAACACCTGCAGAAAAATTAGAAAATAGTAAATACTTTGTTATTTATTTGCGGGGTTTATCTTTTTCTATTTGTTTAATAGTTTGACAGCTAATGGTAATATTGATTTTAATTTTATTAATCTTTTCTTTTTAGGGCTTGGTTTGGCTTTCTATGGTAGCCTGACTAAGTATCTTGATGAGTTTAAAAAATCAATGGTTGTATGTGCAGGTGTTGCTATTCAGTTCCCATTTTATGCGGGAATTATGAGTATGATGATGCACTCTGGTATTGATGAGTCTATATCTAACTTTTTTATAAGTATCTCAACAAAACACACGCTACCACTATACACATTCTTTTCATCAGCTATTACAAATATATTTATACCATCGGGTGGAGGGCATTGGGCTGTGCAGGGTCCATTTGTAATGCCTGCAGCTAAGGTTCTTGGTGTATCACAAGCAGATGCTGCGATAGCTATAGCATGGGGAGAAGCTTGGGCAAATATGATACAACCTTTTTGGGCAATACCTGTATTAGCAGTAGCAGGTCTTAAAATAAGAGATATTATGGGGTATTGTATAATAGCTTTGCTTTGGTCTGGAGTAGTACTTACATCGTGTATATATTTTTTGTGGTAATACTAGGGCACATCTAAAAACTCATGAGCACACATCTTAACGCTCAACTTCACCACACCTGCGTTGCAAATTTTAGCAATAGATAGACTGTTACTCTCAATTTTCGCCTTGTTGTGATAAATTTAAAACTAGTTAATCTGCATACACAGAGTTTTTAGAGGTGCCCTCTAGAGATAGTAAAGAAGATCTAATTTTTTAATCCACCAATAAATTCTGTTCATTAGCAGTTTTCTTACAGAAAGTCACATAAGCGTTTATCTGTAACTATTATATAAAATATAGCCCCAATAAGACCTTCAAAGTATGTATGATCAATAGGTGAGACAATACATACAAAAATAATGAAAGGTAATACTAAAATCATAAGTGTTCTAAAGCCAACTCTACGATATTCAAAAGCTCCAAAAATAGTCATTAAAACCACTAATATAATACTAAGATGGATGTTCGTTATAACCTCAATAGTATTTAATAGCATAGTTAGTAGTACAAATACTATCATTCCGAAGATACGAGTTCTAGGAGCTATTGCCCCCATACTGATTGGAGCTGCCATATAGCCGATGATATTAAATCCTGTAACTATAAGCATCAGAGCTGCCCAGTTTTCTGAGAATATTAGGAAAATCGCACAAATTGCAAAGTTTGCTAGTAGTGAACGACGCGATATATTTACTTTTTATTTATCTTAGCAAAATAGCGAGGCATTTGGCCTTCAGAAGACATTGCATACAGCATTCTTGAAGAAGCCCCAAGGTAGCTATAACCAGTAGCAGATGGGCTAACAATACTATCAATAATTAGCAAAAACCCGATATAAGTTAGCCCAATAAGGGAAGCTACTTGTAGTAATGGTGACTCAAAATCAAGTCCAGCCCAACCACCTTTAGACACTAAGTAGTCATGTGGCACGGCTTGCATAAAAGCATATTGTAGACCCATATAAAGTACTAATACTAGTAGTAATGAAAATATAATTGCTAATGGTACATTACGAGAAGGATTTTTGATTTCACTACTGTATGCTACGACAATTTGGAAGCCGTTGAATGTGTATACAAGACCACCGGCAACTATTGCTGTGAAAGCACTAGATAAACCGAAGCTACCATTGTTTGGTATATCTGCTGATAATAAACTTTGATGTTCGGCAGAATGAGTAAATGCGTATACTATAAAGATTATAACTATCAGGGCTGGTACAAACATCTTAAAGACGGTTATACCATTATTTATATTTGTTAGTAACTTTACACCATAGAAATTTATGATGAGGTATATGACTAATATAAATAACGAAAGCATTATCCCGTAATTAGACATCACACCATTTGTCATCAATCCTTGAAAGCTTTCTAAACCTGCAAGATACTGTGGTTGCCTGTGCTTCAGTTGAAATCATCACCACAATACCAAACCAGTTGGCAAAGGCAAACGGCATAGCAAATATACTATTATGAGAAAGAGCACTTGATCGAGTGGTTGCACCACGCACAGAAAATTCAGCGACAACTCTTGCTAAACATAATCCGATCATCATGATGAGTACAGCAGCAAGAGCCCATGACAAGAAAGCCCAGTTACCAGCGTTTTTTGCAGTTAATTGAGCACTAAATAGCCATCCCGAGCCAACCATTGAAGTTACACCTATTAAGACGGCACTAAACAGCCCCATTTTTTTGGGAAGATTGGTATCCATATTATTTT
>JAYQIE010000039.1:0-9084 GCA_038141505.1 Francisella sp. | reverse complement strand
ATCCAAAACTCTAACTTCCATGTATTCCACACCTCTATTTAACAACGCACAAGCAGGTCTTTCACACCTTTTTGCTATCTGCTTTGGTCTTACAGGACTATAGTATTCATTTTCAATTTGAAGAATATTCTCATTAAGCTGAATACGCTCATTTTCTTGATTATAAAGTCCTAGCTTTGCATAGCTTGGAAACTCTTTTGCTGTAGCTCCAATCAGATCTTTTACATACGATTTAACATCTTTATACGAGATGTTTAACCCCTTTTGAGCTGGACTTGTATATCCTAAATCACTCATTCTAAGACTAGTAGCATATTGACCTACATAAAACTCTTCATCAAGATTCTGTAAGTAAGCAGGCTTATTCTTTACCGAAGTTTTAGCACATATCGGACTAGCTCCAAATAAGTACGGTAATAACCACATATATTCAAAATAGTTATTTATAACACCAAAATATACACCAGATTTTGTCAGTCCTAGTTCTTTAGATTTTTGTGCTACTAGCTCCTCATCAAATGAGAAATTATAATGAATACCAGAAATAATCTGCATAATCTTGCCATAACGAGCAGATAATCCTTTACGATAAGTTTGCTTCATCATCCCAGAATTAGAGCTTCCAAAATCTGCCTCTTTGATATCATCTTTCAGATGCTGATAATGGCATACTTGTGTTTAAGATGATTTCATCTTGTGAGATATTTTGCAAAGTAAATGCACTTAGCTCTTTTAGATTATTAAGCACTTCCTCAATAGATTTCTTTGGAGAAGTTATAAGCTCAAGAAGATTTTCAGAGAAATCTACAGTGATACTATCATTAGTAAGCTTATGCCCTAAACTGACAGCATGAGCAGTATTTGCAAGAGTTCCATCAATATTTATACGCAGAGTCTCACGCTCCACACCCCTAAGATTATTTAGTTTAGAAAAATCACTCATATAAAACCTTAAAATATTATCCAAAAGCTCAAATTGTAAATAGCATAGCACTATAATTTATTTAATTATGAAAATCTTTTTAGCCCCTAAAAGCCACATCATAAGCATATAGCTAATTAAGCCAGAAGATACAATCAACAATATATGTTTAAGTCTACCAAACATTGCTAAACTTAGCCAATAATCATCATTCAAATTAAACATCTTTAATACAACAATCATCACTAAACTTGCCAAGACAATTCTCAATAACCAAGAATCAGAACAATAAAGCTCAAAAAATAATGACCACCTATACTCAGCAAATACAACAAGCAATACGATCAAATTAAATAATGATATAATCGAAGTCGAAATTGCAAGGTAGGCAAAAGCATAATCGTAATTTGCATAATTATAAATAATGAAACTATCAAAGGTAATATTACACACTATAGAAAACATCGCTACTACATACACAGGCCGTGATCTATTCTGTGCATACAATGCAGATATAACCACCCTAGCTATCACAATACAAAATAATGAAACTAAATACCCAAATATAGCAATACGAGTATTAACAACATCTACAAGACTAAACTTTCCATAATAAAACAGCGTAATCATAATTGGCTTTGAAAGCACAAAAAGCCCAACAATCGCAGGAATAGTCACAACAAGCACAACCTTTATAATCCAAGTCAAACTATCATAAAACTTCTTTTTTATCGCCATAAACTTCTATCAAATGCGGTATCATAACCGTAGCAATAGCTGTACCGAATATCCCATAAAGAAACTGATTTACCCTATCGGCATAATAAAGCCACGCCAAACTTCCTGACATCAAGAACGATGCGAAAAATGTCTCTATCAGTGAGTTGATTTGAAACATAGCACTACCAAGAAAACCAAGAGGCAACTTTTTAAGAAAAACTCTAGCTTTTGCATTTTTTAAGCTCATCACAGACTTAGTAAAATTAAGCCCACCTGCAAGGCAATGCAATGCTTTTAGAGCTATCACAAACTGCAGAACACCTGCTATAAGCACACACTATATGCAACAACCTCTATAGGCACACTAACATACGGTGATAGAACTATCCCGACTATCATTACTACATTTAAGGTCAACGGCAATAGTGATGAAACTATATAGCGATTATGACTATTTAGTACTGCCGAAATAAGTCCAACAATAAAGTTAAAAAGCACATACGGTATCATCAAGACAAAAAGTGTTTTCACTAGGCCTAAAAGCTTTGTATCATCTAGTCCATAGGCATATAAATCTACCCAAAAGCTACTAAAATAAATAGTCAGTACGGTTATAATTAAAAGCACTACCGCTACAAAATACAATACTGTAGCTATAAAGGACTTTTGCTCATCAGAGATATTTGATTCTAAATGTGGGTTTAATACTTGAGTCAGCACTCCAGAAGTCGTGACTTTACGCATAAATTCCGGCAATCTAAAAGCTATCAAAAATGCCTGTAATGCACTAGAGCTACCAAAAAATGATGCTAATAATAAGTCTCTAATAAAACCTAATATTTTTGATAAAAAAAGAAATATTGATACTACTATACTATTTGAAAGAATTTTTTTCATTGTTTGAAGCAATAGGACACTAAAATATACTACTAACTTATAGTCGCTTCTGTTTTCCAATGACTTTCAATATTTTTAGTCATCTTTTCAACCTGTTCTTTTGACTATCATCAAGAGATATTGCACTTAACTGCTTCTTAGCATCATCGATACCATTTTCTGATAAATCAGGTAGACAATACTCATTAAATTGACTCCAAAATTTAAGCTCAGGAGATTTGAATAACGATACCGCGATAGATAGATAAGTATATTTCTCTATTTTGTCATCTGTTAATTGTGCCATAACTACAAATGCTGGTGCATAAGGCTGCGTAATTGCTTCTTTAGCATAAATTAATGCCTTTTTATTATCACCATTAGCTATATAAGCTTTTGCCATCCCAACCTCTACTGGAGATACATGATCAATACTATAAGCCTTATCATACCACTCTATTGCTTTTGCGGTGTCTTTTGCTAAGCCACCATTACCGACAAAATAGGCCTCACCGATAAGTGCCCTACCTTGAGATATACAATATGGATACTGCTTAATGAAATTTTCTTCATTATTTAGAAGATAAGCTTTCCTAGCATCAAGACTACCATTAGCAACTGCTAGCTTATACCATTTATAAGCTTCCGCAAAATTTGTAGGTGGAATCTTTGTGGATCTTACATAAAAATTACCTAGCTGGTTTTGAGCTACTGCATAACCTAAATCGCCAGCCTTTTTTATATACTCAAAGCCTTTATCTGCATTAACTTTAATATGTCCACTATCAGAACCAAAATAATATAATTCACCAACTAAATATACCAAATAAGCATAAGACTTAAGTCCCTCATGATTAGTAGGTGCTCCATTTTTCTCATAAAAATCAACACTCCAAACGGCATCATCTAAAGCTAACTTATCATCTTTATCAAGCTGAATATTAGCTTCTGCCAATAATCCAGTAGCTCTAGCATCATTCCTTAGGTAAGGTTTACAGGTCTCAAGTACACTTTCATAATTTTCATCCAAACCATCTTTATAGCACTGCTCTAAAGTCGCATACGATGAACCAAAAAATAATACACCCAAACAAGAAATCAACAATCTAGCTTTCATCTACCCTCCTACAGGTCTCATTCAAATTTTTAAAAAGTATTTATTTAAATAGTATAGAGCAATATGAAATATTTTATAATAATTTTTAAGGCTAATTATAAAAATTTTAATTCCCGACCTTTATCTAGATACTCTATATAAATGTTTTTATCTGCTTTACTCAAGAAACCGTCACCTTTTTCTGGCCATTCTATAAAACAAATACTACTATCATTAAAGTAATCTCTCACACCAATCCATTCAAGTTCCTCTGGATCTGCTAGTCGATACAAATCAAAATGATGTAAGCTAAAGCCTTCTAACTCATAACTTTCGACTAGAGTGTAAGTTGGGCTCTTTACATTACCTTCATAACCTAATGCTCGCAAAACACCTTTAACAAAAGTTGTCTTACCTGCACCAAGGTTGCCATGTAAAAATATAACACTACCAGCTTTAAGAGTACCTGCATATTCTTTAGCTACTTCAAACATCTCTTTTTCACTACTTGCTACTTTTTTCATACTCTTTTATAAAACCTCCCGCCAATACAAAAGACCCAAAAACAACTGTCACAGTCTCATTTTTGGATAGATAGACCCTACTTAAATTTTTATGATAATCAACCTTTGTTATATTTTGTATATCAAATTCTTTTTGGATATTTTCAATACTTTGAGCACGATTGTCTAAGTAACTTAAATCAATCACATTCCAGCTAGAGATATATTCTTTTGCAATTGTCAATACACTAGCTAAATCCTTACTTCCTAATATACCAAATATTGCTTCGTACTTTATATTCAGAGCACCAAACTTATCATCTAAAATTTTAAATAAATACCTTACTGATGCAGGGTTATGAGCGACATCAACAACAATGAAACTTTTATTTTTGACATCATTCTTTAAACTTACTATTCGGGCATTCGCTCTAATATGCTCTAACTTCGGTATGTAATTTATTTCTTGCTTGAAAAATAAATAGTCTGCAATACCTTGTGCGATATTAAAACTATCAATAAAACAATCCTTTAAACTTACAGGATAGCTTCTTTCATGCACAGTAGCTTCTACCACACTAGCATAGTTATACACACTATCAGGCATTTTTGAGCCTAGAAATAACGGTATACTATTACGCGATATTCCAGCTTTTTCTAAGCCAATTTTATCAAGAGTATCTCCAAGTATCTCACAGTGATCATAATCTATATTTGTTATAGCTGTTATATCATGCTCTAAAATATTTGATGCATCTAGCCTACCGCCAATACCAACCTCCATAATCAAATAATCAATGTCAATTTTCTGTGAATAAATACAAGTACACAAAAAAGCAATTTGATAGTACGATAATTTATAATCAATTGTAATCTCTTCTAGCCGCTCTAAAAGCTCTAGCAATAAGCTATCACTAATTGGTTTCTTATTAAAAGATATTCGTTCATTGAAATTAAATATATGCGGAGATATGTGACTTAAGACATTTTTATTGTTGGCTACCAGCAATTCTTCTAACATAGCTACTGTAGTACCTTTGCCATTAGTTCCAGCTATAGTTATGATTTTAAATTTCTTATGGAAATTAAATCTATCGAGAATAAATAAAAGGTCATTTAATTTACAGACTTGAGCATCATTAGCCATTATTTTAGCTATTTTAGATTCGATGCTCATTTTATGATAATTTAAGCTTGTGTAGTAGCTTCAGCAGATTTATGCTCTAAAGCTTGACTATGATTAATTTTTGTAAGATTTGGCATTAGTTTATCAACAAGTTTCGCAACTTCTGATCTTAGGTTTCTACGATCAACAATCATATCAACCATACCTTTTTCTACCAAGAACTCACTTCTTTGGAAGCCTTCAGGAAGCTTTTCTCTAACTGTCTGCTCAATCACGCGAGCACCCGCAAAACCAATCAAAGCTTTAGGCTCAGCTAAATGCACATCACCAAGCATTGCCAATGATGCAGATACACCACCAGTAGTAGGATCAGTTAGCACAACCAAGTATGGTAGCTTAGCTTCTGCTAGTTTTTGTAAAGCAGCACTTGTTTTTGTCATTTGCATCAATGAGAAAAGAGACTCTTGCATTCTAGCACCACCACTAGCAGTAAAGCATACAAACGGCACTTTCTTTTCCATCGCAAGGTTTACACCTCGCACAAACTTCTCGCCAACTACAGAGCCCATTGAGCCACCCAAAAACATAAAGTTAAATGCTGCAGCAACTATAGGAAAGTTTTCAACAGTTCCATCCATCACAACTAAAGCATCTTGCTCACCTGTTTTTTTCTGCGCTTGAGACAGTCTATCTTTATAAGTCTTAGTATCTTTGAATTTAAGCATATCCACAGGAGTTATGTTTGCAAAATGCTCAGTCATTGAGTTTTGGTCAAAAAACATATCTAATCTTTGTCTAGCCGAAATTCTATAATGATAGTTACAACTAGGACATACAGAATTATTATTAGCCAATTCTTCAGAATAAAGCGTAACCTGACAACTAGGACATTGGCTCCATATACCCGTAGGCATATCTTTTTCTGAGCACTTAATCCTAAACTTTTTCCAATTACTCTAGTTAACCAACTCATTTAACTCTCCTTTTGGGATATAAATATTCAAATTACTATGCAAAAGTTTCTATTTCACTAAAGAAATATCCGATTTCTCTAGCTGCTGTATCTACAGCATCAGAACCATGAACAGCATTAGCATCGATACTAGTAGCAAAATCAGCACGAATTGTGCCAGCAGCAGCTTCTTTAGGATTAGTTGCACCCATAAGATCACGATGTTTAGCAACAGCATTTTCACCTTCAAGTACTTGTATCATCACAGGACCTGAAATCATAAACTCTACTAATGCACTGAAAAAAAGGTCTTTCGCTATGCTCAGCATAAAAGCCTTCTGCTTCTAATTTTGAAAGATGCTTCATTTTAGCCGCAACTATTTTTAAGCCAGACTTTTCAAAACGGCTATAGATTTCACCGATTACATTTTTAGATACTGCATCAGGCTTGATTATTGATAATGTTCTTTGATTACTCATTGTTTTGATTCTCCAATATTTAGTTAGCTAGAATTATAGCACTATTATTATGCAAATATCAAAACAACAAGTCTAAATATATTATTTTTTAATAGCAGCTTCGATATAAGATTCAAACAACTTATGTCCATAGCGAGGAGTTGAAGTAAATTCCGGATGTGCTTGACAAGCTACAAACCACTTGTGTTGCGGGATTTCTATTATCTCCATAAGGCTTTCATCTTCTGACTTTCCAGAGAATATCAAACCTGCTTTTTCAAGCTCTTCAACAAACTTGTTATTCACTTCATATCTATGGCGATGTCTTTCTACAACTTCTGCTTTTTTGTAGATATCTCTTACTCGTGAGCCTTCATTTAGCATAGCTTTATAACCGCCCAAACGCATTGTACCACCAAGATCTGAGTTTACAGTCCTTTGATGAATCTCACCAAACTCATCTTGCCATTCGGTGATAAGTGCTATTACAGGATTTGTTGTTGTAGGGTCAAGTTCACTAGAATGAGCATCCTTTATACCTAGCACATTACGAGCATATTCAACTACAGCTAATTGCATACCTAGACATATACCCATAAATGGCACATCATTTTCACGAGCATATTGAATCGCTAAAATCTTACCTTCGACACACCACGATGACCAAAACCACCAGGTACAAGAATTGCATCAATACCTGCAAAATGCTTAGCTATATTATTTGCTGACACCTTTTCAGAATCTACAAATTTGATTTTTACTTTTACGCCTTTTTTATAGCCAGCATTATAAAGTGCTTCGTTTAGTGATTTATACGCTTCAGTTAGAGACACATATTTACCAACCATCGCAATAGTCACTTCGCCTTGAGTATTACGGATAGCTTCAACCACACCCTGCCACTCTGACAAATCTGCTTCTTTAGTATCTAAGTTTAAAAGTTCAACAACTTTTGCATCAAAATTCTGCTCATGGTATCTAAGCGGCACTTCGTATATGGTTTTTATCTTCTGCTGTAAATATACAGTCTTGATCTACATTGGTAAATAAAGCTATCTTACGCTTTTTTCATCTTCTTCAAACTTTTGCTCACATCTACACACAAGCATATCTGCCTGAATACCGATACCACGGAGCTCTTTTACAGAATGCTGAGTTGGCTTAGTTTTCATCTCTCCGGCAACTCTTATATATGGAAGTAGCGTAAGGTGTATAAATAATGTTCTTGCACGACCTAGCTCAATTCTAAGCTGTCTTATAGCTTCCAAAACGGTAGTGACTCGATATCACCAACTGTACCACTCGATCTCAACTATAGCCACATCAATATCATCAGCTATACCTTTATACACAAGGTTTTTAATCTCATCTGTTATATGAGGAATGACCTGAATAGTAGCACCTAGATAGTCACCCTTTCGCTCTCTTTTAAGTACATTTTGATAAACTCTTCCTGTAGTAAAGTTATTTGACTGAGTCATTCTGTTACGAATAAATCGCTCATAATGTCCTAAATCAAGGTCTGTCTCAGCACCATCTTCTGTGACATAAACCTCGCCATGTTGAAGAGGGCTCATAGTACCTGGATCGACATTTATATATGGATCAAGTTTCATCATAGTCACATTAAGACCACGACTTTCTAGCAAAGTTGCTAAAGATGCAGCTGTTACGCCTTTACCAAGCGATGAAACCACACCACCAGTTACAAAAATTATTTTAGTATTTGAATTCATTTGAATCACATGAATATAGAAAATCATGGAATTAGATTATAGCATTTAAGATAGAAAGTTGCTATTTGATTTTTTACAATAACTCGGCAATAATTACTTTAAGTTAGCCATTGCTCGGCATCTTGCTCATTTTCAAAAGTTTTTACTTCACCTGAAATTATAGCTCCAAAAATATTAAGACCTATTTTCATCCAAGTGCTATGTAACGACGGCCACTTTATCAAAGTCTTTTCTATGCTTACACGCTGTTTTAAAATCATCAAGCATAGCCTTAAGCTCAATACCTTCAAAACCATTCATAACCATCATTATCTTGATAGAGCCATTTTTTGATATCTCTTCAAACTTTGGTATCAATGTATCAATATAGTCAGCATGTGTTAATTTACCATTTACGACAATTTTTGTATAACCTACTTCATTAGTGATTTTAAAACATAGTCAATCTCCTTGTGTTTTACTTATCATTCTATCAAAATAATTGTAGAACATAGTTACTATACACCTTTTAGATGCGTTAAATCAATAACTGGAGTTACGGACTTTTTTGTAGGGACAGCTCATTGGGCTACACTACAAAGCACCCGATCAAGCCAGGTGATTCGTTATATGCCCGGTGTAGGGACAAGTCGTGACTTGTCCACCCCAAAATAACCATGAAACTTAAAAAGTTAGAAGCCATTGGTAATACTCC
>JAYQIE010000038.1:0-91739 GCA_038141505.1 Francisella sp. | reverse complement strand
GATGTTGAGTGCAATAATGAATAATGTATCTGCATAACGCTTAGAGCATTAGAAATTCTAAAAGGTGTAGATGTTATCTTGGCAGAAGATACTTTCGAGACAGGCAAGCTTTGGCAGGTCTAAAATATCCGCAATACTCAAAAATTAATCTCATGCCATGATTTCAATGAAAGTGAGCGAACAGGCCAAGTAAAAGAGCTGCTGAATGAAGGTAAAAAGCATTGCACTTGTTAGTGATGCGGGTACGCCACTTATTTCTGATCCTGGTTATAAAATTGTAAAATGTCTTGAGAAGTGAAAAATTCAATATAGTGCCAATACCAGGTGTTAGTGCTGTTATCACTCGCTTTATCTGTTGCAGGATTACCATCAGATAACTTTACTTTAGAGATTTTTGGCGGCGAAGAAGACTAAGCGACAAGAGCAGATACTTGCTTTTAGTAAGCTAAATTCTACAGTGGTTGTGTATGAATCTGCATAGAGTGAGTTATTTGTTAGCTGATTTGGTAGAACTTTTGCCTAAGAATAATATAGTAGTAGCAAGGGTAGATAACTAAACAATTTGAGAAATTTGTAAGCGGTAAGCCATGTGAAGTCCAGCAGTTTTTCATTGATAATCCCGATACTTGCGAGGCGAATTTGTCGTGCTTATAGATTGTAATGGTAACGATGATGATAAAGCTTCTCTATGGCAATAGATCTTAGAGAGCTATTGATAGATTTATTGGAAGACTTACCACTTAAAAAGGCTGTTAAATTAGCTACTAAGCTAACTAAAGGCAAAAAAAATGAAATCTATGAAATAGCATTAGAAATAAAAACAATGGTGAATAGATGTTTAAAAGATTGATTTATACAGCATCAAAAATGCTGAAACATAAAAAGCAGATATCTGCAGTCAAGGATGAGCATTGTCTCGAAAGCGTCACACGATTAAGCGTAGAATTTTTAAATAAGCACAATATTAAAATTGTAGCTTTGGATTTTGATGGAGTATTAGCGGCTCACGGTAAGCCAGAGCTAAACGAAGAAGTCAAAATTTGGTTAGATGATTTTGCAAATGAATTTGGTCAAGAGAATATCTTCATTCTTTCAAATAAACCTACACAAGTACGATTGGAGTATTTCCAAAAGCATTATCCGCAAATTTCGTTTTATTTCAGGCGTAGCAAAAAACCCTATCCAGATGGCTTGCAGAAGGTGATTAGTACAGTTACTCAAAAGCCAGAAACCGTTGCACTTGTTGACGATAGGCTGCTTACAGGTTGTTTGGCTTGTATCATCGCAGGTTGTTATCCGATACTTATTACAAAGCCTTATGTTGATTATGATAATTACAATACTAGCGAAAAGTTTTTTGCTTTCTTGCGTAAATGGGAGCAGAAGTTTTTTCTTTAGAATGATTATTCTAAAAAATCACGAATCGCTAGATTAAGTCACTGAGCGGAGTCGAATGTGCCGGAGTCTCTTTATTTGAGCACTAGCTTTTACCATTATAGCTTAATATTAGTAGTAGTAAATTCAACATAATTTCATATGAAAAAAAACATTTTTTATACTTATAACATTATTCTCAATTAGTGGTGTATATGCTAGTTATACGCACGCACAAGCATTCTTTGATGATTATAATCATATTACTGACGACAACTTCGTTTACAAGAATGATACTTATCGTCAAGATGCAAAAATCAAAAAAATACGGTAGTGAGTACGATATAAGTAAATCAAGTGATTATAATTGTGAATATAATGCTTCAGGTCAATTAAGATGTTGGAAATATAAGATTCGTGAAGCTCAAGACAAAAAATTCTGGTATTAGTAAAAAAATTCTTGCAGATTATAATAATAGAAAGCAGATGAAAGATGTAAGTAGTGGAGATGATTTTAATTGTGCACTAGATAGTCGCAATGAAGCTTTTTGTTGGGGGAGTAATAAAAGAGGTCAGCTTGGTACGGAAGCTGTTACAAAGTATCAAAAGAGCCAGTAAAAGTAGATTCAGAAGTTGAGTTTAAAAAGATTTATACAAAAGCACATTATGCTTGTGGTTTGGACTTGGGCGGTCATGTGTATTGCTGGGGTGACGGTAGCAATGGAGAGGTTGGTAATGGCAAAAAGGCAAGTTTGATACACCACAAAAAGTAGAGACAGATAGAATTTTTACTAGGCTAAGTATGGCAAGAACATACGCTTGTGGAGTAGAAAAGCTTACTGATGATATCTACTGCTGGGGCAAAGGTACTAAAGGATTAGCATCTACAGTAAACTTAGATTCTAGTACTCCTATAAAAGTTTAAAATGTCGTTACATGCTCAGAAGTTTATTACTAATTCTACAAATTCAAAAATTGTCACTGAAGTAAACTCTCAGCTTGAAGAATGTGATGAGTTTGTTATGAGTGTAGCATTTATAACACTTAGTGGAGTTGTATGTATATTAGAAGCATTGCACCAGCTCAATATAATAGGAGTTAAAGGTAAGATTTTAACTGGTTGCTTTCTAAATTTCACAGAACCAAAAGCATTAGATAAACTTCTTGAGTTTGAAAATATAGAGCTAAAAGTACTTACTAATGAAAACTTTCATGCCAAAGGTTTTTTCTTTCGTAAGGGTAATAGTTGGGAGATGATGATAGGTAGTTCAAATCTTACTCAATCAGCTCTTACTGTAAATAGCGAATGGAATATACTTTTTCAAACAAATTCAAAACAAGAAATATATCAACAGATTATCTCTGAGTTTAATAGACTTTTTGAAGAGGCTGCTGATTGTAGAGATATTATCGAAGAATATCGTTTAAATTACCAAAGTATAAGAAACACAACTAATTTAGAGCTATATAAACAAGCTCAGTCTATAACACCAAACACTATACAACGGCAAGCTTTGGCAAATCTAGATATCTTGCGTAATGATGGTAAAGACAAAGCTCTTATAATAAGTGCAACAGGCACAGGCAAAACCTTTTTGAGTGCTTTTGATGTCGCAAGAGAGAATCCCAAAAGGTGTCTATTTATAGTCCATAGGACAAATATAGCAGTCAAGGCAAGCGAGACTTTCTCAAAAGTTATCAAAGGAAAATCTATAGGTCTTTATACTGGTAGCAATAAATCTTCGGCAGACTATCTGTTTGCGACTATTCAAACTCTTAAAAATCCTCAAGTATTAGCTAAATTTGAGCGTGATGAATTCGATTATATAATTATCGATGAGGTCCATCATGCAGAGGCTCAGAGCTACAAGCGAGTACTCAAGCATTTTAAGCCACAATTTTTGCTAGGTATGACAGCCACACCAGAGCGAACTGATGATGCGGATATATTCAAACTATTTGATTACAATATTGCTTATGAAATTAGATTGCATCAAGCACTAGAGGAAGACTTGCTTTGTCCTTTTCATTATTTTGCGATTGAGGATTTTTACCTTGAACTTCAAGTACAGAAGTCATCTGTTATGGAGTCTAGTAACAACCCCACCGAATCCCTGAACTTGTTTCAGGGTCTCACTTCGCTCCCTCTTGCGGAAAACTCAGTAAAAGATTTTAGTAAATTAATCAGCGATGAGAGAGTTGAGCATATAGTCGATAAAATGAATTTTTATGGTTTTAGTGGAGAGAAACGCTCTGCACTACTGTTTGTTAGTAATGTTAATGAAGCTATAGATATTGCAATTAAGCTTAATCAAAAAGGCATCAAAGCACAATCTTTAACCAGCCAAGATCCAGAGCATATAAGGGAGTTGGCGATTCAAGAGCTTGAAGCAAAAAGACTTGAAGTGATAGTTACGGTAGATATTTTCAATGAAGGTGTCGATATTCCTTGCCTAAACCAAATAATCCTTTTACGCCCAACCCAAAGTGCGATAGTTTATATTCAGCAATTAGGTAGGGGACTTAGAAAACATCGTGATAAAAAATTTGTCGTTATCTTGGATTTTATCGCTAACTATGAAAATAACTTCCTGATTCCGGTAGCCTTAAGTGGTGACAATAGCTACGATAAGGATGAGCTAAAGAAATTTGTAGTTGCTCGAATAATTTCATTAGTGGTAAAAGCACGATTACATTTACAAGTATTGCAAAAGAGCTTATCTATCGAAATATTCAAAAGACAAATTTTTCACAACTTAAAAATATCAAAAAGATTATATCCAGCTTAAAAAGAGCTTGGTAGAATTCCTACACTGGTTGATTTTGAGAAACATAATTTTATAGCTCCAGAAGTTATCCTTAAAGCAAAAGCTACTTACTTTGATATCCTACAAGCATTCAAAGAGCCTCTGAATATACTAAACAATCATGAATATCAAATTCTTAAATTCATCTCTAAAGAATTTACTCCTGCGAAAAGGTTGTATGAAAATCTTATTCTTGAAAAACTGATTGATACACCGTTTATTAGTATCGATGATTTGAGAGTGCTTCTTGAAGATAATATCGCTGACTTTGCACAACAAAGCTTCGCTAATGCATTGCATCATCTATCTTTACAGATATTTACAGTAAATGCAGGTCGAACAGAATATCAACCATTAATAGAAATTAATAATCACAATGTAACTTTTTTAGCTTATAAGAGTATTATGCAAAATAAGCTTTTATCTACACACATAAAAGACTTGCTTGAGTACAATAAAATCATTTATGCTAAGAAATTTTCTAAGAATAAAGTTCAAGGTTTAGCACTATACCAAAAGTACTCAAAGAAAGACATCGCTCACCTACTTAATCAGGACTACACAAATGGAGGTGTTAATCTCGCAGGTTACCGAGTATTTGATGATAAAGCTTTACTGTTTATGACATTTGATGAGAATAAAAAATTTACACAATTTGACAATAAATTTATCAGCAATAATTCATTTACCTACTTCTCAAAAAAATAAATCCGCTACAGATACTATAGAAAAAGGCTTGATTGAAAATAAATACACTAGCTTTGTCTTTGCAAGAATTGATAAAACAGATGATTATTATTTTCTAGGTTTAGTCGACAAATGTATTAATGCACAAAATCTTTATGAACCTATCAAAATGGTTAAATTCACATTTGAACTACATCAGAATTTGCCTACAGATATTTGGCAGTATTTTAAAAACATCTATAAAAACAAAAAATAAACTTTTAAATAAATGTTTTTTCTGATTGCTTTGCTATAATGACTTTGAATAAATCAAATAAATGGAGTGCTAAAAATGGCTTACAAAAAGATACTACTAGCTATAAATGTTTATGAAAAAGCTGATGTTGTAATTAATTCCGCTGTGGATTTTGCAAAAAAGAATAATGCAGATGTTCTAAAGGTAGTTACAGTGATTGACTGTGTTACTCCATTTGCTCCATCTATAGTAGATTTTCAGCATTTTATCGAAGAGGAAGCGAAAGTTGCTTTAGATAAAGTTATCAAGAAAATAGACGGTAAGCATCTTGATGGTGTACAAATCAAGCATGAAGTTTTAGTTGGTAATCCAGCATCTGAGATAGTTGCTTATGCCGATGAAAGTAATTGCGACCTAATAGTACTAGGCTCACATGCAACTCATGGTGCAAATCTTCTTTTAGGTTCTGTAGCAAACACGGTTCTTCATAAAGCAAAATGCGATGTATTAACGGTTAGAGTTTGTGATGATGAAACTTTAAGCAGTAGAGCACATGGCTATAAGAAAATTTTAGCTCCTAGTGACTTAGAAGGCGATTCTTGCTATGTGGTATCAAAGGCAGCTGAGGTAGCTAAGCTTTATAATGGCAAGCTTGATACTGCTTTTGTTATCCCAAATGATAGTATCTCTTTAATGACTTATGAAACAGATACGGTTGAAGGTACATTAGAGAAATTTGCATTGGCAAATGGTATAAATGGTGAGAAAAAGTGTCTTAATTGGTGGTATCGCAAATAGCATCCTAGAAAAAGCAAAGGAAAATGGCAACGATCTTATTGTGGTTGGTAGTCACAGAAGAAGTGCTATAGGTAGATTCTTCTTAGGCTCTACAGCAAACAGCATCTTGCATGAAGCAAATATGGATGTATTAGTTGTTAGACTAAAATAAATCCAATAAAGCCTTAGCATCTTATTTCTGCAATAGTAATTTATGCAATTACAAGTATGCTAAGAAATCTAAATCTATAAATTTCTCAGTATAATGTTTATATCATTACAATCGAAGACTTGCTGTAGTTAACACAATATAAAAGCACTATTATAATAAAGTTATCTTTAGGAGACTCTTAGTAAATTTGTCGTATTCGTACCAGGGCTGTCCCATTAAAATAAATTAATTTTATCAAAATAGCAGTAATTTGATTTAACATACTATTTTTAGTTTAAACCTAGCCGTACAGATAAATGTCAACACTACAGTCAAGAAATGCTTTTATAGAAGAATTTAACAATCTAGAAGATCCAAGGGCATCGTCAAGTTAACTAACTCTACAATCATCTAGTGTATAATTATACCAAATTCATACCACTTATTCATATATATGCTTACAGAAAAACCTAAAAGATATCGTTATCCAGTAGAGATTATAAGTTATGCTATTTGGATATATCACAGGTTTAATACTAGCTATAGAGATGTAGAAGAAATGCTGAGGTACAGAGGTGTATTAGTTAGCTATGAAACTGTAAGAGCTTGGAGTAATAAGTTTGGTAAATCATTTGCCTATGTAATCAAAAAGAAAGAGCCTAAGCCTACAGACAAATGGCATTTAGATGAGATGATTATTAAAATGAATGGGGTTAAATTCATACTATGGAGAGCAGTAGACTCTAACGGTCATGAGTTGGATGTGTTTCTACAGAAACGTAAGAACAAAAAGGCTGCAATACGCTTTCTTTCTAGGTTTTTAGGGTCTTACCCTTCTCCAAGAGTTATAGTTACTGATAAGCTCAATAGCTATACAAGACCAATAAAACATATGACTAATGCAGAACATAGACGACACAAAGGTCTAAACAATAGAGTAGAGAATGCACATCAACCAACTCGAAGAAAGGAGAAGAGTTTAATCAAATTTAAATCACCTAGGGGACTGCAAAGGACATTAACATTAATGGGTAAGGTTAGAAATATATTTGCAGTACCAGTAGGCAGATATTTAAATTCTAGAAAAATGCAAAGAACTAAGTTTGATGAAGCGATGAATATATGGCAAGAAGTATCTAAAGAGGTTTACTGTTTCTAAATATTAATCAAACAGTCTTTTTACGCTCGTATTAGTTAACTTGACGGTGCCGCAACATGTTGCGAAAATTAATACTTTACATAGTTAATTTATATATCATTATGTGTGATGAGCTAGAATTATATTTTAATTTTTTTGACCTCAATCTTTATATTTGAAGCCATTGTGATTGATTCAGCTATTGGATCAAATATTTCAAATGCCTTATTTTGATAATGAAGCACATCTCCTTTTGAGTTTTGAATAGCTTTTTTATGATACTAGTTTTTTGAATTATTCACTAATAATCTAATTTCATAACCTACTAATTCCTCAATATCTTGCCAACTATTTTTAATAATAGTTTTAGCCTCAGTGTCATCCACCTATTTTATCACATACACCATATCAACTTCTTGCAAAGAGTCTTTAGCATCGTAATCATAGTGTGATTTAATCAATGACAATAATGTCGTTATTTGTTCATTTTCTAGCAGTACACAATATTTCTTAATCATCAGTCTCTCCTTATAGAAAGCTTTAGGGTATTGTATGAATTTATTAAAGCAAATAACAGCTTGTTTTATAAACTATTTTTACTTTTACTAGTAGCATCAAAATTAAAGGCAATAACTGGTACCATATTCATGTCATCTGGCACCGTCAAGTTAACTAACTCTACAATCATCTAGTGTATAATTATACCAAATTCATACCACTTATTCATATATATGCTTACAGAAAAACCTAAAAGATATCGTTATCCAGTAGAGATTATAAGTTATGCTATTTGGATATATCACAGGTTTAATACTAGCTAGGTAATACTCCCATTTTTAATGTCACTTAGAAGTGTACACTTATTAAATAGCTTTATTAGCTACCATTCTAGGAGGAAAACCTCCTAAAGCTATATGTGGTCTAATGTTGTTGTAATCCCATAACCACCTAGTAGATTGTAACCTAATATCATCTAAACTATCAAATAAATTTTGCTCTAATAGTTCATATCTCATAGTCCTATTAAATCTCTCAACATAGCCATTTTGTTGAGGGTTTCAGGTTGAATATACCATAGTTGTATCTTATTTCTTTTAGCCCACAACTTTAAGCTATTGCTTATATATTCAGGACCATTATCACACCTGATTGCTATAGGCTTACCCCTTTGATTTATTAACCTTTTTAAAGTCTTTTCAACTCGATATGATGGTAATGAAAAGTCAATCTCACAATCTAAGCCTTCTCTATTATAGTCATCTATAATATTTAATAGCCTATACTTTTTACCACTAGATAAATTATCGTGCATAAAATCCATAGACCATATTTGGTTTGCTCTAGTAGCTTCAGTTAATGGTTTTGGCTTATCTCTTTTAATTCTTTTTTTAGGCTTTATTCGTAAGTTTAAACACAAATCACAATATATTCGATATACTCGTTTATGATTAAACCTCTTACCCAATACATTTCTTATATGCAGAAAGCATAGCTTAAAACCCCAGTTGCGATGAGCCTGTGTAAGCTCAATTAACTTATTTGCTATATACTCATTATCATCACTATTTTTAGGGCTATAGTAGTATGCTGTTTCACTTATGCAAAAAACTTTACAGCTCCTTTTGACACTGATTTTCTTAGCTTTTACTGTCTGTAAAGCCATCTTCTTTCGCTCAGATGGCTTTACCACTTTTTTGTCATCGCTTCCTTTAAAATATCATGATCTAACTGTAAATCAGCATACATACGCTTGAGTCTACTATTTTGGGCTTCAAGCTCTTTAACTTTTGTTAGCATTGAAACATCCATACCACTGTATTTCTCACGCCATTTATAAAATGTTGAGCTATTTATACCATATTTGCGACACAAATCAGATACGATAATGCCGCTCTATGATTCCTTTAAAATATTTACTATTTGACTATCTGTATATCGTTTTTGTTTCATTTGTAATACCTCTCATTTATTAGTATATTTTTGTACACTTCTAAATGCTATTATTTTTAGGGGTATTACCTAAACAGGCTCCTGTATATGCTCTTTTTAGGATCATATAAATCATTAACTTCATCCCATAAAAGAGTTTTGTCTTTAAGTTTATTAACTATATCAACAGGAGATAAACCTTTGAGTGAGCTATGAGGTCTATGCCAATTATAAAACATTTGCCATTCAGCTAAATTTCTTGTAATACATCAAAATCTGATAGATCAGCTAATGCGATAAAAACTCTTCTAAGTCAGTTTTCTGAGATCTTTCTACTTTACCATTTAAATGAGGAGAACCAGGCTTGTTTGGTCTAAATTTAATACCATATAACATAAATTTCTTTTGTACATCGATAGCAAAAAACTCTCTACCTCTCCAGTTTGAATTCTTTGAATAGCAAATGGAAATTCTTCACACATGATATCAATAAAATCTAAAGTATTTTTGGCTGTTGCTCTTGTATAAATTTTTAGTACTCTCCACCTAGAACAATCATCTACAGCTGTGTACTGGTATATCCAGAAGCTATTTTATGTCAACCTGTACTCTATCTCCAGGTATTGGTCTACTGTATTTCTTAAACTTCTTTTTTCTTTTAAGCTTTCTAATGTCTGGCATATTTTCAGATTTTAAACCTTATGGATAGTGGATAATGACAAAGAAAGATTATTTTGTCTAAGTAGTTGGCTCTGTATCCTTCTAGCTCCAAGATTACGCTTTCTTAGAGCGAATATTTCAAGTTTGATACTTTCATCTACTTTTTTTTTTGGAGGGTTTATCAGACGCTTACTTTGATTATTTAAACCAGCTTCTCCAAGTTCTTTATATCTATTGACCCACTTTCTTAAGGTTGGTCCTAGATATGCCACAATGTCGACATACATAGCCTGAATTTTTTGTTTCTTCATACAATTTAACCCAAGTTAATCGGGCCTTGATTTCAGCTTCCATAACAAGCTAATTTTAGCACTTATTATTGAAACTATCTCTATGAATCACACAGTATATCTTTGATACTTCATCTTGTCTCCTTTTCTTAACACCTAAGTGTCCCAAATTGGAAGGTATGATCATACACTAGGTTTAGTAAAACAATAGATTTTATTTTATGTATTAGTCTAATTGTACTAGGGATGTTATTTATTTTTGTTTAATTACATTAAATTTATCATTATATTTAATTATCGAATATATTGCTAGGAAACACACTATTACTATATATGCAACAAGAGGTATCATATTTTCATTTTTAGAAAAAGAGAAACTCCCAATAAAAGGTATAGAGACTCCAAAAATTGCTGAAGAAATATTGTATAAAAAAGCTGACCCTCTGAATCTAATATTTACTGGAAGTATTTCAGCTATAATTACAGGGGCAACAGAAAAATACATACCACAAGGGATTGATATTATTAGCTGGAATGTATAAATTAAGCTATGTATCTTTAAAGATAGTGCTATTAAATATACTGGAAAAGTTACTACTATTATAGCAAGTGCTGATAGTATTACGTTTCTACGATTTGTAATATCTGCAATGTAGGAAGATATAGGAATACTAATTATCATAACGAAAATAGATAAAGATAGTAAGAAGAAAGTATCACTATTTGAATATAATGCTATATTATTGAGCATTACACTTGAATATATAAAGCTTGTATATGTTATTACAACTCCTACCCATGTTAGAATAATAATGATAATGAACTCTTTTATGAAGTTATTATTGGCTATTTTTATATTATCTTTAGAGGAGTATTTTTTATATTCATCTGTTTCTGGTATATTAATTCTTATTAGAATTCCTATTATTCCTCTAAGAAAGCAATTATAAATGCTATTCTCCAACCATAAGAGTGTAAAAAATCATTAGATAGGTAAGAGGTTAAAATATAGCTTACAATGGATGCAAGTAATAAACCAATATTACCACCAGCAATTGCAAGGCTTCCATAAAAAGTTTTATTTTTCCTTGTATTTTCCAATATATATATTATAGATCCTGTATACTCACCACCTAATGAAAGACCTTGTATAAATCTTAATATTATTAATAATATTGGAGCAAAAACTCCAATAATATCCTTAGAAGGGAGTAGTCCTATTAATCCTGTTGATATAGCTATTGTTATTATTGAAATATACATAGATAATTTTCTACCATATATATCTCCAATATATCCATATATCAATGCACCGATAGGTCTAGCTAAGAAGCCTATTGCAAATATAGAATACATTTTTATGATACTTCCCCAAACTGACGATTCTGGGAAAAAATTATTAGATATTATAACTGCAAAATATCCATATATACTAAAATCATAAGCTTCTAATGAATTTCCAATCATACTAGATATAATAACTTTCTTATTTTTTTCATAAAATCTTATCTAAGTTAAGTTCTCTTAATCTTGCTATTAAGTCAGACCTTTTATTACAGTATAGTTTTTTCTTTAGCTTATAAATGAAAGATTCAATATTATCTTTAGATTTACACGTTTCTGTAGCTATTTGTTCAGGAGTCAATCCTTTTAAAATATATTTAGCGTAATATATTTCATTTTTTGTTAGTCTCTCGACTATTTCATTTTGTGTAAATTTGAATGACTTGATACGCGTTTCTTCCAAAAATTTACTACAATCATTATTATTAGCAGCTATTACCGCCCAGTATCATATTTTGTATACTTTTTTAAAACTGATCTACCCCGTCAATTTGGGACAGTTTACTTCTTCATTCTCTATTATATATTCAAACTGATTTGGAGTCATATAATTTATCGTAGAATGTTTTCTTTTTGTATTATAGTAAGCTTCAATATATTGAAATATTGATAGTTTAGCTTCTTCCCTAGTTTTATAATTTTCATCATGTACCAACTCTACTTTTAAAGTACCAAAGAAGCTCTCACAAGCAGCGTTATCATAACAACATCCTTTAGAGCTCATACTTGAGAGTAGCCAGTGTTCTTTAATAATGTCTTGATATTGCTTACTACAATACTGTGATCCTTTGTCAGAATGTATAATCACACCACTAGGAAAATTTCTTCTAAACAATGCCATATTTAAAGCACTGCAGACCAAATCAGCTTTCATCCTAGAGTCCATTGCCCAACCTATAACTGCTCTTGAGAATAAATCAATAATTACACACAGGTATAACCACCCTTCTTGTGTAGGTATGTAAGTTATATCAGTAACCCATCTATGATTTACAGATAGAGCAGTGAGGTTTTGTTCTAATAAATTATCAGAAACATGTTTATTAGGGTCTAACTGCATATTTGGTCGTAATCGGCCACCACTCTATAAAAAATTAACTTTTATATCAAATAGCCATTATCTAAACTATAAGAAAAACTCCCAACCCAATCTCTAACTAAAAAATTTCTTACAAAATAAAAAAGGTGTTCTACAACATCATTATATATAGGATTTTTAATATAGCTTTGAGAGTACCTAAACTCTCTATCAGTATTTTTTTGTTTTCTTAAAACATATATTTGATCTATATTATATTTTTCAAATTAACAGCATCTGTCAACTTCAGCCATTCCGCAACAACTATATATACAGCGTTAGGATTTTTCTGTTTTAACTGTGTAGCTGCTGTTGAAACATCTTGTAACATAGTTTTATCTAAATATGTTTTACATTCTATAGCAATAGCTGGCATATCCCAATTATATTCCTCAATAACATCTGAACCATCACACTGTAAACTTGCTTGAATTGAACACTTATATAACCTTGGTGTTCCTATCAGAACAATTATTGAAACACATCTTAAATATGGTAAGTATTTATCTTTAAAAACCTACATTGATAAAAAAATTAAAAAAAATTTACAGGGCGTGGCCGATTACGACCAAATATGCAGTTAGACCCTATATTTCCTTACCATACTTCAGAACCTTGTGGTTCACTAAATATAACTTCATCATGCAGATTTGTTTTATTAATTTGCGATAATAAAATATCTAGTTCTTTACTTATTGGTTCTAGTATAAGTTTGCCATTTTCAACTTCCATATTAAGCTTTTGGCTTTCTTTTATATGTAGAGAATTTAGTATTTTTTGAGGTATTCTTATGCCCCATGAGTTTCCCCATTTTTTAATTGAAATTTCCATAATTAACATCTCCAACAATGTATATACAAGTATATACTGTTTATTTCAAATAATCAATTTTTATAGATAACGGAAAACAGTCGTTTTACGACAGATAGAGTTAGAAGTGTAGGATATACTCTAAAAGAAGGGCGGCAGTATATGAAAATATATGTCGCTTTGAGGAACTATACGGAAATATAAAATTTAATATTTTCCGTTAATTTTTAAATATGTGATTCTACATTCAGTCTCATCAAAGGACCGTTTTTTGAGACACTTTTTTGAAATCTTTTTCAAACCTCTGAAAGCTAATAAATTGGTTAACATTAATTATCATATTGACATGTCGCTTTTCTTAGTCTTAAATACTCAATATTAAGAGTGATTATAATACTGATCTAGCTATCCTTTTCTATTATGATTAACTTCCTAAGTTGAGGAAGTTAATCAGTAAGGTTGATGGTGTATTATACTAATGATTTTATTCCTGGTCTTGGTGTATCTCTTAATAACCAGAGAATCAACCATATCTAAGAGTGGTTTTTTTGAGAGTCTGATTCTAATTTTTTGTTTAAACTTAAAAGTAATTCAACAGCACCATTTGTATAGTAAGAAAAGGTAATCTGTATTAGAAAATTCATTTTCCATTAGTATTTCTAAAAAGTATAAATATCTCATTAGATACATTTGTATCACGATGATATTCATTGTGAAGATATTTTATAAAACCATCTTTATTTTTTAACATTCTTTGATTGTGCTAAACTTTTTACAAAATCAAAATCATTATGAACTAAATTAAGAGTGTTTAATTTTGGTAAGCAATGTTGATAATACCAACCATTTTCTTCATTATCTTTAAATCTCAAAATATATGATTTAGATTGATTTACTTTTTATTATCACTTGAGTGTATTTCTTTATCAAATATTTGGTGCAATATTCCTCTAATTATATGAGTATTTGAACTTATCGCATCATTAAGCAGGTATTCAAAGCTATTGTCCACTTTTTCATTCAAATATTGGAAATATAAATACATTCCTAAGTTCTGTATATAATTAGAATCGCCTTTATCTCCCACTAATTTAAAAAGATATACATTTCTAATATAGTTTATTACTTCTTCTTTTAAAATAAATTTGTTCATATATAAATAATGAAAGTTTTGTAAAAAGTAAATTGCAATTTGTCCTATCTCATCTTTGTAAACCAGAGTCTAATAAAATCTTTTTAAATAATTTTTATCAACAATTTCAATCTCTCCTACAGTTCTAAGTAAATAAATATGACAAAGTTAATATTTTTTCAATAATTCCATTAATTAGGTTTAATACCCTCTTCGTAGCTTTTTCATTTGCGTATACATTTTTATATATTAAAGGCAACAACCCAGCAAAATTACCTTCAAAAGAATTTATAGAACTATTTATATGATCGGATATTGTTGGGTTCTTATTTTCGTCTCGTACTAAACCCTCATATTTTATATTTTTATTAGCTTCTAGTATATCCAATAAGGTCACATCAAATTTGTTCTTACTAATCAAATATTCTATAGCTTTTAGTATAATCATCTTTAGCTGTATATTATCAATATCAGAATACAAATGAATTATTCGTAATACTTTTTCTTCGTTATAATTTGATGCTACAAGTCCACTTAATCCAGCAGACAGATAGTCTGGATGAATATTTTCAGATTTTAACTGTAATAAAAAATCAAAAAACTTATCAGGATTTGTTTTAACTTCTTTTTCAAGTTGGCTACTATGCTGCCTTATATCACCTCTTACAAAATTAATGGAACTACTTCTTATTTTACTACCATTAAATACTTTTATTGATTGTAGCCAGTTATTTAAGCTAATCCTTGAATAAACATCATTGGTTAAAGGTGCTTCCACGAAACTAGCTCTTGATTTATGAGGTTTTCAAGTTTATACCAAAAAATTTCTTTGTAGTTCTTGGAACTCTTTTAGATAGCCGATTTTTCTATATCAGCTATCTCAAGTTGATAAAATAATTTATATTTTTGTAATCCTCTATATGTACCCAAAAATACTGATTTATTACTCCATTTGTTTAAAAAAAGTATTTTTTGCCAGTTCGGATCTACTTGGACTATAGAGTTTAAAATTTGTTCTTGTTCTGTTTCATCAAAAAATACAAAGGACTTATTCAATAATAATGCAAGTTCATATCCATCATCTTGATCAAATGATATTTCTTCCAAAAGTTTTATGTTTTTTAATAATTTCAATATTGGATCTTTATATTTTTGAGGTCTTTAGAATATCCAAATATTAAAAACGTAATAAGTGAAAGATAATTAGACTCATTATATGGCTCTAGAGCTTTTAAAAAGTTATTACTATCATCTAAAGCTAACTGGGACAATTTTTTAAGAGTATTTAGATATAAATCCCATGTGCTATTCTGATTTCCTTTAAACTGCCACATCACAGAATCAAAAACTTGATCTTTAAATAAATAATCTCCTCTAGGCTGATCATATTTAAATTTATCACTGATTCTTTGAATTGTTTTCAAAAGGTTTTGAAGTATAGATACATTATTTTGCTCTAATAAAAATTCAAATATTTCATACCATTCATAATTTAAAATTTTTTTATGCTACATTTATCAACTTGCCCTATACGAGTATCTAAAAAGTTAAAAAAATTCTATCGCAAAATCTTGGTCAAATGAATAGATTTTTGTAAACTTCCTTCAGATGATATCTCGCACTATCTTTATCAAAAAGTGATTTATTTTTTTTGAAGAGATTAATACTTTTTTATTCCATTTGTCTAACTTAGCTAAGCATTGTACTATAGATTCATTTTTTACATCTTGCATGCAAGAATCTGCATCTAATATATTAAGAACTAAATCAGGTTCTTTATTGATAAAGGTTATTAATCTATAATATAGACTATACTTTTTTAAAACATTCTGCTTCAAAAAAATGTTATTATGAAAATGTTCTAGCCAACCTTTAGATATCCAACTTTCTATAAAATACTTTGGATAGTCTGGCTTATCTCTAAAAAGCTTTTGAATAAAAAAAACTCATCTTGAGTAGGACTATCAATACTCCCAAGATAAGAAATCAATAACAGTTTAATATGAAATCTTATTTCATATGAATAGAATATTTCATTAAGTTCTTTTAAATATTTTTACCTCATCCATTTCTCTTATAAATTGTATAATCTGTTTAATTTGTTCCCTTATATTTAAGTCTTGTGTTGTTGTAAGTATATAGTTATATAGAGACATCTTTTTTTGCACAAAACCTCTTGCAAATACATAATCGTAAAAAGTTTGATGAAAAAAAAAAGATATTTTTATTGTTTCTTCTTTCAAAATATCATTACTTAATAAAAGAGAAATTTCATCTTCATAATCATCCTCAAAATAAAGCTTCGGAACTTCAATTTTTTTCATTTCATCCATTTTTTGAACTATTGAATCTAAAAGTTCACTCAGTTTTTTTCTAGTGTCCTTGTTTAAGCTTTTATCTTGAACTTTTTGTTTCAAAATTTAATATATAAATCTTTTAAAGTTTTAATAGATATACAGCTGTTATCGTTAGGGTATAACTCTATAAAAATTGAAAGATGTAAAAGGTGTTCTTAGTAGTTCGACCAAAGTATTATTTAGTTTTGAAGATTCTTTGATAAAAGATTTTAATTTATTACTGACATGTAGTTAAAATCTAATAGCTGTGTATGTAGAATATTTGTATCACCTAAAGTTTTAAAAAGGGGTCGTTTTTTAAATCATATTCTCTAATAAAACAATTATTTTTACATTGGAAATAAATGTTAACTGTTCTATGAACTCTAAAACTATGTTGATTACTTTTTTATTTGATGACATGGTTAAAGACAGGGCATCAAGCTGATCAATTAGTACAATAACTTTTTCTTTACTAGCTAACTTTTTTATAGAAGATAGTAGATCCTCCACACCAAAGAATCTGGATAATGATTCTTTATTATCTATGTCAAATTGGTCACTTTTAATACTTAAATAGGCAGTGGAATTCTCTAAAAAGAATAGATTGTATCTTACTTAATATTGCAGTTTTGCCAATACCTGCTTTACCTTTTAAGACCAATAAGCTACTCTTTTTTGTTTTCATTGTTTATAAAATCATTTATTTGATTGGTTTCAGGAACATCAATAAAACTTTTGCCAATGTAAAGCTTTGTTGAAGAGCTCAAAGTAACAGAATTTTGTTGAAGTTTCTTCTTAATTTCACTAACTGATAATATATTCTTATCAAATAACCATGAGTAATAATATTTTGCTGTATCAGGATTTTTATCAAGATAACATTCAATATCATCCCAACTCCACACAATAACGTTAAAGTTATAATTCTTATCATCATTCAATTCAGTTGCTTTATCTTGTAAAACAGTATCTTTATGAAATGAAGTTGCAAAAATAAATGTATCAATATCCGTATATTTTGTATTAGCTAAATCTACTTCTTTTTTAATATATTCTAAAGTTCTTCTCTTATTTTATTATCACATCTATTAATAAATTTATTTTTACATTGAAAAACTATCTTTTTTTGATTATTAGAAAAAGATAGCCCATCAATTCCTTTTTGAGCTTGACCTTTTCTGCCATAAATTTGAAATTTAATACCATACTCTTTTTCACATAAGTCATTAACTAATAATTCAAACTCTTTTTTTCATCTGTTTTGCGTGGAGTACTGGTGTCTACTCATAATATTAAAAATCTTCTTTAAGCTGGACGTCCTATCTTCTTAGTCTTTGAAACATAATTAAATAAATCTAATTGTATTATATTCTTATCCACAGCTTTAAAAACTCATACTAGTGTTTTTTCTTTTTCATAGAAGGTAGGGCAGTTGTATAATTACAATCACCATACTTTTCAAGAACCATTTTTCGCTGATAATAAGTTGTAATAGATTTAATACCTAATATTTGCATAGCTTCAGGAACTTTCATTTTTTTATCTTTGATATCTTGCAAACAGTTTTTGAAAATATTATTGTCAAATAAAGCGTATGGTTTACCTTTTGTACTTTCCTTTATTTCTAGCTAACTCAATACCTTCTCGTTGTCTTTCTAACATGCATTCTCTTTCAAACTGAGAAAGACCTGCAAAAATAGTCATCATTAGTTTGCCTTGAGGGGTCGTAGTATCAATTTGTTCCTTATCTG
Organism: Francisella sp.; assembly: GCA_038141505.1. Lineage (GTDB taxonomy): Bacteria > Pseudomonadota > Gammaproteobacteria > Francisellales > Francisellaceae > Francisella. Next base: position 73,237 of record JAYQIE010000038.1, on the reverse strand, counting down.
ATATAAAGCCAACACCTTTACTATTAAATTGATCTAAGAGCTTTAAAAGGTCTGATGTAGATCTAGCTAAGCGACTATAGCTTTCAACATAGACAACATCTTTTTCTCTTACGTACTCGAGTAATTCTTTTAGCTGCTCTCTATTTGTGTCTTTAGCAGATACTTTCTCTTGAAATACCTTTTCAATATTATGCTTTCGCATCACTTCTAATTGTCTATCTAAATTCTGATTTTTAGAAGACACTCCGAATATAACCAATTCTTTGTGACATTTGCTTATTTTTTATCATTAAAGATACTATTAAACAAATAATACAATTTTAGAAAAAAACTTTGATATTAATAACTAGAATAAAGATATTATCGTTAGAACCAAGGTCAAAATGATGAAAAATAAAATTATTAGATTGCTTTATAATTTTCTAGAAAATCTTCTGAATGATTTAATGGTTTCATATATCAACACACCTACTAATATATTTTTTATTAGATTTATAAAATCAATTAAAAACATAATAGTATAATGATTTTCAAAGTACACTTTAACAGCAGGAAAATTTTCAATAAAAATATTACTAGCAAAATTAGTTGGCAATAAACTATGTAGGCAAAATTAAAGAAATATTCCCATTTAACATCTGCTATTGCCAAAGATAAAATCATAAATATAATAAATCCGAAAACTATTATCAAAATGAATATCCAATATATGCTTTTGAAAGGTTCTGTCGCAAACTGAGTGCTTGGTTACGTTATTTCCAAAATCAGCTATCACTAGATACAATTATTCTGCTATAGCATAAAACTGATCCCAAGCAGTCATGCTACCAGCGTTAATGTGCTGACCTTTTCTAATCATATTTACTAATTCATATCCAGCTATAGTAGATTCCATAGAGTCCCATGATTTAAATCCTAACATGGGTCGAGTTAGTCTTTTTATATTTCTATGATCTTGCTCTATGAGATTGTTTAGATATTTATTTTGTCTAATCTCTATACCATGAGTATACAAAATACCAAGCAAAAATAGGAAGATATTGATAGTTAGTAATGCAGCTTCATTAGCTCTGATTTATCTACATTCACTTTCTCTGGTAAGCCATGTTTACCAATGGTTTGCTTGAAGAACTTGCGAGCTGCTTTTTCATCTCTTCTAGCTGAAACCATAAACTCTAATGTATCTCCATGCTTATCTATTGCTCTGTAAACATAAAACCACTTACCTTTATGCTTTACATATGTCTCATCCATCTTCCAACTTACATAAGTACCATACTTCCTAAACTTTTTGCTAAAGGAAGCTTCTAACTCTTTAGCATATTTGATAACCCAACGATTGATAGTGCTATGATCTACATTAACACCTCGCTCTTTCATTAGTTCTTCTACATGTCTGTAGCTTAATGGATATGATAAATACCAGCGAAGAGCTTGGAGTATTAATAATTTAGTAAAATGCCTGCCTGTAAAGTCTATCATTTGTATTTTGAAATAAAATCTGTGGTAAAATTATACTACAAATTCATGCAACTACCAGTTTGCGACAGAACCAGATTACCTATTGCATCAGTAATTTCTGCTTGAGAATATAAACTTCTAATTTGACGGTATTTTCTTGTTTTTCTAACATATACAACTAACTAAATATTCTTCATCAAACCAATATATGGCAATTGACGATATTTATCATTATAGTCTAAGCCATAGCCTACTATAAATTTATCTTCTATCTCAAAGCATACATAGTCAAGATTAACTTCTCGTTCTAGCCTTGCTGGCTTAAATAATAAAGTTGCAAACTTTAAAGACTTTGGCTCAAGTTGGTTTAAACCATCAACTAATCTATGGTAAGTATGACCAGTATCTACGATATCTTCGATTATGATTACATTTTTACCCTCTATAACTCTTTTTTCAAAGAATCTATAGTTGAAATAACCTTCCAGAGCTAACCGTACCGCTAGCATAAGATGACGCTGTCACAAAATGAGTTCTAAGATCAACATCAAGCTTTCTAGTTAGATCAGCAAAAAACATAAATGAACCTTTTAGCACACAAATTAGCACAATCTCTTGACCAGCATAATCTTTATTTATTTTTGAGCTAACTTAGTGACTTCTGCATCAAGTTGTTCAGCAGTTATATATACTTTTGTATTTTCTATAGCAAAACTCATCGAAATAACCTTATTAAAATAATCTTCTAAGAACAAAATTTGCTCTCTTGACGGACCATAAGCCAATGATGAAATAGGTATACCGATATGCTTTTCTATAGTATCTAAGTATGTTTTAAGCTCTTTGGCATATTGTCCAATGTGATCTCATCTTCTATAGTAAATGGTTCAAGCTCAACAAGTATAGGCTCAACTTTGTATAGATCAATACCTGGATAAGCACAGTCAATTTCTTTACCCTTGTACTTATAGCCTACGCATATTTTAAGAGTGTCCATGCCAGATAGTACATCTACTTTAGTAAGAGCTATAGAAGTAAGGTTTGAACATTTTGCAGAATACTTAAGTAATGGTAAATCTAACCAACCACATCTACGGATACGACCGGTTGTTACACCAATCTCACCACCTTTGTGCTGAATAAAATCGCCAACATCATCAAAAAGCTCTGTAGGAAAGGACCTTCACCAACTCTAGTTACATAAGCTTTAGTGATACCTATCACATGATCAAGATTATGACCTGCAGTTGTTGCACCTGAATACACACCTGCAACAGAAGTATTTGATGAAGTTACAAATGGATAAGTACCATAATCGACATCTAAAAAGTACACCTTGTGCGCCTTCGTAAACTACATTTTTACCTTCTGCCATTGCTTTATCAATGATTGAGAATGTATCTGCGGCATATTGCTTAAGTTTTTGACCTAGCGTATAAAGTCTTTCAAGCTCTTCTTCTAGGCTTGGATAGTCGATTTTGTATAAATCTTTAAATAAAGATTCTTTTTCTACCAAAGCTAATTCAAGTCTTGATCTTAGCAATTCTTTATCAAATAAATGTACAAATTTAATACCCTTACGAGATACTTTATCTTCATAAGCAGGACCAATACCTTTACCAGTTGTACCAATCTTTTCACTAGCAGTGTTTTCACGAGCAGCGTCTAAAAAGCTTATGGTAAGAAGTGATAACTGTACATGAGCCTGATACAAATAGATTTCACCACTGATAGAAATACCCAGTTTCTTGTAATCTAGTGATTTCTGCATCTAAAGCAACAGGATCTACAACCACACCGTGACCTATCACACATTTAGTGTGTTTATGTAGTACGCCAGAAGGAACTAAATGCAAGAATGTTTTCTTGCCATCTACTACTAGTGTATGACCTGCATTGTTACCACCTTGGTAGCGTACAATTAAGTCTGATTTTTCTGCTAAAGTATCGGCTATTTTACCTTTACCCTCATCGCCCCATTGAGCACCTACAATTACGATATTTGACATCTACTTGGATCTTTTGAAAATTAAAGTTTAGATGATAGTATTTTAATATATTAGAAATATTTTTACTAGTGGAACATACTCTCGGAATAATAAAATATAATTATGTGTGAAAAATATATTAAAATGGCTCTACAAATCTCGCAAGAAATGGTCGCATAATAACGACTTCTGGGATTTTAAATATCAATTATCAAAAGACAGAAGTCTACTTTCAAAATTTTCTATGGATGTAGGTACAGCTACACATGACTTTTCTCCTGCTCATAGAGTGATTAACTGGAGTTACGGACTTTTTGTAGGGATAAGCACATTGTGCTAAAATTTTGACAATAAACAACCAAACTGTCGTCCTAGTGCTTGACACTAGGATCCATAACGAGGTTCGTAAAATGTACTATACCTACATAATGGCGAGTAAATATAATGGAACGATATATATTGGTGTAACATCAGATCTAGTGAAAAGAACCTACCAACACAAACAAGGGTTTGTAGATAGTTTACAAAAAATATTCTATTAAAAACTTAGTCTATTACGAATCATCTGAAAGCATTCATGAAGCTATCAAAAGAGAAAAAACTCTTAAAACATGGAAAAGACAGTGGAAGATAGAGTTGATAAATTCTTTCAACCCAAAGTGGTTAGATTTATATGAAGATATTATTTCTTAACCAATGGATCCTAGTGTCAAGCACTAGGATGACCACTTTTTTGTTAGGTGGATCATACTTGCAAAAACCAAGCATAAGCTTAGAAAGGCAGTAAAAAAATGTAAACAAATACTCGCTAAACTAAAGTTAATAGAGCATCCCGATAAAACCGATTATAGAAACTATAATTTTGCCGATAAACAACCAACATCTAAAGAGAAAACCATTCAACTTCTTAGGAGTTAAATTTAATCACGATGGGGCTAAGGACATCAAGAATGAGACTAAACAAAATTTGGTTCTGTCGCAAACTGAGTGCTTGGTTACGTTATTTCCAAAATCAGCTATCACTAGATACAATTATTCTGCTATAGCATAAAACTGATCCCAAGCAGTCATGCTACCAGCGTTAATGTGCTGACCTTTTCTAATCATATTTACTAATTCATATCCAGCTATAGTAGATTCCATAGAGTCCCATGATTTAAATCCTAACATGGGTCGAGTTAGTCTTTTTATATTTCTATGATCTTGCTCTATGAGATTGTTTAGATATTTATTTTGTCTAATCTCTATACCATGAGTATACCAAATACCAAGCAAAAATAGGAAGATATTGATAGTTAGTAATGCAGCTTCATTAGCTCCTGATTTATCTACATTCACTTTCTCTGGTAAGCCATGTTTATCAATGGTTTGCTTGAAGAACTTGCGAGCTGCTTTTTCATCTCTTCTAGCTGAAACCATAAACTCTAATGTATCTCCATGCTTATCTATTGCTCTGTAAACATAAACCCACTTACCTTTATGCTTTACATATGTCTCATCCATCTTCCAACTTACATAAGTACCATACTTCCTAAACTTTTTGCTAAAGGAAGCTTCTAACTCTTTAGCATATTTGATAACCCAACGATTGATAGTGCTATGATCTACATTAACACCTCGCTCTTTCATTAGTTCTTCTACATGTCTGTAGCTTAATGGATATGATAAATACCAGCGAAGAGCTTGGGTATTAATAATTTAGTAAAATGCCTGCCTGTAAAGTCTATCATTTGTATTTTGAAATAAAATCTGTGGTAAAATTATACTACAAATTCATGCAACTACCAGTTTGCGACAGAACCAATAGCTTTTGATGTTGATTGTACACAATATGGGTGTAGATAATCTCCAAGAGTAATCATCTGACCATCAATACTACAAAAAGATACCGCAAAAGTTCAGGTCTACTCGTTCTAACTGCGGGATATAGCTAGCATTTTTACCAAGTCTATTTTCTTTGGTTTCTTCAAATATCGCTGTAATTTCATCTCTGAAAGCTTTAAAGTCAGGTATGATAAATCCTTTACTGATTGATTTCTCGATTATACCAATACTATCTGAGCTTATTTCCATGAATTGCTCAAAATCAATTTTGTCAACCTTTGACAAATTTTCTAGGTTTAGCATTAATTTAGTAATGCGTGGATCATCATTGACTATACCAGCAGAATGTAGACAATCAAGAATATCTATTTTTGTAATGTGATTGTCTTTATTACAGATAGCATCAAATATTTTTTGTAATGATCTTCACCAAAAGAGTGGGTTGTCATATCTGAAGGTTTATTTTTTTCATATTTGGTCTCTTTATTTTGAGCACATTTTTAATACCATTTAATTTCGTTATAAAAAAGAAACTAGAGGATTTTATAATGTGTATTTAAAAAAGTAAGGTTAGAAATTTATTTTGAGAAAGGGGTGGTCACTAGCTAACTGTAGCAGTTGCAAGAGCCGTAGAGACTAGGTATGGGTCAGAGTTTGCACCAGGTCTTCTATCTTCAAAGTAGCCATAGCCTTTGATAGCTACAGGGCGCGGTATTCTAATTGAGCAACCTCTATCAGCATCACCAACTTTGAATGTGTTTATATCACAAGTCTCATAATCACCAGTTAATCTATCGCTTAGACCAAAACCATAATCTAAGATATCTTTGGTATGATTTTTTTCTAAGTTTTTAACAATTCTGTCAATAGTTTTTTTACCAACTGAAGCATCTCTAGTTTCTGTTGTAGAAAAATTAGCATGCATACCTGCACCATTCCAGTCGCCTTTAATAGGCTTGTTTGAGAATGAGATAGTTATGTCGTATTCTTCACCAAGTCTTTCTAGTAACCATCTAGCCAAATGTACATGGTCAGAAACATTTAATACGCCAGCATCTTCATTATCGACACCTCTAGGGCCAATTTGGAACTCCCACTGACCTGGCATTACTTCAGCATTTATTCCGTAGAATAAAATACCAGCATCAAGACATGCTTGCATATGAGCTTCAACAAGGTCGCGACCAAATGCTTTTTCAGCACCAGCACTACAGTAGTATGGTCCTTGAGGCCCAGGAAACCAGTTGTAGGCCAACCTAATGGTCTACCATCTTGAAACATTGTATACTCTTGCTCAAAGCCTATCCACATATCGTGATCTTTTGAGTTTTCAAGAATCGAGCGTAGTTTTGCTCTATTGTTTGTTTTGTGAGGAGTTTTGTTGTCTGGGTTATATACTTCACAAAGTACTAGATAACCGCAGTCTCTAAGTGGATCCATAACAAAATTTACAGGCTTAAGTATGCAATCTGAATCATGACCTGTTGCCTGATTAGTAGATGAACCATCAAAACTCCATTCTGGAAAGTCTTTTGCATCTAAAACTTCTTTGAAAGGAAGTACGCGTGCTTTAGAACGAAGTTCTGGTACAGGCTCACTACCATCAATCCAAATATATTCTGCTGTCATAACCGTCATCTTTTATTGATCCTTTTTTGCTGTGAAATTGTTACATCACATACAATGATATCAATAGATAAAAAAAAGTAAATGAATAATAGAAATAAGCTATAAATTATTTAATTGATGTTACGCACCACACACAAATTTGAGTAGTAAGTTGTCATATAGCCAAATCACAAGAAAAGCGTCATGCTGAATTTATTTCAGGATCTCTCGACAGGTGTTGATTTTATTGAAACTCTGTATTTCAGATACGCTCATCAATTAAGTTCAGAATGACGAGGTGGTTTTTTTTTGTGGATCAGCTATATACAAATTCAACTAACCAAATCAAAAACCACTTCATTTAATTTAAGAGAAATATTACCCTTTATAGCACCTTTTATACATAAATCTATATCTAAACATCGTTTTAGGTTGCTAGAGATTGCTTCACTACTTAACCTATTTGCAAGGCTTGAGTAGAATTTCTGCTTTGAAGCCCATACATTGTTATCTTTAAATATTTTCTGATGATAGGTTTGTTGAGTAGCTTGTAACTGTGAAACAATACGAAGCTCTTTTTTTATAGTCCAAAGAATAAGAGGTGGTTTATCTTTTCAGTTAAAATGCTATTTAGTACATTCAAGGCTTTTGCTTTTTTGTCGCATAAGTATAGCATCAGATAAATCAAACACATCAAAGCTGGCATGCTCATGTAAAAATGGCTTTATAGTTTGAGCATCAAAGCTAGAAGTGTCTTGTCTTGAAAGTAGTTTGAGTATTTGCTTGGTGGCAATGAGATTACCTTCTGTTTTTTGGGCTAAAACTTGCACAGCTTCTCTATCTAAGGATAAACTAGATTGTTCTAGTTCGTGATTGATTATATTTATAGCATTAGCAATATTTGGCTGATAAATATGTATGTGAGTAGCTTCTTGAGCTAAGCTTTGAAACCATTTTGTCGTAAGTGTTTGTTTCTTCATACCGTTGAAAATAAGCAGATAAACATTGTCACTAGGCTTTAGTATATTCTCAACTAACGCTTGTTGTAATGATTTTTGGAGGTTTTCAAGACTAAACTGTACTAGCTTATCCATAGCAAAGAGGCTTAGACTATCTGCTTCGTGGTATAAGTCATTGTGTGGTTTTGCTCGGTTAAATCATGCCTAGCTATCTCGTAGTTTTTTTGTCTTTAAATGCGGTGATTATCTTTTCTACTACATTGTGGCGTTGTAGAGGCTCATCACCTGTGACTACAAAGAGTTTGTTGGCAGTAATCTCAGGTTTTTTGATAAAATCGAAATAGTTTAGTTGCATAGATTACAAAATATTAATTAGCGTTATTAACAACTCATAGTTTATTATAATAGAGGTAATAACAAAAGGATTATATAAATCATGAAAAAATTACTAATAACTTGTCTAGCAACGATGCTTCTTTTGGCTAGTTGCGTCACTAAAACCAGCTAATATCGATCCTGTACAAAACTTTCAAGCGAATAAATATCTCGGCAAGTGGTATGAGATTGCTCGTCTTGATAATGGTTTTGAAAAGGGTATGAGTCATGTAACAGCAGAGTATAGTCTAAATGCTGATGGTAGTATAAAAGTTCTAAATAGTGGAATAAAAGCAAATGAGACTTCTAGAAGTTACGCGGAAGGTATCGCTAAATTTGTTGAGAATCCAAGTACAGGGTTTTTAGAAGTATCATTCTTTAAACCCTTTTATGGAGCATATATAGTATTTAAACTAGATGATAACTATAAATATGCCTATGTTGCTGGTAATGACAAGGATTATTTATGGTTTTTTATCAAGAACACCTACAGTTTCTCAACAGCAAAAAAATGATTTTGTATCTGAAGCTAAAAGTCTAGGCTTTGACACTGATAAATTAGTTTGGGTTGAGCAGAGTTAGACCTTTGCTTTTTTAGGTATATCTTGGAAGTGTGACTTTAGTCGCACTCTTTAGCGGAGACTAAAGTCTCCGTTCCTATTAGGCTTAAAAATTAATGAGATTGGTGTCGTAGGGACAAGTCGACTTGTCCATCCAGAACTGTGTGGAAATTGTATTAACTGATGCTACGCATTAAACACAATTTGAACAAAAGAGAGAATGCGTTATATACAAGTCTTTAGTTTCAAACTTAAATGTTTCGCCGCTTACTGGCGTAAGCTGATGCGCCTTACTTTTTTCATGGCAGAAAAAGTAAGCAAAACTGCCTAGCACCACGCTATCGTAGTTTAAAGCAAATCGAAAATAAAAAACTCAAGCTCAAACAGTTTATTTTCTAATCATTTGCTTTTGTGCGGACAAGTCGTGACTTGTCCATCATAGAGATATGTGATAATTATAATGTTTATGCAGTATTCGAACCAAAGATAGAATCTGCTCCTACAGGTTCAAAAACCGAAAGTTATTAATGCCTAAAATGTCTCATACCTGTAAAAACCATAGTTATACCGGCTTTATTTGCAGCGTCGATAACTTCTTGATCATTTTTTGAGCCACCTGGTTGGATGACAGCAGTTGCACCAGCTTTGATACACTCTTCTAAGCCGTCAGCAAACGGGAAGAAAGCATCAGAAGCTACAGCTGAGCCTTTTGCACTCTCATGAATAGCAGCTTTTTCAGCACCAATTCTAGCTGAGTCTACGCGAGACATTTGCCCAGCACCAATTCCTACAGTTTTAGTATCACGAGCGTAAACGATTGCATTAGATTTTACAAACTTCACAGTCTTCCATGCAAACATCAGGTCAGCCCATTCTTTATCAGTAGGCTTACGATCAGTAGCTACTGTACAGTCTTCTATAGTTACACCACCATTATCATAAGATTGAGATAGTATTCCACCGTGGATATTCTTACTAATCATGCGGTCAGACTTAGTATCAAAAGTTTTGCCTGTTTCTAGTACGCGTAGATTTTTCTTCGCAGCTAAAATTTCAAGAGCTTCTTTGGTGTAGCTAGGAGCGATAATCACTTCTAAAAACATCTTACCAAGCGAGCTAGCAAAATCAGCATCAACTTCACAGTTAAATGCTACAATTCCACCAAATGCTGAGATAGGGTCGCAAGAAAGAGCTTTTTCCAGGCCTCTAAAGCATTTTTCCTGAAGCAATACCGCAAGGATTTGCGTGTTTGATAATTGCACAAGATGGTTCGTTAAATTCACAAACCATTTCAAATGCACCATCAGCATCATTTAGGTTGTTGTAAGAAAGCTCTTTACCTTGAAGTTGTTTTGCATTTGTAATGCTTACAATGTCTTTATCTGTAGAGTATACAGCAGCTTTTTGATGAGGGTTTTCACCGTACCTAAGTACTTCTTGAAGAGTTCCTACAGAGAAGATTTTTTGAGGATGTTCTTCATCTAGCTCTTTGCTAAACCAGTTTGCAATGTGACTATCATACTCTGCAGTATGTGCGAAAGCTTCTTTTGCAAATTCTTTACGAGTTTGTAGAGTTGTCTCGCCTTCATTTTCAGCCATTTCTTTTATTACCGTTGCGTACTGCTCTGGGTTTGTAAGAATAGTTGTGTGCTTGTGATTTTTTGCACAAGAGCGAACCATAGAAGGACCACCGATATCTATATTTTCAACACAAGTATCATAATCAGCTCCAGATGCTACAGTATTTACAAATGGGTAAAGATTTACAACTACCATATCGATGCGAGTGATATTGTTATCAAGCATTGCATCTAGGTGTTCTTGGTTGTCACGGTCAGCTAATATCCCACCATGAATAAGAGGGTGAAGGGTCTTTACTCTACCATTCATTATCTCTGGGAAATGTGTGTGATCTGATACATCCGTTACAGCAAGACCAGCATCTTTAAGTGCTTTTGAGGTACCACCTGTTGAAAGGATTTGGACATTATACTTGCTTAGCTCTGTTGCAAATTCAACTATACCAGTTTTATCTGATACAGATATTAAAACGCGTTTTATTCTTTGAGACATTTCTTTTTCCTCTTATGATTATTGGGGTGAAAGTAAATTCTGCGGATATTATATCAATTTTGGTTGAGAAATAGTTGGTTGGAGATGTTTTTTTGAGATTTAGTACTGGGATGATGATTGTTTATTGAGCTTTAGTCAGCTATTTCAACTTTTTTCATCGTGTACAGAGATAGCTGCTGTAAACTCATTGGGTAATACTCCCATTTTTAATGTCACTTAGAAGTGTACACTTATTAAATAGCTTTATTAGCTACCATTCTAGGAGGAAAACCTCCTAAAGCCATATGTGGTCTAATGTTGTTGTAATCCCATAACCATCTAGTAGATTGTAACCTAATATCATCTAAACTATCAAATAAATTTTGCTCTAATAGTTCATATCTCATAGTCCTATTAAATCTCTCAACATAGCCATTTTGTTGAGGGTTTCCAGGTTGAATATACCATAGTTGTATCTTATTTCTTTTAGCCCACAACTTTAAGCTATTGCTTATATATTCAGGACCATTATCACACCTGATTGCTATAGGCTGACCCCTTTGATTTATTAACCTTTTTAAAGTCTTTTCAACTCGATATGATGGTAATGAAAAGTCAATCTCACAATCTAAGCCTTCTCTATTATAGTCATCTATAATATTTAATAGCCTATACTTTTGGTTCTGTCGCAAACTGGTAGTTGCATGAATTTGTAGTATAATTTTACCACAGATTTTATTTCAAAATACAAATGATAGACTTTACAGGCAGGCATTTTACTAAATTATTAATACTCCAAGCTCTTCGCTGGTATTTATCATATCCATTAAGCTACAGACATGTAGAAGAACTAATGAAAGAGCGAGGTGTTAATGTAGATCATAGCACTATCAATCGTTGGGTTATCAAATATGCTAAAGAGTTAGAAGCTTCCTTTAGCAAAAAGTTTAGGAAGTATGGTACTTATGTAAGTTGGAAGATGGATGAGACATATGTAAAGCATAAAGGTAAGTGGGTTTATGTTTACAGAGCAATAGATAAGCATGGAGATACATTAGAGTTTATGGTTTCAGCTAGAAGAGATGAAAAAGCAGCTCGCAAGTTCTTCAAGCAAACCATTGATAAACATGGCTTACCAGAGAAAGTGAATGTAGATAAATCAGGAGCTAATGAAGCTGCATTACTAACTATCAATATCTTCCTATTTTTGCTTGGTATTTGGTATACTCATGGTATAGAGATTAGACAAAATAAATATCTAAACAATCTCATAGAAAAAGATCATAGAAATATAAAAAGACTAACTCGACCCATGTTAGGATTTAAATCATGGGACTCTATGGAATCTACTATAGCTGGATATGAATTAGTAAATATGATTAGAAAAGGTCAGCACATTAACGCTGGTAGCATGACTGCTTGGGATCAGTTTTATGCTATAGCAGAATAATTGTATCTAGTGATAGCTGATTTTGGAAATAACGTAACCAAGCACTCAGTTTGCGACAGAACCTCTGTATTCTTTTGTTGCAAAAAATAAGATTTGATTAGAGGTTAAACCAATAAAACTACTCTAATCATCTAGCTATCAAAATCGTTATATAGTAAAATTTTTTTACAGTACACAAAATCATGAAATGTTATGACTTCTATAGATAAAATAAATAATTATTTTGAAGCTAGTATTCAAGCAAAGATTGAAACCGCAAATGTTCTACCACCTGCAATTGCACAAGCTGCAAAAGCGATGGTTTCTTGTGTTGAAAATGGCGGTAAAATTCTCGTTTGTGGAAATGGTGGTTCAGCTAGTTTAGCTCAACACTTTTCATCTAAGCTATTAAGCCATTTTCATATGGAAAGACCACCGTTGCCAGCGATTTCTTTGACTGGTGATATAGCTACGATTACAGCTGTTGGTGACCATTATGGATTTGCGGAGATTTTCTCTAAGCAGGTTGCTGCATTGGGTAATGAGGGCGACATTCTTCTTGCGATATCTACAGGTGGTAATTCAGCCAATATACTAAAAGCAGTAGAGGAGGCTCGTGATCTTGAAATGCAGGTCGTAGCTCTTACAGGGTGTGATGGTGGAATGATGCAGCAGATGTATATTGAGGGCGATGTGGAGTTACGCGTACCATCAAGCGATGAAGCAACTATTCAAGAAAATCATCTTCTGATAATACATTGTTTGTGTGATATTATTGACCAAAGACTTTTTGCAGGTTTAGAAAATTAAAATGTATAAAAAGATTCTACCTGCTTGTGCTTTATCTGTAACTATTTTTCTTTAAATAGTTGTGGGTTAATTGATCCTTATACGGCTCCTGTGCCACAAGGTAAAACCATAGGAAATAAAAAGGTTTTTGATATAAAGCCAAATATGACCAAAAGCGAAGTTATTTATATGCTTGGTTCGCCTGATATTATAGACACTTTTAACCCGAATCAGTTTATCTATGTAAATACCTATAAAGCGCATATGCAGGATACCAACTATGATGAGTCGAAGCTTGTGCTAACTTTTAGTAATCAAGATAAACTTGTTGGTATATCTGGAAACTATGATCCTCCAACTAAAGATCCAGTTTTTTAGTTTGCGAATAGAATGTTTTTATCGTGAATTGTTTCTAAAAAATATCCGTATCTCCGGACTTGATCCGAAAGTCTCTTTAAGGTTGTTGATGTTCGGCTAAAGCCCAAAATAAAACTCTATATCTGCCTCCTATATCTGTCTCGCTAACAGCTACTCTGAAATCTATAGATACGCTATTATTATCATTACAAAGCTCTCATAAGTCTTTCAATAGAGTTTCACCTAACTTTTTACGCAACTCTGGATTTCTACCTGGTAATATAGCTATCTCTAGTTGGATATAGGCATCGTACTTGCTATTTAAGCCAACTCTATAGCTAGAGCATGGATAAACAAGAGTTCTACATGTATGAATATCTGTAGCGATAATCTCGACTAATTTAGTGTGAGTGACTTTTGTGAAATCATCAAGTTTTGCTGAGATATCGATATTGTCAGTATGGAATATTTTTATGGTAGGCATAGTTACGATTGGTTGATAAGTATTTTATCAATCGTAGCATTATAATTGGGAGATTTCCAGCCCACATTCGACAGGCTCAGTGACCGGAGGAATTCTTTTTATATTTTGTAGGAATTTTTAAAGAAAAAAAGATATAGGAATTATGCAGCTGCTGTATCAAGAGCTTTTATCTTAGCTGATATGCGAGACTTATGTCTAGCAGCTTTGTTTTTGCTGATAAGACCTTTAATTGCGTATCTGTCTAGTAGAGGTATTGCTTTTGCAAAGTTTTCTTTTGCAGTTGCTACATCGCCTTCTTTGATTGCATAAGCAGTCTTTTTAAGGAATGTTCTCATCATAGAGCGACGAGCTACATTGTGAATACGGTTTTGTTCAGCTTGAACAATTCTTTTTTTTGCTTGTTTTGAATTAGCCAATTTATTTCTCCAATTGTCTTATTTTTAAGTGTTTTATAATTTTCGTTTCTCTGTGAGGGATGATGAGACACGCTAATATAAATATAAATATCTTGAGTATTTTGCATTCTTAATGCTTTTTTGTCAATAACATTGTTGTCATTGTTTGTTAATATTTACTTATAACAGCCTAATAGCTACATTTTGTACTCATTTTGTAGCATAATATACAGTTAGCTTTATAAAACTTAATACAAAACTACTAATTTAAGAAAAAAACATTTATGAAACATATTAGAAACTTTTCTGTAATTGCGCATATTGACCATGGTAAATCGACTCTATCCGATAGGTTTATACAAGTATGTAATGGGCTGCAAGAGCGTGAGATGAAAGAACAAGTACTTGACTCTATGGATATAGAAAGAGAGCGAGGTATTACAATCAAGGCTCAGTCTGTAACACTAGATTATACAGCTCGTGACGGTAATACTTATCAGCTTAATTTTATTGATACTCCTGGGCATGTAGATTTCTCATACGAGGTATCTCGCTCACTCGCTGCTTGTGAAGGTGCTTTACTAGTTGTAGATGCTGCTCAAGGTGTAGAGGCTCAGACTGTAGCAAACTGCTATACTGCGATAGATCAAAACCTTGAAGTAATCCCTATTTTAAATAAAATCGATCTACCGTCAGCTGACCCTGAAAAAGTAGCTCAAGAGATTGAAGAGATTATTGGTATTGATGCAACAGGAGCTACGACTTGTAGTGCTAAGACAGGCTTAGGTGTTGAAGATGTATTGGAAACTATTGTTGCGAAAGTCCCGCCTCCAACTGGAGATGTAAATGCTAAGCTTCAAGCTTTGATTATTGATTCATGGTTTGATAACTATCTAGGCGTGGTTTCATTAGTGCGAATTAGAAATGGTACTCTAAAGAAAGGCGAGAAATTTAAAGTGATGTCTACAGGTGTATCTCATCAAGTAGATAGGCTTGGTGTGTTTACTCCTAAAATGAAAGATTTAGACCATCTAAAAGCTGGAGAAGTTGGTTTTGTTATCTCTGGTATTAAAGATATTCATGGTGCCCCGGTGGGAGATACTCTTACTCACACTCATAACCCGACTGATACAGTAGTTCCTGGGTTTAAAAAAGTACAACCACAAGTTTATGCTGGGATGTTTACGATTAGCTCCGATGATTACCCGGATTTTAGAGAGGCATTAGAAAAATTAAGCTTAAACGATGCTTCGCTTTTCTTTGAGCCAGAAGTTTCACAAGCATTGGGCTTTGGTTTTAGATGTGGTTTCTTAGGAATGCTACACATGGAGATAATTCAAGAGCGACTAGAGCGAGAGTACAATCTTGACTTAATAACTTCTGCTCCCACAGTTGTTTATAAAGCTATCAAAAAGATGGCGAGATGGTTATTGTTGATAATCCTGCTAAATTACCAGATCCGGGGACTATTGATAAAATCCTTGAACCGATTGTGCGTGCAAATATTCTTGTGCCAAAAGACCATGTCGGAAGTGTGATAACCCTTTGTATTGAAAAACGCGGCACGCAAGTAGATATGAATTACATGGGTAGCCAAGTATCTATTACTTACGATATGCCGATGATTGAAGTTGTATCAGACTTTTTTGATACGCTTAAATCTGTAACAAAAGGTTACGGTTCGTTAGATTATGATTTAAATCGTTATGAAGAAGCTGATATGGTGCGTCTTGATGTGCTTATCAATGGTGAAAAGGTTGATGCTTTAGCTAGTATCGTCCATAAAGATCAAGCTAAGTATAAAGGTCGTGATTTGGTTGATAGGCTAAAAGAGCTTATTCCTAGACAGATGTTTGAGGTTGCTATACAAGCAACTATCGGCGGAACGATTGTAGCTAGAAGTACCGTAAAAGCTTTGCGTAAAAATGTAATCGCAAAATGTTATGGTGGCGATGTTTCGCGTAAGAAGAAACTTCTTGAGAAACAAAAAGCAAGGTAAGAAACGCATGAAGAATATTGGTTCTGTTGAGATTCCTCAAGAAGCGTTTTTGTCAGTGTTGAACAAGTAGGTTTCTTGTAGGATTGTAGCGACAAGTCTTGACTTGTCCGAAGAAGGAACTACAAGATTTAGAGAAAAAAATCAAAAACCTGTTACTTCGGTTTATTAGGGGCTTTATTATTTGGAAAGCACATCAGCCACACCGCTTTCTACAATGGTTTCAGTTGTAAGCCTTGTTTTTATTTGACCTCAAAAGTCATTTACGACAAGCTCAGTGACTGGAGTAATTCATATAGCTTTTATGATAGCTCTACTATATTGTCTGCATGAAGCTTTTTAAATAATACTTCAAATAATATATAATCTCTTTCAAACATATTTTGGTTAGTATAAAAATGTCAAAAAAAGTAGTAGTAGGTATATCCGGTGGCGTAGATTCATCAGTTTCGGCTTTGCTCTTAAAACAGCAAGGTTATGATGTAGTTGGCGTATTTATGAAAAACTGGGAGGAAGACGACAATGACGACTTCTGTTCAGCAGAACAAGATATAGCAGATGCTCAAGCTGTTTGTGATTCTATAGGTATTCCTTTTAAGAAAATTAATTTTGCTGCAGAGTATTGGGACAATGTTTTTGAGCATTTTCTTACAGAGTATAAAGCTGGTCGCACTCCAAACCCTGATATCTTATGCAATAAAGAAATTAAATTTAAAGCTTTTCTAAATTATGTGCATTTACTCGGTGGCGAATATATCGCGACAGGGCATTATGCAAGATGTAGAAAGGCTGATGATGGTAGTTTTCAGCTTGTAAAAGGTGTTGATGGCTCAAAAGATCAAACATATTTCCTATACACGCTAGGGTGTAAGAGCAATTATCACAAACACTATTTCCAGTTGGTGAAATTATCAAAGATAAAGTTCGTGGTATTGCTAAAGAAAAAACAATCTTGTGACCTTTGATAAAAAAGATAGTACAGGTATTTGCTTTATCGGTGAGCGAAAATTTAAAGAGTTTTATCAAAATTCCTGCCAGCTCAAAAGGTGAAATTCATGATGAGAATGGTATCAAAATTGGTATGCATGATGGTTTGATGTATTACACAATTGGGCAACGACAAGGCTTAGGTATTGGTGGCGTGAAAATCGCCCAGAAGTGCCTTGGTTTGCGGCACAAAAAGATCTTGAAAACAATGTGCTAGTAGCTGTGCAAGGACATGATCATCCATTGCTATTTAAGCTATCACTTAAAGCTATAGAGCTTAGTTGGTGTGCTGGCTTTGCTCCAACGGAGAAGTTCCGCTGTGCTGCCAAAGTTCGTTATAGACAACAAGACCAGGCTTGTGAAGTCACAGTAAATTCTGATAATAGCGTTGATGTAGTATTTGATGAGCCACAAAGAGCTATTACACCAGGACAATCAGTTGTTTTTTATGATGGAGATGTTTGCCTTGGTGGGGGAATTATTGTTTAAATTTGGCTGATCTTATGCACTTCTATCTTTTTTCTATAATTAGCTATATTTTTACTAAATCGCGACTTGTCACTACAAAATACCCTCGTATCTCAGGAAGGACTCAATCCGGAACTCTTTTTACTTCGACTAGATTTAAAGAGTTAAAGCCTTAAACCCCTTACACACCAAAAACTTAAATTAGGCACAAACAGCTTTATGATAAATGTATTTATTTGTATTAGGTTGGTATTTAATATTTTTTAGAAGAAGCTTGTTTATTGCTACTGGTATTTGAATGTTGTTTTGTTTAGGTATTAGTTGATGATGCTGTAGATTTGACAGCAGCATTTTGAGGGGTCGTTGCAACAGTATCCTCATCTGCTACTTTATCTACAGTGTTTGATTTTGTTGTGGTCATTGCAGTCGTTGGAGCTACTTTGTCATCAGAAACTTCAACTGTTGAACCGCTATCTTCCAATAATGGATTGTCGACAACCAAGTCACTATCTAAGCTAGAAACTTTCTTAGCAATTGCGACTTCAGGGTCTTTTACTTTTTATCACCGATATCAACTACATTTTTTAGATATTTATCGACTTCTTTAGTTACTTGCTTTTGATTGCTAAGCACATCTTTTTGCATGAATTGTGCTTCATGAACAGAGTCCATAGTCATGTGAGTATACAGGTATTCAGGGTCGATTATGAAAGGTCTTAATTTGGTATTGTACTTTTTAGAAAGACCTGGGAAGTCAATAGTATATGCTACTTTGATCTTCTTCTTACCGTTATCAGCTTTTGTAACCATTGCTACAAGGTTTGCATCAATTTTATAGTCATTTAACACTAAATGATATTGTTGCTTTCTATCGATAACAATTTGTCTAATAGGTGTAGCATATATGTTTTCTGTATGTATCGGCTTGTTTACCGTAGTTATACCGGCATTTTCAAGTTCTTTGATGGCATAATCACCATAAGCATCTTTAGCTAATCTAAGATCAACTTCAATCATTTTAGATAGTACTTTTTCTCTAAATTCACGAGTTTGTTTTAGTGTGAACGCAATACAAGTGCCTGTGTCATCTTTTTTGAAGCAACCATTTCTTTTATCAATTAGGGACAAAAAGTTTTTTAGTTTTGTCATAATAAAGTTGGTAGTCTGGAGTATTATCACCATGACCTAGGTATACGAATTTATCACCAGTCATCATGCCGCACGAAGATACTACGGCTATCAAAAGACCTACTGATAATAATTTAATTAAATTGCGCATATTTATTGTTCCCATATTTTATTAGCATAGTCAGATGTTATTTTTGCTTAGCTCTGCTAAAAAGTAAAGCATTTATATGCAAAATACTCTTTAAATTTATGCTTCAGCATTTTCTTTCATAAGTTTTTGTATTTTTCTCAATCATTTGTCTTTTTAGAGAACCAAGATGATCAAAAAATGTAATACCATCAAGATGGTCAATTTCATGTTGTATGCAACGAGCTAGGTAGCCATCTCTTTCAATTTCTACTTCTTCGCCAAATTCATTTAATGCTTTGATTTTGACTGTTGTAGATCTTTTGACTTTAGCTGTAACACCTGGGAATGAAAGGCAACCTTCTTCATCGTTTATCTGCCCATCCTATTCTATAATCACAGGGGTTATTGCAACTACAGTCTTTGGTTCATGCTCTTCAAGATTGTCAATCATCACAAAAAATCTTTTCTTAATACCAACTTGAATAGCAGCAAGACCTACACCTCCAGCTTCATTCATAAGCTCACGCATCTCAGCAAAAGTTGCTCTTAGTTCATCATTGATTTCTTCTTTAGTTACTTCTTTTGCTTTTTCTTTTAGTACTGGGTGAGGGTACTTTAAAATTTGTAAAGGCATTTTATTATTTATACTCCTTCGTTTTCAATTTCTGCTTTCATTTTAGCCATATTTAGAGCTGCTTGTATACAGTACTTACCTTTATGACCTTTTTCCACCAACGCGTTCGAGTGCTTGCTCTTTGTTGTGTGTATATTGGTGCATGACTTTTTGTGTGCCGTAACTAACTTGATCACATACAAAATCGTAATGATCTGTCTCACCACGGATTACACAGCCAAGTAGTACTATAGCATCAACACTTTTAGTTTCAGCAAGTAATTTTGCAGCAAATGGAAGTTCTACAGCACCGGGTACTTTTTTGATGATTATTTGGCTATCTTTTAACCCTTGTGAATAAGCTTCTTCTAAAGCACCTTCTAGCATTTTGTCAGTTATAAGAGCATTAAATTCTGCAACAACTATGG
This sequence comes from Francisella sp., assembly GCA_038141505.1. GTDB lineage: Bacteria > Pseudomonadota > Gammaproteobacteria > Francisellales > Francisellaceae > Francisella. The sequence goes on along the minus strand of JAYQIE010000038.1, from coordinate 53,206 downwards.
CAATTTTTTTCATAATATTTCCTATTTATATAGTTTAAGGCTTTTATTTTTATCTATAAATATTGCTTTACTAAATAGTTTTCACTATTTAGTTAGATTGTGTGGTCAAGCCTGACACAATGACGCAATATTTGATCTTCAATCACAACCCTTTGATTGTGTGTTTCATTTTATCTTTTTTGTTTTTAGGTAGCTTTGATTATGTGAATTTACAAAAGCATTGCATGATACCGTCTCCACATCAATACCTACGGTTTTCAAAGCTTCAATCTTTTTAGGGTTGTTTGAAATTAATTTACACTTATCGATTTTGTTGTATTTTAAAACTTGTATCGCTAAATCGTATTTTCTACTATCTATCGGTAGCCCCAGAGCCACATTTGCTTCGATAGTGTCCATATTTTCATTCATCTGAAGATTGTAGGCTTTGAGTTTGTTTACAAGCCCGATACCACGACCTTCTTGGTTTAGGTAAATAAGAAAACCTCCTCTTCATCAACCATTTGCATAGCTTTTTTAGTTGGGATTGGCAATCACAGCGAAGTGAGCCAAATAAATCACCAGTAATACAAGATGAGTGCATTCTAACAAGAGGATTATCTCCATTGTACTCTTTAGATAGCACAATTACTTCATCATTGCTAAAGCTGTCTTTATAAACAGACATTTCAAGTGAACCAATTCCATCAAATGGAATGGTTGAGCTTGCTTGTTTTTCTACAAATATTTCAGTAGCAAGACGGTATTGATATAGCTCAGCAATAGTTAAGATTGGTAGGCTATGTTCATTGGCAAAGCTTTCTAGCTGCTCGCCATTCATCATAGTACCATCTTTGTTCATAAGTTCACAAAGCACACCAGCACTATTGAAGCCAGAAAGTTTCATCAGATCCACAGTTGCTTCGGTATGACCATTACGACCAAGCACACCTTTATCATTAGCTATAAGTGGGAATATATGCCCAGGGCGAGCTAAATCACTAGCTTTTGCATCGGCTTTAGCAGCTACTTGAATTGTGTGAGCTCTATCTTTTGCAGATACTCCAGTTGTCACACCTTCCTTTGCTTCTATAGTGACTGTAAATGGTGTTTCAAAAGTACTGTTATTTTTATCAGCAGCAACCATTGGTACAAGTTGTAATTTATTTGCTTGGGAGCTATCCATCGCTAGGCAAACTATCCCGCTAGTGTATTGAAGCATAAAAGCGATATTTTCTTGTGTAGCCATTTCTCCTGGCAGGATTAAGTCTCCTTCATTTTCACGATCATGGTCATCTATTACTACTACGCCTTTGCCTTGTTTGAGGGCGTTTATTGCTTTTTCGACATTTGCTTTTATTTGCTCAAACATTTTTAAATCCTTGTATATATTTGTAGATGTATTTTCCTGTTGCGTCAGCCTCTAAGTTTACAATTGAGTCTGCTTGATAATTTTTTGCTATAGTAGAGTCTATTGTGTGAGGAATAAGTGTGATAGTAAAGCTATCTTTTAAAACTTTAACTACGGTGATACTCATACCATCGATAGTTACAAAGCCCTTGTCCACAAGATAGTTTAAAAATTCAGTTGATGCTGATATCCCAACCACCCAAGCTCCACCGATTTCTTCTACGCTTTTGATAGTGCCTTTTTCATCAACATGACCTTGTACCATATGCCCACCGACATGATCGCCATAGCGAATTGCTAATTCGGTGTTGACAAAATCATTGACTTCTAGGCTATCAAGATTTGTCTTTTGTAGTGTCTCTGGGACAGCATCAAATTTTGCGATAGAATCTTCTAAATTAATTTCTGTAACTGTAAGGCAAGTACCATTTAGAGCAACACTATCACCTATATTACAGTTACGACTGTTTTCAAATGCAATATAAAATGTTTTGACATTATCTATAGTTGATATTTTTTTGACTGTGCCTAATTGCTGTACTATTCCACTAAACATTTGTTTGCTCCTTAAATGATGCATTTATCAAAATATCTTTACCTAAGGATGTTATTTTTTTAAACACCAGTTCTTTCTTTGGGTTACTGTTTGCTATTGCAAACGGAGATATATAGCTATGAAATTCATTTACAAGCTCATCATCAATGAAGTTTTTGAGGGTTTTTCATGCCACCCTCGACAAATAGGCTTGTGATACCTGCATTACCCATAGCATTTAGTAGGCTATGTAGGCAGATATGATCTTTAGAGGTCGGTAGTAGCCAGTATTCAATCTCATGTTTAGTGAGAGTTTCTTTTGCAACTTCTGAAATATTTGTACATACAAAAATAGTTTTTGCTACTTTTTGGTCTAAAATTTTCCAAGTCTCATCAACAATATCAATATGGTTAAATAGCACAAAACGAATAGGATTCAAAGCTTCTAGGCTTTTGATTCGAGAGTCTAGCCTAGGGTTGTCTATAGTAAGAGTGTTTTTCCCGATTAATATGCCATCACAAATATTGCGTAGTTGATGAGTGTTTTTATTTGCAGCGGTTGATGTTAATTTAGAAGAATCATCTCCATTTACCGCAATCTCACCATCTAAGGACATTGCCCATTTCGCAAAAACAAATGGTTTGTTGGTTTTTTGGTAATGGAAGAATATTTTATTTAGCTCTTGAGCTTTATTTTCTAATATTCCGACTTTTACATCGATATTTGCATCTTTAAGTTTTTGTACTCCATTACCAGCCACCTTTGGGTTAGGGTCAAGAGTTGCGACTACAACTTTGCTGATTCCAGCTTTTATAAGAGCTTCTGTGCAAGGTGGAGTTCTACCAGTATGACAACATGGTTCAAGAGTTATGTAAGCAGTAGCTCCTTTAGATAATTTACCAGCTTGCTCTAAAGCATGAATTTCAGCATGAGCTTCGCCTGCTCGTTGATGATAGCCTTCACCGATAATTTTGCCATTTTTGACAATTAGACAACCAACCATCGGGTTTGGCGAGACAGAGTATTTGCCTCGCTTTGCGATAGTGAGCGCTTGCTGCATATAGTATTGTTCGATGTTTTTCATTTGCCATTTATACTGTTTATAATTGTATTTAGGGCAGAGAGTAAAAATCAAAATACACTTATAAAGCTATCAAAGCAAAGCTTTGAGCCTATAAGATAATAAATTCATTTAACCATCTTCTTTCATCCAGACTATACTGTCGGCTTTGGAGTTTCACCAAATCTGCTGACCTTTTTGACAAATCAAAAAGCGCTCGCGAGCTTCTGGTCTATCAAAACAATATCAAGTTTGATATTGCTATGGATCCTATGGTCAAGCCATAGGATGACAAGTCAGTTACCGCCGGTAGGGAATTTCGCCCTGCCCTGAAGATATGGTTTTGATTATAGCATAATGAAATAAAAGGTAGAAAATTATAGGGGAAATTATTTATTCTTTATCAAAGCGATACTTCTCAACGGCATCGTCAAGTTAACTAACTCTACAATCATCTAGTGTATAATTATACCAAATTCATACCACTTATTCATATATATGCTTACAGAAAAACCTAAAAGATATCGTTATCCAGTAGAGATTATAAGTTATGCTATTTGGATATATCACAGGTTTAATACTAGCTATAGAGATGTAGAAGAAATGCTGAGGTACAGAGGTGTATTAGTTAGCTATGAAACTGTAAGAGCTTGGAGTAATAAGTTTGGTAAATCATTTGCCTATGTAATCAAAAAGAAAGAGCCCTAAGCCTACAGACAAATGGCATTTAGATGAGATGATTATTAAAATGAATGGGGTTAAATTCATACTATGGAGAGCAGTAGACTCTAACGGTCATGAGTTGGATGTGTTTCTACAGAAACGTAAGAACAAAAAGGCTGCAATACGCTTTCTTTCTAGGTTTTTAGGGTCTTACCCTTCTCCAAGAGTTATAGTTACTGATAAGCTCAATAGCTATACAAGACCAATAAAACATATGACTAATGCAGAACATAGACGACACAAAGGTCTAAACAATAGAGTAGAGAATGCACATCAACCAACTCGAAGAAAGGAGAAGAATTTAATCAAATTTAAATCACCTAGGGGACTGCAAAGGACATTAACATTAATGGGTAAGGTTAGAAATATATTTGCAGTACCAGTAGGCAGATATTTAAATTCTAGAAAAAATGCAAAGAACTAAGTTTGATGAAGCGATGAATATATGGCAAGAAGTATCTAAAGAGGTTTACTGTTTCTAAATATTAATCAAACAGTCTTTTTACGCTCGTATTAGTTAACTTGACGGTGCCTGTTGATGAACTATATTTGGAGCTTTCAAAAGCTTTTGACATTATTGATATAGATACTGATTTATGGTTAGAGGCTGTTAGGCTTGATTGGGAACACAAAGATTCTGCTGATAGGTTGATAGTAGCGTATGCTAAGTATTATAATTACTCTATAGCAACCTCAGATTTAAAAAATAAAAAGTTTTTATAATAGTACGATGATTTAGTGGCGTAAGACAACATAAACAACAACCAATAAACATTCAATATATAAAACTTTATCTCTATACTATTATTTATAGGTTTTTAAAAAAGGAGAATACATGAAAAAAGTAGCTTTATTTTTACTTGTTTTTAGCTTGTCTGGATGTATTGGTGTCAGCTTTAATGACCCAAACACAATGCAATCAAGACATATTCGATAAGTTATTAATAAAATAGTAGTGATATTCTGGAGATTTACATGAATGAATTTTTAAATAAAATTGTACAAAAAATACTCTCACAATGAGAGTAATAACTTCAAGCTTAGGAAACCCAGCTACAGATGAGATTATTTGTTCTTTAGAAGCTAAATCTGCCGACTATACTCAAAATGCTATAGTCAAATCAAAGCAAGCTCAAGCTATTTTTAAAACAAAAACATCTAAAACTAGGTCTGAACTTTTATATCGTTGGTATGAACTTATCATGCAAAATTCTGATGAAATTGCTGAGATGATCACTATAGAAAGTGGTAAGCCATTGGTAGAGTCAAAGGGCGAGCTTCAATACGGTGCAAATTTTGTCAAATGGTACGCTGAGAAAGCAAATCGTATTGATGGTAGGATTTTTGATCCAAATATAGAAAATATGGAAGGTAGAGTTGACTACCAGCCTATAGGTGTCGTTGCTGCAATTACTCCCAGGAATTTCCCTTTGCAATGATAACACGAAAGGTTGCACCTGCTATCGCTGCGGGATGTAGTGTAGTGCTTAAACCTTCCGAGCTAACGCCATTATCGGCATTTGCTTGTAAAGAGCTTTTTGTCGAAGCTGGTGATGATGATAATTTATTGCAAATCGTTTGTGGAGACTCAAAAACTATCGGCAAAGAGTTTATGCAAAGCAAGCTTGTAAGGAAGATTACATTTACAGGCTCTACAAGAGTTGGTAAGTTACTAATGCAACAAGCCGCTGATACTGTTAAGAAAATATCTCTGGAACTTGGTGGTAATGCACCATTTATAGTATTTGAAAGTGCTAATATTGGAAAAGCTATTACAGGGCTTATCTCGGCTAAAATCAGAAATGCTGGTCAAGTTTGTATCGCACCAAATAGAGTGTTTGTAGCCAAGAGTATAAAAGAAGAGTTTGTCTCAAAACTAAAGATAGAGTTATTAAACTCAAGCTAGGTAATGGTCTTGATGAAGGTGTAAAAGTTGGACCTCTAATTAATGATAGTGCTGTCAAGAAAGTACAGTCATCTTGATGACGCTATCTCAAAGGGTGCAATGCTAGTGTGCGGTGGCAAGATTGATGAAAAACTAGCTGGTAAATTCTTTAAACCAACTATTCTCGACAATGTAACCGATGAAATGTTTGTCAGTTGTGATGAGACTTTTGGACCATTGATTGCAATATTTGAATTTGCTAGTGTAGAAGAAGTCATCAACGAGCAAATAACACCAATTATGGTCTAGCTAGTTATTTTTATAGTGAGATATGGCGCAAATCCGTAGAGTACGAGAGCAATTAGAGTACGGAATGGTCGGAATCAATACAGGATCTATATCTAGTGAAAAAGCACCATTTGGTGGTATCAAAGAATCTGGTCTTGGTAGAGAAGGTTCTGACGATGGTATTTATGAGTTTATGGAAGCTAAGTATAGTTTGCAGAATTTGACTGATTTCGTTATAAAAAATATTGCCCTCAATATCAAAATCATGTAACTTTAAATTGTAGCGCGCTGATTTATTTCAACTTGCGGGCGCTTTATAAATTATGCTAAAAAACGAAAACAAATTTCCCAAAGTCTTGTTTACTTTGCTTCTTAGTAAAGAACTTTTTGAGTATTGCTCAAAATAATTTACTAACTAAAATACGGAGACTACCCAAAATGAAAAAAGAAACTCTACTGAAAGATTAAGCAAGGCCCTGTAATTTGTGTAGAAGGCTTTTAGTTTGAAATTGAACGCCGTGGCTATTTAGCTTCTCTGGTGACTTGTACCTATGGTTTCCTCTTCTTGAGAATCCTCATGCTAGAAAACTTACATCGTGAATTTCAACATGCAGGTTCTGATATCGTAGAAGCATTTACTTATAATGCATCGAAGTAGAGAAAAGCTAAGAGTTGTTGGTAAAGAGTATTTGCTTGAGCCTTCTTAAATAGATCCGCTCTACGAATAGCTAAAGTTGCTGAATCAACTCCCAAAGGTATGCAACCCAATTTAATGGCTGGTAATATCTCAAACTCTAATATCTGGAAGAAAAATGATGAAGAGGCTCAACTTCAAGTGGCTGCGATGTTTGAAGATGGTAACTTATTGTTGAAGAAGGAGCTGATATGCTTATTGGCGAGACTTTTTTATTACGCAGAAGAAGCTTTTAAAGCTTTAGAGATTATGAAAAAAACGGGTCTCCAAACTGTAGTAACTATAGCTCCGATGGCTTTGAAAACATTATGCGTGATGGTTGGTCAATAGTTGATACATGTAAAGAACTAGAAAAACGCGGTGCTGATGTAGTCGGATTAAACTGCTTCCGCGGACCCCAGACAATGCTTACTTATATAGAAGAAGTTCCTGCAGCCAAATGTCATGTAGCAGCATTGCTGGTGCCTTTTAGGACAACAAGAGCATTCTACAATAAAAAGCTTAATTTACCAGATAATAATGGTTGTGTTTATCTCCACATGGCAGAACTTTTTCTACAGCACTAGAACCATTATCTTGTAATCGTTATGAGATAAGAGATTTTGGGCAGAGAAAACCTATAGACTAGGTGTTAATTATCTTGGTGTATGTTGTGGTGCTAATCCTTGCCTGCTTATTCGTGAAGTAGCAGATGCTGTTGGTCTTACAGTACCCGCTAGTAAATACTCAAAAAGAAACATGGAAAAAATCACTTTATGTACGGTACAAATAAGCGTACAGCTAAGCACATGCAGGAGTATGGTGATAAGGCTGTGGGATTGTCCACAATAAGTTAAGGGCAGACCCTTAATTCTTTACGCTTAAGCTCATAGAGGATCTTTTCTTCTATCTCTTAGGGCTTTTTCACGCTACCAAACTGGTTAAGTTCTCGTAGTAAGTGAATATCGACATCAGCAATCAAAATCATCTCGGTGTTAGGGTAGTCTCGGCTTTTATTCCTATTGCTGGGAATGCAAAGTCACACGGAGTGAATACCATAGATTGAGCGTATTGGATATCCATGTTATGCACATTTGGTAGGTTACCTACACTACCAGCAATAGCTACATAGCATTCATTTTCAATAGCTCTTGCTTGGGCGCAATTTCGTACACGAGAGAAACCATTTTGAGTATCTGTCAAGAATGGCACGAAAAGAATGTCCATACCATCTTCCGCAAGTATTCTACTTAGTTCAGGAAATTCAGAATCGTAGCAAATCAAAATACCAATCTTACCGCAATCAGTATCAAAAACTTCTAGTTTGTTGCCACCTTGTAGACCCCAAACCATTGCTTCATCAGGAGTTACATGAAGCTTTTCATATCTCTCTACCGTACCATCCCTACGACACAGATAGCCGACATTATATAGTCTCTCATCTTTTATTTCTGGCATACTTCCAGTGATGATATTGATGTTATAAGAAATTGCAAATTCTGAGAATTTCTCAGTAATAGTTTTGGTATGCTTTGCAAGTTCTCTGATTGCTTCAGGCTCTGATAAATGATTGTTCTCTGCCATTAAAGGAGCATTGAAAAATTCAGGAAATAAAGCAAAATCTGATCTATAGTTAGATACCGCATTTACAAAGTATTCTGCGTGATGCATCAGTTCATCTAAATCTTTATAAGGACGCATTTGCCATTGAATCAAACCTAGACGGACATCTTTTTTGATTGGAGCTGCTTCTGTTTGCTCTTCTTCATAGTAGATGTTTGACCATTTTAGCAAGACTGCATAGTCATTAGATTCAGCATCATCATCCAAATATGACTTAATTATTTTCACTGGTTGAAAATCATTGCTTATTTGAAAATGTAAAACAGGATCGTGTATCTCTTGTCTTTTTAGTTTGCTGATATATTCTTTAGGACTCATTTCATCAGCATGATTGTGGTAGTTTGGTATTCTTCCACCAAAAACTATACTTTTGAGATTGAGTCTTTCGCACAAGTCTTTTCTGTAATCATACAGTCTACGACCAAGACGCATACCTCTAAATTTAGGCATAACAAATAAATCTATACCATACAATACATCGCCATCATCATTATGTGTGCTGAAAGTGTAGTTGCCAGTTATTTTTTTATAAGTATGTCTGTCGCCGAATTTTTTTATAATCAACAATGATAGATAAAGCACAACCCGCTATCTGATCATTTACCTTGATGACGACTTGTCCCTCTGGGAATTTTTTGATTAGAGAGCTTATCTCATTTTTTTCCCAATAAGGATCTTCGATGTTATAGACCTCGATCATCGCAGCTTTTAGCTCTTTGTAATCATCTAGGCTCAAGAAATCTAAACTAATGTTTTCTATGTTTTCCATACTATTTTATGAATAATTATTTTGTTGGTATAAATTATATCATCGATGTTACGCACTAAACACAGTTTTGATTTTGTGGATGGTGAATTACTATGAGTGTATTTATTAAGGTTATAAACAACTATAAAATGTTAATTATAAGTTATAGGTTTTTTAGCAAAACTCGTTGCGAACGGTAATACTCCCATTTTTAATGTCACTTAGAAGTGTACACTTATTTAAATAGCTTTATTAGCTACCATTCTAGGAGGAAAACCTCCTAAAGCCATATGTGGTCTAATGTTGTTGTAATCCCATAACCACCTAGTAGATTGTAACCTAATATCATCTAAACTATCAAATAAATTTTGCTCTAATAGTTCATATCTCATAGTCCTATTAAATCTCTCAACATAGCCATTTTGTTGAGGGTTTCCAGGTTGAATATACCATAGTTGTATCTTATTTCTTTTAGCCCACAACTTTAAGCTATTGCTTATATATTCAGGACCATTATCACACCTGATTGCTATAGGCTTACCCCTTTTGATTTATTAATCTTTTTAAAGTCTTTTCAACTCGATATGATGGTAATGAAAAGTCAATCTCACAATCTAAGCCTTCTCTATTATAGTCATCTATAATATTTAATAGCCTATACTTTTTACCACTAGATAAATTATCGTGCATAAAATCCATAGACCATATTTGGTTTGCTCTAGTAGCTTCAGTTAATGGTTTTGGCTTATCTCTTTTAATTCTTTTTTAGGCTTTATTCGTAAGTTTAAACACAAATCACAATATATTCGATATACTCGTTTATGATTAAACCTCTTACCCAATACATTTCTTATATGCAGAAAGCATAGCTTAAAACCCCAGTTGCGATGAGCCTGTGTAAGCTCAATTAACTTATTTGCTATATACTCATTATCATCACTATTTTTAGGGCTATAGTAGTATGCTGTTTCACTTATGCAAAAAACTTTACAGCTCCTTTTGACACTGATTTTCTTAGCTTTCACTGTCTGTAAAGCCATCTTCTTTCGCTCAGATGGCTTTACCACTTTTTTGTCATCGCTTCCTTTAAAATATCATGATCTAACTGTAAATCAGCATACATACGCTTAAGTCTACTATTTCGGGCTTCAAGCTCTTTAACTTTTGTTAGCATTGAAACATCCATACCACTGTATTTCTCACGCCATTTATAAAATGTTGAACTACTTATACCATATTTGCGACACAAATCAGATACGATAATGCCGCTCTATGGTTCCTTTAAAATATTTACTATTTGACTATCTGTATATCGTTTTTGTTTCATTTGTAATACCTCTCATTTATTAGTATATTTTTGTACACTTCTAAATGCTATTATTTTTAGGGGGTATTACCCAATGATCAGATTAAAATTTCAATAAGAGGAGAAAGCAGTGAATCAGCTTTACATTTTAATGTGGGTAGGAAACATTCTAAACAAGTTGTTGAGGATCTGATAAAAGATTATCCAAAAATGGCATCAGGTAGTAGTTGGGTATTTGGACATAAGCCACATTCTTTGAATTTTGCTGCTGTAGGAACTTTAAATAGAAATGGGATAATATATAAAGGTGTAGTATTAGCACAAGGACACTCAAATTCACAAAATAACTGGTGGGTAGGAGCTTTATCTGGTCATTATACACGCAATTATGGGGGACGCGAAAAGATCTGCACTATTAAGGATGTTTTTGAGTATCCTGGTCTTCCTATAGGTGGTGGTATGCATAGGAAAGGGTATCATAGTAATGACCCTTATAGGTTTATGACTATACAGCTTTATTAGGTAGATGCTAAGTGGAGCTACCTAAATTCACCATCAAAAAGATGGTAATGTGCATTATTTCTCCAAATTTGTGATAGAAAGTATAGTACTTTATAAGCAGTCACATAATTTGGAAAACCTACTTACTGTCGTATTTAGGTTTTGATATTACAGTTTCAGTAATGTAAATGATTTATCTTAAAGCATATTTTTTCATGGCTCAGCTTAGTAATTAGTTTTAGTCATATCTCTCATTTCTTGCTATAATATTGTGATTAAATTTTATCTAATAATATAAATACATTTAAAAGGGTTTTATCAATGAGAACACATTATAGTTCAGACATTAAAGAAAAATTAGAAAATCAAAAAGTAACAGTCTGCGGCTGGGTGCATCGTCGCCGTGATCATGGTGGTGTTGTTTTCCTTGATATAAGAGACAGAACAGGCTTAGTACAATTGGTTTTTAACCCTGATAACTCAAATTTTGCAATTGCAGATAGTACTAGATCAGAGTTCGTGATTCAGGCAGAAGGGATTGTAAACCTAAGACCAGAAGGTCAAGAAAATAAAAATCTTGCTAGTGGTAAGATTGAAATAATTGGTGATACTATCAAGATCATTAACAAATCTAAAACTATTCCATTTCCATTAGATGATTTTCAGTCAACTGGCGAAGATGTGAAGTTGAAGTATCGTTATATAGACCTTCGTCGCCCAGATATGCAAAATAAGTTGATTACTCGTTCAAAAGCTATTCGTTATGTAAGAAATTACTTGGATGATAATGGCTTCTTGGATATCGAAACACCATTTCTAACTAAAGCAACGCCAGAGGGTGCAAGGGATTATCTTGTTCCTAGCCGTAATTTCAAAGGCAAGTTTTATGCTCTTCCTCAGTCGCCACAGCTTTTCAAACAGCTTTTGATGGTATCTGGTTTTGATAGATATTACCAAATAGTAAAATGCTTCCGTGATGAAGATTTAAGGGCTGATAGACAGCCAGAATTTACACAGATAGATATCGAGGCTTCATTTATAGATGAAGAGTTCATCATGTCTACAGTTGAAACTATGATAAGAGGAATGTTTGACTCTGTAATTGGTGTAAAGCTAGATTCACAGTTCCAAGTTATGACTTATGCAGATGCGATGGATAAGTATGGCTCTGATAAGCCGGATCTTAGAATTCCGCTTGAGTTTGTAAATATCAAAGAAGATATGCAAAACGAAGAGTTTAAAGTATTTTCTAGTCCTGCAAATGATCCTGAGTCTCGTGTAATAGCTATGAGAATACCAGGTGGAAACGAGAAGTTTACGCGTAAGAATCTTGATGATTATACTAAATTTGTCGGTATCTATGGGGCTAGAGGCCTTGCTTATATAAAGATCAACTCACTATCTGAAGGTAAAGATGGTCTGCAATCTCCTATCGTTAAAAACATCTCAGAAGAGACATTATTTAATGTAATCGAGAAAACTGGTGCTAAAGAGGGTGATTTATTATTCTTTGGTGCTGGTAAAGCTAAGATGGTAAATGACTCTATGGGTGCTTTAAGAGTTAAAGTCGGCGAAGACCTTGAGATGTTTGATAAAGCATGGGCTCCATTATGGGTTGTTGATTTTCCAATGTTTGAGAAAGATGATAATAGACTTTATGCTATGCATCATCCATTTACAGCACCAAAGATTGAATCAATTGCAGATCTTGATAAAAATCCTGAAGATTTAGGTTCAAGAGCTTACGATATGGTTATCAATGGCTATGAAGTTGGTGGTGGTTCTATCCGTATTCATCAACAAGATGTGCAGGCTAAAGTGTTTAACCTACTAGGTATCTCTGATGAAGAAGCTCGTGAGAAGTTTGGCTTTATGCTAGATGCGTTATCTTATGGTACGCCTACTCATGGTGGTGTTGCATTTGGTGTTGATAGACTTATTATGCTGCTTACAGGCACTACAAATATCCGTGATGTGATAGCATTCCCTAAAACTCAAACTGCAAGTTGCTTGATGACAGAAGCTCCTTCTAATGTATCGCTAGATCAGCTTAATGAACTTGGAATAGCTATTAAGAAAACTGAAGCTGTTAAGTAGTTTTTGCTTGGCATTTCGCCTAAATTCTAAACTAGAACACTGAGCGGAGTCGAAGTGAGTGGTGGGAGCTAACCCATAATAAAATCGTCATGCTGAATTTATTTCAGCATCTCACAGTAAGTATCGATTTTATTGAGATCCTGAAACAAGTTCAGGATTACGGAGTTTTTTACTACTTTTAGTGGTTAAGCTATATGACATTGATATGTACGGGGATGATGTTGTATATTTTATTAGAGACTCTTTAGCAATATTGGACAAGTCGCGACTTGTCCCTACAAAAAGAGTCCGCAATACCGGATTTTAAGGATTATTCCATAGTGCAAAAAAACAGTCTAATAATATTCAAATCAAAATTAGCTAAAGTAGTAGCAGTTCTTGATAAAAAGGTCGATATAGAAAATCTATAGATGGTAAAAAGATAAAACTACCACCAAAAAATGTCGATTTATTATTTACCGCAGAAAAAGACTTTGAGCTAGAGAGTGTAACGCTTATAGATATCCCTGAGCTTGAATTAACTTGGGAGCTTTTACAAGAGCAAGACTCGACAACTATCGCAGAGTTAAGCGAACTATTGTTTGAAAAAGAAGGTCTTAATGAAGCTTATACCATTTGGAAGCTAGTAGATGCCGGAGAGTACTTTAGTTTTGATGATGATTTTGGTATAAAAATTCATTCACTAGAGCAAAAAAATCAGATAATCGCAGATAAGCAAGAAAAGCTCAAAAAAGAACAAGAACTAAATGATTTCTTGGAGCGAGTAAAGCAAAAAACTTACCTACCAATAGATGAGAAGTTTTTAAAAGAAATAGAATCTCTAGCAACCCTTAAAAAGTCAAAACTGTAGATTGTTTAAGCATTTGAACTTAGAAGAATCTGAGAGTAGTGCTTATAAACTACTTTTAGAGATAGGTTATTGGAATGAGTACAACAATCCATACCTACACCGTTATGGTGCTGAGCTAGAAAGTAATCCAGCTAAATTTGAGTATAATTCTGATACAGATAGTAGCCGTGTGGATTTGACGCATTTAACAGCTTATGCAATCGATGATGAAGGTAGTAATGATCCTGATGATGCGATCAGTTGGGATGCTGAGAAGTCTATAATGTGGGTGCATATAGCAGACCCATCATCAAGTATAGAGTTCGGTAGTGATGTGGATATTGAAGCAAGAGCAAGAGGCTCTAATTTATATGTGCCTGAGCATATAATCTCTATGCTACCTAATGAGGCTACAGAAATATTAGGTCTTGGACTAAATGAAGTGTCACCTGCTTTATCGATAGGATTTAATATATCCGATGATGGAGATATTCAAAATACGAGAATGTGCTTTAGTAAAATTAAAGTGACAAGGCTTAGTTATGAATATGCAGAAGAGCATCTTGCTAGTTTAGAGCTGGGTCAAATTCTTGATTATGCTAAAAGCTTTACTCAAAAACGCCTAACTAATGGAGCTGTAGAACTAGATTTTCCAGAAGTTAAAATAGGCTTAGATGGCGATAAAAAAGTCAAAATCTCAAACTTACCAAGGCTTAGCTCAAGAACATTGGTTCGCGATACTATGCTTATGGCTGGAGTTGCTGTAGGAGAGTTCTGTTTACAAAATGAAATTCCTGTGCCATTTTCAACTCAACCAGCACACGATATAACTAAAGAACAATTAGAAAACTTAAGTACGCCAGCAGATATGTTTGCAATTCGTAAAAAGCTTCAAAGAGGTTGTCATTCGACACAACCAAGTGTACATGGCGGAATGGGCTTAGATTCTTATGTGCAAGTGACTTCACCTCTAAGAAGGTACCTTGATTTGCTAGTACATTATCAGCTTAGAAATCATCTTAACAATAAAGAGGTTTTACCTACTGAAAAGATTGATGAGATTATTGCTCAAGTAGATATTCCTATACGCTCAAATCGCCAAACAGAGAGATACTCTAATCAGCATTGGAAGTTAGTTTACCTAATGCAAAATCCTGATACTACCGTTACAGGAACTATTGTTGAAACTCTCGATAGAGGTCGCTTAATGGTATCGATAAATGAGCTGGCAATGACGAAGAAGTTATCAACGGGTGAAAAAAATAATCTAAATGATGTTTTTGAATTAGTAAACACCTCTGTAAACCTTGTAAATCAAGAGGCTTATTTCAAGGTTAAAAAAGAATATACACCTTAATACTAACATTAAATTCACATTTTATCCACAATTATTCAAAAATCTTGAAAAGATTTTTTAGTAACCGTTTATTTTTTGAAAACCCTTGTGTTTAAAGGCTTTTTTGTGGTCAAATTTTACATTAAAAAAGGTGGTGTTTAAATGTTTAACACACAGTTTACATATATTGTAAACAAACTTATCCACAATGGCTGTGAAAAAGTATTTTTTCCATTTTTTACTTAATTTGTGTAAGATGCTTTAGATGCAACGACTTTCTAGCTAGAGATATTAATTTGATAGTTAATTTTGGGCGAAATTAATGTATCATTTTGGTATAAAAGTTTAGATAGAATAAAAAATATGAATTATGAAATTGTAGAGCCAAAACTTGATGTGAAAATATTGTGTGATTTGGCTTCACGGTTAGGTGCTGATGGACATGATTTTGTCGATATAGTTGGACATCTAAATATCTCACTTGACCATGTAAAATTTGTATTCCCTCATGCGGATGTTATTCCTATCACTATGAATGGTGGTATGGAAATGCGTGGTTGGTATGACATCAAGTCTTTAGATGCTGATAGCTTAAATAGAGTCGTCGATAAAGATGGCATTAAGTCTTCAATGACTAAAGTAAATTCTTTAATAGATACTCAAGTAGTCAAAGGAATTGCTAGTGAAAAGATATCTTAGCTGGCTTTTCTCAAGGTGGGGTTATTGCTGCTTATACTGTGATTACTTCTAAAGAAAGCTAGGAGGTTTGATGGCTTTATCAACTTACTTGCCAGCTTGGGATGATTTAAAGGGTAGCGTTACAGCTAAAATAAAGGTTTGCCAGCATTAGTTTGTCACGGTACAAACGATCAGGTATTGCCTGAAATTCTAGGTAAAGACTTATCATCTAAGCTTAGTGAACAATGGTTTTGATAATAATTACAAATCTTATGTTGGTATGCAACACTCAGTCTGTCCGGAAGAAGTTGCAGATATATCCAAATTCTTAAATGAAATAATATATGAAAAAAATAACTATAGCAAGTCGTGAAAGTAAATTAGCTCTTATGGCAAACACATTTTGTCAGAGATCTTGTTCAAGAAAAACTTGGTTTAGATTGTGAAATAGTCACAATGAAGACACAAGGCGACATTATCCTTGATAAACCACTTAATCAAATAGGTGGCAAAGCATTGTTTATGAAAGAGCTTGAGAAATCTATGCAAAAAGGCGAGACAGATATTGCTGTCCATTCATCTAAAAGATGTTCATTATGAGCTACCAGAAGGATTTTGTTTGGCAAGCTTTATGCCTAGAGAAGATCCCCGCGATGCTTTTGTGTCCAATAACTTCGTATCAATTGATGATTTGCCAAAAGGAGCGGTAGTCGGTACATCTAGCTTACGCCGTAAATCACAACTTAATTATCGTAATGATTTAGTGATAAAAGATTTGCGAGGGAATGTACAAACTAGACTTTCAAAGCTTGATAGTGGCTATTATGATGCTATTATCTTAGCTGGGGCTGGACTTATACGCTTAGGTCTTGAGGATAGAGTTGCTCAGTATATTCCTATCGAAATATCTCTACCAGCAGTAGGTCAAGGTATAGTTGTAATAGAGGCTTTAGAGACTGAAGTTGAGCTTATTAATTCATTACAAAAACTAAATGATGCAAATGCCAGTATAGTTGCAGCTACAGAGCGAGCTTTTAATAAGGAACTTCAGGGTGGTTGTCATGTGGCAATAGCTGCTTATGCTACAGTTTCTTCTGATGGCAGTATAAATCTACAAGCAATGGTTGCAAGTGCAGATGGTAAAAAATTCTCAAAATGTCAAATCATGGATTTAATCCTGCTATAGTAGGTTCAGAGCTTGCAAGGGAAATGATAAGCCAGGGAGCTTATGATATTTTGGAGAAATAGATGGGATTATTGTTTATTTTAGTGGGAATTGGTGGAGGTCTCGGTGCGATGGCTCGTTTTGGGCTTACTCAAGCTACAGCAGATATTTCTAAGCAAATACCTCTTGGTATATTTTTATGTAATGTAATAGGCTCATTTTTTATAGGATTAATAGCTGCCTTTTTGATAAAAACTAACCTTTTTAACGAAGAAATATCAGTTAATGTAAGAGCATTACTTGTAACGGGGTTTCTTGGAGGGTTTACAACATTCTCTAGTTTTAGTTTAGATGTTTTGAATTTATTGCAAAGGGAGAAATTTGATAGCATTAAGTTATATTTTGGTAAGTGTGCTAATTTCATTATTAGCTGTGATAGTTGGGTTTTATATGGTGTTAGGAGTATATAGATGAAAAAAGATTATTGATTTTAGTTATGTTTTGTATGGTTGCTATTGGTTGTGTACCTGTATTGGGTGGTCAATATATAACTAATGCAGATATGTTAGAGTCTGATGAAGGTATACACAGTATGGAATTACAGCAGGGTACTACTGTTAAAGAGTTATATAATGCAATCCATAAAACAATTAAAGACAACCCTAAAGAATTTAAGCTTAAAGGGGATGATTTTGGTGAAAGTAAATCTGTAGTTTGGGCTTACTCTAGTAAATATAATCAACAAGTTACATTTTATGCAGTTAAAGAAAATGGAGAGACTTATCTTGGTATAGATATTGGTGAAGAAAGTAAAGCTGATCAAAATATAAAAGATATTTATTATCTTGAAGATTTAGTGCAAAAAAACCTCGAGTAGGTTTAATTAGTATTTGTTATTTTGATTGTAAAAATATACAATCAAAACACATTTTTGTTAAAAAAACATTAATTGTATGAAAAAAATAATTGTTTTATTCCTGTCAGCTCTATTGCTGTGTTCAACATTAGCATCTTGTGCAACAGATAGCGATCCTCATAAAAATCTAAAAAATGGGGCGGAAATCGGAGCCGGCACAGGAGCCGGTACTGGAGCAGTAGTTGGTGCTGGTACTGGAGCAATAGCTGGTAGTATGGTTGGAGTTGTACTCGGTGGTATATGTATGGTTGCGACTCTAGGTTTGGGCGCACCTTTTTGTATTGGTGGTGGTATTGCTGCAGGGGCTGGAGTTGGTGCCTTAGCAGGAGCTGGCACAGGTGCTGTAGTAGATCATAATAAAGAAAAAAGACACTGTTCTTCCGTAGAAAAATATAGGATTAAGCCATGAAAAACAATAGTTTTATTATTATCAGCACCTCTTTTATGCTCAACACTAATTTCTTGTGCAACCAAGCCTGAGATTAAGCCTATTGGTAAAGGTGTAGTTAAGTATGAAAAAGAAACTATGAGTAAAACTGATCTTAATACTCAAGCTAGCAAAGATGGTGCAAAAGATGGGGCTATGGGCGGTGCTGGTGCTGGTGTTGGTGCTATGGCAGGAGGTCTTACTGGTGGAGCACTAGGTGTAGTATGTAGTATAATGACTTTAGGAATTGGTACAGTTCCTTGTATGGCTACAGGAATTGGAGGCGGTGCTGCTATAGGAGCAGGTTTTGGAGCTGTAACTGGTGCTGGTGTTGGAGCTGTCGGAGGAGCTATAGTCGGTGGTGGTGGCAGCTATATATATGTTGCTAATCACGAAGATATTATTGGTAAGTACGAGTACCAGGTAGCCCTGAAGATGGCTCAGAAAGCATTATATTTGAGGAATTTCCTGATAAAAATTATCAAAAAAGTACTGAAGTAGTTATTTATGAGGTGATTATAAAGGCACAAAAAATTATTTTATAAAATCTTTACCTTTAGAAAATAGCTCTAATATAAAGATGAATCAAGTAGATAAAACTATTATTTCTCCAGTAATTCCTGCTAGTCTCTAGAACTCTTGATTTTACAGATAGTTTAATTACTTTTCGTAAACTATATTATTTTTTAGTTTCGTTGTTATTTCTCAACTTTAAATGTTGTACCGCAATAAGGACAAGTTATTTGTCTTTTTATCTTTTAAGTCTATAAAACTCCCAGGATGTAAGTTCCAATTTTCATGGTATTTTGTTGGGCAAGAACTCTTTCATTTGGCTCAACTTTAATTATTTTTTGTTCTTTTTCATCTTTTGATAATAACAAATTTTATATAGTTACAGTTTATCAAAAAACTATGAAAATTAATAATACAAAAATTAATATAAATGACTTATACTAAAGGCGTTGTATAAAAATTGATGGTGATTTGACATATGAAAAGGCTTTTATAATGCAAATATGTCAGCAAAATTTCTCACAAAATGGGATATCCTTGCTTTATCTGTAATTTTACTAATACTGTATATTTGTATGGTCGACATCCGGTTTAGGTGGAGCTGTTGATTATACTGATCAAACAAGCGTTCAAAGTATTCGGAAATATCATTAAATTTATGGTTACTGCCATACTACACTGCCGAAACTACTATTCGCATGTTTATTGGTTTAGGATTTTCTTTAGTTATAACCTTTGTACTTGGGGCTTTAGCTGCTAAAAGTAAGCGCGCTGAGAATATAATTATTCCAGCTGTTGATATTTTACAATCTATTCCAATTTTGGGTTTCTTTTGCTATCACAATATCTGGCTTTTTGGTCTTATTCCCTACATCTTTATGGGGAGCTCAATCCGCTGTGATTTTTGGGATTATTACAGCTCAAGTATGGAATATGATCTTGAGCTTTTATCAATCATTAAAACTGTACCAAAAGAACTTAAAGAAGCTGCTGATATGTATCAACTTTCAGCATGGCAGAGATTTTGGAAGCTTGAAGTTCCTTTTTCAATGCCTGGTCTTGTTTGGAATACTATGATGAGTATGTCAGCTTGTTGGTTTATGGTAGTTGCATCTGAGACAATTGTAGTAAATTTTAGTGCTTCGCAATCTATCCCTATTAATCTACCAGGTATAGGTTCGTTTATTGATGCTGCTAATAATGCTCGAGATTTTGGTGCCGTTGGTGCTGCAATATTGATGATGGTCGTGACAATTATTATTTATGATCAACTTTTTTAGACCCTTGGTAGCTTGGTCAGAGAAATTTGTACTAGGTGAAAATCAATCAGAGGTTTATAGTGAATCATGGTTTTTGCGTGTATTGCAAAAATCTGCAGCAACAAAGCTTTATAACGAAGTTATTTGCTAAGTTTACTACAACTATATTAAATATAAAGTTTTTTAAAAGGGATTTGAATAAGGCTTATAATCAGAAAAAAACACAAAAAGCTGATAAACAAGAGACTATGCTTCAAAAAATCCTATGGATTACTGTTACTTCTGGAGTGATATTGGCATTATGCTATTTTTCGCTTATCAAACTGTTTTTGGTAAAAATTCCATATAAACCTAGCTGAAACAATAACGGTTTTTATGCTATGGTTTATTTACTGGTCTAGAGTTGTATTTCTTATTATTATTACCTCCATTATTTGGGTTCCGATAGGTGTATGGATTGGTATGCGTCCTAAAATTGCACAAAAAGTACAGCCTTATGCTCAAATGGCAGCAGCTTTCCAGTAAATGTATTGTACGGTGTATTTGGTACATTAGTAATCACATTTAATTTGAATTTTAATATTTGGTGTATTGTGCTTATGGCACTTGGTACACAGTGGTATATACTTTTTAATGTAATTGCAGGAGCATCTGCTATACCAGAGGAATTAAAGCTTGCAGCAGGCAATATGCAACTTAAGGGAATCACAAAGTGGAAGAAATTCTTAGTTCCTGCTGTTATGCCGTATTATGTTACAGGTGCTATCACAGCTGCTGGTGGAGCTTGGAATGCTAGTATAGTATGTGAGTATATTAACTGGGGTAAAGGATCTATTATCCAAGCATCAGGACTTGGAAGTTATATTAGTGAGTATACTAATGTTCAGGGTGATCATACTGCAAATGTTTTATTAGGTGTGATAGTGATGTGTATTTTAGTAGTAGCATCAAATAAATTATTTTGGCGAAGACTATACAATTATGCAGAAAATCGTTTTAGCATGAATATGTAGAATAAAGGATTTTAAAAAATGAATAAAGAAATATTTACAGTTGAAAAAGTGAGTAAAAATTTTTTAATAAAGGGTGATCAGCGTCTTCGTGTATTAGATAGTATTGATTTTACTTTACATGAGGGCGAAATAGTAGCACTGCTTGGTAAATCAGGTTCAGGTAAATCAACTTTATTGAGAATTATCGCAGGGCTAATGAGTCCAAGTAGTGGTGAAGTATTATATCGTGGTAAAAAAGTTTCAGCTCCTGTGCCAGATATATCAATGGTATTTCAAAGTTTTGCACTTATGCCATGGCTTACAGTGTTACAAAATGTTGAGTTAGGCTTAGAGGCTCGAAATATTCCTGCAGAAGAACGAAGAGAAAGAGCTGAAAAAGCTATCGACATGGTTGGTCTTGATGGTTTTGAAAATGCTTATCCTAAAGAGCTTTCAGGTGGTATGAAGCAACGAGTAGGTTTTGCTAGAGCTTTGGTACTTGAGCCTGATGTTTTACTTATGGATGAGCCGTTTTCAGCTTTGGATATCTTGACAGCGGAAAACCTTAGAGAAGATTTGCTTGAGCTATGGGAAGCAAATGATGCTATGAAAGGCATTTTGTATGTAACTCATAGTATCGAAGAGGCGGTTTTAACAGCTGATAGAATTATAATCTTTGGTAGCAATCCAGGTTTTATTCGAGGTGAGTTGAAGATAGATATTCCACATCCTCGTACATCTCAAGATCCGCAAGTTGCAGATTTGGTAGATGAAGTTTACAGAATGATGACTACAGCTCAAACTAAAGAGCTTAGTGAACGAATGAATAAGAAAACAGCGATGACAATTGGGTATAGGATACCTGATGTAGATATTTCAGAGATGAATGGTCTGCTTGATGAAATGTCTGATATTAAAGATGTTGAAGCGATTGATTTGCCAGAGCTAGCTGATCAGTTACATTTAGATATTAATGATTTATTCCCTATTATTGAGATCTTGTCAGTACTTAGATTTGCTGAGGTTTCTGAAGGTGATATCAAAATGACAGCGATGGGGCGTAAGTTTATTGAATCGAATATTGATGAGAGAAAGTTTATCTTTGGTCGTTTGTTTTTAAAATATATTCCATTAGCTCGTCATGTTGTGAAAGTTCTAAGTGATAGATACTCTCATTCTGCACCAAAACAAAGGTTCTTGGCAGAGTTGGATGATTATTTCTCAGATGAAGAGGCAGAACGCATTTTTGATACTTTTGTCGATTGGGCTCGTTATGCCGAGCTTATTTTCTTTGATGCTAATACAGGTATGATTTCACTTGATGATAATGCGGCTGAATATATTAGAAAGATGTAAGGCAACTATCTGATTATTTTTCTAGAGTGTGGGCTCAATTGTTTAGCGTGCAAGACTTTAGCTAATAATTTGATTTTCATGAAAAAGCATATATCTTGATTAAAAGTTTAATATCATATAATATCTATCACTCATTATTACCAATTAAATTTAGTAAAGGCTTACATCTTGGATACTAGTTTAGATAATTCTATTGAATTATTCGCCCATTCTTCTAACTATATATTGTTAGCTGCTGGTTTGATATTGTTTTTTGCGATGGTATCACAGTACCTTTCATGGAAATTAAAACTACCATCTATATTGTTTCTTATTCTATCAGGTATAATACTTGGACCATTATCGAAGCAGTTCTACCTGGTGGTTTTAAAACTTGCTGATGGCAACATCATTTTTGGTGAAAGACTATCTCCTTTTGTATCTATTTGTGTAGCTATTATTTTGTTTGAGGGAAGTCTCTCTCTTAATTTCAATAAGGTAAAAAATGTAAGTAGTGTAGTAATCTTACTGATTACTGTAGGGCTTGCTCTTACTGTTATTTTTACAGCTGTCTTTTGTTATTATGTCATAGGCTTAAACATAGAGCTTTCGCTGCTTATAGGAGGTATCACTTGTGTAAGCGGACCAACAGTTGTACCTCCATTGATGCGTACTGTGCGACCTAAAAGGCATGTTGCAAGTATTTTAAAATGGGAATCTATCATAGTATATCCTATTGGAGCCCTTGTAGTTGTCTTTATGCTAAGCTGGTTTGTTATAGGAGGTAATTTTGCAGAAGCGCAGAATGGAGCAGGAATGTTTGCCGCTTATATGGTATTTGTCTGTCTTTTAGGAACTATAGCTGGTTTTGTTATTGGATTTTTGATTGGAATTTGTTTTAGAAGGCATTATATACTGGAGTATCTAAAAAGCTTTTTTTGTATTAGCAGTTATCGTTGTAGGCTTTATCATCTCGGATTCTGTAATGCATGGAGCAGGTCTTTTGATGGTTACA
Source organism: Francisella sp. (assembly GCA_038141505.1). Lineage (GTDB taxonomy): Bacteria > Pseudomonadota > Gammaproteobacteria > Francisellales > Francisellaceae > Francisella. The sequence continues at coordinate 29,911 of JAYQIE010000038.1, read as the reverse complement.
GTAGCAGGTCTTGTAATGGCAAATATGAAAGATATTCGTATGTCAGATATCGTTTCATTCAAAGAAAATTTGAGCATTGTTATAATCTCGATATTGTTTATAGTGCTTGGTGCAGAGATAGATTTTAGTTTATTTAAAACTTATTGGCTGTCATTAATAGAAGTTTTCTTATTTCTACAGTTTGTATTGCGTCCAGCAGTAGTTTATTTGTGTACTATTGGCTCAAAGACAACTTATGCCGAAAGGTTTGTGATGGGGATGATTTATCCTCGCGGAATCGTTGCAGCTTCAGTTGCAGCACTTGTGTCCGTAAAAATTACTAAGATGCACCCGGAGCTTCATCATGAAGCGGATATATTGGTTTTCTTTGTATTTATGATTATTGTTTTTACTGTGGTTTTTCAAAGTATATTTACCCTGGCTATTTCAAAAGCTCTTGATGTTACAGAGCCAGAAGGCAAAGGCTTTTTGATTATTGGTGGTAATAGGTTTGCTCGTGAGCTAGCAGAAGTTTTTGTAAAGAATGATATTGAAGTGATTATTACAGATTCTTCTTGGGGCAATGTGCAAAAGTGTCGTCAACTAGGCTTAAATACTTACTATGGAAGTCCCGTTTCTATCCATGCTGATTGGAGCATTAATCTAGTTGGTATTGGTGGAATGTTGGGCTTATCTACAAGTGAGTATGTGAATGCTGTTTCTGCGATGAAATATAAGCATGACCTTGGTTCAAACAGTACTTATGTTTTGAGAACAGCTCAAAAAGAAAGCTACAAGGGTATTGGTTCAATTGAAACAAATTTAGCTACATTACTTTTTGAAGAAGGTGTTGATTTTAATATTCTTATCGATAGATTGAATCAAGGTGCGAGTATTAGAAGTACAAACATTACTCCTAATTATACCCTAGAAAATTTCTTCATAGATAATGTTAATGCAATAGCCTTATTTATTCTTGACGCTAATGGTTATGCACAACCTTTTGTAAAAGGTAAAAAAATTAAATTAGAAAGCTATAGTTTGATATCATTACGGAATGATGTTAAAGAAAGTAAAAATCAATTATGTCTAGAAGTATAAGAGAGTTTAACGGTAAAAAGCCACAAATTTGTGAATCTGCTTATGTCGATGAAGCAGCTGTTGTAATTGGTGATGTGATAATCGAGGAAGATGCATCTGTTTGGCCATGTACTAGCGTACGAGGAGACTTATTACGCATAGTTATTGGCAAAGGTAGCAATATCCAAGATTGCAGTACTTTACACACTACAGAATATCCTAAAGATTCTGGTCAAGGGTTTGATTTGGTGATTGGCGAAAATGTGACTATAGGCCACGGCGTAGTATTACATGGTTGTCATATTGGAGATAATTCATTGATAGGTATGGGTTCAGTAGTTTTGGACGGAGCTATAGTTCAGGAAAATGTATTTGTAGGAGCTGCTAGTTTTGTACCACCAGGTAAAGTACTTGAGTCAGGCTATATGTATCTGGGCTCACCAGTTAAAAAAATTCGTACGATTTCGGAAAAAAGAAAAACAAGATATGCTAGGAAATGCTACTCATTATGTCAAAACTAAGAATAGATATAAAACAACAGGTTAAGCTTGCTCTTATAGTAATTGCTTTGCTTATGCTATCATCGTGTCAAAGTCTAAATACAAGCAATTCTACTGAAATCAATAAGTCAACAAAGTTTGATATAATAGCTTTAGAGGCTAAATTACAGAAGCTTGATAAATGGACTGCTACAGGCGTTATAGGTATAAGGTACAATGGAAAAGCTGATTCAGCTAATTATGCATATAACCAAGATGGGGAAGATTTTAGCATCAAGCTTTATGGGCCACTAGGTATAGGTAGTATTCAAATTAAGGGTAATGATAAGAAAGTCATTTTCATCGATAATAAAGGCAAAGAGACACAAGCTGATAATGCTAAAAGTCTTATGGTGCAACAGCTTGGCTGGTATGTGCCAGTTGATGGTCTTAGTTATTGGATAAAAGGTATACCTGTGTCTGATAAAGATGCTAATCGACAAATAGATGATAATAATCTAACTCAGATATTGTTAGAAAAAGGCTGGGAGATAGATTATAAAGGTTATAAAATGTTTGATGGTGAATACCCATTGCCAACTAAGATAAAAATGACTAGAGATGACTTATCTCTAAAAATAATAGTTAAGTCATGGCAGATTTAAAAGCTATAGCATATAACAGTTATGCAAAAATAAACCTCTTTTTACACATCTTGAATAAACGCGATGATGGCTATCACAATCTACAAACTTGGTTTACTTTTGTAGACTTAAAAGATGAATTGTCATTTGAGTTCAATGATTCAAACAATATCACAATATCTAGCAATATTGGCATATCTTCAAAAGAAGATAATCTTGTTTACAAGGCTATAAAACTGTTTCAACAAGAATATAACCTGTCTAATATAGGTGTAGATATCCATGTAAATAAAAATATTCCCATGGGTGCAGGGTTAGGTGGCGGTAGCTCTAATGCCGCAACTACGCTAATTGCTATGCGTGACTACTTTAAACCAGAACTTGAAAATACCGATATGCTACACTTAGCAACTAAGCTAGGTGCGGATGTACCTATATTTCTATATGGTAAATCAGCCTGGGCAGAAGGTATTGGTGAAGTATTGCACGCTAAGGGTTTTAATCAAACTTATGCTCTTTTGATAAAGCCAGATATTCACATTAGTACAAAAGAGTTTTTCAGCTCAGAAAATCTAGTAAAGCATACAAAACTTTTATCAAAAAATTCTGAACTTGATCACTCGGTTATGTCGAATAGTTTTGAACAGGTATTTTATTCACTTTATCCAGAATTTAGAGCTTATATAAAAGCTTTAGATAGCAACATCACAATGACTGGTACAGGATCGTGCTTTTATTTACTGTCGGATAACAAGAGTTACTTAGAAGAAGTTGTTACAAAAATTGATAAATCTCTTGACAAATGGCTAGTCAAGACATTAAACTATGTCTACTAACTTTTAGTTAGATTTAGTTGGGCTATCGCCAAGCGGTAAGGCAACGGGTTTTGATCCCGTCATGCGCAGGTTCGAATCCTGCTAGCCCAGCCAAAAATTCCTTCTACTTTAAATATATCTACAATTTTCTTATATCTTATGAATTTTCTGTTGTAACAAGAGAAAGCTTTTATCATATATGCTAAAATACCTTTATCAGTAGATATTTATGTTATAGGTAAAATAGTATGAACAACAACTATTATCACATCGGTACTCCTAATCAAAAATGGGGTGATGAAGAAAAAATTCAATGGCTTAGTGAGCAACAAAAAAAACGGTTATATACAGAAGAAGTTATAGCTAAACTTGACAAGCTTGAAAATGATTTTGATATCGAAAGCTATGGTGAGCTAGAGTATTCTGTTGGACAATACAATCTATATTCCCTTAAAACAAAAAGCTGGGATAGCAATAAACCTACAATATTGGTAACAGGTGGCGAGCATGGCTACGAGACCAGCGGTGTGCAAGGAGCTATAAGATTTGCCGAGACAAAAGCACTAGAGTATAGTGAGCATTTCAATATCATAATTCTGCCATGTATTAGCCCATGGGGATATGAAACTATAAATCGTTGGAACCCTGATGCGATTGATCCAAATAGATCATTTTTTTTAGAAAGCTACTGTAATGAAGCAACTTTAGCAATGCAATATATCTATTCTTTAGATATTGATGTTCTTATGCATATAGACTTGCATGAAACTACAGATACTGATGATAGTGAGTTTAGACCAGCATTGGCTGCTAGAGAGGGTATATTCATCGATAAATGGCATGTGCCAGATGGTTTTTATTTTGTAGCAAATGAAAATAAGATAGAGCCTGGATTTCAAAAGCATATTATTGATGCTGTAGCAAAGGTAACACACATTGCACCTAATGATCCTGATTCTAAAATCCTTGGTGATGATACTATTACGGATGGTTATATGTCATGTGATTCAGATAAAGAAAAGCTATGTATGCCATTTACAAATGCAAAGTATACAACGACTACAGAGGTCTACCCTGATAGTCCTAAGACTAATCCACAAGAATGTATAATTGCTCAAGTAGTAGCGATTACTTCTGCGTTGGATTATATAAAGGGCACCTCTAATAACTCATGAGCACGCATCTTAATGCCCAAATTCACCACACCTGCGTTGCAAATTTTAGCAATAGATATACTATTACCCTCAATTTTCGCCTTGTTGTGATAAATTTGAAACTATTTAATCTGCATACACAGAGTTTTTAGAGGTGCCCTAAAGTAACTGATGATACACTTATTATTTGTATAATATTTTTTGGTGTAGGGATGGCACATTGTGCTGTCCTATTATAACTAATACCAATCCCAATATAAATTGGTATAAATTAGTATAAATATTTGGATAAAAGTAAGGAGATCCCCAGTCAAGCTGAGGATTTCGTGTTTTTTTAAAAGAGGTAGGGACAAGTCGTGACTTGTCTACTATAATAATGCGAATAACAGTAATAAGGTAATAATAAAAAATGTTAAATGGACTAATAAATGTAGCAGAATTTTTGATAAGCATAATCTTTGGACTATATGCTTTTATTCTATTGTTTAGATTTTTCTTACAGAAAGTAAAGGCGGATTTTTATAACCCTATCTGTCAGCTAGTTATGAAAGCTACAAATATATTCGTGATGCCGCTTAGAAAGCTTGTACCTGGGCTTTTTGGCTTTGATTGGGCTTGTATTGTCGCTGTTTATTTTGTCTTTATGATTCAAAATCTACTACTGAGCTTACTTAATGGTATAGGCTTAGAGATGCTAGTTATATTTATTAAGCCATTTTTAGATATGGTTTTTGCTATTATCAATATGTTTATTTACTTGATTATCATTCGAGCTATATCTAGCTGGTTCGCTCAAGGAGGTTATAATCCTATGTTAATGATCATATATCAGGTTACAGAACCATTATTAGCAAAAGCTAGAAGATTAATAGCTCCACGAGGCGGATTTGATTTTTCACCAATTATAGTGCTGTTAAGTTTATTTTGTATTCAAATTTTCTTACAAAGTGTTATCGCTCAATTATTTGCGTAGTTAATGAGTTTTCTTCTATCTATTTATGTCCAACCAAACTCTTCGAAAATGAAGTTGTTGGTGAGCATGATGGTATGCTTAAAATAAAAATAAAAGCTCCAGCGGATAGTGGTAAGGCAAAAAAAACAGTAGAGTTAGATGTTGATGAAATGCCTGTTGATTTAGAAGAGTTACTAGCTTCTATTCAGTAGCATTTTAAAAGCAGAAGCACCATCTTCGTAATATCCTGTAATCATTTTGGTAATCACAAAACCAAGTTTATTATATAACTCAATTGCTCTATAGTTCTTTGTATTAACTTCAAGAAATATATCTTTGGTAGTAGTTGCTAGAAGGTATTCTATCAGTGATCTAGCTATCCCTTGACCCTGGTAGCTTGGACTTACCGCGATAGAGTATATTCTAATCGTTTTTTTGTATTCTAAATATAAAATATATCCTGCTAAGTTTTCAGCGGTCTTAGCTACAAAAAAATAGGGTTTTTCCTGATGTGATATAGGAATTGCCTTTTTGAAATGCAATCGCTTTTAAAAAGTTCTTGCTCAAGACTTACAAGAGAGATTAAATCAGTTGGAGTTGCTTTAGTGATTAGCATAAGGATTTTTCTTTAAGTTCATTCTATTTAAAAATTCTAGCATAATTGTTGTATATAGTTGGTCGCCAGTATACTCATCTTCAACATCAGCATCTATAGAAGGATTGTCATTTATTTCGATGATGAGGGGCTTGTTACCAACCATTTTAATATCTATGCCGTATAAGCCATTACCTATAGTTTTAGCTGCTTTTAGTGCTGCCTTTAAAACTATTTTATCTACTTGCTGTATAGCGAAGGCTTCTGTACCACCATGCTGTATTTTTTTAGCGTGGTTAGTTATTTGCCAATGTCCTTTTGCCATGTAGTATTTACACGCATAAATTGGTTTGTTATTTAATACCCCAATTCTCCAATCAAATTCAGTATAGTAGTACTTTTGAGCAATAACGACAGAAGATTCTTTAAACATCGTTGTAAGGATCTCATTAAGCTCTTCTATAGAATTAGCCTTCTTCACACCTTTTGAGAATGAGCCGTCAGGTATTTTTAAGACCACAGGAAGCCCTAATTCATCAATTAATTTATCGAAAGAGATAGTATTGTCTTTGAATATTAACCTAGATTCTGGCATTGGAATTTTATGCTTGAGTAATAGATTGTTTAAGTAGACTTTGTTTGTACAACAAGTTATTGATTGAGTATCGTCTATAACTACTAGATTATTATCTTCTGCTTTTTTGGCAAATTTATAACTATAGTGATTTATTGATGTTGTTGTGCGAATAAATAACCCATCGTATTCAAGTAGCTTCATGTAGTCATGTTGTGTTATAAAATCGACATATATACCTAGATTATCAGCAGCTCTATGAAAGTTTTTTAGTGCCTTAGAATCGCTTGGTGGTAGCTCCTCTAAAGGGTCGTATAGTATTGCTAAGTCGTACTGATAAGTTTTTTTGTACTTTTTCTTACGCCAAATTTTTGTACTAAAATTATTTAATGCTTCAGCAAAAAAGGTTTGTTCTTGTTCGTTTAAAGAGCTTATATTAATGATTTTTAAGTCATAGAAAGCCCATTTATTGTTTTCTCTTACTAATTCAATTTCTAATATCGGAACGGGGTATTTTTCAAAAATTTTCTTCGCAATGTTTTCTAGGGTTTTTATAGAAGTAGTACCAAAGAATATTTTAAAACTAAAGTTATCAATATCAGTTAATTTGCTTATCTCAAGTGAATTAAGTTTCAAAGAAATATTTGCTAAATGCGAGGTTTCAAAATGACTAATATCATTGAGAGTAGTTACATTTGGGATTATAAAGTCATTGTTGGCATTTGCTAGCAAACAAGCATAATAACCTTGCTCTAAATACTTCAAATCTTCGGAAAGATTTATAATATAGCTAGGCTTAGAATCTATGTTTTGTAAGTAATTGGAGGTGGTTTCTATATTATCTGAATGATAGTAAGGGGACCATTTATGGATGTCATCTAGAAGGATTTTTAGAGGCTTCATTTTGCCCTTAATTAGCAAAGTCAAAAGTAAGCGTATTATCTACTCTTTTTGCTGTTTTGCAATAAAAAAATATTTAGAAGTTGGTTTTCTTTGTAAATGTGAAATTTAAATGCTATAAATTATTAGAAATAATAAAACTAAAAGTATCACATATAGTTGTGGAATTTTTAAAAAATTAAAATATTTGTTTTTAATTATCTCAATGCTTATATTAAGTAGTTGCAATAATTACCAAAATATCGAAAACCACAAACTTAACAAAAATATTATTCTTAATGGCGTTGTTGTATCTGTTACTAGTCATGATGATGTTTATAAATTCATTTTTCATAGTCATAAGTATGGAGATATTCTTTTAACTGCTGATAGTAACTATATTCGTTATCTCACTCCTGCAAATGAACTACAACTTAAAGCCAAAATATATAAACCTCATGAGTATGAAAATATTGATGCCTTTGATTATGCTAACTATTTAGAAAATCAAAATATCACAGCGGTTGGCTATGTATTAAAAGGGTCGCAAGTTATTTTTAAAGGTACTTCAGCATGGTATCTACCACAAAGGTTAAGATATTATCTAAGTGGTTATATAAAGCATCAGTTGGTAGATAACCAAGCCAAACCTTTGGCTCTAGCATTGCTGATTGGTGAAAAAGATTTTAGTGATAGTCAGAAACAACTCTTTATGGAGTCGGGTACTTCTCATTTGATGGTAATCTCTGGCTTACATGTTGGCTTGCTAGCAGGTATTGCTTTTGTGTTAGCTAGGTTTATGTGGTCGTTATCACCGCGATTGTGCCGTAAATTACCCGCTCAAAACATAGCAGTGGTTTTTTCTATAACGATAGCTCTTGTCTATAGTTTACTTGCAGGATTTGGGCTGCCAACACAATGGGCTTTGGTAATGTTATCAGTCGTGGGAGTGTTTTGGTTTTTACGCAAAAAGGTTTCGATACTTCGCTCATTGTTTATAGCTTTTGTTTTGATATTGTTGTTTGATTTCAATGCTATATCAAGTGCTGGTTTGTGGTTAAGCTTCTCGGCGGTACTATTTTTGGTATTTGTAGGTGTGCTAATGCAATCAAGCTCAAAATGGTTTGTAACACTTAGTACACAGTTATATCTTAGTATACTTTTGATACCAATTTCTGTATATTTCTTCAGTGGATTTTCGGTAGTCTCGGTCGTGGCAAATATCGTGGCTATACCGCTTGTGAGTTTCATCATTGTGCCATTACTTCTACTTTGTTTGGCATTGTCGTTTGCGGGCATTCATTTATGGATATTACCGAGTTTGTTTTTTAGGCTGGTTAGAGCAGTATTTAGAGTTTTTAGTTAGCCATGTTAGCTTGGTTGAGTATTGGAGTTATTTTTCATCTGTCAGTTTGATTTTAGTGGTGCTGGGTTTATTTTTGGTTTTGTTGCCTATTAGCAAGTCTTTGCGATTTTTAGGGTTAGGACTCTGTCTGGTGTTTTTTCAATCAAGTGAGAATATCTCTAAAGAAAATAAAGATTTTAATATACATGTTTTTGATACATCTAACGATATGGTCTTAGTGCAAAATCATGGTAAAAGTTTGTTATACATTTCTAGTAGTGGGTTGATGGATAAGTTCACTATAAGCAATAGTCTCGACGCCTACTTAAAGTACGCGGGAGTTAGTCAGCTTGATGATGTAATAATCACTGGTAACAATGATAAAGAGATAGATATTTCAATGCTTCAAAGCGTTGTACCTGTTGAAAACATTATCACTAATTTGAGTAATAATATATCGGCAAAAGAATGTAATTATAGCAATAGCTTTAGCCTACTTAATGCAAGGATTAGGTTGTTTGGTCTAGGTAAAAGTTGTTTTGTTGCGATAGATGGTTCCAAAGAGGAAATTTTGTTGCTTGCAGACATTTCTAAAAAGCAATTAATGAAATTTGAAAGTATTTATAGTCGTATGCTTTCGCCAAACATATTAATTTCTAGCAGTGAGATAGAGAAAAAGTTCCTAAAGGATATTCCTCTGGATTATTTTGTTTATAACTCAGAAGAGCTTTTTGATGCTAGTTATTCTAAGATTCTAAAAGATTTGAATATAAAAGCTATAGACACATACAACAATGGTGCTATAAGTATAAATTTTAATAAAGATAATGAGTTGTCAATATATAGCCAGTTAAAGGATTTTTAGTTATAGGTTTGGGATAATCAAGCAAATATTATTAAAAACTATATGATTAAATGCTAATATATAGGTAGGAAATTTTCTAGGATAATATAATAATGTTTAAAGTGATGAAATATAGCTATTATGGTCTATTTTCAATAACTGCCATGCTGATTAATTCTGCTATAGTGTTTTTGCCGGTGGTTTTTTCTCATTACTCAAGCTGATTGTACCAATAAAAAGTATAAGGTATCACTGTACTACCGCAGTACAAGCATTAGCAAGCTTCTGGGTGAGTTTTTACCATTATGATTACAGAGCTATTTAGCCCTACTGAGATAGAGTTTGAGCAAAATGCAGAGCTTAGTAAAAAACACACATATCTAGTAATCAGTAATCACAAAAGCTGGCTTGATACTTTGATACTTATGTTAGCATTTCATAAGAAAATACCATTTCCAAAATTTTTCATGAAATTTCAGATGTTTTTTGTACCTCTTATTGGTATGGTGGCTTGGGCATTAGAATTCCCTGCAATGAAAAGATATTCAAAAGACTATATTGCCAAGCATCCAGAAAAAAAAGGTAAAGATATTGAGATGACACAAAAGTATTGTCGAAATCTCTCTACTAGACCAACAACAATAGTTAATTTTGTTGAAGGTACTCGTTACGCTAAAGAAAAGGCTCTAAATAGCCAGTATAGCCACTTATTAAACCCCAAAGCTGGTGGTATAGCTGTTATATTAAAAAAGTCTTTCAGATAAGATGGTGGGTGTTTTAAACACTACTATTGTATATGATAATCCCAATCAAACACTATGGGATTTTATGATTCGTAAAACTAAAAAGATAAAGGTTAAAGTTGATTTTATACCTATGGTAGATGTTCCTTTAGGTGATTATTTCAATAATCCTAAAGATAAGCAAGCTTTCCAAAAGTGGCTGAATGACTTGTGGTTAAGTAAAGATAAGTATATTGATAGTAAATTATCAAATTCAAACTAGAAATTTTTATATATAAATAAATTGCTCATTTCCAATATATTGTATATAATGAAATGACCATTTTTTTTACAAATCCCTTATGAAAAATCATCCTAGAACTTTACCTGTATGTTTCTTTACAGAGCTATGGGAACGCTATGGCTTTCTTTTAACTCAAGGTTTACTCACACACTACTTTTAGTAAAGGTATATGGTTTCGATGATTCGGAATCTTATGCTATTGCCGGAGCATTTTTTGCATTACTATATATGACTTCAGTTGTAGCAGGCTTTATCGCAGACAAAATTCTAGGTGCTTTAAATACAGCAGTAATTGGTGGTTTTATTCTTTGCATAGGCTATACAATGCTAGGTTTTGGATATCATATGGGAGCTAATGTTGCATATCTTAGTTTGGCTGTTATAGCAGTTGCAACAGGCATGATTAAGTCAAATACAGCGACCTTACTAGGTGATGCGTATGCAAAAGATGATCCTTCTCGTGATTACGGTTTTTCATTGTTTTATATAGCAATCAATTTAGGTGCTTTTTTAGGTGGTGTTTGCTCTGGCTATCTTATGGAAGTTAGTTGGAAATTTGCCTTTATTACTGCAGCAGTGGGTGCATTATTAGCTACTCTAACACTGTTTTTAGGTATGAGGTATTATGTTGGTTATACATCAGATGTAATACTTAGTGCAAAGAAAATAATTCAGGCAACACTTGCGATACTTGCTTCAATAATTTTTAGTGTATATGTGTTATCAGATATAAATATAGCCAATATGTTTTTTATAGTAGTTGCTATAGGTTGTGTCGGCATGATTTTGTATGCTTGTTATGTGACAAAGACTCATATAACTAAAGGAATTAGTTTGATAATTTATATAGCGATGGCGATACTTTGGGGAGCTATTTTTTTATCAAACAGTGCTGTCAGGACCTTTGATGGCTGAAAGACTTACAAGTCAAACTTGGCTTGGCATTCATATTCCCGCACCTACACTATTAGCAGTTGAGGCTTTGGGTGTGATGCTTTTCGGTGTGTTTACTGGCAAGGTATGGCAATATTTCGCCAAGAAAGGCAAGCCAATCCATGATGCTACTAAGTTTGCAATAGGATTATATATTTTGGCTATATGCTATTTTGTGGTATTTACGGGTTTATATTTGCACAATCCTTTAACAATGTTATCACTCAGTTGGCTTTTATTTTTGTTTCTTTTTGTAGCTTTGGCTGATTTATCCGTTAACCCAATAGGGCTGTCTATAGCAAATAAACTAGCTCCTAAGGGTTATCATGCTATATTTATCGGTATATGGTATGTTGGCTCGGGCTTGTCTGGAAAATTAGCTGGTGTGATAGCAGATCAAGCGGCTATACCTAAAGATTTAAGTAATAAGACAGCTATAACAAACATCTATCTTCATGCGTATGGTAATTTTGTCATGCTAGCATTGATAGGGGCTTTAGTGATGACTATTCTTATACCGTTATTAAAAAGGTTTGAGAGATAGTTTGATTAACTGAAGTTACGGACTTTAGTTTTTTATTATTAGAATGGTAATACACAAAAGGAACTGTCATTGCGTCGGGTGGTCATTGAGCGAAGTCGAATGTGCTTGACCCCGCAATCTATTGATAATACCAGCAGTAAGATGACAAATTTTTTATAGATTTTAACTCTTCCTCTCGAGAAAACTATTTTTTTCAAAACTAATTATTCTAATAATTAAGAACGATGGACAGCACAATGTGCTATCCTTACAAAAAGTCAGTAACTCCAGTGATTAAGATAATTGAACAGAAATTAGTTCTAGTTTAACCAAGCTAATTCAACAAATAAAAATAATGCAGAGTATATACCCATAAATACAAATGGCATATAAATCTCTAAAATACGGATAGGTTTAAATGAACCTTTTGCTTCAGCAATATGCTCTTCAGTAAGCCATACGCGTGAAGGCAAGCGTCTTTCTAAAGATGGTACTATGCTATTTTTGATTTGAATATGGTGTCTAAAAAATCTAATAATCTTCCACCAAGCATAACAAAACACTAGTCCAGCAAAGTAAGGTATTGCAACTAAGATAGCAGAAGGTGGGTTTTCAACATTCATGTTATTACTAATAGCTAGAGCTACAACGCCAACAAGCATAAGGTTGATAACCAAAAAAGAAGAGGTTGATTACAATTCTTCTGTAGCTAGTTCTATCAGTTAGCTCAACATAGATTCTATATTGCTCAATTAAAAGAGAGTTATACTGCTCATTAGATAGAGTATTTTCATCTTCATTGCTCCAAAGTTTGTCTTGGATGTCTTTTTGACTAATTTTTTCCATTTTATCCCTTTGTATTGTGAATATGTTTTTACAAGTGTAATGCTATTATATTTTGCACTATTTATCAAATATTTATACGCGAGCTTTACCTGATTTTTTCGCCAGTTGATATGTTGATTATCGTAGATGGCGTTGCTTTGGTTTCAAGCTTGTTATCAAATACTATTATATCACTAAAAACACTATTAATGGCTTCGGCATTATTTATAAATGTTTGCCCTGAAATATTTGCACTAGTTGAGATTATTGCACTATCTAATGATGAGCAAACTTCTTGTATTTTACTTGTTTGAGCCAGTCGTATGGCAATGGTTTGTTTACCGCCTGTAAGCCATTGTATATCTTGCACAGCAGGCACTATCCAGGTGGTAGGTTGTGACTGAGGAGTTTTTAGTTTCAATATTTGTTCATCAGATAGTAGCGAAGTATCAACATATTTGAGTAAATGCTCAACCTTGTGTGAAATAATAATAAATCCTTTGCTAGAGTCTCTTTGTTTTAGATTTATTAGTTTATTGACCGCGACTTCATTTATGCTGCAGCTAAGACCGTATACAGTATCAGTCGGTATGCTGACTATATCGTCACTAGCTAATGATTTTATAATTGAGCTGATAGTAGTTGTAATCATTATTGCGGTATAAAACATATTATTAAAGTGAGAGCTATTTTATACTTCTTTTAAGCATAAAAAAACCCATAAGCTAAAGTAGATTATGGGTTGGGAGGTATTTTAGAAAATTAAGCTATAAAAGAATTACTTCTTGCTTAATTGCTCTTTGATTAGATCACCTAGAGTTGTAGGAGTCATTTGCTCTACTTTGTAGTTAGATTTACCACCAGTAGATGCAGAAGCTACATCTTCGTCAACAGCTTTGATAGATAAAGCGATACTTCTCTTTTTCATATCGATGTTGATGATTCTAGATTCAACTTCTTGACCTTCAGATAGTTCATCACGAACATCTTTAGTGTGCTCAGTTGAAACTTCTGCGATTCTGATGAAGCCATCAATACCGTTTTCTTCATCAAGCATTACTACAGCACCGTTTTCTTGTACTTTAGTAACATTACCTTTAACTAGAGCACCTTTAGGGTGAGTAGTTACGAAGTTCTTGAATGGGTCGTCAGATAATTGCTTCATGCTAAGAGCGATTCTTTCAAGGTCAGTGTTTACAGAAACTAATACAGCTTCTACATCATCACCTTTTTTAAGTTCTTTGATAGCTTTTGAAGGGTTGTCCCAAGATACATCAGAGATATGCACAAGACCGTCAATACCACCGCTTAATCCGATAAATACACCGAATTCTGTGATAGATCTAATCTTACCAACAACTTTATCGCCAACATGGAAGTTGTTTTCAAAGTCATCCCAAGGGTTAGCAATACATTGCTTGATACCTAGAGATATTCTGTGTTTAGCAGCATCTAGCTCAAGTACGATAACTTCAACTTCTTGACCGATTGATACAGCTTTATGAGGATTAACATTTTTGTTAGTCCAATCCATTTCAGATGTATGTACAAGACCTTCGATACCTTCTTTCAGCTTAACAAAACAACCGTAGTCAGTAATGTTTGTAACTGAACCCATAAGCTTAGCACCTACAGGAAGTTCGTTAGCGATGTTTAACCAAGGATCTTCACCAAGTTGCTTGATACCTAGAGATATTCTTTGCTTCTCTTTGTCGAACTTGATTACTTTAACATCAATTTCTTGACCGATAGCCAATACATCAGTAGGGTGGCTGATTCTGCTCCAAGAGATATCTGTAATGTGTAGTAAGCCATCAACACCACCAAGATCGATAAACGCACCGAAATCTGTGATATTTTTAACGATACCGTTAAGTACAGAACCTTCAGCGATTTTCTCTAAGATAGCATCTCTATCGCCAGAGTTGTTCTCTTCGATAACAGCTTTTCTTGATACAACGATGTTGTTTCTCTTAGTATCTATCTTAACTACTTTAAGTTCGATATCTTTGCCTTCTAAGTGAGCTACATCTTTTATAGGTCTAGTATCTACTAGAGAACCCGGTAAGAATGCTCTTAGGCCATCAACATCCATAGTGTAACCACCACGGACATGGTTTGTAATTCTACCAAGAACTGTTTCGCCATTTTCAAATGCACTTTCGACTTTATCCCAAAGTTCAATTTTCTTAGCTTTTTCTCTTGATAGTCTAGTTTCGCCCCAGCTATTGTCTAGAGTTTCTAGTACAACATTGATTTTGTCACCAGCTGCTACTTCTAGTTCGCCGTCTAAGTTTTTTAGTGCAGAAACAGGAATGAAAGATTCTGATTTTAAACCAGCATCTATCATTGCAAATTCTTTATCTATACTAACAACTGTAGCCGCGATGATTTTACCTATTCTCATCTCTGTTTGTTTTAGAGATGCTTCAAATAGTTCTTTAAAGTTTTCTGACATTTTTTGATTTCCATTTCCAGTGTGGTTGGTTTTACAAAGTTTGCTAGTACCCACTGGGAATTATAAAAATACTAGTAAACAATTTTGTTAGAGTATAATATTATCTAAGGAATTAGCTGACTTCAAGCAAAAGTTACTTTTTTATGACAAACAAATTGCTAAATCATGAGTTTTTTATGCAAAAAGCGTACCAGCAAGCGCAATTAGCTTATGAAAATGGTGAAGTTCCTATTGGAGCACTACTAGTAAAAGATGATGAGATTGTCACATTTTCATATAATCAAACTTTGACTTTATCAGATCCAACAGCTCATGCAGAGATATTAGTTATCAAAAAAGCAGCAGGAATTTTCAAGAATCATCGTTTGGTAGATACTACGCTTTATGTGACTATGGAGCCATGTATGATGTGCTTGGGAGCTATAATTCAAGCGAGAATTGGTAAGGTTGTGTATGCTTGTGATGATTCTCGAGTCGGAGTTTTTTCAAAAGAATGTTATCATTTAAACAAGAATATTAACCATAATTTGCAAGTTACAAATGGTATAATGGCAACCCAATGCGGAGAGCTATTAAAGAAGTTTTTTAAAGAGAGAAAGAAGATGATCGATATGGCAAAAAGAAAAAATCGTAGTTTTATATGGTGGAGATTCTCCTGAAAGAGATGTTTCGCTAAAGTCTGGTAAAGCAGTACTAGAGTCTTTGCAATCACAAGGTTATGATGCTGTGGGCTTAGATGCTAGTGGTAAAGATTTAGTCTTAAGACTTATGGAACTAGCACCAGATAAGTGCTTTGTCGCACTACATGGTGAAGATGGTGAAAATGGTAGAGTAGCGGCGGTACTAGAGCTTTTGGGTATTAAGCATACTACTTGTGATATGAAGGCGGGTGTGATTACTATGGATAAGATGATATCCAAAGAGTTGTGGATTCATCATGGCTTGCCAACCCCATTTGCTAAAATTTTGACTAATAGGCTTGTCGGTGAGGATGAAATAACTTTCCCTGTGGCAGTTAAGCCTGCTAGTGGCGGCTCGAGTATAGCTACTTTTAAAGTAAAGAGTATATCTGAGTTGAAACCTGCTTATGAAGAGGCTGCAAAGTATGGTGAAGTAATGGTTGAGCAATGGCTGACAGGCAAAGAGATAACTGTAGCTATAGTCAACAATGAGGTTTATTCATCTATATGGATTGAACCATTGAATGAGTTTTATGACTATGAATCAAAATATAGTGGCAAGTCTACTTACCATTGCCCAAGTGGATTGTGCGAAGAAAAAGAACTTGAGGTTAGACAGTTAGCTAAAAAAGCTTATGATATTCTAGGTTGTCAAGGTCATGCTAGGGTTGATTTTATCTATAATGAAGGCAAATTCTATCTTATGGAAATAAATACATCACCAGGGATGACTGAAAATAGTCTGTCGCCGAAGTTAGCAATGGCTGAAGATGTGAGCTTTGATGAGCTTGTCAAGTCAATAATAGAACAGGCGCGATGATTAGATTTTTTAGAAAGTTACTGATATTGTGTTTAATATTTTCAATGATATTGGCTGCTGTTATCTACATAGTTAGTAAGACAGATAAGACAATCTCAAAGGTTGATGTCGTTTCTAATGATGGTTTGGTTTATATATCTAAGCAAGGTTTGATTGACAATATTTCAAAAGCTAGTGATAAAGAATGGTTTGATGTAGATGTCGAGAGTATCGAGGATTCTTTGTATGCGATAAAGGGTGTTGACTATGCTTTGGTTAAAAAAGTTTGGCCATCTACTTTGGTTATTTATCTATTTGACCGTAAGCCGATAGCCTATTGGAATAATAATCAAGTTTTACTTGAAAATATGGATATAATTACACCAGAAGTATTTACTTTTAATGGTAATTTACCATATATAGAAAGTAGCGATGTTGAAGGTAGAGATTATATCTTTGAAACCTATCAAAATCTTAATGATATTGTTAAGAGTAACTCTCTATCTATACTCAAGGTCACATACAAAGGTAACCAGTTCAGCCTTTTGTTATCAAATGATATGCAAGTCATCTTGGTTCAAGCAAGTTACAGTCGCGTTTACAATTGTTTTTAGAATCATATCAAAAAGTAAAAGATTATAAGTCAGTAGAGTATTTTGATATGCGGTATAGTGATGGATTTACAGTGAAGTACAAATAAATATAAAAGTGTTTATTTTATTGGTTTTCTATGCTAAATAAGATTATAATGTGGTATAGGTGTATATTTTAAATATTAATATTTACTAGGGTTAAAGGTAATGAGTTTCGGAAATAACAATTTTTGTGCAGTAGATTTAGGGTCACATAAAGTTACAGTGGCTATAGGTCAACTAGCTGAAAATAATGGAATTAAAATTCTTGGTGTTAGCCAAAAAGCTCTAAAGGGATTAAGCAGGGTTCTGTTATAAATCTTGAAATGGCGATGGAAACACTTAATTCTGCTATTGACGAAGCTAAAAGTATCGCAGGTGTGGATGTTAAAGAGATTACTCTTGGTATAAGTGCACCGAGCGTTTCTAGTTTTAACTCCTATGGTTTAGCTGCGGTAGATAGTGGTGAGGTTACAATGGAAGATCTTGCTATGGCTATAAAGACTGCAAAAGCTGTGCCAATGTCAGCAGATACAGAGACTCTTCATGTATTGCAAAGAGATTATGTGGTAGATGGTCAAACTGGTGTAACAGAGCCAATAGGAATGTTTGCTGTAAGACTTGAGTCTAATGTGCACATTGTGGTTGTATCATCGCGTTTACTACAAAATGTAAGAAAGTGTGTTTCAAGCTGTGGTTATAAGATTATAATAATACTGTAGTTGAGCAACTAGCATCAAGCGGAGCTACTCTTACTAGTAATGAAAAAGAAATGGGTGTGTGTCTTGTAAATATAGGTGCAGATTCTACAAGTTTTTCAGTGTTTGCGGATGGCGGTATTTGCTATACTTCTACGCTAGCTATTGGTGGTAATAATATATCTTCTGATATATCTAAAGTGTTTAGGTTGCCAGTAGAAGCTGCAGAAAGTTTGAAGTTGCAATATGGTTATGCTGCAAGTAAGTATTTAAAAAACCCAGATGAAAAGATAGATATTCCAAATTCTCTAGGTAATGCTAAAAAGAGAATTTCTCTACAAGACTTATCGTTAGTAATAGAAGCTAGAGTAGAAGAAATGTTTGAAGCTCTTTATAGAGAATTAGATCAAAATGGTTTGTTAGATGTAGTATCTTCTGGTTTGGTATTTACTGGTGGTGGTGCAAAGATTAAAGGTCTAGCACGACTTGCTGAGGATATGTTTAAGCTCCCAGTACGAGTCGGTGGACCAATAGAGGTTTCTGGTGCTAATGAAGTGATGCATAATCCAGCTTATGCAACTGTAGTAGGGCTTTTGAAGTATGCTTCAGAACATGATTATAATGGATCTGCAGAGGCGTCACAAATAGAAGAAGATGTAGTAGAATTAGATAAAGGCAAGTCTAAGAAGAAGGTAGTGTCTTCTGTAAAAGGTTGGTTTTCAAATAATTTTTAAGAGTTAGTGTAAAAAAAGTAAGTTAAATTAAAGGAGTGAATAAAGTATGTTTGATTTTAATGATTCAATGGTTTCAAATGCTGTAATCAAGGTTATCGGTGTTGGTGGTGGTGGCGGTAATGCTGTACAACACATGTGTGAAGAGCTGACAGATGTTGAGTTTTACGCATTAAACACAGATGGACAAGCATTATCAAAATCTAAAGTGCAAAATGTGCTTCAAATAGGTACTAACCTTACTAAAGGTCTAGGTGCTGGTGCTAACCCTGAAGTGGGCAAAAGAGCGGCTACTGAAGACAGAGCAAAGATTGAGCAGCTTTTAGAAGGTGCTGATATGGTATTTATTACAGCTGGTATGGGCGGTGGTACTGGTACAGGTGGTGCTCCAGTTGTAGCAGAAGTAGCAAAAGAAATGGGTATCCTTACTGTAGCAGTTGTTACTAAGCCTTTCCCTTTGAAGGCCCTAGAAGAATGAAATCTGCTGAATTTGGTATTGATGAGCTTACTCAACATGTTGATTCAATCATCACAGTACCTAACGAAAAGCTTTTAAGTGTACTTGGTAAAGGTGCGAGTCTTTTAGATGCTTTCAATGCTACAAATGATGTGCTTGGTAATGCTGTAAAAGGCGTATCTGAGCTTATCACTAAGCCTGGTTTGATCAACGTCGATTTCGCGGATGTAAGAGCTGTGATGACAAATATGGGTCTTGCTATGATGGGTATGGGCGAAGCTTCTGGTGAAAACAGAGCTCGTGAAGCTGCTGAAGCTGCTATTTCTAGTCCATTACTTGAAGATATAAACCTAGACGGTGCTAAAGGCGTGATTGTAAATGTTACAGCTGGTATGGATATGTCTATCGGTGAGTTTGAAGAAATCGGTGAAGTTATAAGATCGTTTATTTCAGATGATGCTATTGTAATAGCTGGTACTGTAATCGATATGGACATGTCTGATACTATGAAAGTAACTGTAGTTGTGACAGGTATTGAGAAAGTTGCTACTAAGAAAGGTTTTGGTATCGAAAAAGGTGCTAATAATCATTCTCAAAGAGAAAAACAACTACTCAAGCAAGCCAACAACATCTTTTCTAAGAAAAGAAGCAGAAGTAGTTAGCACACCTAGCTCAAGTTCAAGTTCTGAAGAAGCAAATAAATCTGATATCCCAAGTTTCTTGAGAAGAAGATAATCAATCTAATATAAATTTCTCTATAATCTCTATATAATTATATTATTCAGTTAGTAAGTTGATATCGCTATCTCATTTAGGTAGTGGTATGACAATGATGTTTCTAACATAAATAAATATATGGATAAATCTTATGAATCAAAAAACTATTGCAAAGGAATTTTCTGTAACTGGTATTGGCTTACACTCTGGTGTAGATGTCTCGATGACAGTTAAGCCTGCTGATGTTGATAGTGGCATAGTATTTCGTAGAGCAGACCTAAGTCCTGCTGTAGATATCAAAGTTACACCATTAAGCATTAAAGAGGCTGTGATGTGTACTCTTTTGACAAAAGACGGTGATCAGAAGTTATCAGTATCTACAATTGAGCATTTGATGTCTGCATTTGCGATGTTTGAAATTGATAATGTACTGGTAGAAGTCAATGCTCCAGAGCTTCCTGTAATGGATGGGAGTTCTTTTGAGTTTACTCAAATATTGACTGATGTTGGAATTGTTGAGCAATCAGTTGCTAGAAAGGGAATCAAGATTATCAAGCCTGTACGAGTTGAGCATGAAGGTAAGTTTGCTGAAGTTCTACCATCAGAAAAGCTTGTGTATGAGTTCAAAATTGAGTGGGATCATCCTGTAATTGCTGCAACAAATGATCATATTGTTTTTGAATATGATCTTGCTGAGTATATTAAAATGGTATCAAAAGCTCGTACATTTGGTTTTTATGAGCAGTTAGAATATTTGCATCAAAACAATCTTGCGAAAGGTGCTTCATTGGATAATGCTGTTGGTATATCAAATGAAGGTGTCTTAAATGAAGGTGGTCTTCGTTATGAAGATGAGTTTGTAAGGCATAAGCTTTTAGATGCTATTGGTGATTTTTATGTTGGTGGTTACATCTTGGGGCATTTTAATTGCTATAAATCTGGTCATACTTTAAACAACAAGCTTTTGCATGCTATATTTACTGATAAAAGTGCTTGGGAGAGTGTTTAAAAGAGCCTTTAACTAATCAGTTAAAACTATATTCTTATCTAAAATATCTAAATTCAAAGTATCTTTTATAAGCTGAACATTTGTATCATTGTGAATCTTCTGTATAGCATTGGCCTGCTTAATTTCAGCAGGGGATTTTTGGTTGCCTGTCGTAGAGTTGCTTGGTAGATTTTTTATATCTAACCTAAAGCTGGTGTTGTTAAGATACTCACCAATACTTCCCTGTAGTTTTGCTATACTTTGAGGATCAAGTTCTAAGACTTTCTTAGCATCATCGTTTAGCTGTATTTCATAGTGATTGTCGGCAATCGTTATTAAGTGACTATTGAAAGCTAGAGTTTTTGTAAAGCCTTTTAGTTTGATTTTACTTAAAAGATTGAACCATCTTGTATCTAAAGGTGTATCATCGTTTTGCGGTTGCGGTTGCGGTTGCGGTTGCGGTTGCGGTTGCGGTTGCACTACGGTTGCTGTTTCAGTCGTAGATTGTATTTTGGGCTCAACAATTTTAGGTTGTTCTACTTGAGAGTTTTCACGAGGACTTATTTTAGTAGGTTGTTTAAACTTTTCTTTAAGTCGAGAAATATCTTTTTTAGTAGCTTCAGAAATGTTTGCGGTTTTAGGGGTTGCTGATGAAACTGTTTCAACGCTATTTAAGTTTTTTTTTTTGAAAAGCAATTAAGCGAAGTATAGCCATTGTCACACCAGTTTCAAAGTTTGGTGCTAGGGAAATATCTTTTTTTGCTGTGATTGTTAGTTGATAAAGAAAGTGTGCTTGCTCTACAGAGATTTTAGCTAGGATATTGTTAATAATATCGACATCTATATCGTTGATAGCATCAAGACTTTGGGTAAAGCTATAGATACAACAACTAAACCAAATCTCAGCGATTCTATCAAGCACTGCTTCAGCATTGCTTTCACTAAGAGAGAGGTTTTTAATAGCAGGTAGGACAGCACTTGGGTTATCATCTATAATTGCGTTGATAATAATGTAAACCTCTTCGCTATCGACAACACCAAGCATTTGTTTGATTTTAGTTTGTTCAAGTTGACCACTACAAAAACTAATAGCTTGATCTGTTAGACTTAAAGCATCTCTAAGGCTTCCTTTCGCGTGATATGCTATATAGTCTAGTGATTGCTCATCAGAATTTATATTTTCTTTTGAAAGAACTTCTTTTAATTGAGCTTTGATATCTGATTGAGCGATATGTTTTAGGTGTAGCTGTATACATCTTGAAAGTATAGTAACAGGTATTTTATGATGATCTGTAGTCGCCAATATGAATTTCACATATTCAGGAGGCTCTTCAAGAGTTTTTAGTAGAGCATTAAAGCTTTGCTTAGAAAGCATATGTACTTCATCGATTAGATAAACTTTATATCTACCTTGAGATGGCATGTATTGGATATTATCAAGAATTTCTTTAGTCTCTTCAACACCTGTACGAGAGGCTGCATCTATTTCAATTAGGTCTATAAAGCTATTGTTATTTATCGCAACACAATTTTCACAAGTATTGCACGGATCTGCCGTTACACCAGTTTTACAATTTAGGCATTTTGCAAGTAGTCTACCAAGAGTTGTCTTGCCAACGCCACGAGTACCCGTAAAAGGTAAGCATGATGGACTTTGTTGGTCTCAAGAGCATGGACAAGACTGTTTAAAGCGTGCTGTTGACCTGCAACTTCAGCAAAAGATTGGGGTCTGTATTTACGAGCTAATGCTTGGTATGACATTTTTTTACTATATTTAAATCTCTTGTATAAATGATATCAGAATTGGTAGAAAAGTATAAGGTATTATCATCTTGCAATAATTAAAGTATTCAGCTTGAAATCAGAATGAATTTATCTGTGAGCATAGCAAGAATTTATGTTAAGAAGGTTTTGAGAAGTTGATTTGAGCTACTCCAGCTTTAGTTGTAACATTAATTTATATATACTGCTTTGATCACTATAAATATATTTGTTATGAGAGATTAAGCTAGCTAGGCTTACTGATCTATAGCTAGTAGTTGGGTCAAAAGGATGGTCTTTGTTATTAACTTTGAAAAATAATTTCGGCACTCTACCATCATTCAGTTTTGGTAAGTCAGCAACATTAATTTAAGGTTTTATTTCTATAGCAAAGGTTTGATTCTTTGTTTATAGTCTTTAACTATAATAAACATTCTTGAATAGTATTGCTATAATGTAGGGTATAAAGCTATATAGATAAGGAGCTAAAATGAAATTAAATAGGAAGTGTTTGGTTGTGCTACTGCCTTTAGGTTTGGCAAGTTGTGCTAGTACATCTGGTGGTGGCAACTTTTTAAATGAAGACTTCTCAGCATTGGCTTCAGATTTACACTCTGTATCTAGCTCCTTGTTAGATAATATGGAGCCTGTAAACATAAACTTTAGTGGTGGATCATCAAATAAAGATGATTCTGATATAAGTAGAGGATTATTTTTTGCTAAAAACAAATCTAAAAAAGAAGTGATTTTACAGTTCAGAAATCCACCGAAGGGGTTTGTGTATGCGGGTAAATCTAATCAAACTCCTGTTGGTGTATCATTTAGTGGCTCTGCAGCTAATAAATGTAATATGCGTGTATTTGATGACAGCGGTTGGATTACAGCAAATCAGCCTATAAATTCAACAATTACTTATTTGAAAAGTGGAGATATTGGGTTAAGGTTGTTAGAGGTATCGTGTACTGGTGGAGGTAGTTATGATCTCGGTGTGAATGTGTCTTTTACAGCAGATGGCAAGCAATATACTGGTTATAGGTCTATAAATTTTTAATAGACTACTCATGTTGTTTATGAGCAAAATTATATTATCATCATGATTGTATTATTTTCCACAAAAAATATAAAATCTATCCATTAATTTTCTTACATCAAAAAGCAAAAAATGGAATCTATAAATTACAAATCTTTGTTAAAAAATCTAACGGCTCGTATAGAATCTTTACGAGACTATCTTTGACTATGATGTCAAAAAAGAAGCTAACTGAAGTCTTGATGGAGCTAGAGGATGGCTCTGTGTGGGACAATCCAGAATATGCTCAAAACCTTGGTAAGCAGAAAGTTGAGCTTGAAAATGTTGTGCATAATTGTGACAACATTAGTGAGACTTTAGAAGCGCTCACAGAGCTACTTGAGATGGCTGATGGCGACGAATCATTGTTGGAAGAAATTATCAATGATATTCAAAGCGTTACAGCTGAGATTGAGAAACTAGAGTTTCGTCGTATGTTTTCAGGGCAAATGGATGCAAATAATGCTTATCTTGATATTCAGTCAGGCTCAGGTGGTACAGAGGCACAAGATTGGGCGCAGATGCTAATGCGTATGTATATGCGTTGGGCAGATAGTCATGGTTTTAAAGTGACTGTTGATGATGTGTCTGATGGCGATGTGGCGGGCATAAAGGGTTGCACTTTAAAGATCGAAGGCGAATATGCCTATGGTTGGTTGCGTACTGAGACGGGTATTCATAGACTAGTTAGAAAGTCACCATTTGATTCAAACAGTAAACGCCACACCTCTTTTGCATCGGCATTTATATCGCCAGAAGTGGATGATGATATTGATATTGAGATTAATCCAGCAGACTTGCGTATAGATACTTACCGTGCAAGCGGTGCAGGTGGTCAGCATGTCAATAAAACTGATTCGGCGGTGCGTATAACTCATGTGCCGACAAATACTGTTGTGCAAAGCCAAAGTGATAGATCGCAACATAAGAACAAAGATAGTGCAATGAAGCAGCTAAAATCAAAGCTCTATGAGCTGGAGCTTCAAAAGAGAAATACAGCGAAAGATGCTTTAGAGGATTCTAAGTCAGATATTGGTTGGGGTAGTCAGATTCGTTCGTATGTGTTGGATCAATCTCGTATCAAAGATTTACGCACAGGGGTTGAGAGTTCAAATACTCAAGCTGTGTTAGATGGTGATTTAGATAAATTTATTGAAGCTAGTTTGAAGAGAGGGTTGTAGGTTTTAGTTGATAATATGCAAAATTTCAAAACTCGTAAAAATTTGCGTTTGAAAGATTATGATTATAGTATGTCAGGTTTTTTATTTCGTAACTATTTGTATAAATCAGCGAATATGTCTTTTGAGTGAAATAATAGATAATAAGGTTGTTCTCAGTGATGTTGGTATGATGGTTGAGAGAAATTATTTAGGTTTAGAAAAGAGATTTACTAATATTAGATGTGATAGATATGTAATAATGCCGAACCATGTCCACTGTATTTTTGAAATTAAGAATTGTGATGATACTGTAGGGGTTGTGCCTTGTGCCAACCCGATTAGTCGGCAACCACAAGGGATTGCCGCTACAAATAAAACACCAGACCAAAAAAATGCAAGCCTAGATGATGTGATTGGTGTATTTAAATCTATAAGTACAGTAGAGTATATAAGGAATGTTTCAAAAATAATTGGCAAAAATTTGATAAGAAACTTTGGCAACGAAACTATTATGAGCATGTTATTAGAAGCGAAAAGTCATATGTTAAAATTGCAGAATATATTGAAAATAATCCAATTAATTGGACAACTGATGAATTAAATCCAGACTTTATGTAATCGCGATTATATAACTCAATAAATATTATGTATAATAGTATTCTAAAATCAAAAAAGACAAATCTAGCTATAAAATCGCAGGTATATAAATGAGCAGTAAATTAAAAGATTTAGTAAAAGTTTCGGTAAAAGAATATTTAGAAGCTAACGAAATGACTATGAAAGATGCTGTAAGAGCAAGATTACAGGTCAAGTACAGAGCATTCTCACAGAAAAAGGACTTGATGAAAAAAGCGAAGGTATCAAAGAGCTAGTAGCTGCACAAGTTAAAAAGCAAATTGCTGAGATTCAAGAAAATTCACAAATTGCATTGAGAAAAGAAAAGTTGCAGACTCTAGCTGATCAAAACGATGGTATAAGCCATCCAAATGCTTTTAGAAGGAATGCTGTAGCAAGTGATTTGCAAGACAAATACGCAAGCTTCACAAAATCAGAACTAGAAGAGATTGAAAACAAAGAGCAGTATAGTGTAACAGGTAGGGTGGTTTTACGCCGTGTAATGGGCAAGGCTTCGTTTATTACGCTACAAGATTATTCTGGTCGAGTGCAAGTTTATTTGAAAAAAGCGACTTGCCAGAAGGTCAGTATGATACTTTCAAGAATCTATGTGATTTAGGGGATATTGTTGGTGTTATAGGGACTATGTTTAAGACAAATACTGGCGATCTTTCTGTTGAAGCTACTCATTTTGAGATTTTGACTAAAGCTATTCGCCCATTGCCTAATAAATTTCATGGTCTGTCTGATCAAGAAACTAGATACCGTCAAAGATATGTTGATCTTATCACAAATGAAAAAGCTCACGATGTTTTCAAAGTTCGCTCAAAAGTGGTTAGCTTTATCCGTAACTATTTTGATGGTATGAATTTTATGGAAGTAGAAACTCCGATGATGCATGTGCTACAAGGTGGAGCTGCTGCAAAACCATTTAGAACACATCATAATGCACTAGATATGCCCTTATACTTGCGTATTGCTCCTGAACTTTACCTTAAAAGGCTAGTTGTAGGTGGTTTTGAGCGTGTTTATGAGATAAATCGTAATTTCCGTAATGAAGGTGTATCTTCGCGTCATAACCCTGAATTTACTATGCTAGAGTTCTATATGGCGTATGCTGATTATAATGACCTTATGGATCTTACAGAAGATATGCTATCTAAGCTAGTGCAAGAGGTTACAGGTTCGACTGAGCTAGAGTATGGCGAGTATAAAATAAATTTTGCGGGCAAATACGAACGAATCTCAATGGTAGATGCTATCGTTAAGCATAGCGATACTATCACAGTAGAAGATTTAGCCGATTTTGATAAAGCTAAAGCAATTGCTGAGAGCTTAAAACTTAAAGTAGAATCATTCTATGAGCTTGGTCACTTAATCAATGAGATATTTGAAGAAGTTGCCGAGCATAAGCTTATTCAACCGACATTTATTACAGATTACCCTGCGGTAGTATCGCCACTTGCTCGTCGCCAAGATGGTAACCCTGAATTTACTGATAGGTTTGAATTCTTTATCGGTGCTAGAGAAATTGCAAACGGTTTCTCTGAGCTTAATGATGCTCAAGATCAAGCAGAGAGATTTAGAAAGCAAGTTGAAGCTGCAGCTGGTGGTGATGATGAGGCTATGCCTTACGATAAAGATTATATCCGTGCCTTAGAGTATGGTATGCCTCCAACAGCTGGTCAAGGCATCGGTATTGATAGACTTGTGATGTATCTGACAAATTCACAGTCTATTAGAGATGTGATTTTATTCCCGCATATGAAGCCTGAGTAGGTATTATATGGCTTGCTAGTTATAAAAGTAGTATATTTTGGGTTCTGTCGCAAACTGGTAGTTGCATGAATTTGTAGTATAATTTTACCACAGATTTTATTTCAAAATACAAATGATAGACTTTACAGGCAGGCATTTTACTAAATTATTAATACTCCAAGCTCTTCGCTGGTATTTATCATATCCATTAAGCTACAGACATGTAGAAGAACTAATGAAAGAGCGAGGTGTTAATGTAGATCATAGCACTATCAATCGTTGGGTTATCAAATATGCTAAAGAGTTAGAAGCTTCCTTTAGCAAAAAGTTTAGGAAGTATGGTGCTTATGTAAGTTGGAAGATGGATGAGACATATGTAAAGCATAAAGGTAAGTGGTTTTATGTTTACAGAGCAATAGATAAGCATGGAGATACATTAGAGTTTATGGTTTCAGCTAGAAGAGATGAAAAAGCAGCTCGCAAGTTCTTCAAGCAAACCATTGGTAAACATGGCTTACCAGAGAAGTGAATGTAGATAAATCAGGAGCTAATGAAGCTGCATTACTAACTATCAATATCTTCCTATTTTTGCTTGGTATTTGGTATACTCATGGTATAGAGATTAGACAAAATAAATATCTAAACAATCTCATAGAGCAAGATCATAGAAATATAAAAAAGACTAACTCGACCCATGTTAGGATTTAAATCATGGGACTCTATGGAATCTACTATAGCTGGATATGAATTAGTAAATATGATTAGAAAAGGTCAGCACATTAACGCTGGTAGCATGACTGCTTGGGATCAGTTTTATGCTATAGCAGAATAATTGTATCTAGTGATAGCTGATTTTGGAAATAACGTAACCAAGCACTCAGTTTGCGACAGAACCATAATCTCTACTGGATAACGATATCTTTTAGGTTTTTCTGTAAGCATATATATGAATAAGTGGTATGAATTTGGTATAATTATACACTAGATGATTGTAGAGTTAGTTAACTTGACGATGCAACTAAAATAATTTTAACATATAAATAAGTGATAAAAATTATTAATAATTCAAAGAGTGATTTAGAAAAGATGAATAAACAAGAATTAAAATTAACAACCGTAAGCCTTTTGGCATTGGTGTAAGCACTATAATAGGATCAGGATGGATTTTTGAGGTTGAATATGTATCAAATCAAGCAGGAATAGCATCTCTTCTCTCTTGGATAATAGGAGTTTTTTTAATAATAATTATAGCTATTTCTTTTTTTGAAATATGCACAATTAGCTCTAAAGGAGCTTCTTCATCTGACATGATTAAAATTGCTCATGGTATAGTTACAGGTGATACTTTTCTATTTTTAACTTGGCTTTCATTCTTGCTAATGGTTCCTGTTGAAATTCAATCTATTATCCAGTATTTAGCAGTTTTTAATAAATCTTTACTAAATTATACTAATTCAGGTCTATCCATAAAAGGAATGTCTTTTGCTTTTCTTATTCTAATATCTTTTCTAGTTTTGAATGCTTTGATATATAAGTTAATTATTCGCTTAAATAATGTTATAAGTATTTTAAAGATAATAATACCAATCTTTGTTAGCATATTTTTATTAGTTCTTTTTTTTATGAAATATACAATTACAATATCAGATATGAAATCTATACCTATTTTTCCTAGAGGAGTTTCTGGAGTTTTTTCGGCTATATCCATAGGAGGAATTGCTTTTGCATTTGTAGGTTTTAAATCAATTATAGAACTTTCTGCTAATTGTAAAAATCCAAAAAAAGCTGTTCCATTATCAACTCTAGGTTCAATAATTTTATGTTTCTTAGTCTTTTTTACCTTACAGATGGTATATCTAGTCTATAAAATTCATTATGCTTCTAATCATAACTGGTTGCATACAACAATAGCAGGAGCGAGCTTATCAAAGACAGGTCCTTTTGGGGCTATTGCTGAATCAACAAAAAATGAGTGGTTGACATATTTAATATACTCAAGTGCTATAATATTTCCATTAATGTCAGGAATTATTTATTTTGGAGTTTCATGCAAAATTCTCGAATCAAAAAAAATAAGAATATGTTATTTGCCAACCTCTTTATCAACCACCCTAATTTGCTTTTTTTTTCTGCTTTTATTTCCTTTTTCATATTTAGTGGATGGGATCATATGGCTAGCTTTCAATCTTCAGTAATGGCATTAACTTATATTTCAGGAGCAACTACTACTATGGCTATTAGATATAGAGTCCCAAATATTAATAGCGGTTATAAAATGAAATATCCATATGCTATTTCATTACTAGCTATTTTCTCGGGTAGTTTAATTTTCATATGGACTGGATGGAATAATATATATAAAGCTATTATTCTCTTAATTATTTTTTTTATAAGTTATTCCATTAATTCCTTAATAAAAAAGAACCATGTAAATTTTAAATACTCTATTTGGTTAATAATATATTTCTTATTAATAGTACCTACTTCTTATCTAAGTAACTTTGGTGGAATTAACTACTATAATGTATATTGTATAACTTTTATGGTTTTATTAATAAGTATTATTACACTTCACCTAGCGCAACAAAAAATAGCCTTAGAAAGATTGCAATATAAGCAACAGTAAGCTTAAACGATCCTCAACTGGCTCGCTTTCTTTACTATCAATATCAGTAAGCGATTAATCTCTTATTTTACGAAAATTCCCTTTTGTGATCTCAAATCTTGCAAATAAAGATTGC
>JAYQIE010000037.1:0-66148 GCA_038141505.1 Francisella sp. | reverse complement strand
GAGTATTACCTAATGACATATTTATATTCTGTAAATAATTCTTCTTTCAAAGATATAAAAAATTTGCTAAATTTAACAGATGGAAATATGAGTACACACACGAAAGTTTTAATTAAAAATGGGCTTATTACAAATGAAAAAAAATTAAAGATGATAAACCGATAACAACTTATAGAATTACAGAAAAAAGGAAAAATCCTTTTTTTAGAGTATATTACCAAACTTAAAACTATAGTTAATACAATTCCAAACAATCTTACCTAAAAATAACTTATTTAAATTCTAATTTAAAGATTAAAATAATATTGAATATTCAGATGAGTCAATAGCCTGAAACTTAAAATCCCTAGTAAGCTTTAAAAACTCTATATCAGTGAAAACAATATTTTTGGCACATATAGAAATAACCAGTCCATCATAAAAAAAAAAGTAGCAAAATATTCCGGAGCAACTCTCACTAATCCAACGACCATCTTTCTTATAAAACAAAGCATCTTTTAGCCCATAGGCAATACCTAGTGAACTGCGTTTTACTTGAGATTCTTTCAAAAACCACAGAGTGTAAAAGTCTTTTCTAAATCTGTACTTCTCTCAAGCTCATCAACTTCACGATCACTAAAATAACGCCTAGCAATACTCATAAAACTTTTCTTGCCAACAATCTCTTCAATATCCACACCAATCTCTTCATCAGCTACAGCCATAACTATGTGATTTTTAGTATGACTAATATTAAAATATGTATGACTATGACTTTCTAAATATGGTTTATTATTTTGATTTACAGAGAACTCTATTTTTGATAGTTTAAAAAAATCTTTTAAGACTTTATAACGAATAAATTGAGAAAAAAGTTTTTCTTTATATGTCTTGAATTTGCTATCTAATTCAACACAAAAGCTTTGTAGCTTAAGCGCGAGATCATTAGTATCAAAATCATTAAAATCAATAATGAAAAGTTTGACCTGATTATTCACTAAAACCTACTCAACAGTAATTTGTGAAATAATATCAGTTTTACCTAACAATGTGTTTACCTCTTCAACATCCTTAAATGTAAGGCTTCCCTTGCAGCTCTTTAAGTCTTACATAGTCTTCCACATAATTAAATATAGAATCAGCAAAAGAAAGTTGAGCTTGTACAAGAATAGCTTGACGGTTAAGCAAATCAACAATAGTTTGAGTACCGGCCTCAAAACCTTCTAAAATAGCCTTCACTGATGCAATACCGGCATATACTGATTTCTAAACGCATTTATTCTAACGGCATCTAAAACTACTGTTTGAAAAGCTTCCACTGTTGCTGCGTATATCTTCTCGTTGCGTTTGCAATAACTGGAAGTTGGCTGCTTGGTTGTCATAACTTGCTTGCTTTAAGCTTGCGTAGTCTGAGCCACCTTTTAAAATATTCCAATTTAATTCCCCACCGATATTTGCAACATCGTATTTAGTAGGAATATTCTTTGTTTGCTCGTACTCGCCACCAAGCCTGTTGCTTTGACATCTGCACACCACCCACCAAATTTAGCTTAGGGAAGAAATTACCCCATTGTATGCCAACTCCTTCACTAGCTGCTTTGTACTCAAACTTTTTCTGAGAAACATCTATTTATGTTGCTGAGCAGTATTGATCCAATAATTAATATCATCAGGAACAGGATTACTAAATCTTGTATCTACAGAAATATAAAAATCGAACTAACTCGCTTACCTATAAGTTTTGCCATCACTGCTTTTGCATTGATAAATTTCCTTGAGCATCGACTCTATCAGCTATTGCTTGTCGATATTGAGCATCCGTTGTCTTAAAGTCTGCAAAAGATACCATACCTGATCATATTGGTATTTTTGAGTATTGTATAGCTTCTTATTCCAAGCTTCGTTGGCAAACTGGAACTGTAGTGCCTGCTCAGCCCTTAAAAGCTCAAAATATGCTGTGACAGTATCTACTATAAAGTTTGCTCTGCTTTTGCATAAATCATTGCATACGACTTTTTGCAAATATGTAGCCTGTGTATAAGTCTTCCATTTGGTCCAGTCAAAAAGCACTTGTGAACCATTGAAACTTACATTATTAGCGGTATCAGTAACTATGCCACCAAACTGATTATAGTTATCATTCGAAGATTATATTGAATCAATCTGCGGCAGTAATCCACCCAAAGCCTTAGGTACAGTTTCAACATTTGCAGCAAAAGTAGAGCGCGCAGCTTGATAGTCTGCATTATGTTCAGCAGCTAGATTGTAAATATCAACTAGACTATAGAACTTATCTTTTACCTTGCCAGCCATCGCTACTTCATCGGCTTTTTTAAGATTGTAAAATTTATTGTCTTTTCTTTATATCATCTACTTTTGAGTATTGTTTCTCAACACTATATGGAGTTGATGCAATATCAGTACCAATAGGTCGACCTGACATAGGTATGCTTGTAGTTTTCTGAAATTTTTGCATCTTCTGCAAAAGCCAAAACCACCCTACACAACCCAATAATGTATAAAAAATCTTTTTCATGTTTTGTTACTTATTGTAGATATCAAATAAAAATTCTTTTGATAGCCCTTCTCATCAACCCTAGTAGTTAAATAAGCCCTATCACAAACGCCATTTGATAACAAAAAGACAATCCTACCGCCAATTTCAAGAAGCTCAAACAATGATTCATCAAGCTCATCCTCTGCAAGAATACTAGATATATAAATACAATCAAATCTCTTGTTATTTTCGATAATATCCGCAAGATGATCAGTATCACTTAATTTAACATTTGCAATGTTAGCATTTGCAAGTAAATATCCAACTTCTTCACGCTCTTCTTCATTATGGTCAATTACCTCGACCTTTTTAGCTACTCTGCCAAGCAATGCTGCGGTATAGCCACTTCAATACCAAGCTTCAGCACAGTCTCTTTTGAGTCGATTTTCAGAGCATAAATAAGCTTAGCTGTAAACATTGGACTCTTGAGCTCTTTACCACTTCACAGTAAGTGCTGTGTCACAGTATGCAAGGCTTTTGTATTGTAAAGGTAAAAAATCTTCTCGTACAACTTTTGACATAGCATCAATTAAACTACCAACTTCTATACCTTCTGGCATAACCTGTTGCTTAATCATATTTTCTCTAGCAAATTCGAAATTCATAAAAACAAGAATCCTGTGTAGTGTATGTTTTAATAGTAAGCTTTGACTTACTTGATTTTACAGATGATATCACAACAGTGATTTAAATGAAAATTCTTACGCAACTACAAACTGGTTTTTATAAAAAAGTGTGAAGAAATTTAAATGATAAAAATTCAGAGAAAAAGATTATTTAGCTATTATCATAGCCTAAATTTCGTCTTTTAACTTCAGTCTCTCTTGTTTTAGATTTTCTAAAGACACATCGTCAAGAACTTCCTCTTCACTTTCAACTCTAAAAACATGCTTATCAAGAGCTTCATACTTCTCTATCAAACCGTCAAAATGTCTATTGTTAAGCTTTAACTCATGCATTCTTTCTTTATGCTCAGGGAATTCTTTCATTAATGGGTGATGTTCTAACATAATTAAATCCTTATTAGTTTTGTTGATAAATTAGTATATATTTTATTATATTCTAAAACACCGCTTCAATCTAGCAAATAAAGAATTTGATGTTTTTTATAAAATTTAACCAACAGTATTTATTGGCGAGACAAGCAAAATCATATAAACTTTTAGCTAAGGGACTGCCCCTAAAGAATGTTTTTGCTAAATTTCTGATTTAAGGGTACCTCTAAAAACTCTGTGTATGCAGACTGACCTGCTTCAAATTTATCACAACAAGGCGAAAATTGAGGGTAATAGTATATCTATTGCTAAAATTTGCAACGCAGTTGTGGGGGATTTGAGGATTAAGATGCGTGCTCATGGGTTTTTAGAGGTGCCCTTAAATTTATTAGCTATAAAAAATAATACTTCAAAATAAAGGATATCAAAATGAAAAGACCTGAATTACTTTCTCCAGCTGGCTCACTCAAATCTATGCGTTATGCTTTTGCTTACGGTGCCGATGCTGTTTATATCGGACAACCACGCTATAGTTTACGAGCTAGAAACAATGAGTTTTCAAAATTAGAAACCTTAGAAACAGCTATCAACGAAGCTCATTCTCTTGGTAAAAAAATTATGCTAGCAAACAACATTGCTCCTCATAATGCAAAAATCAAAACCTACATAAAAGATATAGCTCCCGTAATAGCTCTCAAACCAGATGCGATGATAATGTCTGACCCAGGCATGATAATGCTTGTAAGAGAGCATTTTCCAGACCAAGAAATACATCTTTCCGTACAGTCAAATGCGGTAAATTACGAAACCGTAAAATTCTGGCAGAAGTTTGGCATTACGAGAGTTGTGCTATCACGCGAGCTTTCACTAAAAGAAATAGCCGAGATAAAAGAACATTGTCCTGATATGGAAATTGAAACATTTGTCCATGGCTCACTTTGTATGGCTTACTCTGGTAGGTGCTTACTTTCTGGCTACTACAGTCATAGAGACCCAAACCAAGGCGTTTGTAACAATGCTTGTCGCAATGATTATAAAATAACTGAAGGTAAACAAAATGACTGGGGAGATTATGAGCCAGTAAGCTCTACACTTGGTATTGGTACACCTTTAGACAAAGTACTTCTTATCGAGAATCAAAAGGAAATTGGTCAGCTTAACCCTATGTTTGAAGATGAGCACGGCACTTACATAATGAACTCCAAAAGACCTGCGTGCAATACATCATGTAGATTATCTTACAAAAATGGGTGTTGATTGCTTTAAAATAGAAGGAAGAACTAAGTCATTCTTTTTATGCAGCAAGAACTGCCCAGCTTTACGACCAAGCCATTAAGGATTCTTTAGCTGGCAAACCATTCGACATGAAACTTATGGACAAACTTGAAGGTCTTGCACATAGAGGCTATACAGGGGGTTTTTACCGTCGTCATGTACATGATGAATATCAAAAATACGATAGCTCAGATTCACGCAGTATTACCCAACAATTTGTCGGGGAAATTACTAGTTTTGATGAGCACACCGGTTATGCAGATATAAATATCCGCAATAAAGTAAAAATTGGTGACAGCATAGAACTAATGCTACCATCTGGTAGTCGTGAGATTATCCTAGACAATATGCTCGATAAAAACAACAATCATCTTGAGGAAGCAAAAGGCAGCGGTTATCAAGCTAAGATAAAATTTGACAATGTAACTCCAGAAGATATGAAGTTTGCCTTGATGATTAGGAATTTATAATTTTGTAAAAAATATTCTGCATATTCACTAGGTCACTGAGCGGAGTCGAATGCCGAGTCTCTCTTATACTAATCATAATACACATTGCTACATTTATCGCAAAGCCCGCTTGTATTAGAATTGGTATTATTTCCTTCCGACCAACAACAATAGTACAAACGACACACTAGACATCACTAGCATAGTTATAGCTATCGGCAATGAGCTTGTCGCTCGAAATAACATTGCTATACTTCCAAGAATCCCACTTAATGCAAATTCCATTGTACCAAATAAAGCAGCTGCAACCCTGCCATTTCATAAAATGGTTCCATAGCTCCACTAGCCCCTGTACCTACAACTAAAGCACAGCCAAAAGTTGCAAAGAAACACGGTGCAAAGAAACCCCATAAACTCAATCCATATACAAGATAAATGCCCAAAGACAATGAACCTGCTAAAAATACACATATCACACCTAAAATAGCTGTCTTATGTACACCGAGAGCATTAACTATAACACCTGCAAATAATGAGCCTAATAAAAATGCAATGCCCGCTGAACCAAACATCACATAGATTTTAGATATAGGAAAACCTAAATAAATAATAATGTATGGCGTCATTGAAAATAATATGAAAAATGCCGACATTCCTGATACAGCTGTCAGAGAATATGCCCAAAACTGTAAAGATTTTGCTACTTGTAGATACCTTGCAAACACACTCCAAGAAACTTTTTTGCGTCTCTCTACAGGCAAGCTTTCTTTTACTAAAAACACTACTATCAAGAAAACTATAAAAATGCCAATATTGAAAGCAATATAAATGCTGAATTCCATTCAAAGTAGAACGGCTAATTGCACACCAATCAAAGGCCCTACAATTGGTGAAATTGATATAATTGCATTTATAAGACTATAGATTATGGAGCTAGTTTTACCAGAAATCTCGAATAATTGCAAAAGCTGATACTGAAAGACCACAACACCCTATCAGCTTGAACAACTCGTGAGAATATCAAAAACTCAATAGTCGTTGAAACAGCACATAGAATAGAACCCAGCAAAAATAGCAAAGATGAAAACAAAATCACCTTAAATCTACCTATCTGATCAGATAATGGACCTAAAATCAATTGACCAACACCTGTAACTATCAAAAATAACGATAATGTGATTTGCACCATTTGCTGTGTAGTGTGCAATGATTTTTGCATTTCAGGAAGTACAGGCATATAGACATCCATAGCCAATGCAAAAAGCAAGACTCATCGGACCCAATATTAGAATAGTTTTTAATGGAGAATATTTCCGCACAGGTATGTAGATCCTTATTTTATTTTTAAAGTAACGGATGATTATAGCAGAATAACTTATTATTAGAGAAGTATTCTCTAGCCAATGATTTTTCAAAATGTTATAATCCTACAAATGAAAATTAAAAATGTAGCTTAAATGTCAAAAAAACTTGTAGCAGCACTCTTAAGTGTATTATTACCGATATGCTCATTTGCTAATGATGCAGTATCAACTCATCTCAATGAAACTAGTAATACTCTAGCTATTATTGCTGTAGTAGTTTTCTGCTTAGCATATATATTTGTAGTTACGGAAGATCTCACACACCTTAACAAATCTAAACCTGTAGTTTTAGCAGCAGGATTATATGGATACTCGTAGCTTTAGTCGGCAATGCGACAGATTCTTCAAGTATTGTTTCTGCTAACTTTGACCATGTGATGATCGAGTATGGCGAACTTCTTCTATTTTTACTTGTTGCAATGGCTTATATAAACCTAATGGAAGACCGTAATGTTTTTGGAAAACTCAAAAGCTTCTTTTACGCTCTGGTTGTGGTTATTTGGCAATATTTTTGGTTAACTGGGGGTTATCTCATTTTTTCTATCTGCAATAGCGGATAATCTTACTACAGCACTAGTAATGAGTACCGTCGTAATAGCCATAGGCAAAGACAATAAAAAATTTATAACAATGGCGTGTGTAAATGTAATTGTCTGCTCTAATGCCGGCGGGGCTTTCTCTCCATTTGGTGACATCACTACTCTTATGGTATGGCAAACTGGTGTAGTAGATTTCCATGAATTTTTTGCAATATTCTTTCCATCTGTAGTTAACGCTTTGATCCCTGCTGTAATTATGAGCTTTTTCTTGCCCAAAATGGCTGCTCAAACAATGATTCAAGAAAAAAGTAAACTTTAAAAAAAGGGGCTGTAATAACTATAATCCTTTTTATAGCTACAATTATTACCGCTATAATTTTTGAGCATTTTTTTTCACCTACCTCCTGCATTAGGTATGATGACAGGGCTTGGTTATGTGATGATTTATAACTATATTTACGGTCTCAATATAACGAGACGACAAAGAAAAAATCCTCACGCCCACAAAATGCCAGCTCACGCTTTCAATATTTTCGATAAAATAAAAAATGCCGAATGGGATACATTGCTTTTCTTTTTCGGCATACTTGTTTCTGTGCAAGGACTAGCGACTTTAGGCTACCTAAGTATGGCTTCCCAATATATCTATATAGATATGCAATCTATTGCACCTAGTTTATTTAATGCTCATACTCAAGCTAACACTCTAATTGGCATACTATCGGCTATAATTGATAATATTCCGGTAATGTTTGCTGTACTTAGTATGAACCTGAGATGAGTCATGTCCAATGGTTGCTTATCACACTGACAGCTGGTGTTGGTGGAAGCTTGCTAGCGGTTGGTTCGGCGGCTGGTGTTGCTGTATTAGGTAAAGCTAAAGGTAAATATACATTTACTAGCCACCTAAAATGGACTTGGGCTATTGCTATTGGCTACTTTGCGAGTATTGCCGTTCATTTGATGATTAATTAATTTGTATTAGGATTGGTATAACAAAAGTATAGAGGTAATAATCTCATTTTTAATGTCACTTAGAAGTGTACACTTATTAAATAGCTTTATTAGCTACCATTCTAGGAGGAAAACCTCCTAAAGCCATATGTGGTCTAATGTTGTTGTAATCCCATAACCACCTAGTAGATTGTAACCTAATATCATCTAAACTATCAAATAAATTTTGCTCTAATAGTTCATATCTCATAGTCCTATTAAATCTCTCAACATAGCCATTTTGTTGAGGGTTTTCAGGTTGAATATACCATAGTTGTATCTTATTTCTTTTAGCCCACAACTTTAAGCTATTGCTTATATATTCAGGACCATTATCACACCTGATTGCTATAGGCTTACCCCTTTGATTTATTAACCTTTTTAAAGGGTTCTGTCATAAACTGGTAGTTGCATGAATTTGTAGTATAATTTTACCACAGATTTTATTTCAAAATACAAATGATAGACTTTACAGGCAGGCATTTTACTAAATTATTAATACTCCAAGCTCTTCGCTGGTATTTATCATATCCATTAAGCTACAGACATGTAGAAGAACTAATGAAAGAGCGAGGTGTTAATGTAGATCATAGCACTATCAATCGTTGGGTTATCAAATATGCTAAAGAGTTAGAAGCTTCCTTTAGCAAAAAGTTTAGGAAGTATGGTGCTTATGTAAGTTGGAAGATGGATGAGACATATGTAAAGCATAAAGGTAAGTGGTTTTATGTTTACAGAGCAATAGATAAGCATGGAGATACATTAGAGTTTATGGTTTCAGCTAGAAGAGATGAAAAAGCAGCTCGCAAGTTCTTCAAGCAAACCATTGGTAAACATGGCTTACCAGAAAGTGAATGTAGATAAATCAGGAGCTAATGAAGCTGCATTACTAACTATCAATATCTTCCTATTTTTGCTTGGTATTTGGTATACTCATGGTATAGAGATTAGACAAAATAAATATCTAAACAATCTCATAGAGCAAGATCATAGAAATATAAAAAGACTAACTCGACCCATGTTAGGATTTAAATCATGGGACTCTATGGAATCTACTATAGCTGGATATGAATTAGTAAATATGATTAGAAAAGGTCAGCACATTAACGCTGGTAGCATGACTGCTTGGGATCAGTTTTATGCTATAGCAGAATAATTGTATCTAGTGATAGCTGATTTTGGAAATAACGTAACCAAGCACTCAGTTTGCGACAGAACCAACGCTGGTAGCATGACTGCTTGGGATCAGTTTTATGCTATAGCAGAATAATTGTATCTAGTGATAGCTGATTTTGGAAATAACGTAACCAAGCACTCAGTTTGCGACAGAGACCATTAAAACAACTGTGAGCCAATGAACTATAATCATTGTTTTTTTCATAGAAATTTTCAAAAAAGTTAAAAAGATTATTATAGATGGATTTTTTAAAGTGGTTGTTTTTTATAGCTAAAAACTACCAAAAGCATTAAATAAAGCTGTATAAATTGCTCCAGTAACTAAAATACAAGCAGGTATAGTCAAAACCAAGCTGTAGCCATCTTTCTAACAACTTTCCAGTTGACACCAGAATTAGCATACCCAGCTCCCATGATAGACCCAGAAGCTACTTGAGTAGTACTTACAGGTAAGCCTATATGAGATGCTCCCATCACAAGTATACAGAGCTTAGTTCAGCAGAAACTGCATTTACAGGCTCAAGTTTAGATAGTTTTGAACTAAGTGTTTTGATTATCTTTTTACCACCTGATAGTGTTCCTAGAGCCATTGCTGTACCACATAGTATGATCACCCAGTTTGGTACATCTGTAGTTTGTACTAGTCCAGCACTTAGTAGGGCAAGTGTGATTATAGACATAGTCTTTTGAGCATCGTTAGAACCATGAGAAAAGATAGTAAACTTTGTAGATATTATCTGAAATTCACGGATATATTTATTTGTTAGCCGTATATTGTTTA
This sequence comes from Francisella sp., assembly GCA_038141505.1. Lineage (GTDB taxonomy): Bacteria > Pseudomonadota > Gammaproteobacteria > Francisellales > Francisellaceae > Francisella. The sequence continues at coordinate 56,040 of JAYQIE010000037.1, read as the reverse complement.
CTTTTATGAAGATATTTATAAAATTATACAAATAACTAAAGCTAAGAAAAATGCTAAAACAGGTGAACTAACCATTGGCACAAGTACTTTGTGAATTACTGTTGTGAAGTTTACATTCTTATAACTTGCTCCAATAATAACAGCTCCTACTAGCGAGCCAATTAGAGCGTGAGACGAGCTAGAAGGTATACCAAAGCTCCAAAAGTAAAGAAATTCCAGCTAATAGCTCCTAATAACGCAGATATAAGTACTATATCGCTTACTACTTGAGTGTCAACTAAGCCTTTACTAATAGTTGCAGCAACCGCTGTACCAAAAAAAACCCCAAGGAAGTTAAAAAAAGCAGATAAACATATAGCCTGAGTTGGAGTAAGAGCTTTTGTAGCTATCGGTGTGGCTACTACATTTGCTGCATCGTGAAAGCCGTTAGTAAATTCAAAAAACAAAGCTACACAGATTATAGCGACTAAAATAGTTGTTATCATAATAGATAGATACCTTAATTAGATTTCTTTAACATGAATTCTCATTATTGACTCAGCTACAGATGTACATGTAGATATCGCGTTTTCTATAGCTTTGTAAATATCCTTAACTTTCATAATAAACATTATGTCACTTTCTTTAGAGTCAGAGAATCTCTTTAAAGCAAGACCTAAGTCTTCTAAGACATTTTCATCTAAAGCTGTAAGTTTTATATACATTGTTTTAAGAGCTTTATGGTCATTTGAGCTAAAAGCTTTCATCATATCATCTAAAACTTTAGTCATTTTTCTAAGGGTTTCTACACAGTTTGATAGGTAAAGATTTACATTACCTCTTTCTTCTTCCATAAGTATTTGCATATATCTATGGATTTTAACAATTCGTTTATTAAGTTTAAGTAGCAATGTGATGATGTTATGAAGCTCTACTCTATCGATAGGAGTTACAAAATATCTAGCTAGTTCATGATCGATCTTATTAGCAGTTTCAACGGCAACTGTTCTTGTTAGCCTAAGCTCTTCAGTTAGCTCTGCTATAGTTAGATTGTCTGTTTCTTTTAAAATAAGGTCTAGTATTCGAGCAGAATCTTCTACACTTTCTGTAGCTTCTATCATTAGATCAAAAAATATTCTATCTTGGCTTGGAATTAAACTTTTTACTAGCTTGCGTAGCATTGATGCTATCTCCTGTTTTTTTGTGACAAACTGTTGATTTACAGAGAGTTTATAGCAATTAATAAGTCTAAAAACAACACAAAAACTTCAAAAAAAACTATCTCTATAAAAGTCTTGTTTTTAGTTGAGTAAGTATATATTATGGTAGGTTATATTTAAAAAAGTGGTTGAGTATTTCAGGCTTGCCATCAATTTATCTACTTATCAATAAAATCAACTTTTCCATTGAAAATATTGCAAAAACTATTCTTTTGAAGTACTATCAAAATATCAAAAACTATTAGTTGAAAAACACTATGAAAGTAGTTGGAATATCTGCAAAAGTTTCTAATGATAGATATGATTTGCTAGAAGAAGCATGGGAACTTTTTTTTCAAAAGTGAAGTTTTAGAATATGTTGAAGGTGAAAATCTATCTGAGGATATAATCTCGGTGTATTATGAATACGAGGGCGATTGTGATGATCCCTATACGCTACTTATAGGCTATGAAGTGGAAGATGATTTTGAGACTCCTATGGGTTTAAATTCTGTAACTATAAACCTAAATCATGAAACTTATAGGATTGAAGAAGATTTACCTGATGCTATTTTTGATAAATGGGAAGACATCTGGGAAGATACAACTCGTGAAAGAGCTTATATAGCAGATTTTGATAGATATAATCCAAAAGAAAACTTTGCTGAGGTAAATGTTGAGTATAAATAGGTTTACTAGTCACAACACATCCTAATGTTTTATCCCTTTAATATTTGCCAATAGTCCTTGCGATTGCCGGTTCTGTCGCAAACTGAGTGCTTGGTTCACGTTATTTCCAAAATCAGCTATCACTAGATACAATTATTCTGCTATAGCATAAAACTGATCCCAAGCAGTCATGCTACCAGCGTTAATGTGCTGACCTTTTCTAATCATATTTACTAATTCATATCCAGTTATAGTAGATTCCATAGAGTCCCATGATTTAAATCCTAACATGGGTCGAGTTAGTCTTTTTATATTTCTATGATCTTGCTCTATGAGATTGTTTAGATATTTATTTTGTCTAATCTCTATACCATGAGTATACCAAATACCAAGCAAAAATAGGAAGATATTGATAGTTAGTAATGCAGCTTCATTAGCTCCTGATTTATCTACATTCACTTTCTCTGGTAAGCCATGTTTATCAATGGTTTGCTTGAAGAACTTGCGAGCTGCTTTTTCATCTCTTCTAGCTGAAACCATAAACTCTAATGTATCTCCATGCTTATCTATTGCTCTGTAAACATAAAACCCACTTACCTTTATGCTTTACATATGTCTCATCCATCTTCCAACTTACATAAGTACCATACTTCCTAAACTTTTTGCTAAAGGAAGCTTCTAACTCTTTAGCATATTTGATAACCCAACGATTGATAGTGCTATGATCTACATTAACACCTCGCTCTTTCATTAGTTCTTCTACATGTCTGTAGCTTAATGGATATGATAAATACCAGCGAAGAGCTTGGAGTATTAATAATTTAGTAAAATGCCTGCCTGTAAAGTCTATCATTTGTATTTTGAAATAAAATCTGTGGTAAAATTATACTACAAATTCATGCAACTACCAGTTTGCGACAGAACCAAGATTCTCGTGGTGATAGGCTAAAAGATAAATCAATGGATAGTACTTTTTCTGGCGAACCGTTTAGTGGTATTGAGGCTAAGAAAATTGGATTGATAGATGGCTTTTCTTCTGTGGATCAGTTAAAGCGTGAAAAACTAGATGATTTAGATATAGTAGACTACACTCAACCAGAAGATTTTTTTACAAGTTTGTCTCAAAAGTTTGGTAATACTGTTTACTATAAGGCATTAAGTGAAAATACTTTCAGCTTAAAATAATATTTTAGGTGTTGAAACATACGAAAAGCATGATTATAATCGTTATAAACTTAGTTTTTAATACTAACCAAAAAAATAAGGAAGAATAATATGAAAAAGGCTCTTTTAGGAACAGCTATCGCAGGTGGACTATTAATTTCAGCAACTTCAGCTTTTGCTGGTGGTGTTGGTTTTGCTAATGTGCAAGATGTATTTGAAACTTCTCCTCTAGGTAAAGCAAAAGTAACTGCTGACGAGAAAAAATTAAAGCCACAAATGGATGAGCTTAAAAAGAACATCACAACTTTACAAGAAAAAGTAAACTCTTATACTGAAGAGAAAGATGATGTATCTGCTGATGATGCTAAAGGCGACACTAAAGATGCAGAAACTGCTGATAAAGCAGAAAATTCTGATAAAGCTAAAGCTCAAGCAGATCTTGAAAAAGCTATGAAGCAATACCAAGACCTAATGAACCAAGTTCAAAAAATGGCTTCTGATGATGCTGATGCATTTAAAGATTCTCTAACTAAAGCTGCTGCTGATGTGGCTAAAGATAAGCAACTTGATGCTGTACTACCTGCTGAAATGAGCTTATACAATGTTGATAGCATCGATGTAACTAAAGCTGTAATAGCTAAAATGCAATAATTTCTAAAAATCTATCTATCTAAATGCCCCTTCTAATTTAAATTTCAATAGTTCTAAGCTCCTACTAGCGTATGGTGGGGTTTATTTATCTGTTTGCCTTTTGCTTGTTTTTACAAATGAAAGACTATTGATTTAATAATACATTAAAGCTGTGAATAACAAGTTTTTACAAAGAACATTGTCATCTTCGTGCTTGACACGGAGATCTCTATAATATTTAGGAGATTCCCACCTTCGTGGGAATGACAGCGAATATTAAATCAACAGTCTTAATGAGAATGGTAGTAAAACAAACTATTTTTTTAAATCTTTTTTTTATACTCAAAGCTATGTATAATCTTATGTTAGATATAATCATTAACTAATAAGAAAAATAAGCACTCAATATGGAAAATTTAGGCACATTTGTATCGCAAAACTTAGTGTTTTGTCTTTCGTTTATACTTTTGCTAGGTATATATATAGTCTTTGAACTTACGCAGACAAAAAATCTCAGCACAATCTCTCTGTTGCAGATGCTGTAATGGCTGTAAATAGAAATAAAGGTATATATCTTGACACTAGAGATAACGACGCATTCAGCAATGCACATATAATTGGTGCACAAAACATAAGCTATGCTGAGCTTGAAGAGAAAAGTAAAAAGTTAGTTAAGCATAAAGCTAAGCCAATAGTTATTTATGGTGAGCAACCTGAAAAGTCTATGCTAATACTACGCAAAGCTGGTTTTGAGCAAGTCTATACTCTAAAAGGCGGGCTAGCAGCATGGTTGCAAGCAAGCTACCCAGTTAAGTCATTATCAAAATAAGTTTTTTATAAAAAAATAAAATAAGGATCATAGAATGGATCAGCAACAAGAAAATGCACACAATTTCAAATTCAAAAAGTATATGTAAAGGATATGTCTTTTAGCATTCCTAATTCAGATAAAATCTGGACTACGGAATGGAAGCCACAATTGCATACTGATATTAAAGTAGCAGCTCAAAATCTCCCTGAAGACAATACTTATGAAAGTGAACTTACTGTAGAAGTTAAAGTTGAAAACGATGGTGTAGTAGCTTTTGAAATAGAAGTAAAGCAAGCAGGTATATTTACGGTTGTTAATATGGAAGAGGCTCAAATTGAGCATGCGAAGCAGTCTTTTTGCCCAAATATTCTTTATCATTATGCGCGCGAAGCTATATCTGATTTAGTAAATGCTGGCGGTTTCCCTCAGCTATGTCTATCGGCTGTAAATTTTGATGTTATGTATCAAGATTCATTAAAAAATGCTGAAGATGAAAAACAACACTAATTACAAAATTACATAGAGGTTAGGATAATGAGTAAAGAAAAAGCTTTAGAATCGGCATTATCACAGATTGAAAAACAATTTGGTAAAGGCTCAGTGATGAAACTGGGCGATCAGACTGCTGCTCATGATATCGAAGTGATTCCATCTGGGGTTATTGCTCTTGATGTGGCTCTTGGTATAGGTGGCTACCCGAAAGGTCGTATAATTGAGATATATGGTCAAGAATCATCTGGTAAAACTACGCTGACATTATTAGCAATAGCACAGTGCCAAAAAAATGGTGGTACAGCTGCATTTATCGATGCAGAACATGCTCTTGATCCAAAGTATGCAAAGCTTTTTGGGTGTGGATATTGAAAATCTAATCATATCGCAACCTGATACTGGCGAGCAGGCTTTAGAGATTACCGATATGCTTGTGCGTTCTGGTGGTGTAGATATGGTTGTGATTGATTCTGTAGCTGCTCTTACGCCAAAAGCAGAGATTGAAGGCGATATGGGCGATTCGCACATGGGTCTTCAAGCAAGACTTATGTCTCAAGCATTACGCAAGCTTATACGGCTAATATCAAGAGATCAAATACTTTAGTTATGTTTATCAACCAAATCCGTATGAAGATAGGTGTGATGTTTGGTAATCCTGAAACTACAACTGGTGGTAATGCACTTAAATTCTATGCTTCTGTAAGACTTGAAGTAAGAAAAGGTGGAGCTATCAAAGATGGTACGGATGTGTTTGGTAATGCTATCAAAGTTAAAGTTGTAAAAAATAAGGTAGCTCCTCCATTCAAACAATGTGAATTTGAGCTTATATATGGCGAAGGTATTTCACTTGAAGCTGAACTTGTTGATCTAGGTGCTTTGCATAATATCGTTGAGAAATCAGGTGCTTGGTATAGCTACAATGGTAGCAAGATTGGGCAAGGTAAAGAGAAGTCAAAAGAGTATTTAAAAGAAAATCCTGCAATCCGTGATGAGATTGAGAGAAAGATACTTGAGCTACTTATGCCGCTTAAATATCCTAAGCAAGAAGTTAAAGCTAAAGTTGAAGCAAAAACCAAAAAAAAAAGCAGAAAAATCTAAGCTAAATACTCAAGATGAGCTTATCTAAAGAAAGAAACTATCTTTTATATCTTCTTGCTAAGCAAGACTATTCTCGGTATCAATTATCTACGAAACTTCACAAAAGAAAAATATCACTCCGGAAGAGATTGATACTCTTCTTGATGTATTTGAAAAAACAAATGGTTATCTGATGAGAGGTTTGTAGAAGTTTTTGTTGCTAGTGAAGTTGGTAAGCTAAGAGGTAAGAAACGCATAATCAACACAGCAGTTTATAATAAAGGCTTAGCTAAAGACTTAGTTGATACTACCTTGGAAAATGCAGAGATAGACTGGTTTGAGCTATGTAGGAAATGCTTACTTAGAAAGTATAAAGATATATCTCAATTGCATAAAGATATAAAACTAAAGCAAAAAGCTATGAATTATCTCGCATATAATGGTTTTGATTATGAACAAATTAGTTTTGCAATCAATAGTGAAATTTGAAAAGTTTTACTGTAAGCTTTTAGGTGTAGAATTTAAAAATTTTTAAAATAAAAGGAGACCGTAATGGCTAAAAAGGAACTTTAAATAAAGTGATGATACTAGGTAGACTAGGTAATGATCCAGAAGTTAGAACTACACAAAATGGTACAGTTGTAGCTAGTTTAAGCATCGCTACAAATGATGGTATTGGCGAGAATATAACTACAGAATGGCATAGGGTTGTAGTATTCGGGAAGTCTGCAGAGGCTATCCAGAAGTATACATCTAAGGGTTCGCAACTTTTTGTAGAAGGTAGACTTCGTACAAACAAATGGCAAGATAAAAATGGTAATACTCAGTATACTACAGAGAGATTATCGCAAACAGATTTGAGTTTATCGGTGGTAATAGCCAGGGCGGAAACAACCAAGGTTGTTCAAACAATTCTAACTATGGTAGTAACAATCAGCAGTCAAATAACAATAATTTCAATCAGCAACCTGCTGTAGCTAAGCCAAACAATATGCCTGATTTTGCAGACATAAATTCATCTGATTTTGATGACGATATTCCGTTTTAGTCGCTAGCAAATATATTGTAGGGACAAGTCGCGACTTGTCCAAGAATGTAAAAATCATTGTTGTAGTGATAGACCTTTGATCTATCATTTTTTGATTACACTATCTAGGTTTGGCTGATGATAAGACTGATAATAATCTTAAGAAAATTGAGAGTTTTAAGCATAAGCTGGATAAATCTATCCCGGTTGACAAAAATAGTATGTTAAGTGCTAAACCTCACGATAATAAATTGACAATTCAGTGGTGTGAAAAAATTAGCTCAACAAAAGCATCAGAATTAGCAGGGTGTCATGATGTTGAAGACCTTTCCTTTGAGGAGGATAAGCATTATATTAGCTCTGAACAGCCTTATTCTGGGGTTGAAACTAAGGGTTCAACAATTATTGTTAAAGCTGGGAGACATCAGTCAGAAGATGTAGTTACTTCTCTTAACAAAGATTTTCCTTTAATGGAAAAGCTTGGTCAGTGGATCTATAGTGTTGATTTGCCAGGAAAATTAAACTTTGCTGTTCTTGGAGATTTATCTTTTGCATATAAAAATGAAAAATATAATTTTAATGATTTTGTTATAGCTCAAAGAGCTTCTTGGGGGCATCGTCAAGTTAACTAACTCTACAATCATCTAGTGTATAATTATACCAAATTCATACCACTTATTCATATATATGCTTACAGAAAAACCTAAAAGATATCGTTATCCAGTAGAGATTATAAGTTATGCTATTTGGATATATCACAGGTTTAATACTAGCTATAGAGATGTAGAAGAAATGCTGAGGTACAGAGGTGTATTAGTTAGCTATGAAACTGTAAGAGCTTGGAGTAATAAGTTTGGTAAATCATTTGCCTATGTAATCAAAAAGAAAGAGCCTAAGCCTACAGACAAATGGCATTTAGATGAGATGATTATTAAAATGAATGGGGTTAAATTCATACTATGGAGAGCAGTAGACTCTAACGGTCATGAGTTGGATGTGTTTCTACAGAAACGTAAGAACAAAAAAGGCTGCAATACGCTTTCTTTCTAGGTTTTTAGGGTCTTACCCTTCTCCAAGAGTTATAGTTACTGATAAGCTCAATAGCTATACAAGACCAATAAAACATATGACTAATGCAGAACATAGACGACACAAAGGTCTAAACAATAGAGTAGAGAATGCACATCAACCAACTCGAAGAAAGGAGAAGAGTTTAATCAAATTTAAATCACCTGAGGGACTGCAAAGGACATTAACATTAATGGGTAAGGTTAGAAATATATTTGCAGTACCAGTAGGCAGATATTTAAATTCTAGAAAAATGCAAAGAACTAAGTTTGATGAAGCGATGAATATATGGCAAGAAGTATCTAAAGAGGTTTACTGTTTCTAAATATTAATCAAACAGTCTTTTTACGCTCGTATTAGTTAACTTGACGGTGCCTTTTCAGATCTGAAAAATAGGATAAGAGTGCACCGAGGTTTATCAAAATCACTAAAGAAAAAAGTAGTTGATTTTTTCATGCTTAATAATGGCAAAAAATTCTAAAATAGGCACCATTTTTTTCTATTAGCTCAAATTATTGGGACAACCTCCCCAAACTAGACAGCTGATATCTAGTGATAGCTGATTTTGGAAATAACGTAACCAATCACTCAGTTTGCGACAGAACCCTATTTTCCAAGTCTTCTTAATGGTTTATTTTTCCATAAATCTTCACTGATACTCTCTAATGAAACTCCTTTTTGTTTCTGGAATAAATTTTAAAATAAATAATAAGCTAATAATAGCAAAAATCATAAGTAATAAATAAAAATTACCTACACCAAAATGGCGGATAAGTGGTAAAGTAATAATACCTACAATACCACTTGCAGTCCAGTTAGACGTTGTAGCAATACTCATACCAAAAGCTTTTCCATGTAAAGGAAAAATTTCAGCACATAGAGTCCATACAACTGAGCAAAGCCAAGAGCATAACCAGTAATAAACAAAAGCACAGCTGTTAATGAAAGATAAGAAATATATTGGTCATGTGAGTTAAAAGATAGAAATAAATATGCTAAAACTGACGTGCTAATCAATATCAAGATTCCAGATATTAATAATAGAGTCCTTCTTCCTAGTGATTCAATAAATTGCATGGCAAATAATGTAGCAATCACATTAACCAAACCAATACCGATAGTTGCCAACATTTGAGTGATGTGACTAGAAAAACCGGCGTTAGCGAAAATCTCAGGAGCAAAGTAAAGCATTGCATTCATACCTGAAAATTGTTGCATCACTTGCAATCCTATTGCTAATAGCAAGACTCTAATATAGGGGCGTTGGTGTAATAGTTTATATATGTTTTGACGATGTGAATGAACACTTCCATGTATAGCTTGAATTTCACAATCAATCTCGGATGAGTGAAGAATTTTACTTAATGATTTTTTAGCTTCATTAGCTTTTCCTATTAAAATTAGCCATCTTGCGCTTTGAGGAAGCAAAAATAATAAAATAAACATAAATAGTGCAGGGATAGCAATAACACCAAGCATTGCCCTCCAGTTACCGCTTGAAGTAAATCCAAGATCTATAATAAAAGCAACTAGAATACCAACAGTGATCATTAACTGATAAAAAGTAATGAGTTTTCCACGAATATGTGGGGGTGAAATCTCAGAAATATAAATAGGAGCATTATAAGTTGCAATTCCTACAGAAATACCAAGGGCTAATCTAGATATAATTAAGCAATTAAAGTCATGAGATATGGCTGATGAGACAGAAGCCAACGAAAATATAAGAGCTGCGATAATGAGTGAATTACGTCTCCCATATTTTACGGAGGTGTAAATACTTATAATTGAACCAGCTGCAGCGCCAAATAAGACGGACGAGGCCACCCATCCTTCTTGAATTGTTGTTAAGTGCATTGATTTTTTAAAAAAAGGTAAGGCCCCTGATATAATACCTAAGTCAAGGCCAAATAATAAGCCTGCTAGCGCTGCAACAAATACAACAAGGTAAATTTTTTATAGTTATTCAGAGCTGGTGCTAACTTATCCATTAACAGCCTCCTTAAGAACTTTACCAGCTTTAAAGCTTAGAACAGAAGTTTCTGGTATATTGATAATTTCACTAGCTTTAGAGTTTCTACCTCCTCTAGCAGATCTTTTTTTAGTTCGGAAGTCAACCAATCTTAAACTATCATTTCTATTAAATGAGTTTGTTAAAGATTCTGTAAATCCATTTAAGCAAGCTTCATCTACTTCTTGAATAACTCCTGTTTTCAATACTATTTCACGTATTAAATATTTTTTTACTCATATTTACTCCTTTTCATTAATGTTTTGAAAGTTTTTATCTAACACTTTCGTATATAGTAACAGCCATTCTCAGTGAATTAAATGTTTCACAGGCACCTGTTTTAGACAAGTATTTACTGTCTGTTCAGATTGAGTTTATCAACCTTCTCCATCCAGATTTTCTTACCATCAAGTAAAGTATTCATAGGAGTTCAAACACATTTTCCTTGATGGGTTCTCTGATGATTATAGTAATACAACCAATGGCATCAAAGTTAACTAACTCTACAATCATCTAGTGTATAATTATACCAAATTCATACCACTTATTCATATATATGCTTACAGAAAAACCTAAAAGATATCGTTATCCAGTAGAGATTATAAGTTATGCTATTTGGATATATCACAGGTTTAATACTAGCTATAGAGATGTAGAAGAAATGCTGAGGTACAGAGGTGTATTAGTTAGCTATGAAACTGTAAGAGCTTGGAGTAATAAGTTTGGTAAATCATTTGCCTATGTAATCAAAAAAGAAAGAGCCTAAGCCTACAGACAAATGGCATTTAGATGAGATGATTATTAAAATGAATGGGGTTAAATTCATACTATGGAGAGCAGTAGACTCTAACGGTCATGAGTTGGATGTGTTTCTACAGAAACGTAAGAACAAAAAAGGCTGCAATACGCTTTCTTTCTAGGTTTTTAGGGTCTTACCCTTCTCCAAGAGTTATAGTTACTGATAAGCTCAATAGCTATACAAGACCAATAAAACATATGACTAATGCAGAACATAGACGACACAAAGGTCTAAACAATAGAGTAGAGAATGCACATCAACCAACTCGAAGAAAGGAGAAGAATTTAATCAAATTTAAATCACCTAGGGGACTGCAAAGGACATTAACATTAATGGGTAAGGTTAGAAATATATTTGCAGTACCAGTAGGCAGATATTTAAATTCTAGAAAAATGCAAAGAACTAAGTTTGATGAAGCGATGAATATATGGCAAGAAGTATCTAAAGAGGTTTACTGTTTCTAAATATTAATCAAACAGTCTTTTTACGCTCGTATTAGTTAACTTGACGGTGCCTATCCTACACTTCTAACCTATCTAAACAATAGTCGTAAAACGACTGTTTTCCGTTATCTATAAAAATTGATTATTTGAAAATAAACAGTATATACTTGTATATACATTGTTGGAGATGTTAATTATGGAAATTTCAATTAAAAAATGGGAAAACTCATGGGGCATAAGAATACCTCAAAAAATACTAAATTCTCTACATATAAAAGAAAGCCAAAAGCTTAATATGGAAGTTGAAAATGGCAAACTTATACTAGAACCAATAAGTAAAGAACTAGATATTTTATTATCGCAAATTAATAAAACAAATCTGCATGATGAAGTTATATTTAGTGAACCACAAGGTTCTGAAGTATGGTAAGGAAATATACTCCTGACATAGGTGATATTGTTTGGATTAACTGTGATCCAAGTGCAGGTAATGAACACAAGGGTCATAGACCTGCTGTTGTTATAAGCCCAATTGGATACAACAAATTGACAAATCTATGTATTTGTTGCCCTATGACAACAAAAAATCAAAGGATATCCATTTGAAGTTGTAGTTGATAATAATGGTGTGATATTAACAGACCAAGTTAAAAGCTTGGACTGGGTTGTTAGGAAAGCAAAATTTAAAAGTAAGATATCTGTAGAAACGCTTCATGAGATAAAACATAAGCTAGGTGTATTATTACAAATTGGAACAACTGTACAATAAATTGAAAAGTATACAAAGTGTCTACTATGTATATTAAAAACGATTTAATATACATTAAATAACCTATCTTTTGAGCTGTCTACTATATTATGAATTAGTAAACATTTTAATCACCACTTTATAAGTGGATGTGATATATATTTTACATAGGTTTTCAATTGCTAGTTTAATATCACTATATATGTCATAATTTTAATATATGCCATGATACCAATGATTTACTATGAAAAAAATATTACCAATTGCTATAGATTGGTTCTGTCGCAAACTGAGTGCTTGGTTACGTTATTTTCCAAAATCAGCTATCACTAGATACAATTATTCTGCTATAGCATAAAACTGATCCCAAGCAGTCATGCTACCAGCGTTAATGTGCTGACCTTTTCTAATCATATTTACTAATTCATATCCAGCTATAGTAGATTCCATAGAGTCCCATGATTTAAATCCTAACATGGGTCGAGTTAGTCTTTTTTATATTTCTATGATCTTGCTCTATGAGATTGTTTAGATATTTATTTTGTCTAATCTCTATACCATGAGTATACTAAATACCAAGCAAAAATAGGAAGATATTGATAGTTAGTAATGCAGCTTCATTAGCTCCTGATTTATCTACATTCACTTTCTCTGGTAAGCCATGTTTACCAATGGTTTGCTTGAAGAACTTGCGAGCTGCTTTTTCATCTCTTCTAGTTGAAACCATAAACTCTAATGTATCTCCATGCTTATCTATTGCTCTGTAAACATAAAACCACTTACCTTTATGCTTACATATGTCTCATCCATCTTCCAACTTACATAAGCACCATAGTTTCCTAAACTTTTTGCTAAAGGAAGCTTCTAACTCTTTAGCATATTTGATAACCCAACGATTGATAGTGCTATGATCTACATTAACACCTCGCTCTTTCATTAGTCTTCTACATGTCTGTAGCTTAATGGATATGATAAATACCAGCGAAGAGCTTTGGAGTATTAATAACTTAGTAAAATGCCTGCCTGTAAAGTCTATCATTTGTATTTTTGAAATAAAATCTGTGGTAAAATTATACTACAAATTCATGCAACTACCAGTTTGCGACAGAACCATTGTTTAGCTATATAGCATTATTGTCTCATCAAAATGGACATTTGTTGAGATATATTATCTAGATTAGAAAGGCGAAGTAAATCTGTTAAACTCAGCAATTTAATTATGTTAGCTACACGCTTAAGTGCTATGTGTAATTAACCCCCTTTTAGATTTATTGTAACTTTTATAGAATAAGAGAGTTATTAATATTGTTAATATAAATGAAAATATCCCTTCATAAGTTATATATTTATCATGTAAATAAAATAACTGTAATACAAAAACACAAAATGGAGTTATTCCAATAAGAGTACTATGTTCTATATAGCCTATGTGCTCAATTGAGTTTTGAGAAAAATATAAAGGTATAATTAGACTAAAAAAACTTATAAAAAGAGACATGCTATAATCTACAGTAGTAGCAACATATATTCTTCCAGAGATTATGCAATATATTAATGGGATTAATGCTAAAAGAATATATCTAATTGCTAAAATTTCATTAGCAGAGAAACCTCTTTTATTCATCTCTGAAGATAGTTTAGCAAAAATAGTACATTGAAACTCCTAACATCAAACTCTCAAAAATAAGGACTATAAATTTATATTCTGAATAATAAAAATATAAAGAAACATATAGACCAAGAATAGAAATAAATATTAATGAAGTAAATAAAATATCCCATTTTGATTTAGTATATAAAAATCGTAGATTTTTAAATCTGCTCATAAATGTTGGTATTGTAGTACAATAAAAAATAGCAATAGCAGGCGTATAATTTATTACAACCATAAATGAGAAATACCACATAGATAAAAAGACAATAATTAATTTAATGTATAAAGGAAAGTTAACTAATACCTTTTTATAAGTACTAAATATATTCTTAATTATTAAAATATGAAAAAAATTAGTGCATATAAGCTACTTATTGCTATAAGTAGATATTGATCCATATTATTCCCAATGGAATGTATAAATACAAAAGACAGCGCTGTTGTAATGATATACATAACGGTATGAAAATATTTATATTTAACTGATAACATTTTGAATTATATAATTATAGTCAGAATCTAAGATTTTTTTACTTTCAATATCTAAAAGTTCTTTATTTTTATTTGACATAAATACTAGTTTTCTTAAACCTGTTAGATCTAAATCATCTTTATTTTTTATTGGGCTTAAATTTATGTCTCTGACATCTAGATCACTAGATATACTATCATATTTAAATTGATGGTTATATAAAAACAAAGCTTTATAAAAAATATCATTTTTCAATTTTAGACAACTGCCTTTTGAATTAACATTATCGAGAGACTCTGATAGTACTTTTACTTGTGATTTTATACCTACTTTTTCTGCTAGTATATTATATGCTCCTGATGCCCCACTATTTCTTGATTTAGCTCAATAAGTTTAATTTGATTATCATTAGTTAAAAAATAGTTCAATATGACAGAAACCATATTTAAAATTGTAAATTTCTAACATATCCAGAACATAATTTTGAACCTTATTGTCTTCATCATTAAAAATTTCTATTGATCTATAAACAGGAATTCCATAAATATTTTCCTTATGATATCTCTGAATACTACAAATTTTATGAATACCTTTTATTGAAAAAGTATCAACAATAATTTCATGACCAGAGACATATTCTTGAATTAAATATTCATCGACATTGCCAAAATTAATAATTTTTGGAACTTTTAATAAATTTAGTTTCAATAATTCAATATTATCTGCCTTAAAAGCTCCTATTGAACATACTCCATTTGCTGGTTTTGCGAATACTGGAAAATCCAAATTCTCACATCTTTTCAAACCTTCAGTTAAATTATTCATTGAAATTAGGCACTGCTGTATATTAGGTAAGCCATTTTCTTTCAATTTCTCTTGCTGTAAGTATTTACTAGATAATATCTCATAGGTTTCATTAGAGTTAACTAACGAAGGAGTAAATATAGATTTTAATTTTTTTGATAGATTTACAGTGTATTCTTGATCTGAACCATTAATTACTAAATCAAACTCATATTTCTTTAATTTTTTGAAGATAATCATCTGAGTCTTCAGTAAAAATCTGTTCATCAAAATATTCTGGTTTAGGTAAATTAAAAGCAGAAACATTTGTAATATTTGAAAATAATGCTACAGAATAAATAGATTCTTTACTTAGAGCATCTGATAAATATTTCGTAGCTGATAATGGATTCACTATTAAAACTTTTTTCTTATATAAGCTCATAATTTGTCATTAACTAAATACACCTTAGAATAGTTTATATCAGAATAAATTTTTAAACAATAAGAAAAAATATTTTCTACAGGGCAATTGCATTAAAAGGTTGATCCTCCGTCAATTTGGGACAGTTTATTTGTTCATTTTCCATTATATATTCAAATTGTTGAGCTAATGGTAAAAAATTCTAAAATAACAACACTTTTTTCTATTAGCTCTAAAAATGGGTTCTGTCGCAGGTTCTGTCGCAAACTGGTAGTTGCATGAATTTGTAGTATAATTTTACCACAGATTTTATTTCAAAATACAAATGATAGACTTTACAGGCAGGCATTTTACTAAATTATTAATACTCCAAGCTCTTCGCTGGTATTTATCATATCCATTAAGCTACAGACATGTAGAAGAACTAATGAAAGAGCGAGGTGTTAATGTAGATCATAGCACTATCAATCGTTGGGTTATCAAATATGCTAAAGAGTTAGAAGCTTCCTTTAGCAAAAAGTTTAGGAAGTATGGTGCTTATGTAAGTTGGAAGATGGATGAGACATATGTAAAGCATAAAGGTAAGTGGTTTTATGTTTACAGAGCAATAGATAAGCATGAGATACATTAGAGTTTATGGTTTCAGCTAGAAGAGATGAAAAAGCAGCTCTGCAAGTTCTTCAAGCAAACCATTGGTAAACATGGCTTACCAGAGAAAGTGAATGTAGATAAATCAGGAGCTAATGAAGCTGCATTACTAACTATCAATATCTTCCTATTTTTGCTTGGTATTTGGTATACTCATGGTATAGAGATTAGACAAAATAAATATCTAAACAATCTCATAGAGCAAGATCATAGAAATATAAAAAGACTAACTCGACCCATGTTAGGATTTAAATCATGGGACTCTATGGAATCTACTATAGCTGGATATGAATTAGTAAATATGATTAGAAAAGGTCAGCACATTAACGCTGGTAGCATGACTGCTTGGGATCAGTTTTATGCTATAGCAGAATAATTGTATCTAGTGATAGCTGATTTTGGAAATAACGTAACCAAGCACTCAGTTTGCGACAGAACCGGCTTTTTCAGTATTTCCATCTTTTCAATATTTATCGGTCTTAAGCTAGAGGTTATATTTTTCATCCACTCAAAATTTGGATTAATAATTGAGCTTAAGGTTTTATTTGACTCTTTCATCTTTCGAAATGCACTATTTTGTGTAAAAATCGAAGAGTTAGTTTTTATAATATCGTGTAATCCTTCTACTCTAAACTTATGATCAGAAAATATATTTGTTAAGTTTATAATTGATGCTATATTTCTTGTCAATTCCAAATGTAGAGCCAAAGATTTATTTAACCCTTCAATATTCTGAAATACTTTAGGTTGAGCTCCCATCGATGTTATTGTAGAATCAAAGTTTTTTTGAAAGCTTGGTATTTCAGGAAAAGAAGATGGGATTATTGACTTTTCAAATATATTTTTGAGTAGTTTTTCATTCATGGCATTACCCTAAAAATACTAAAACTCATGATTAAACTCTAAACACTGACCTCTTTGATCGCTGATTACTTTACCTTTATGGTATTTCACTACACCGTTGATAATAGTAGTCTGTACTTTTGATTTAAAAGTACGCCCAGCGAATGGAGTCCAACCACATTTATAGTGACTACATTCATCAGTACGAGTATGAGATTCGTTTAGATTTACAAGAACAAGATCTGCATGGTAGCCTTCACGGATAAAGCCACGATCTTTAACTTTGTAGACTATCGCAGGTGCGTGAGCAGTCTTTTGCACTACTTGCTCAAGGCTAAAGAAATCATTGTGATAATGCTCTAACACAGAGATAAGAGCTTCTTCAACTAATGGTAAGCCAGCAGGTGCTTTAAAGTAAGTACCTTGTTTTTCTTCCCAAGTATGCGGAGCGTGATCTGTCGCGATTACATCGATAGTGTTATCAGCTACAGCTTTTAGTAGAGTTAGGCGGTCGCTTTCTTCTTTGATAGCAGGATTGCATTTTATCAAAGCACCTTTTTGCTCATAATCTTTACGCGAGAAAAATAAATGATGAGCACATACTTCCGCTGTAATGCGTTTTTCTTCAAGTGGAATAGTATTATCAAAATGTACCATTTCTTCAGCAGTAGTTAGATGTAGTACATGAAGTCTGGAGTTGTATTTTTTAGCTAAAGAAACCGCTAAGTCAGAAGACTTAAAACAAGCCTCTCTTGAGCGAATTTCAGGGTGTAGGTCAAAAGGTACATCTTCACCGTATTTTTCGCGTGCTTTGTCTTCATTGATCGTTATCATTGGAGTATCTTCACAATGCGTAACTATAAGTAATGGACTATTTTTGAAAAAACCTTCTAAAGTTTCTTTGTTGTTTACAAGCATATTACCAGTTGAAGCACCCATGAATATTTTAATAGCACAAGCATCATTTGGCTTTAGGCGTTTTAGTTCCTCGACATTGTCATTTGTGCTCCTAGATAGAAAGCATAGTTAGCGTGAGACCTTGCAGCAGCTCGTTCTTTTTCTCAGCTAATCGTTCTACAATTGTAGTAGCTGGGTTTACATTTGGCATCTCCATATATGAAGTGATACCACCCATTACAGCAGCTTTTGATTCTGTCTCAATCTCGCCTTTGTGCATAAGCCCAGGCTCTCTAAAATGTACTTGATCATCTATCATACCTGGTAGTAGATGAAGACCTGTAGCATCAATTACTTTATCAGCATCTTTGGTTATATTTGCAGCAACTTGAGAGATTTTGCCATTCTCGACTAATACATCAGACTTGAAAGATTTACCTTCATTTACAACTGTAGCGTTTTTTATAAGTAAGCTTTGGTGTGACATTGTATATTTTCCTTATACTCTTTTTTATACAGTAAAAAGTATAGCAAAATATTTAGTGCATTTTCAGATAGAATAACATTTTAATAGCTCACAAAAAAATAAAAGCTCAAAGTAAGTCTAATACAATATAGTCGTTATAAAATATTATCCAAAAATATAACAATACTGCTTGCTAGCTGTCAGATTAACCCCATTCACAATAACGAAACCCTCTACATTGTTATTCGCTGGGCATTCCGTGTGTACCCAATGTATACCAGAACCATCAGAATATTTTTCTCCACATAATTTAACATTCGTGCCATTTTGAAGTTTATTTTTTAAAAATAAGGAATACCACTAGCACTATAATCACTAGCAAAAACATTATCTACTGCTACCTCATAGTCCTTACCATCTGTAGCTGTAATATGGAACTTAGTATGACTAAGCTCAATACCTTTTACTTTCTTGCCAGAAAAATAGCTTAATGGTGTAGTTACTTTACCCTCAAGATAATCACCGGCACAGTTTGATGCTAATGATTCTGTTGCAAAACTAAAGCTAGATACACATATAATTAGAAATATACTTATTATTTTAAACTTCATATTTTGAGATTTGTACAATTAATTATGAAGCATATAATAAGTTAGAAAAATGATTTTAGAAAGAAATTTATTTAGAAAACACAATATTATTATCCAGAATCAACACTTACAATTATAGTCTCTTCTGCCTTAAACTCACCATCTAGTAATTTCATAGCTAGGGATTTTCTAAACTATTTTGAATAGCTCGTTTAAGTGGCCTAGCTCCAAACACAGGATCAAAACCAGCTTCTGCAAGCTTATCCATTGCCTCTGGTGTAACTTCCAAGCCGATATGTAGATCAGCTAAGCGTTTCTCTAATCGCTTGATTTGAATCTTCGCAATAGATGCAATCATCGCTTTATCTAAAGACTCAAATACCACCACATCATCAACCCTATTTATAAACTCTGGTCTAAAAGTGGCTTAGTACCATCTCCATAACAGCCGATTTGACAGTTTCATAATCATCTCCTTGCATCTCTTGAATTTTGTGTGAACCAAGATTTGAAGTCATAACTATCACGGTGTTTTTAAAATCAACTGTACGACCTTGTCCGTCTGTTAGACGACCATCATCCAATACTTGTAGCATATTATTAAATACATCAGGATGAGCTTTTCGACTTCATCAAGAAGTATCACAGAATACGGTCTTCTACGCACATGCTCAGTAAGATAACCACCTTGCTCATAACCTACATATCCTGGAGGTGCTCCTATCAATCTAGCTACAGAGTGCTTCTCCATAAACTCAGACATATCTACACGAAGCATTGCATCTTGGTCATCAAACAGAAATTCTGCTAATGCTTTTGTAAGCTCAGTTTTACCTACGCCAGTCGGACCTAAAAACATAAATGAGCCTATTGGTCTATTTGGATCAGACAATCCAGAACGAGATCTTCTAACCGCATTTGATACTGCTGTTATCACTTGATTTTGCCCAATTACTCTTTTATGTAAAAAACTCTTCCATTTGCGAAGCTTGTCTTTCTCACCTTCCATCATTTTAGATACTGGTATACCTGTAGCTTTTGAAACCACATCAGCAATTTCATTTTCAGTTACAGATGTTCTGACAAGCTTATTTTCACTTGGATCAGATGCTGTAGCTTCAATCTGCTTAATCTGAGCTTCAAGCTCTGGTATTTTACCATACTGCAACTCAGACATTTTATTTAAATCGCCAGCTCTTGATACTTCTCTAGCTCAAATTTAGCTTTTTTCAAGTTTTTCTTTTAGCTGGCTAGTACCTTGCATCTTAAGCTTTTTCTGCTTTCCAAATTTCTTCTAAACCTTTGTACTCAGAGTCTAAACCCTTTATTTCAGTTTCAAGAATTTGAAGACGCTTTTTAGTAGCATCATCTTTTTCTTTTTTTAAGTTGCTCGCGTTGCATTTTTAGCTGAATAATTCTGCGGTAAAGTTTTTCCATTTCCTCTGGTTTTGAGTCAATTTCCATACGAATCTGACTTGCAGCTTCATCCATCAAATCAATAGCTTTATCAGGCAACTGTCTATCAGTCACATATCTATGCGACAAAGTAGCTGCAGCAACTATCGCAGAATCAGTGATGTTGACTTTGTGGTGTAGTTCGTATCTTTCTTTTAGTCCACGCAAAATTGCAATAGTATCTTCAACTGTTGGCTCTTCTACAAGCACCTTTTGGAATCTTCTTTCAAGTGCAGGATCTTTCTCTACATGCTCACGATACTCATCCAAAGTCGTTGCACCGACACACTTTAGCTCACCACGAGCCAAAGCAGGTTTAAGCATATTACCAGCATCCATCGAGCCCTCTGATTTACCAGCACCTACCATAGTATGTATTTCATCTATAAATAAAATCACATTACCATCTTGCTTAGATAATTCTTTTTCAGTACCGCTTTTAATCGCTCCTCAAAATCTCCTCTAAACTTTGCACCTGCTAGCAAAGCACCCATATCTAATGATAGTACTTTTTTACCTTTGATTCCCTCTGGCACTTCATCATTTACTATTCTTTGAGCCAGACCTTCTACTATAGCTGTCTTACCAACACCTGGTTCGCCTATAAGTACAGGGTTGTTTTTTGTTCTGCGTTGTAAAACTTGTATAGTTCTACGAATCTCACTATCACGACCGATGATTGGGTCAATTTTACCTTTTCTAGCTAGCTCAGTTAAATCAACTGTGTACTTAGCCAATGCTCCTTGCATTTCCTCTTGATTTTGACTACTCACTTTTTCTCCCCCTCGGTAATCTGCTACCGCTTTTGTAATTTTATCTTTTGTAAGTCCAAAGTTACTATACATACCTTTTAGACTATTATCATCTAATGATACTAGCAGAAATATCTCACTAGCAATAAATTCATCACCATTTTTATCTGCTAATACTTGCATCCTCTGTAAAGTAGCTATTAAGTCTCGTGATAGCGTGATTTGAGGGTTTGCATCTCCTCCTAGTATAGCAACACTATCGACCTGATTATTTATAGCTTTTGTAAAAGCTTGAATATCTATATTACATACGCTCAAAATAGAGCCTATAACACTATCGTTTTGCTCAAGTAAAGCCTTGAGTAAATGAGCAGAAGTAAATTCAGTTGCTTTCTGTTGAAAAGCATAAGACTGAGCCTCTGCCAAGGCTTCTTGAAGCTTGGTTGTGAATTTGTTTATATCCATTCTTTTTCTCCCTTTTTTAGAAGTCGTTACTAAATAAACAACATATCTTATTATAGATATGAGGTCAAACAATCTCTTTTCAATGAATAAGTTTTTTATATGGGTTTTTAATATTAAATATGTATTACTTATATTTAAAACAAAATCTACTCACAATAATCATTGGATAGCTCTCAAAATAGTTATATGATTAACTTACGAAAAGTATCCAAGGTTTCAACATGAAAAAATTAATCGTAATAACAGGTGCGAGCTCAGGCTTTGGTAAAGCTACAGCTATACAATGGTTCTGTCGCAAACTGAGTGCTTGGTTACGTTATTTCCAAAATCAGCTATCACTAGATACAATTATTCTGCTATAGCATAAAACTGATCCCAAGCAGTCATGCTACCAGCGTTAATGTGCTGACCTTTTCTAATCATATTTACTAATTCATATCCAGCTATAGTAGATTCCATAGAGTCCCATGATTTAAATCCTAACATGGGTCGAGTTAGTCTTTTTTATATTTCTATGATCTTGCTCTATGAGATTGTTTAGATATTTATTTTGTCTAATCTCTATACCATGAGTATACCAAATACCAAGCAAAAATAGGAAGATATTGATAGTTAGTAATGCAGCTTCATTAGCTCTGATTTATCTACATTCACTTTCTCTGGTAAGCCATGTTTATCAATGGTTTGCTTGAAGAACTTGCTGAGCTGCTTTTTCATCTCTTCTAGCTGAAACCATAAACTCTAATGTATCTCCATGCTTATCTATTGCTCTGTAAACATAAAACCACTTACCTTTATGCTTTACATATGTCTCATCCATCTTCAACTTACATAAGCACCATACTTCCTAAACTTTTTGCTAAAGGAAGCTTCTAACTCTTTAGCATATTTGATAACCCAACGATTGATAGTGCTATGATCTACATTAACACCTCGCTCTTTCATTAGTTCTTCTACATGTCTGCAGCAATGGATATGATAAATACCAGCGAAGAGCTTGGAGTATTAATAATTTAGTAAAATGCCTGCCTGTAAAGTCTATCATTTGTATTTTGAAATAAAATCTGTGGTAAAATTATACTACAAATTCATGCAACTACCAGTTTGCGAAAGAACCAAAAATTTCACAATAGATAACATTGTTGAATTATTAAATAAATTTGATAAAGCGTTGAGCACCATATTTAAAGATAAACTGAAAAATAATGAAAACCTTAAAGATGATATTAAAAGTTTTACAAATATTAGGAATAATGTTGCTCATGGTAAAAACATTACAAATACTATTAATGAAATTGAAAAACTTTTTGAACGGTCATGCTTATGTTTATCACTTTTAGAAGAATGCTTAAATGAGTATGTTATGAGGAAAAGTTAATTTAGCTAAAACCATTCGCAGAATAACTCGGTTTCTAAGATTTTTCATTCGCAATTTAATTCGGTTTCATTTGCAGAATAATGTGAGTCGAGCCTAAACTGTTTGCAAGCCCTCACAACTATAATGAATATTTAGAGATACCTCTAAAAGATATTAGAAAAGAGTATAATATAAAAGTTATAAAATCTTAGATTTTCATTGGCATAATAATAAATAAGCTATTATCTTTTTCATCTTTTACCAAAGCACTCATATTTGGATTATCTAGGTAGATAGTTATAGTTTCTTCACTAAGTACACTTAATTATATCTAGTAGATACTTATAGTTAAAACAAATTTCCATAGAATCATCATTGTACTGAACTTCTACCTTAACCTCTGCTTTTTCATTGTCAGGGTTATTTGCAGAAAGAAGTACCTGACCTGCAGATATATTTAAACGCACACCTTTATATTTATCATTAGCTAAAATAGATGTTCTAAGTAGTGAGTTTTTAAGTGTTTGCTTATCTATAGCTAGTAGTTTAGTGTTGTTTTTAGGTATAACTTTTTGATAATCAGGATAACGACCATCTACAAGCTTAGATATAAATACAAAACTACCAAATTCTGCTTTTAGATAATTTTTGCCAAGACAAATTTTTATATTTTGATCAGATTTTTCAACTATCTTTAAGCTCAGTAATTGCTTTCTTAGGAATAATTGACTGACAAGTACTATCTAGCACTTTACTGTCAACTATAGCCTCTGTAATAGACATTCTATGCCCATCAGTAGATACAGCTCTTAAAAGATTAGCATTAATTTCCCAAAACATCCCATTTAAGAAATATCTAGTATCATCATTTGCCATAGAAAAATCTACTTTTGAAATAATGTGATGAAAATCTTGTTGAGAAAGATTGAAACTTGCCTGCTCATTAATATTAGCATCTACAAGAGGGAAATTATCAGCATTTAAAGATATAAGATTAAATGTACTGTTACTAGAAGTAATAGTCACTTTATTATCATTGATCTTAAATTCAATGATTGAGTTATCATTTAAGCTTCTAACGATGTTGTAAATCTTGTCAGCACTTAATGCCAACTTTATGTTAGAACTACAGTTTACTGCTATGTTGCATGATATCTCAGCTTCAAGATCAGAAGCTGTAATTTTTAAATTACCTTCGTTTATATCAAATAATATACATGATAACAAAGGCATAGTACTTTTACTATTTGCTACAGATAACATCGACTGCAAAGGTTTCAGCAGCTCATCCTTATTAAGTACAAAATTCATTTTTTAAAACCCCTATTTAATATGTGTTAATCTATCTTATTCTATTTAACGAGAAATTTTATTCAAAAGCAACTCATAATCATCAGATATTGAGGTATTGCTTTGTCTTAGTGTAGTTATTGCCTTAACAGCATGCATTACAGTTGTATGATCTCTACCACCAAAAGCATTACCTATCTCTGGTAAACTGTGAGATGTAAGCTCTCGAGACAAGCTCATAGCTATCTGTCGTGGTCGAGCTATGTTGCGACTTCTTTGATTAGATATAAGATCTTTAACTCTCAATCCATAAAACTCCGCCACAACTTTTTGATATTCTCCATTTTAACTTTCTTTTCTTGAATTTTTATGACATCTCGTAAACACCCTTGAGCTACCTCTACAGTAGGTTCTTTATGGTTAAATCGCGATGTTGTAAGCACTCTATTTAAAGCTCCTTCAAGCTCTCTAATATTTGTTCGTACATTCTCAGCTATAAAAGCAGCTGTTTCATTAGGTAATCTTTGACCCATATCATGTGCTTTTTTGGGCAAAATGGCTATTCGCGTTTCTAAGTCTGGCATATCAACAGATACTGTCAGCCCATAACCAAAACGAGAAACTAATCTTTCTTCAAGACCTTCTATTTCATTAGGATATTTATCACTCGTAAGTATAATCTGTTTACCACTTTCATATAGTGCGTTGAAAGTATTAAAAATTCTTGCGAAGTACCTTCTTTACCGGCTATAAACTGAATATCATCTATAAGTAGTATATCCGCAGACCTATAAACTCTTTGGAACTCATCTAAATCCTGTAAACGCAGAGATGTAACATACTCCTTTACATATTGTTCTGAATTTGTGTAGATAATTTTAGCATTAGGATTTACTTCTTTTGCATGATTACCAATTGCTTGCATTAAGTGAGTCTTACCAAGTCCACTTCCTCCATATATAAATAAAGGATTATGTAGCTTACCTGGGTTTATAGATACTTGCATAGATGCCGCTCTGGCAATATCATTTGCACTACCAACAACAAAACTATCAAATACATATTTTTCTTTTAGCGATAAACCAAATGAGTACTCTTCACCTTCTTTTGCATTGATAAGTAACGCTTCATCAAAACCATGAAGTTCTTGTGATGGTTCTTTTTTTACTTTAGCTTGTCTTTTAGGCTCAGGTGTTTTTGGCTCTTCAAAATCATCCTTGATTTCAACACTAGTAGAATTGAAAAAATTAACTTGTGGTCCTACAGATATATCTGCGTCACCTGTACTTCCAGAATATTTCTTACTCATGTATTCTATAAGTAAATCGCTACCATGATACTCTTGTATAGTAACAAGTATAAGGGCACCATACTTTGCTTTTATATGCTTTTCAAGATACTTGTTATTACAGTAAACTGTGAATAAATTAGCATTTTGTGCTACAAAAATAGGCTTAATCCACGTTTTATACTCAAACGGAGAAAGACTTTTTTGATTTTTTAAACATTTATCCCAAGTAGCCATAATAAAGTATCTTTGCTTAAACCAATAAAGAAAAGGTTTTTAGCATATATAATAAGTAGATGTTAAAAGATGTTTTAAATTGTAAGGTAAGATAGAAAAAGAAGCAATAATATTTATTTCAAGTTGTGGATAATTCTGTTGATTAATATGTTTGCTTTTTGTTAAAGGTGTTGTTTATTAACATATTCACAATTATGTTGATAAATATGTTGATAAGTATGATAGTTTTTTATCCACATTTTTGTTAAGGTTGTTTTTATACCCTTTTTAACATCCTTATACTTACTTTATTAGATACCTGAAAGGCTTTATTTATAAGTGTTAGCAAGTTATATACACAGTAAAACCTCTACCTAATAAATAATAATATAAAAAAGAAAGAAATAAGTTAATAAATATAAGAAAGAATAAAAAGTAGCAAATAAACTAAAAAAAAAATGTATATAATAAATGTTAGTAAAAAAAGATTTATAAAATTATGTCATTAAACACAGAGATATTTTTAAATATAAATAGTTATGAGCAAAGAATAGCTATAAAAGAAAAAATAATTCATTAAAAGAAATATTTATAGAGAGAGATAATCAAAAAAGAATAGTTGGTAATATTTACAAAGGTAAAATAATAAAAGTTTTGCCAGGAATGCAAGCAGCATTTGTAGATATAGGATTAGAAAAAGCAGGTTTTTTGCATTTATCTGAAGTTTTACCTTTAGGAAGAGAAGATGATGAAGGTGATGAGAAATTTAAATTAAAAAAATTAAATAAAGAAGATATAAATAAATGGCTTAGAGAAGGTCAAAGAAGTATTAGTCCAAGTTGTTAAAGAAAGTATTGGTAATAAAGGTGTAAAACTAACTTCTCATTTATCCGTATCCTCAAGGTTTTTGGTATTTTTACCAGATTTAGATCATGTAGGAGTATCTTTAAAAATATCAAATGAAGAAGAAAAAGAAAGACTTTTAGATACTATTCAACAGATTACAACAAGTGAAAATCCTCGTGGTTATATTCTTAGAACAGCTGCTGAAGGAGCTAGTTTTGAAGAGTTAGAGATAGATATTAAATTTCTAAATAATCTTTGGCAAGATATATTAGACACTTCAAGCACTATCGTTAAACCTGGTGTTGTATATGAAGATTTTAATATCATTATAAAAACTATAAATATTTTGCTAATGATAATCCAAGTAGAATTTTTAGTTGATAATTTAGATGTTTATAAAGAAATTTGTCAATTTGCTGATAAATATATTCCAGGATTAAGAGATAATATAGAACTTTATAAAAAAGATAATATTTTTGAAGAATTTGATATAGATAACGAGATAAATAAAGCTTTAGAGAAGAATGTATATTTAAAATCTGGTGGTTATTTAATCATCGAGCAAACAGAAGCAATGATAACTATAGATATCAATACAGGTGGATTTACAGGTACAAAAAATTTAGAAGAAACAATATTTAAAACCAACCTAGAAGCTACAAAAGAAATAGCCAAACAACTAAGATTGCGTAATTTAGGTGGAATAATAATTATAGATTTTATAGATATGATGGATGAGACTCATAAAGAACAAGTTTTATATGCTTTAAAGAGCTATTTAAAGCACGACAAGGCAAAAAAATACTGTAAGTGATATCTCTGAACTAGGATTAGTAGAAATGACGCGTAAGAGAGTTCATGAGAGTTTATCGCGTACTTTATGCCAACCATGTGGTCATTGTAATGGTAAAGGAAGTGTAAAAACTCTACAAACTATTTGTTACGATATTTTTAGGGAAATAAAATCAGAATCTACTAACTATTCTAACTACAATGGTTTTATGCTTATTTCATCACAAGAAATTATAAACTATATCGAAAAAGAAGAATCTGTATGGTTAGCTGAGTTAGAATTAGAGCTTGATAAAAATATAGTTTTAAAGGCTGAAAGTAATCATATATACAATCAATATGATATTATTCCATTAAATTAAAAAAAATAGTAAAACATTATTGACAGTTATCGAAAAGTGTCTATAATACTTCCTTGTAGTGCCGACTTAGCTCATTTGGTAGAGCAACTGACTTGTAATCAGTAGGTGACCAGTTCGATTCCGGTAGTCGGCACCACATGTACGGAGTGGTAGTTCAGTTTGGTTAGAATACCTGCCTGTCACGCAGGGGGTCGCGGGTTCGAGTCCCGTCCATTCCGCCATACATCTTTAAGGTTTAGTTATTAACTCAGTTTTCCCTTTTTTACTTCTGATATAATACTTCTAAGCCTTAATTAAAATGCTATTAGCATTCTTTTTTGTTATTATTTCTCTTATTTATTATTTTTTTAATACAATGACAGAAAATAAAAACTTCCTCAAATCTAAAATTTATAATATAAATTACCAATAAGATCTAACTAAATGCTTTACAAATCTTTGTTTTGATAAAAAAAAACACTATATTGTTAGAATCAGCAGAGATCGATACTAAAGATAAATTAAAAAGTATATTTGTAGTAAATAGTGCTATAAGAATATCTTGTATTGGTAATAATGTTGTTTTAAAAGCTTTATCTCAAAATGGTCAACCAGCCTTAAAAAGTATTACTAAATATTTAAAAGATAAAGTAGATTACAAGCTAGATAATGATCAATTAATACTATCGTTTAAAGACAATAAAAACAGTCAGTTAGATGAGTATAAAAAACTTAAACAGTCCTCTATTTTTGATGCTCTTAGATATGTGAAAGAGTCGTTTGTAGTAGATAATCAGTTTAGTGTATTTATAGCAGGGTTATTTGCTTATGATGTAGTTGGTAACTTTGAAAATATAGGTAAAGTATCAAGAAAAATAAATGTCCTGACTATGTTTTTTATCTAGCTGAGACTATACTTATAAGCGATCATAAAGATAAAAAATCATATATTCAAATTAATAGTTTTGATGAAAAAAACACTACTGAATTAGATAATAATATAACTAGTATCAAAAGTAATATAAATAAAAATACCAAAACAAAAATAGATAAGTTTAAAAACTTAGAGCCTAAAGTATCTGTAAGTGATAAGGATTTTTTGTACTACAGTGGATTATCTGAAATCACATATTATAAACGGTGATATATTCCAAGTAGTACCATCAAGAAGTTTTTCTTTGCCATGTCAAAATTCTGTAGAAGTATATAAAGAGCTTAAAAAACAAATCCAAGTCCATATATGTTTTATAGGTTCTGTCGCAAACTGAGTGCTTGGTTACGTTATTTCCAAAATCAGCTATCACTAGATACAATTATTCTGCTATAGCATAAAACTGATCCCAAGCAGTCATGCTACCAGCGTTAATGTGCTGACCTTTTCTAATCATATTTACTAATTCATATCCAGCTATAGTAGATTCCATAGAGTCCCATGATTTAAATCCTAACATGGGTCGAGTTAGTCTTTTTATATTTCTATGATCTTGCTCTATGAGATTGTTTAGATATTTATTTTGTCTAATCTCTATACCATGAGTATACCAAATACCAAGCAAAAATAGGAAGATATTGATAGTTAGTAATGCAGCTTCATTAGCTCCTGATTTATCTACATTCACTTTCTCTGGTAAGCCATGTTTATCAATGGTTTGCTTGAAGAACTTGCGAGCTGCTTTTTCATCTCTTCTAGCTGAAACCATAAACTCTAATGTATCTCCATGCTTATCTATTGCTCTGTAAACATAAAACCACTTACCTTTATGCTTTACATATGTCTCATCCATCTTCCAACTTACATAAGTACCATACTTCCTAAACTTTTTGCTAAAGGAAGCTTCTAACTCTTAGCATATTTGATAACCCAACGATTGATAGTGCTATGATCTACATTAACACCTCGCTCTTTCATTAGTTCTTCTACATGTCTGTAGCTTAATGGATATGATAAATACCAGCGAAGAGCTTGGAGTATTAATAATTTAGTAAAATGCCTGCCTGTAAAGTCTATCATTTGTATTTTGAAATAAAATCTGTGGTAAAATTATACTACAAATTCATGCAACTACCAGTTTGCGACAGAACCCTTTTTTATATCTTTGTATTTTAGGCTCTTTACCTTGCTATCAGTGATTTTAGTAGCCATAGATACATACTCGTTTAGTAATTATGTATCTAGTATGTATTTTGGTATGTATTTTTGCAAGGGCTTTCTTGATATTGTTTGGGACTATATAAAACCATAAAACTAGATAAAGTGTTGATTTTAAAAGGTTTTAGATACTTAATGAAACTGTTTGAAAATTCTTTGTGGTGGAGGCGGCGGGACTTGAACCCGCGTCCATAAACTCTTCATCTTCGGATCTACATGCTTAGACCAACTCATTTAGTATTTAGCTTAGCTTTTCCCCAGCTAGTCAGGGTAAAAGTTAGCGAGTCTGATTGATACGGTTATCTATCTCCAGACTTAAAACAAACAACCGTCTTATCTAAAGCGTGAACGGATGTATAGACAGCCTCATAAGAAAGCCCATCATATCCGTGCGTTTCTAGGTTATTAAGCTAGACTAGGCAACTTTAGCAACAGCTGTGAAGCTGTTGTCGTTAGAGGCTACGCGGTTTGCTTTTTGTTGCCAGTTATTAGGCATTGCACTGTTATTTACGAGGTACTGTACTTCCTCGGCATGCACCTAGGATTTTGACATTCATGTCGAAACCATATTCGCCCCCATTTGGGTAGATACAGCGTATAGTGAATTAGTATAAATGTCAAATTTTATCTCATAGGATAGTTTTTGTATCTAAGCTTTATTTACCAACAAAGCTAATAAAGCCATTCTGATGGGTACACTATACCTTACTTGTTCAAAGTACTTAGCATATGGTAGTTCATCTATAGTTCTATCCATCTCATCTACTCTAGGTTATGGGTGGAGGATTATTAATTTTTCAGGATTTAAAATATGTTCTTTTGTTAGGTAACAATGATTTTTGTTTTTTAGATAACTCTCTTCATTTGGAAAGCGTTCTTGTTGTACACGAGTTACATATAGTACATCTAGATTTTTAATGACTTCTGAATCTATACTTTCATGTTCGTTAAATGAGCAGCCATTAGCCTTGATAAGTTCTTTTTATTTCGTTTGGTACTTTGAGCTCATCTGATGATATAAATTCAAATGAGCAATTATATGTAGAGAGTATTTTAACTAAAGAATGAACTGCGCGTCCGTATTTAAGATCACCTAGCAAGCCAATTTTAAGATTTTTAATATCTCCAAGCTCTGAATGAATAGTATACAAATCCACTAAAGATTGTGTCGGATGTTCATTTTCGCCATCACCAGCATTTATTACAGGAGATTTTACATGTTTTGATAATTGTTCTACACTATGTGGCTGAGGGTGTCTCATTACGATTATATCAGCATATTGATCGACAACTTTGCCTGTATCATCAAGAGTTTCGCCTTTTTTTGTAGAGCTTGAAGCACCGTTTTCAAGTGAAATAACACTACCACCAAGTCGATTCATTGCTGATTCAAAAGAAAATCTAGTTCTAGTACTAGGCTCAAAGAATAAAGATGCTAATATTTTGCCTTGTAAATCTGTAATTCTTTGGTTAGTTTCTAGTTTGGTTTTATATATATCCGCTTGATGAAAAAGCTTATTTAAATCACTTTTACTTATTTGCTGAGCTTTTAGAAGTTTTTGAAATGATAGCATTGTTGTTTTTTCTCTATCGTTTGTAGTTAAGCCACAAGATGATGAAAATTTACCATAATTTTCTGGCTTTTGATATATTCGAAAGAGCTAATGTTTTAGTTATCAACTCGTTTGTTTATAGAAAAAGTCCAAAACCAGAATATAAGAGCGTAAACTCCCCACCATTCTACTATATTGTGATTAACTGTTGTTTGATCCATAAAGACAGACCAAACAGAAAAAACAATGGTGATTAAAATAGCTATTCTTCTTAGTATTACAGGAGCCTTGTTTACTTTGCTAGTGTATTTATGCTCTAAAATTGTGTACCAAACTTGACAAACACTCATAGTTACAAAAAATACAGCTACACCTTTTAAGTGAATTTTCATCAAAGTGTTTGAACCATCTATTACAGCAGTACCTATAACCAAACCTATACAGCCTACAGTTGCTAAGAAAAGCATAATTTTACCTTGTTTGATAATAGATTTATTATAATCACTAAGCTGAACTAACCACTGTTGGATAAAGAAAAAAATCACACCCATTAAGGTAGCCGTAGGTATCAAAATGGCTTTTAGCATATAGTTCTCATAAGATGAAAAACCTGCGTGAGTTATATCAGAGCATCCAGTAATAAATGGATTACAAAGGGTATTGTGATTGTTAAGTATAGATACAAAGTAAGTTGCTAAAAAAAGTACAGCTACACCAATTGTAGTGATTGATATGAGTTTTTTAGGATTGAATTCAGCTTTCATTTTATTTAGTAAATATAATCATTATTTTGCTATACTAGCATAGATTAACTCAATCAAAAACCTATAAATATTTACAGATTCTTAATTTGTGCTATAATTCTCGGGTTTCATTTTTAAAATAATACTAAAACAAAGGATTTGTAAAATGCCATTTGTAGTAACAGAAAGCTGTATAAAATGTAAGTATGGTGATTGTGTAGAAGTTTGTCCAGTGGACTGTTTTTATGAAGGTCCAAATATGCTTGTTATAAACCCTGATGAGTGTATAGATTGTGCTTTATGTGAGCCTGAATGTCCAGTAGATGCTATCAAAGCAAGCGATGATTTGGGAGATAAGGAAGATGAAATTGTAGAGCTAAATCGTGAGTTAGCAGGCATTTGGCCAAATATTGTAGAAAAATGTGAACCTTGTGAAGATGCTGATAATTGGGCTTCAGTTGTTGATAAAATGAAGTATCTTGAAAAGTAAAGTTTATAGATATTTTCTTAAGTTACATAAATTCTTATAAGCTCTAAAATTTCAAAATCTACTCAATAAAAAAGTGCTATAATATGACAGTATGTTTGTAGACTCTGTCTATATTCCTTATATTTATTTAATTTGAAAATAAATTCTGTAACATCGGGATATTTCTCAGTTATAGAATTACATCTTAATTACGGAGAGTAAATAAATGAAATCTTTTTTGAAAAAGATTTGGAATGTGTTTATGATGGCTAGAATGACAGCTTTTCAGCTTTATTCATTAGCTGTAATTGGCGGAAGTTGTATTTTAATAAACATCTTTGCTTTTTTTGGACTACCACTATCTTGGCGTATGGCTGTTTGCCGTGTATGGACCTATCTTTATTGGCTAGGTATGTTGGTTTTTTTACAAGTATATGTCCGCGTAACAGGAAAGATCAATATAGATAAAGACTATCCTTGTATATATGTCTCTAAACATCAATCTATGCTTGAGACATTTATGTTTTATGGTTTTATTGGTAAGTGTCATTTTATAATGAAAAAAGAGCTTTTTGATACACCAATATTTGGCTCGGCGATGAGAAATCTTGGTAGTATAGCTATAGATAGAGATAAGCCTAGAGAGTCTCTAAAAAAAGTAGTAACAGATGGTAAGCAAAGTTTAGCAGATGATGTAAATGTTGTTATTTTCCCAGAAGGAACCAGAGTAGAGGTCGGCAACTATCCAGATTTCCAGCGCTCTGCTATGAAGCTTGCTACAGATGCAGATACTTTTATAATCCCTGTTGCACATAACTTTGGTAGGTTTTTTCCAAAAAGCTGGTTTGATTTTATTAAACCCGGCATAGCTCGTATGGATTTTGGGAAACGAATAGATCCAAAAGAATATGATTCAAAATCTCTTACAGCTTATTGCCATAAGATAATTACTGAGAAAACTAAAAACTTTAAAGGATAATTTAAGCTTATGAGTAAAGTTATACATTTTTTATTATTAGCAAGAATGAAAGTTTTTACTCTTTATGCTTACATAACTTTGTTGTTGTGTTGTATATTGATGAATATAGTTGGAGTATTAGGTGCATCATTACGCGTAAGGCTTTTTGTTTGCTGGTTGTGGTCATGCCTGTATCGACTCGGTACTTTACTTATCTTGCAAATATATGTAAAAGTTGAAGGTAAGGAAAATATTCCAGATTATCCATGTATATATATTTCTAAACACCAATCAATGCTTGAAACTTTTGTCTTTTATGGCTTAGTGAGTAAATGCTGTTTTGTGATGAAACAAGAGTTACTTGAAAAACCTATTTTTGGTAAAACTAATAAATTTGCTGAAGCGATAGGTGTAGACAGAGAAAAGGCTTATCTGCGATCAAGAAAGTGCTAGAAGAAGGCAAAGATCGCGTAAACAATAAAAAGCTAAGTATTATAGTATTCCCTGAAGGTACAAGAGTAGCTGTTGGAGAGTATCCTAAATTTCATCGTTCTGCAATGAAGTTAGCGACTGTTACGGGTGTGCCAATCATTCCTGTTGCACATAATTTTGGTGTGTATTTTGGTCGTAAAAAAGGTGATTTTGTAAAACCAGGCATTGCGAGAATGTCTTTTGAATCTGCTATAGATCCTAAGGACTATACTGTATCAGAGCTTACAGACGCTTGTTATGAGATTATAAATAACAAGACTAAAGAGTTTGGTGGATAAATTATATTTACAGTTTAAACTTCGCAATAATAGGGTTATGGTCAGATATTTTTTTACAGTTTAGTACGCAAGCACTATCAAGACTAAGCCCTCGATATAATACAAAATCTAAATGATTGTTTTGGAATGATTTTATTAAGTTTGGCTCATCAAGAAACGCTATCTTGAAGTTAAATTCTCTACAGAAATCTTTTATAAGTTTTACTCTTTTTCGATTCCAAAAATTAAAATCTCCAGCGATAATAATTGGGTGGTGGTATTTATCAAGACTGATAAAATCTTTGATTTTTTCAAATTCATACTCATAAACTCTATTACTTTTGAAGTTGATAGCATGAATATTTACAACAACAATCTCTTGCTCATGAAAATTTATATGACTTATTAAAGAGGCTTTATGTGTATTGATAACCGATTCTTTGTGAGTAGTAAGAACTTTTATGCTTTTGCTTATGGGCATATTAGTAACTGTAGCTACACCATAGTTACGGCTTTTTAAGATGATGTTTGAAGCAAAATTTACGCTGAAGTTTTCAATAGGGAAACATGACTGA
Source organism: Francisella sp. (assembly GCA_038141505.1). Taxonomy (GTDB): domain Bacteria; phylum Pseudomonadota; class Gammaproteobacteria; order Francisellales; family Francisellaceae; genus Francisella. The sequence continues at coordinate 21,148 of JAYQIE010000037.1, read as the reverse complement.
GAATGGTGTACAGCTTCTTGTAAGCAAAATATGTCAATTTCAAACTTACTATAAATTCCCTTTATATACTCTGCAAAAATTTGTGGTTTTTTATGATCAACTTTATAAGTGTTCCAGCTCATTATAGAAAGATACTTTAAACTTTTATCAGCGACCATAAAATAATCAAAAATTATATAATATAGCCATTATAGCTAAAAAAAAGTTTATTAAGGAATTTAGTAATTAAATTAAGTGATGTAAACTGTTTATAGATGTTTTATCTTAAAGGAATTAGATTATGTATAGTTTATCGGTAAGGTTGTTACATAAAACACTCGCTATATTAGTCATAGCTCAACTAGTTCTTGGTTTTGCTTATGCTTGGGATATAGCAAGTTATAAATGGATCATAATCTTGCACAAGTCATTTGGATTAGTAATACTTATAGTTACGCTATTGCTTATCCTCGTGAGATTATTTAGTCATAAACCTGTGTATGCCCAGCCATTACCATTTTGGCAAAATATTTTGGCAAGAGTTGTTCATCTAGGAATATACATTAGTGCATTAGGTATGGCGTTATCAGGACTCATAGGTTCAATGCTGATGGGATATCCTTGGAAAGTATTTTTTATAGCACCATTACCAAGCTTTTTAAAAGTAAACCCATAGCTAGGCTCGCAGATATTTAGTTATCACTATACCTTTGCTTCTATACTAGCTGTTTTGGTGGCAGGTCATATTATTGCTGCTTTGTACCATCAATTTATTGTTAAAGATAAGCTTTTAAGTAGAATGAAATAAGGTGTTCTTTCATAATGTACGATATCTCTTTTATAGCTCATCAAGTTAATAATCCTTCATTTATAAAAAATTTGATTTCTGAGCCTGTAGGAATGGAAATAGATATAGCTTATAGTCAGACTAAACACACATGGGTTGTAGCACACCATGATTATGATGACTCTATTCATATCACTTTGGAAGATTGGCTAGTTGAGCTTAAAAGTAATCTTGATAATACTGATACAAAGCAATTAACAGTACTTTGGCTAGATATAAAAACTCCTCAAGCTGATTTGTCGAAAATTTGTCAATTAGTTCAACGATACTTGTCATCTGAATTAGCTATAATTTATGACATAGGTAGACCTGTAAATATTATTGAGAAAAGTTATCATCTAGCTTTAAAGCCATATTTACGCCCTAATGATGGTATTGCTAGCTGGATAACTAAAGATGAGTTAGATTTAGTTGTGAAAGTTGCTAACAAATTTGACGAAGCTAGTATAGTCAATACTGTTATAAGCTATGGAGAAATTGTAGGTATTGATAATGATACCATTTCAAAGTTGTGCCAATTAAATGCTGACCAAAAGCTATTTAAAAAAGTATTTGTATGGAATGTCGGTAATACCCCTAAAAATAATAGCATTTAGAAGTGTACAAAAATATACTAATAAATGAGAGGTATTACAAATGAAACAAAAACGATATACAGATAGTCAAATAGTAAATATTTTAAAGGAATCAGAGAGCGGCATTATCGTATCTGATTTGTGTCGCAAATATGGTATAAATAGCTCAACATTTTATAAATGGCGTGAGAAATACAGTGGTATGGATGTTTCAATGCTAACAAAAGTTAAAGAGCTTGAAGCCCAAAATAGTAGACTCAAGCGTATGTATGCTGATTTACAGTTAGATCATGATATTTTAAAGGAAGCGATGACAAAAAGTGGTAAAGCCATCTGAGCGAAAGAAGATGGCTTTACAGACAGTGAAAGCTAAGAAAATCAGTGTCAAAAGGAGCTGTAAAGTTTTTTGCATAAGTGAAACAGCATACTACTATAGCCCTAAAAATAGTGATGATAATGAGTATATAGCAAATAAGTTAATTGAGCTTACACAGGCTCATCGCAACTGGGGTTTTAAGCTATGCTTTCTGCATATAAGAAATGTATTGGGTAAGAGGTTTAATCATAAACGAGTATATCGAATATATTGTGATTTGTGTTTAAACTTACGAATAAAGCCTAAAAAAAGAATTAAAAGAGATAAGCCAAAACCATTAACTGAAGCTACTAGAACAAACCAAATATGGTCTATGGATTTTATGCACGATAATTTATCTAGTGGTAAAAAGTATAGGCTATTAAATATTATAGATGACTATAATAGAGAAGGCTTAGATTGTGAGATTGACTTTTCATTACCATCATATCGAGTTGAAAAGACTTTAAAAAGGTTAATAAATCAAAGGGGTAAGCCTATAGCAATCAGGTGTGATAATGGTCCTGAATATATAAGCAATAGCTTAAAGTTGTGGGCTAAAAGAAATAAGATACAACTATGGTATATTCAACCTGGAAACCCTCAACAAAATGGCTATGTTGAGAGATTTAATAGGACTATGAGATATGAACTATTAGAGCAAAATTTATTTGATAGTTTAGATGATATTAGGTTGCAATCTACTAGGTGGTTATGGGATTACAACAACATTAGACCACATATGGCTTTAGGAGGTTTTCCTCCTAGAATGGTAGCTAATAAAGCTATTTAATAAGTGTACACTTCTAAGTGACATTAAAAATGGGAGTATTACCTGTCGAATATAACGAAGAGATTGATACATTTATAGGCTTAGATAATTTAAACGGTCAAATAGTTGGAAATAAAACAGCTGAATGGAATAAAAAAAATCATCACAAACTAAATTGTTTTAAGTCGCTTTGTGAAAAAAAAGAAGATAGCTATAAATAAAAATTTTTGGTATTAGCTTTTGATCTTAGTTTTCAAAATTCTGAGAATGTCTTGTTTCTGGCATAGTGTATATAGCTGCAAGGGTAATTATAGAAGCTATCACTAGATAATAGCCAGGTGCATAATTTGAGTGGGATACATCTGCTAACCATACACATATCATTGGCGTCGTACCAGCAAAGATTGCATTACCAATATTGTACGCTGCAGACATACCACTATAGCGATGACTAGTTGGAAAAAGTTCTGTAACCGTTATCTGAAAAGAAGCCGTCATAGCAGAGATTAATATAGCTAATACAAGCTCAACCATAAGAATACTTTCTAAACCAGCATTATTAAAAAAATAAAACATTGGTAAACCAAGTATTGCTATAGATGTTATTGGGACATATAAAAGTATTTTTCTACCCCAAATATCAGACATCCACCCAAATAACGGTGAGACTATAGCATAGATGGTAGAGATTATTACAGTTATAAACATAACCATATTTACATCAAAACCTCTATTTAATATCAAGACATTAGGCAAGAAAGTAGCCATCATGTAGTAAGCTATGCCGACATATCCAGTTAAGACAAAGACCCATAACAAAGGCATTTTAGGACCTTTAGAGCATCTTTCAAAGGAGTTTTGCTTAGTTTGTTAGATTCTTTAGCTTCTTTGAAGAAAGGCGATTCCACAGCTTTTTTCTGCAAAATAGTAGAAACTATAGCCAGGACAAATCCTACGCCAAAAGCTATGCGCCAACCGTAAGCAAGCATTTGTTCATTGGTTAATAAAGAAGATAATACCCCTACTGTAAGAGCACTTAATATCACACCAACTTGAGATGCAAGCCCAGCTAAGGCACTTGTAAGTCCTCTATACTTTATAGGAGCACTTTCTGCTAATGAAACTAATATTCCTGTATATTCACCACCAACTGAAAACCCCTGTATCATACGAGCAAAAAGCAATATAAATATAGCCCATATACCAGCAGATCCGTAAGTTGGCATGATTGTCATTATAAACATAGGTACGCACATAAAAGTCATGCTCAACTTGATAGCGTAGCGTCTACCAAACCTATCACCTATAGAGCCAAAGAAAAATCCCCCAAGTGGGCGCATTATATAGCTAGCTGCAAATACTCCAAATACAGTTATCAGTGCAACTGTTCGATCTTCTTTTGGAAAAAATAAGATACTCATATATGTTGCTAAGTAGCCGTACAAGCTAAATTCAAACCATTCTAAAACAGCTCCTAAGTTTATGATTGCGATAGTCTTATAACGTTGTTTGTTTGTTAATTGTTTTGTCATTGTTTATTTAAAATAATTGATTGTGATATAAAGTTTATACTTTAGTTTAAGAAAATAAAAGCTTTGAAACATGTTAGAAGTTACTTATAACAACTCTTACTTGTAAGCAAAATATTCCCCACAGTGTTTTATTAATTAAAAATTAGTAAAATATGAAAATAAATGTTGTAAAAATAAAAATTATCGTTTAACATTGTTATTAACTTAAGCGTGGCTTAGCTATGTTTAAATTATGTAGCTTTGAGCGGTAGAACATTTCCGTAATACTCCGTTAGCTCTGCTGCGGAGATAGAAAATGTAGCTCAGAGTATTTTATCAAAATTTAATTAAGGAGGTTTATATGAAAGGATTTAATCTTTGCTTTTAGCAATAATGCTTTATTTAATACGTAAGTAAATGAAAAAACAACCTATCATAAGTGCTTTTTTAGAAAAATGAGTTTAGATAGGTATTGTTTCTGATGGTCTATTGATAAATTTAATCAACCGAAATTCTCTTATACTTAATTTTAGTAATAGAGTCATACTTATCACCAAGACGGCGTTTTTTATCTTCGATATAAGCATCGTAATTTCCTTCAAACCAAACCACTTCACTATTACCTTCAAAAGCAAGCATGTGAGTAGCAATACGGTTTAAGAACCATCTGTCATGCGAGATAATCATTATACAACCAGGGAATGCCAAGATAGCTTCCTCTAATGCTCTTAAAGTCTCTACATCAAGATCGTTTGTAGGTTCATCTAGTAGGATTACATTACCGCCACTTCTAAGCAGTTTAGCAAGATGCACACGGTTTCTTTCACCACCTGATAGCTGTGATATATACTTTTGCTGATCGCCACCTTTGAAGTTAAATCTCCCCACATATTGGCGAGATGGAATTGTAAATTTACCAACTGTAATCACATCCAAACCATCAGCGATTTCCTCCCAAACAGTTTTGCTATCATCTAAAGCATCACGAGATTGGTCTACATAAGCTAGATTTACAGTTTCGCCAATTGTTATATCGCCTTTTTCAGGTTGCTCTACACCAGTTAGCATTTTAAAGAATGTAGACTTACCAGCACCGTTAGCACCAATTATGCCAACGATTGAGCCAGGAGATACATCCATATCTAAGCCATCAATTAGTAACTTCTCATCAAAAGATTTGACAAGGTCTTTTACTTTGATGACATTATTACCAAGTCTTTCACCTGGTGGGATGTACAAATCTTGCGTTTCATTTCGTTTTTGGAACTCTTGTGAGCTTAGTTCATCAAATTTAGCTAGTCTTGCTTTAGATTTAGCTTGACGACCTTTAGCATTTTGGCGAACCCATTCAAGCTCTTCTTTAAGTGCTTTTTGATGAGAAGATTCTTTTTCTCTTCCATCGCCAGTCTATTTTGCTTCTGCTCTAACCAATCAGAGTAGTTACCTTTAAATGGTATACCTTCTCCACGATCAAGCTCAAGTATCCATTCCGCTACATTATCCAAGAAATATCTATCATGAGTAATAGCTACTACAGTACCTTTGTATTCCGCTAGGAATTTCTCTAACCACGCTACAGATTCAGCATCTAAATGGTTAGTAGGCTCATCTAGCAGCAGAATATCTGGTGTAGATAGTAGCAATTTACAAAGTGCTACACGGCGAGCTTCCACCACCAGATAGCTTAGTCACATCAGCATCCCAAGCAGGTAGGCGAAGCGCTTCAGCAGCAACTTCTAGCTTACGATCAATCTCCCAAGCACCAGCAGCATCTATCGCATTTTGCAGTTCGCCTTGTTCTTCAAGAAGTTTAGCCATCTCATCATCAGTCATAGGCTCACAAAATGCCATGCTGATTGCATCAAAGCGAGTAATCATATCTTTTAGCTCACCTAGAGCTTCTTCGACATTACCACGGACATCTTTTGTAGGGTCTAGTTTTGGCTCTTGTGGCAAGTAGCCTATTTTCACACCTTTTCTAGGAGCTGCTTCTCCTACTATGTCTGTATCAAGACCTGCCATAATTTTTAGCAAAGTAGATTTACCAGAGCCGTTAAGACCTAGTACACCAATTTTTGCACCATCAAAGAATGATAGTGAAATATCTTTAAGAATGTATTTGTTAGGTGGTACAACTTTACCAACCCTGTACATTGAGTATATATATTGTTCTGCCATGAGATTTTTTATAAATTTAATTTGATGGAATTATAGCAGATTAGAGATTAGCTCACTATAGCAAAGTCACTACAAATTAAGTATGGTTTAAATGATTTCGCCGCTTACTCCGTAAGCTGATGCGCCTTACTTTTTACATTGCATACAAAAGTAAAGAGCTAATCGCAAAAAAAGGGTCTGTTTTAATACTTTTTGCCATTATTTACTAAGAAGTAATCAACTAGTTTTTTCTTCAGCAGTTTAGATAAACCTCTATGTACTCTAATCCTATTTTTTAAATCTGAAAACTTACCACCATCAAGATGATTTGTCGTATTTGGAGTACAAAATTCTTTGTGATTTTTATATGTGAAAAGATAGTCCAAATTAGAGCATAAACTAGAGTAAGCCGCTCTTAGCTTATAGTGAGTGTAAGTTGCTTCCACCAGTCTCATAATTGACTGTCATCTCAGCTAGAAAATCTTCATGTTTCGAACGCCAACATTGAAGCTTCTTTTTAAAAGTTTTTTCAGTTGTCTTAGTGAGAGCTTGCATTATTTTTTGCAAATCTTTACTCGCTTGTAATTTAGGGTTTTTAGTTATGTACCTTTGAACTATCTGCTTTTGATGAAAGTGACACATCTGTATTGGATACTCCATAAACACGGTGTTTAAGCCTCTTTTGCCATCCATAGTTATACTATTGATGATATATCCTAGTGCAAGCAACTGATTAAGTAACTTTTTATAAGATGCACATTTTTCAGTTTCAACATGCTCCCACAGCAACACTTCGCTTTTTAGGACATCATAGAAAAGAACTGTTCCCAACCTATCTTTCTTCTTGCCATAAAAAGTGGTATCACACACTAGCGTTACCGCTCTAGGGTTATGACATTTATAGGGTACTTTATAATCGTGAATTTGAGTATAAACCCATCTTTTGACCTATTGTATTCTAATGCTAAATCTGTCTGAGTTTGATGTTTAAAAACATATTTTCTAAAGATTATTTCTGAAAGTTTTAGGACTCTTCTTTTAGAGCTAAATTTTTTGCTACAAGCATTGCATTTATATCGTTGAATATTATTCTGCTTGCCTATTTTCTTAGTGAAACTAGAGCTACATTTTGGGCATATTTTAGTCTTTTTTACAGGCACTTGTAAATAATCCTTTTTAAACTCTTATTATACATAGCTTACAGACCCTTTTAGACCCTTTTTTTTGCGATTAGCTCAAAGTAAACAAAAATGCTAGCACTTAGCTCACGCATAGGTTGTACGGCAATGACGCCTTCAAAACTCGCTATGCTCAGACAGTTGAAGTCATTTAATCATTGACTTAACAACTGCTTACCGCAATGTACCCGTTGTAAATAATGTTTCTAAAAAATGAAAATTGAGAGTGTGGTTTAGCTGTTTTTTTAAGAAAACAAAATGATGAAGAAAAGTATAAGTAGTGAAAGGACAATAATAAATGTTATACAGAAGCTTTTAACCGTAAATGTAGGGTTATTATTTGAAATATAGCTAGGATGTAATCTTGTTAATCTTTTATTATAATTTTCAATAAATTCACCAGCTTTGCTTTTATAAGAATCGCAATAATCATCTTTATATAAAAATTTTACTGTTTTGTCATATAAGTTCATAAGTGGTTGTAATATAACAAATAGAAGTGGTGAGCAAATTAAAACCAAAAGCCCTAAAACAATATATAAAACAGTCATATCAATTTCTCAATTATTTCTCATAACCAATATAAGTTATCTCATCAAAGTAAACCTCAAATTTAAATATCACAAGTCTAAATCTAAATAGATAAACACCATCAGTGATATTTTCATCTTTTATATTCTTGAGTATCTCTTCTTTTAAAGCATCATCTGTATAACGACATAGATCAAATAAGTTCTTAAAATCAATGTATAGCTTTTCAAAATTTGTTGTTTTCATATTATTATCCAGTCGTTGCCTATCTCTATGTTTTATTATAATCTTACTTATATAGTTATACAAAACACAAAGATGAAATAATGTCAGATATCTATCATGTAATCGGCTACCCAGTCAAGCATAGCCTTTCTCCTAAAATTCAGATGCAATTAGCTAAAGAGCATAATCAAGATATGCTTTTTACAGCTGTAGAGATTGCTCCAGAAGATTTAGAAGCTAAAATAGCTGAGTTTAAAGCTAATCCACAAATCAAAGGTCTAAGCGTCACAGTACCACATAAAGAGAGGGTGTATGAGCTTTGTGATGATGCTAGTGATATTACCAAAGATGTCAAAGCTGCTAGTAATGTGATATTCACACCCGAGCGAAAAATGATAGCTTTAAACTATGATGGTTTGGGGATTGTTAATGATATTAAATATAATCATTCTACAGAAATAAAAGATAAGCGAGTGCTAGTCATCGGAGCGGGTGAAAGGCAAAAGCTGTAGTTGCTGCAGTAATAGCTGAAAACCCTGCAAGTATAACTATAGCAAATCGTACTGAAACAAAAGCACAAGCTATAAAGGAATTGTTCTCTTATAAACATAATATAACTATAGAAGACTTTGAAAGTATTCAAGGAGAGTACGATATAGTTATTAACAGCACATCTTCTAGTATTGATGGTGTATCACTACCTTTATTAAAATCTAATTTTAGTCAAGATTCCCTAGGATACGATCTTATGTATGCTGAAAATGGCACTGTATTTACAAAGTGGTGTGATAGCCAAGATATCAAATCAGCAGATGGCAGAGGGATGTTGCAGGAATTAAGCAAAGCAGTTTTTAAGTTTTGGCGTAATATTGCTTAAATAAACTAAATATATATTTATTTTAATTAATTTTATATTCTAAATGCTCATGTAAAATATCGCTAAATCCCATATTTATAAGGATGTATAGATTTATCTTATAGATTCTATAAGATTTTTTATCAGTAAATATTAAAAATAATTGTAAAATTTGTTGACTTATATTTAATGTTGAATATAATCCATCTCAAGGTATTAATTTGAGTACCGAAATATTAACAATGATATTAATTTCATAAAAGGAGAAATTAAAATGAATAAGACTAAACTTACAATCGCACTTATGGGTTCTATGGCAGTAACATCTGCTTTCTCTACAACTGGTACAGAAGTAAATGATTCTATTACTAAGTACTCAGAAATGAGCATGGCAAAAACTGGTTCTGTCGCAAACTGAGTGCTTGGTTACGTTATTTCCAAAATCAGCTATCACTAGATACAATTATTCTGCTATAGCATAAAACTGATCCCAAGCAGTCATGCTACCAGCGTTAATGTGCTGACCTTTTCTAATCATATTTACTAATTCATATCCAGCTATAGTAGATTCCATAGAGTCCCATGATTTAAATCCTAACATGGGTCGAGTTAGTCTTTTTATATTTCTATGATCTTGCTCTATGAGATTGTTTAGATATTTATTTTGTCTAATCTCTATACCATGAGTATACCAAATACCAAGCAAAAATAGGAAGATATTGATAGTTAGTAATGCAGCTTCATTAGCTCCTGATTTATCTACATTCACTTTCTCTGGTAAGCCATGTTTATCAATGGTTTGCTTGAAGAACTTGCGAGCTGCTTTTTCATCTCTTCTAGCTGAAACCATAAACTCTAATGTATCTCCATGCTTATCTATTGCTCTGTAAACATAAACCCACTTACCTTTATGCTTTACATATGTCTCATCCATCTTCCAACTTACATAAGTACCATACTTCCTAAACTTTTTGCTAAAGGAAGCTTCTAACTCTTTAGCATATTTGATAACCCAACGATTGATAGTGCTATGATCTACATTAACACCTCGCTCTTTCATTAGTTCTTCTACATGTCTGTAGCTTAATGGATATGATAAATACCAGCGAAGAGCTTGGAGTATTAATAATTTAGTAAAATGCCTGCCTGTAAAGTCTATCATTTGTATTTTGAAATAAAATCTGTGGTAAAATTATACTACAAATTCATGCAACTACCAGTTTGCGACAGAACCGTTTTTCTAGCTTAGATGAAGAGTTAAAAGAACAAATTGAAGAAAACTTTATTGAAGTGGATGATTCTATTAAGGATGAATTATCCTCTAAAATACACTTTGATTTTTTATCTAAAAAGCTAAAAAAGCTTTTATGGCGATTTTATTTTTTGTCTTTTTATTGATACATGATGTTTTTTATGACTATGTAAAAGAAGAGGTTTCAAAAGTCATTTTTCATTCAAAAAATATTTCATCTCCACCTCAAGCAAAAAACCTTACAAGAAAAAATCGAGGTGGACTAGATAGAAATCTATTAAAAGATTACCGCGTAACAATTCCAAAGTCTTTAAACATTAGATTTAAGCCGAGTATTAAATCTAAAATTATAACAGTCTTGCAACCTGGAGCTTTAGTGTATGTTATAGACAAGTCAAATCGTTCTTGGCTTTTTGTAGAGATTGATATTGATGGAGATTTAATTCAAGGATGGGTTGCCAGAAGGTATACAGCATATTTTCGCTAAAAGGTGTTTCGCCACTTACTTCGTAAGTTATAGCGACATACTTTTTTCATGTCAGAAAAAAGTATGCAAAACTGCCTAGCACTACGCTATCGTAGTTTAAAACAAATGGAAAATAAAAAACTCACTTCATTCAAACAGTTTTATTTTCTAATCATTTGCTTTTGGAACTACTAACAGCTAATGTGCTGATTCCCCTTCAATATTTGAAGGGGTGGCTTGCAAAGCAAGACGGGGTAGTATTTTACTTTATATACTCATCAAACCAAGCAATCTGCTTAGCTAAGATTTTCTTTAAAGGCTCGCCTTCGTAGCACTCATAGTGACTAATACCATCCAAGAGCATTAGCTCTTTTGGCTGATTAGCTTTTTCATATAGTATATGTGACTCTTCAACGGGGTTTACAGAATCAGTGTCTGAAGCAACTATTAGTACAGGGATTTTTAAATCGCTGATATAGTTCTCTGCCTTGTGCGACATAGTTTCATTAACTGTAAGAAATGGGATCTTGATATCAAAAGCATCGTACTCTTTGCTATATCTTTCATAGAAGCCTTTTGATTGCTCATCTGTAAGTACTTTATGTAGAGGAACCATCATTTCTTTGCCAGTCTTTTCTTTTTTAGCTAGCATTTTGTCAATCATACCTACAAATTTTTCTTTCTCTTCTGCAGACATATCTCCAGTGATTACTCTCTCACCGTTACCAAAAGTTAGTTGTACTGATAAGCACTTTACAAGATCATTTTGTGTAGCAGCTGTAATGGCATTAGCGCCACCATATGAAGTACCCCAAAGTCCAATCTTGCTAGAATCAACAAAATCTAAACGAGCTACATAATCAATCGCACAGTTAATATCCTCTATCTGTAACTTCGGTACTAGTCGACCTCTCTCTCTTCACTCTCCCCAAAACCTCTATAGTCAAAGTTAAGAACTATATAGCCAGCTTTTGCAAAAGCTTCAGCATACGCAGGAAGAAGAACTTCTTTAAAACCAGCAAAACCGTGACAAAGTACTATTGCAGGATATTTATTGTTTGAATCAAAATTTTCAGGTGTATATAGTAGGGCTGCTATATTTGAGCCATGAGAATTGAAGTTTATTTTTTTCATTTTTTTATTTTTTGAATTTTTCAGTAAAAATATTTTTTAGCAGACTTTAAAACTACTTCACAGCTACCATAACCTCATTAGTTCGCAAAAACGGTATAGTCCAAGGTGGATTGTAACCAGCAGCTTGAGGTTCGCCTATTACTTTGAGATTATTATCTTTTATCCAATTATTTAATTTATTGGTATTTGACTCTATAGATTGTTTATCTAAGAAGCCACTAAATTGAATTACAGCTACTTTGTTTTGAGGTTTCTCAACTAGCTTTATATTTTCATTAGTTGGTTTTGGTGCATTTTTGATAGTCATATCCGCAGGCATTACAAATGCTATTGTCCAAGCATTATCATCACTATCGCTTATAAGCACAGGAGCTGTCATTGCTATGTTTTGTGATTGTTGTTCTGTTAAGACTGGTGCAGTCATCGAGATTTTTTGATTTACGGTATTTGCACCTGTTATGTATTTGAATAATTGCATGAAACCTTTATTTACCGCAGATTTGTAGTCCTTATCCGCAACTGTAATTTGTGCTTCGACTACAGGCTCATAGACCCTTATGGAAAAGCCTTTATCTTTCTGAATGTTTTGGTACTTTGCTTGTGGAGTGCTATCTATCCCGATTACACTACATGATGATAAGCATATTGCTAACCCTGCTGAATATATCTTTTTAAACATCTGATTTATCTCTATCTAGTTTTAACTATAACAAACACTATATTCTTTCTACTGTCAAAACACTAATTAATATTTTTGTAATATACTGATATTACGCACTAAACACAATTTGAGCAAAAAAGAGAATGCGTCAGATGCAAGGCGGTTTTTTATCAGCATAGCAGAGTAGCCATGGTGATAAGTAATACAAAATTATTCCGCTGTAAAAAAATTGCTTAAAACAAAATACAGGAGTAGTATCGACAAGTTTTGACTAAACCCTTAAATTTGGAGCAATACAAAAATGCTTTGGAATATAGTTTTTGGAAACCCCATTTCTAAAACAAAATTAGAACAATACACTTTACCCAAGAAATTTGCCTTACCTATCTTATCTTCAGATGCGTTGTCATCGGTTGCTTATGCTACAGGAGAAATCATATCTACACTTGCAGTTGCTGGAGCCGTTGCACTGAGTATGTCATTTCATGTATCTTTATTTATCATCGCTTTGATAGTGATAGTAGGTATTTCTTATATTCAAACTATAAATGCTTACCCTAAAGGTGGTGGTGCTTATATGGTTGCCAAGGAAAATCTTGGTGTACCAATGGGGTTGATAGCCGGAGGGGCATTATTAATCGACTATGTTTTAACTGTTGCTGTAAGTGTATCTGCTGGGATATTAGCTATTACATCAGCAATCCCTTCATTAATCGAATATCGAGTCGAAATGGCAGTTTTTGCGATTATCATAATGATGTGGATCAATCTGCGAGAGTCAAAGACACAGCAACAATACTAGTCTGGCCAACCTATGCTTTTATTTTAATAATTTTCACAATGCTTGGAATTGGGCTTTATAATCTCATCACAGGACACTTACACCCGATAGATTACACAACTACAACCAATCATTTAGTTGCTGTAAACCAAGCTCTGACGATAACGCTGATTTTGCGAGCTTTTTCATCAGGTTGTTCTGCTATGACGGGTATTGAAGCTATAGCAAACGGAGTATCTTTATTTCGTCCAGATAGAAAGAGAAATGCTATATTGACACTTATGTCATTGATAGTACTTTTGATAATAATGTTCGCAGGTATTGGCTTTCTATCTTATAAGATAAATATACATCCTCTAGTTGGTCAAAGTGCTCTTTCTCAGCTGGGGCATAGTATCTTTGGTGATGGGATGATTTACTATTTCTTGCAGTTAGCTACTTGTCTTATTTTGATAATTGCGGCAAATACTTCTTTCTCAGCATTTCCTATTTTAGCTTCAATTTTAAGCAAAGATGGTTTTCTACCTGCTCAATTTAAAAATAAGGATGAAAGACTTGCCTTTAGAAATGGGATAATAATCTTAGCTTTATTGGCTATCGGGCTGATATTTCTCTTTGATGCTGATACTAGCTCACTTATCCCTTTATATTCGATAGGTGTATTTTTAGCATTTACTCTTTGCCAAAGTGGTCTGCTAGTATTTTGGTATAAAAAAAGAGCAACAGTAAAAAGATGGTATCTAAAGGCTGCTATCAATTTAATCGGCTGTATCGCGACTTTTATTACTGTGCTGATAATTGCGGAGTCTAAATTTAGTGAGGGTGCTTGGATAGTTGTGGTAGCTATCCCTTTATTGGTAATGATTTTTTATGGTATCAGGAGACATTACAATACGGTTCATAAAAGCTTAGAGCTTAATTTCTGTGATGTTATCGAGGTCTCACAAAAAGCGACTAACAATATCAAAATAGTTATGCCAATTTCAAGTCTACATAAAGGGACATTAAAGGCGATTGAATTTGCTCAATCAATATCCCATAACATAGATATGGTAACTATAAATATGGATGAAAGTGAAAACCAAAAGCTAAAAGCTGACTGGCAAAAACTAGGCATCAAACAAGAATTGATTGTTATAGAGCCTAAGATTGTGTCTTTTGTTTACTATTTTATCAAGTATATTAAATGTAGTGATAGCAGTAATGATGGGTTGTCGACAGTAGTACTTCCAAAAGTGCAGAATCGTAAGTTTTGGCATAGTATGTTGCACAATCAAAGAGTATTTCTATTAAAATGGGGGCTCAAAAGTATTAGTAATAAGGGTGATACACGAGTAATAATAGAAGTACCTATCAGATTTAAACTTCCATTTTAGATTATTTTTAAAATAGGCTAAATGTAAAAATATCGTTTACTATGACACTAAAGTACACTATCATTTTAATAATCCAACTATTCAAAATATCCTATGAAAATAATGTTCTCAGCTGATGGTATTTCAGAATCAGCATTAAAAAAGACAACAACTATAGCAAAGCATGTTGATTGTGTGAAAATAGGGCACATTCTATGTTCTACACTTTCTTTCAAGAGATAAACGAACTCGTCGGTGACAAAGATATATTCTTGGATTTCAAACTTCACGATATCCCCAATACTGTAAAGACAGCGATTGAAAATTATTCGCAATCTATACCAAACTTCAAGTACTTCACATTTCACGGTACAGGTAGCGACAAAATGGTAGAGGCTGCACTTACTGCAAAGACAGATGCGATACCGCTAGCCGTTATTACGCTTAGTAGTGATGCTGATTTTGATAAGGCTGATAGCCTAGCTAAATTTGAGCGATGTGTGAATTTAGGTGTGGAAAACTTTATATGTCATCCACATTTAGTGGCAGATGTAAAAGCTAAATTTGGTAACAAAATTAAATTATATGTCCCAGGTGTAAGACTTGAGACTGATTTGAAAGATGATCATTTCAATGCTCTAACTCCACAAAAAGCAAAAGAGCTAGGGGTTGATTATATAATCGTAGGTAGGCCTCTTTTAGCAGCGGATGATATTGTGAGTAAGTTGCAGGAGTATATCTGATATATGCAAAACCAAAATCTTAAAAGAATCATCATCTCGCCCCCATTTGGCAAGTATCTTAAATTTAAAAAAGAAAGCTCTAATGTCTATGGCTCTTTTACTGTAAATAGACGCTGGGGGCTTATCAAGCAAGTTATTAAAACTATTCGTAAGGTAGAAAAAAATGCTTGGCGTAATAAGATTGGTCTGCGTAACCCGGGTTTAGCAAATGTAAAACCACCTAAAAGATCACAGGATATAATATCTCTAGCGGCTTTAGAAATGTCTGACTGGCATAGTTTCGCAGAGACTTTGAAGCTACCAAAATTTGCTAATCATGGAAATATCGAGATAAATATTGGTTGCCCCCTAATGCAGCTATTGTAGATTTTCCAGCAGAGCTAGCATCGTTATTTGAAGGGCGAAATATTAGCATTAAGATGCCACCAACTGTAGATCATAATCAAAAGATAAAAGAGTATCTTGCGGTAGGTATTACGACCTTTCATTTATGCAATACTATACCCACAGATAAAGGTGGTATTTCTGGTTATCCATTGCACGAGTATTCTATACCTGCTATCAAAAAGCTCGCGAAGTTTGGCGATAGTATCACTATCATCGGTGGTGGTGGTGTTTATACTATCGAAGATGCTCAGAAATATTTAGAAGCAGGAGCAGATCATTTATCACTTAGCTCAATAATGTTTAATCCTATAAGAGGGGCGAAAGTTAGTTAAAGATATAAGTAGACTTACTTTTTAAGCAAAAGCTTATCGCTATCTTTATAAGCTTGATTCGCAAAATCTCCCATCCATTCTTTCACAGCAGTGAAATTATCTTTGAATGATTCTTTGTCACCATTAGCTACTTTTTCAGCATTGGTTGATACAAATTCTGCAAATTCAGAAATGGTCTGTTGGCGTTGTTTGTCAGACATTATAATATCAGAGTACAATCCCGGTCCTTGACTAAATAGCCTACCGATAATATTTAACTCCATCTTGTAAACTGGGCTAGCAAGCTGGTTCTGTCGCAAACTGGTAGTTGCATGAATTTGTAGTATAATTTTACCACAGATTTTATTTCAAAATACAAATGATAGACTTTACAGGCAGGCATTTTACTAAATTATTAATACTCCAAGCTCTTCGCTGGTATTTATCATATCCATTAAGCTACAGACATGTAGAAGAACTAATGAAAGAGCGAGGTGTTAATGTAGATCATAGCACTATCAATCGTTGGGTTATCAAATATGCTAAAGAGTTAGAAGCTTCCTTTAGCAAAGTTTAGGAAGTATGGTGCTTATGTAGTTGGAAGATGGATGAGACATATGTAAAGCATAAAGGTAAGTGGTTTTATGTTTACAGAGTAAGAGATAGAGCATTAGAGTTTAGATAAAGCATGGAGATATAAACATTAGAGTTTATGGTTTCAGCTAGAAGAGATGAAAAATAAATATCAGCTCGAGCAAGTTCTTCAAAAGCAAACCATTGGTAAACATGGCTTACTAGAGAAAGTGAATATGTAGATAAATCAGGAGCTTGGGAATGAAGCTGCATTACTAACTATTTTGGAAATAACGTAACCAAGCACTCTTCCTATTTTTGCTTGGTATTTGGTATACTCATGGTATAGAGATTAGACAAAATAAATATCTAAACAATCTCATAGAGCAAGATCATAGAAATATAAAAAGACTAACTCGACCCATGTTAGGATTTAAATCATGGGACTCTATGGAATCTACTATAGCTGGATATGAATTAGTAAATATGATTAGAAAAGGTCAGCACATTAACGCTGGTAGCATGACTGCTTGGGATCAGTTTTATGCTATAGCAGAATAATTGTATCTAGTGATAGCTGATTTTGGAAATAACGTAACCAAGCACTCAGTTTGCGACAGAACCCAAAATTTGCTATGTTAGCACAATCATTTCTATAGATACTAGGAATGAGATCCCATTCTTCGTTTGCCTGACCCCTAAATAAAGTCACAGGTCTATACGTAAAATAACCTAAATTAGCCATCCATGGTTCTTCAGGAATGCCTTTTGTTTCTTTATCCTCAATAAAAGTATCTTTTAGTTGATTTAGATAAGCTGCTATTTTCATTTTATATCCTTGTCACTTAAAAACTCTATATCGCCTGAATCGCCGTAATCGCGATAGTATAAGTTATATCATCAACTGTAGCACCACGAGATAAATCATTTACTGGCTTATTGATACCTTGTAAAACGGGTCCAATACTTAGCACATTAGCACTTCGTTGTACTGCCTTGTATACCGTGTTACCAGTATTTAGATCTGGGAATATAAGCACTGTAGCACGACCGGCAACTGGGCTATTTGGTGCTTTTTGTTTTGCAACACTTTCTATCATCGCTGCATCGTACTGTAAAGGTCCATCAACTAGTAGTTCAGGTGCTTTTTGCTTAAGAAGTTCTGTAGCTTGTTTTACTTTCTCTACTTGAGCGCCTGAGCCTGATGTTCCTGTACTATAGCTTATCATCGCAACTCTTGGCTCTATATCAAATTTCTTAGCAGACTCTGCACTTTGAATAGCTATATCAACTAACTGCTCAGCTGTAGGATCTTGATTGACCGCACAATCAGCAAATACAATAACTTCATCCGGCATACACATAAAAACACCGATGATACCAGCGAAGCATTAGGCTTAGTTTTCACAAGCTGTAAAGCCGGTCGTAACACATCAGCCGTTGTATGCTCTGCTCCAGAGACTAGTCCATCAACCTCGCCAAGTTGCAGCATAAGTGTTGCTAGCATAATCGGCTTTTTAAGAGCATCTCTTGCTAGTGACTCTGACAATCCTTTGTGTTTTCTAAGCTCAACTAGCTTATATACATACATATCAAAAAAGCTTTATCATCTAAGCTAATGATTTCGATATCTTCTGGTAATGCAAATCCGTTAAGTTCAGCTACTTTGTTGATTTTTTCTTTATCACCAAGCAACACACATTGAGCTAAACCCTGTTCTTGACAATGCTTAGCTGCTAGAAGAGTTCTAGGCTCATAGCTCTCTGGTAGAATAATCCTTTTTTTAGCTTGTCTTGCCATTTTTAATAGATGATACCTAAATGCAGGTGGCGACATGATCTGCTGTTTAGAGAAGTTTTGACTAACTGCCTTGAGAATCTTATCTTTATTTAAAGAATCTATAACAACATCTTTGACTGCTTGAATCCGCTCTTTATCATCAAGAGGAATCCCCATCACATCAATATTTGCAATACGCAGAATAGTGCTAACACTTCTACTTTTAGTAGCGAGAATAGCCACACCAGTCTCTTCAGCAGTTTCTAGACAAAGCTTTTTGATTTCATTATTGAGGTATTCTTTCGCAGTAAGGATAATCCCCGCTATCTTCATACCATTTTTAGCAGCTAAACATACAGCTAGTAATATATCAGATCTATCTGCTGATGTTATCACAAGAGAGTTCGGTGTAAGATCTTTGATGAAGTTATCAACCCCTCGTGAACACATCATAACTCGTTGTACTCTGGAGCTTAGATCGATATTTGTTAGTTCATCAAGTTTGAGTTTGTTCTTTATATCTAGTACTCTAGGATAAGTCTTCTCATTTTTCCACTCTACAGCACCTAGTAGCTCAAAACCTTTATGCTTAAATACCTTTAAATTCTCTAAATCACTAATAGAAATGTTATTTTGATGTTGCGTATCAACTTCTTCATCAGTTAGACTAAAGCTTAAATGTCCATCTTCATCATAAGTTGCATTTACCTTAGTGATTATAGCTCCTAAAACATCAGCTTTTTTAGGCAAACTTCTGCGTGAATACTCTAACTCTTCATTAAGCTCGGCTAGAGATTTGTTACCATGATAACTTACGATTATAATCTTAGCTGACAACGCTTTGATAATCTCTGTGTTAAGTTCATCAACGATACCATTTTGTGCATATAACGAATGAGAATTATCTCCTTGGCGGAAAAGCCCTGAAAACACTACAAAATCTTTATCTAAACATTTCTCATAATATTTATTTAGCAGTATCTCGACAAAGTCTTTTATACGATTATTTAGTAGATATTTTTCTATCTCATCTATCGATAAATCCATGTCGTAAATAGGATGAAATGTCGTAACTTTTAAACCTTCTTGTTGAAGTGCGTACTCTATAGATTTTGTCAGTACTCTTAGTCCAGTATATTTGGAAGTCGGTAAAATAAATATTGATGTTTTCATAAAATTTCCCCAATAACTGATGTTATATAAGATTTAAAGTGTCTTGAGCAATCATTAGCTCTTCATTTGTAGCTATAATCATGATTTTATGACTATCTTGAGACTGTATCTGTGTATCAGCATTTTGATTTTTAGTCTCATCAAGTTTAAAGCCGATATTCTTTAGTTTAGCCACGATATTCTCACGGATATCTACGGCATTCTCACCTATACCGCCAGTAAAGACTAAAGCATCTAGATTTTCAAAATGTAGCATATATTTAGATACAAACTCAGCTACGCGTTGGCAAAACATCTCTATTGCATGCTTAGCTAATTTGTCACCACTTCCAGCCAGTTCAGAAACCTGACGCATATCATTATGCCCACAGATTCCAAGTAAGCCACTTTTTTTGTTAAGTACAGTTGTAGTCTTTTTAACATCCCAACCGAGATTATCTGACAAATAACCAAATACACTAGGGTCTATAGCTCCACTACGAGTACCCATAATCAGACCATCAAGAGGCGTAAGCCCCATACTTGTATCTCTACTATCGCCATCAACTACAGCTGTGATACTACAACCATTACCTAAATGTGCAACTATTACATTTGCCTTATCTTTACCAAGAATCTCGGCAGCTTTCATCGATACATATTTATGCGATGTTCCATGAGCTCCGTATTTTCTAATTTTTTGACCGTCTGTTAGCTCACGAGGTATTGCATACTCTGCGATATAGTTCGGTATAGTCTGGTGAAATGCCGTATCAAAAACCGCGACTTGTGGAAGTCCCGCAAATATCTTCTCACAAAAGTTTATACCCTCGACATGAGCAGGATTGTGTAGCGGTGCTAGTGGGATACAGATTTTTATCTTTTCTAAATTTTCAGGTGTAATAAGTGCTGATTTTGAGAAATATTGACCACCAGCTACCACTCTATGACCAATAGCCATGACTTTATCAAAAAAGCCTTTTTCATCTAGGTACTTTTTAAGTTCAAGGAATATATCTTTATACTGACCATTTTTGATATGAAGTTGCTTCTTATCATCAGATTTAAATGTAATAGAGCAGTTTTCTTGACCGATATTTTCAGCTAATCCTATAAATAAAGACTCTGTAGTATTAGGATCTATAAGTACAAATTTAACTGAAGAGCTACCGCAGTTTAGTACGAGAATGTGTGACATTAGATTTTAGGAAATTAGATATTATTGATGACTATTATACTATTAGTTATTAAAAAAGACTATAATTCTAAACATTATATTACGCAGATGTAAGCGTATAGGTAGCCGCATAATTGGGAGTGTCATAAATTCTGTGTCACTTCTAATTTACCCTACTAATTATACTAAACCTAAAGCATCTTTCAATCTCTCCTTAAAATGAATATTTAGCTGAGAAATAGTCAGACTCCAATTACGAATTGGCATAGTCCACTTTTTCTCAGCATTTAAAAATTCCAGCATAAAGCAATTTCAACAAACTATTATCATTTGGGAAAGCTCCTTTAGTCTTAGTCAAAGTTCTAAATTGACGGTGGACAGATTCAATGAT
>JAYQIE010000036.1:0-5528 GCA_038141505.1 Francisella sp. | reverse complement strand
ATTAACAGTAACACCATCTGCAATTTCAATTGGGTTTTTTGCTACTCTAACATTATTAAAATACCTCACAAAGAATTTCACCACCAACGTTCTTGGACTTTGCATCTGCATCAGTCATAAGACCTTGGTTGGTTGAAACAATATATGAACCTAAACCATTTTTTACAGATTTAAGTTCACTAGAAGCAGAATACTTGCGTAAACTTGGCTTGCTTATTCTTTTTAAAGTTTTAATGACTGGAGAGGAGTTATGATATTTAAGAACTACTTTTAAAGATGGTTTACCATCAATCTCATCTTTGCTACAGCTTTTAATATATCCTTCTGTAACTAAAACATTAACAAGTTCATGCTTTAATTTTGAATATGGAACATCCACATCAACCTTACCTCGCATTAAACCATTACGAATTCTTGTTAAACAATCTGCTATAGGATCTTGAAAACTCATATTATTACCAACTTGATTTAACTAAACCTGGAATATCGCCTCTCATTGCAGCTTCTCTTAATTTGATTCTGCTTAAACCAAATTTTCGTCATCACGGAAACATCTATCTTGATACTCTTAAAAGTCTTAAGATAATCATTTATAGATTTTCCTGTTTATCCATAGCCAACTATAAGCACACTAGAGATTTTCGAACCATTAAAATAAAATTTTGACATTATCGCACCTTTATAGCAATCATACCTATTAAAAACAACACTATTGAGATTATCCAAACGAGCTACAACTTTAGTTTCTGGCCAACCTTTTAGTTCAAAATGATGATGGATTGGAGCCATCTTAAATATTCTCTTACCGTTTCTTAGCTTATATGAGCCTACTTGTAACATCACAGATAAAGCCTCTACTACAAAAAAAAACCCATTATAAAAATATCAACTTGACGAATCATCACAGCAATCACACCAAAACAGCACCCAAAGTAAGTGAGCCAACATCACCCATAAAAACCTCAGCAGGATATGAGTTAAACCACAAAAATGCCAAACCTGAACCTGCGATTAGCTGCACAAAAACTGCTACCTCTAGCAAGTCCTGCATTATTTAAATAATTGAAAAAAGTAAATATGACGAAAGATTATGATTTGTCTCAATATAAGCATATATCCCCAAACCTGTAGCTACTAATACTACTGGCACTATAGCTAAACCATCAAGCCCATCAGTGAGGTTTACGGCATTACTGCTACCATTGATTATAAAAAAGTTAAAATTGTAAAAAGCACTATTCCCATGGGGATATATAGCTCTTTTGAAAAAGGGATTGATAAGTTCATTGTTCCGTCTTTATTTAGCAAGCAAAACATTACTATAGCTAAGACAATAGAAAATAAAGACTGTAATGCGAACTTATAACGAGATTTTAAACCTTGCGGATGCTTTAGCACTAGTTTCAAATAATCATCTAAAAACCCTATAGCTCCGAAAAAAATCACCACAAGTATCAGCACCCACAAATATATACTGCTAAGATCGCCCCATAACAATGATGAAATCACTATAGAAAGTATAATAAGCACCCCACCCATAGTTGGAGTATTTCTCTTTGAAAAATGACTTTCAGGGCCATCATCTCTGACAACTTGACCTATCTGCATCTTTTGCAACCAACGAATCATTGGATAACCTAGAAACAAAGTGATCAACAAAGATGTAAATGAAATCATCAAAATTCGTACAGATACATACTTATAAAAGACTTCTAAAGCTGAACAGTACTGACTTAGCCAGCCAAATAGGTAGATTAACATAATATATGATTCAAAATAAAGTGACTATATTATAGTACATATAAAAGAACTTTTATAGTCATTAGAAACTAAAATTCAACCCTATAAAACAGGACCGAAATCCTTATATTTAATTGCAAAACCATCACTCTCAAATTGCTTATAGTTTTTAACAAATTCTTTTACTAGAGATTTATAACCCTTTTTATATTTATCTTCATCATCCCAAATATTTTTAAGATGAAGGGTTTCATCATTATCTTCTATAGATACTAAAGATTTGAAGTTAAAATACTTTTGTCTAACGAATTTAAAAACCACATTATCTGAGTTATCAAAAGATAATTCACAACAGCTTTGTCTCATCAATAGGAACTCTTCGACCAATATTACAGTCACCGTCTATCCAGCCAACATTTATCATATAAATTTTTGCATCACTATGCTTAAGGCGATTGCGAAGTATATTTGCATAACGAATAGGATTCAACAACAAAAAAGGTTGGGCGTAACAGCTTGAAAATTCTGGCTTAGGTTCTTTTACACCTTGTTCAATACCTGTTGAAGTACTTGTATAACCAGATAAGAAATAATATATCGCTTGTCCTTTTGTAAGCTTAGAAACTCTAGGCAATACACCCTTAGCATCTTTTACTAAAAAAATTATAGTACTCGGATCGGTAGAATTCACAATACTATGAGTGAAGTTATCTCTTGGAAAGGTAATGTAGGTATTATTTTGAGACTTATCCTTACGACCAAAAATAATCTCCCCATCATCATCTATATTTGGATTTTCTACAAGCATTTCATTTTGCAAAGCTGAAGCTATAGAAGGATCTTCTCGCTTAAAACTTCCTGCTTTGATAGTTACACCTGACTCTAATGCATACATTCCTCTTGATTCTGTCCAAGAGATAGCTTCGTTTGTTACTATGTTTTTACCATTTTCAAGAGCTAGCGTAGTTTTACCACTTCCTGATAATCCAAAAAACATTGTACTTCTTGACTGCTCATCAGCTGCAGCAGCGCAATAAAATACACCAATATCATTCAATGATAAATAGTAACTCATAATAGACAACAAAACTTTGTTTATCTCAGCCAAATAATGAGTTCCTGCAAAAATACTTTCGCGTTGCTTGAGATTTGTAGCGATAATTTTTGATGAATTTAAACCATACTCTTCAAATTTTTCTATATTTGTCTCTGGAGAATGCATCATTGTCCATTGAGGTTTAAATCCCGCTAATTCTTTTGCTGTAGGTGTTATTGATATAAGCTTAAAAAAGTACGCAGCAGATGCTTCTGTAGTTATAAGCTTAACAGCTAGTCTATGCTTGCTATCATGGTTATAAAAACCATCTACAACAAAAAGTTCTTTTTTCTCGATATCTTTACAAACAGTTTGCTTAATTTGTTTCCAATTACTTCGTTTAAGCCTTTTATTATCTGAGCCATGATCTTGCCACCAGACATTTTTTTTTAGCATATTTAGTTTCGACCACATACTTATCTTCTGGCAATCTCCCTTTGATTTCACCACTATCAACAATCAATGCTCTTCCATCTTTACGCACAAAACCACATCTATTTTCTGTGTGTGTTGCTAAATCTTTTAGCGATAAGTTATGATAAACGGTTTCAGTAGTATAAAGATACTTGTTGTCATCGATGGTTGCGGGATCCATTTATATGAAATTCCTTAAAATTGTGGAAGCACTAAAAGTTAATCAGATTATATAACTAATATACTTTTTTTCAAAAAGTTATGCTATTAGTTTGCTAATAAAGTAAAATATCCTCAAATAATGATATAACAAATATTTCTCATAAATATGGACAATAAAAAACCTATAAATAAAACTAATTTTATAAAAAATATTATAAAAAAAGATCTTGGTAGCAAGAAAGTTTCAAGTATATTAACTCGCTTTCCACCTGAACCTAATGGTTACTTACATATTGGTCATCAAAAATCTATTTGTTTGAACTTTGGTATCGCTAAAGAATTTGAAGGTAAATGCAATCTTAGGTTTGATGATACCAACCCAGAAAAAGAAGATATCGAATATATCAACGCGATAAAAGATGATGTCAAATGGCTTGGCTTTGACTGGGAAAACAAACCTCATTTTGCTTCCGAATATTTTGAGCAAATGTACGATGTCGCTACTTTACTTATAAAAAAAGGCAAAGCCTATGTTTGTGATCTATCTGCTGATGAAGTTAGAGAATATCGTGGCACTTTAAAAGAAGCTGGTAAAAATAGTCCTTTTAGAAAGCGTTCTGTAGAAGAACTTAGCTTTATTTGAAAAGATGAAAAATGGCGAATTTCCCGAAGGAAGTAAAACACTACGAGCTAAGATAGATATGTCTTCTGGCAATATAAACCTACGCGATCCAGCTCTATATAGAATAAAATTTGCTACTCATCCAAATACTGGTGATAAGTGGTGTATTTACCCAATGTATAGCTTTGCTCACCCTCTAGAAGATGCTATTGAGAATATCACGCACTCGCTTTGCACACTTGAGTTTCAAGACCAAAGACCTTTTTATGACTGGATTGTAAATGAAGCGGAATTTGAAAACGCTCCGCAACAAATAGAGTTTTCACGACTTAATCTTAACTATACGATCACTAGCAAAAGAAAACTAAAGCATTTAGTCGATCATAAGCTTGTAAATGGCTGGGACGATCCTCGTATGCCGACCCTAAAAGGCTATCGTCGCCGTGGCTATACACCTCAGTCTATCCGTGACTTCTGTGAAACTGTAGGGATATCAAAACAAGATTCAATTATAGATATTTCTATACTAGAAGAAGCTATTAGAAATGATCTCAACCAATCTGCTTTGAGGAAAAACGCGGTATTAGATCCTATCAAGATTACGATAAAAGGTATACCTAATGAGACTCTTAATGTACCAAATCACCCACAAAACCCCGATTTTGGTCGTAGAGATATTACTATATCTTCCGAGATTTATATAGATAGAGAAGACTTTGTTCTTGAGCTTGAAAAAGGTATAAAAAAACTTAGTCCAAATGGACGCGTACGCCTAATGAATGGCTATGTAATTGATTGTGATAATATGATTACTGATAATGATGGGAATGTAGTATCAGCTAAAATGTTCTACCTACCAGAAACTCTTGGCGGTAAAAAACCAGATGACGGTAAAAAACCAAATGGAATTGTGCATTGGGTAGATGCTAATAACTGCTTAGATGCAGAAGTTAGAATCTACGATAGGTTATTTAACAATGAAAACCCCGCTGCAGATGAAAATATAGAAAAAGTCTTAACCCAGAATCTTTTACTATAATCAGCAATGCCAAAGTCGAAAAATCACTAGGTGAAGTTCAGCATGAAGAGAAGTTCCAGTTTAACAGAATTGGTTATTTTGTAGCTGATAGAGAAGATTATTCAAAAGATAGTTTAGTATTTAACCGTACTGTAACCCTAAGAAATACTTGGGAAGCTAAGTAACCCTAAACGAACTACTTAACCAGAATATTTATTCATATATTTTCTAACTATAAGTATCGTAAGCGAAGTGAGAACTGCAATCAATATAAACGCATCTAAACCATCTGCCATATTTGCTTTCGCTACCGCCAGATTATCCTCTGGAATATAAAAATAGCTTCCCAATAAACCACTTAGCTTACCACCAATACCTAGTGTAATAAGCCAAATACCCATATATAAATGCCAATGAATCCTTTCGGTGCTATTTTCGTGATCATAGATAAGCCTATCGCAGATAAAGATAAATCA
>JAYQIE010000035.1:0-12021 GCA_038141505.1 Francisella sp. | reverse complement strand
AATGGGTGCTTTCCACATTTGACCTTGGAATTTAGTTACCATTTCAAAATCACCAGTTAAGTCTTCAAAATAAGCAACTGGAGCTAAAAAGTGCCTTTCTTCTGCTAGACCATTGGCACCGATAGGACCTCTTTCTGGTAAAAAGAAATGCGAGGCTTGGCTTTCACATATATAACCTTTAGCATTATCATCAAGTAGTTCTACTTGGTAACGGATACCTCTTGGTATAACTACAATTTCACCAGGTGCAGCTTCGATAATTCCCATCTCAGTTTTAAAGCGTAAACTACCTTGTTGTAGTACAAAAAGCCATTCGCCATCTGCACAATAGCAGTATCTATCCATAGACTTATTTGCAGAATATAGGTGTATCGAAATTACAGAGTTATACATAAAAGTCATAAGCCCATCGATTAGATCGGTAGGTTTATTAGGAAATTCCACGGGACTCAACGCATTTGATCCTGCAGAGGTGTTAAGACATTATCAGATTTTATGAATATCTCTTACAAAATGATCTTTGATAAGCTCAGACTTACCACTAGATGTGATGAACGGACGAGTTTATATTGCCAAGTATTAAAATTTGCGTGTCTCGGTGCCGTAAAAGCAGAATTATTAAATTGCTCAGCATATAGCCCAAAATTTACTTTTTGAGGTGCATTTCTATCTTGTGGCAAAAAGTACCTTCTTTAGCTTCTGTTTTGGAAGTAGCTTTGAAGCCACTCATATATTTTAATGACATTTTTATCTCCTTTAAAAAACAATAAAGTCATCTGGAACTTGTTTCCAGATCTCTATAAGTTAGTTATAAATAACTATCCGGAGAAGCTTTTTCAACTCCTCTAAATTTAAACAATTACTATTTATACGAACTATATTTGGATAATTATCTAGTGGTACATTAAAGCGTTAAGCATTATAAACTTGTGCTACTACAAGACAAATATCTGCTAGTGTTACACTATCGCCAAAAACAATATTCGCCTGCACTAGACTCTAGTATTTTTTCAATAGAATCAAAACCGTTTAATACCCAATGGTGATACCATTTGCTTTTATCTTCATCAGATATGCCCAAGTCTTTTGTAAGTATTTCAATACACTTAGGTTGTTTATAGGATGAATATCACACGCGATAATTTGACTAAAAGCTCTTACTTGAGCTGCTAATTCTAAATCCGATGATATTAGCGGGTTAATAGGGTGTTTAGCATCGAGATATTCCACGATAGCTAGCGACTGACTAAGTACAAAATCGCCATCGACAAGAGTAGGAACTCGAGCAAAAGGGTTTAGCTTTTTATACTCATCAGAAAACTGTTCACCACCATTATTTACTAGATGTACTTCTTCTAGCTGATAATCTAAACCTTTAAAATTAAGAGCTACACGAACTCTATAACTCGCTGTAGATCTAAAATAATCGTATAAAGTTATCATTTTTTAGAACCTTATTTATTTGAGATTACACCGCGTTCAAGCTGGTCATTTTCGATAGAGTCAAATAATGCTTGGAAGTTACCTTCACCAAAGCCGTCATCGCCTTTTCTTTGAATGATTTCAAAGAAAACTGGACCAATTACAGTATCTGTAAATATTTGTAGCAAATATCCACCATCTTTAGTTGGAGCACCATCTATCAAGATTTGATTTTTCTGCATTCTTTTTACTGATTCAGGATGATAAGGTAGTCTTTTGTGAGTGTTTTTATAGTAGCTATCGGGAGTTTTCATAAACTTCATGCCAATACCACGCAATTTTTCAACACTTTCAAATATATTTTCACTCTCTAAAGCAATATGTTGAATACCTTCACCATTATAAAGTTTCAGAAATTCCTCAATTTGAGAGATATCATCAGATGACTCATTAATTGGGATTTTGATTTTCAAACAAGGTCAGTCGTGCACGACTTACAAGACCAGTTAATTTACCTTCGATATCAAAATAACGAATTTCTTTGAAGTTGAATAAATCTTCATAGAATTTAGCCCATTTATCCATGTTGCCACGGAAGACATTATGAGTTAGATGATCTATATATAATAATCAGCAGAATGGCTAGAAGCTTTTTCTAAAGTACCTGGAATTACTTCAAACAAACCCGAGTTTAGTAGATCAGCACATTCTGTGAGATAAAGACAAGTATCTGCAATACCGCTAATAACTTTAGTATCAGAAGCATTTTGCCAATCATCAGATTGTTTTGAAACAGCACCATTTTTGATGCAATGGTCGTAAGCGTGATTGGTATCATTCACTAAAAAACCCATGCCACAAGCACCGCCATTATGACTTTTTGCAAACTCTTCAGCAAAACCACCTTTTGATTATTAATCAAAAAAGTAATGTCATTTTTGTTTCCAAAGCTCTATGTCTTTAGATTTATGGTTTGCTACATGAGGTAAATCCCATTAGGTCAAATAATTTTTGTAATTCACTAGGGTTACTAGAGGTAAATTCTAAGAAAGCAAAACCATTAGTGCCTGCTGGATTTTCATTTGTTTGGTATTTCATTTAGATATCTCCTTTAAATTTAACATCAAAGTTGTAGTTAGAATTTTGAGGTTTATCAAATACGGTTAAAAGCCAATATATACTTGGTTTTCAGCCGATTTATAAATACCTTATGATTTCGAGTATAGCATATAAAATGGGTGTTTTCATTTGTTTTAGTGCTAATTTTAGATATAAATTTAGACTACTGAATACCTCATATTTCAGGGCTTGATTCAGAGTCTCTTTATTTATTAATATCAGTGATTTTTTAATGTAGTGACAGACCATTGGTCTGTCTTTTTAGACTGGCAGTATGATATACTATCACTACAGTTATACCAACCTCAATACAAATTCATACTTTCTCATTTTGAGCTTACACTTAAGTGCATAACATTAGTTAATATCAGCAGACTAGAAGGCAAAATTTAAAATTAAGTAATGAATGTGCTAGTTTTACCACTTTATTGCGTAAGCTGATGCGCCTTACTTTTTTGTAACTACTAAATACTAATGTGCTTCTACCATCAATAATGAGTATATTTGAATGTTTGATATATTTAGTTATAAAGAAATGTAATGCGTAAAGTCAGTTATATAATATTAGACACAACCATATCAAATACTTCATTTATTGAAAGTTTTGAAGTATCAACAATCACAGCATCGTCAGCTGGTTTTAGGGGAGCTACTTTACGGTTTCTATCTTGGTAATCTCTTTTTTCAATATCTGCTTTGATAATATCAAAATTAGGGTTTTGTCCTTTTGCTTGTAGTTCATCAAATCTTCTTTTAGCTCGTACTTCTGAGCTAGCTTCTAAGAAGAACTTAAACTTAGCATTAGGGAAGACAACAGTACCCATATCTCTACCATCTGCAACTAGACCTTTTTCTGTAGCAAAAGATTTCTGCTTTTCAAAAAGCATCTCTCTAACGATAGGGTAGGTAGCTATTTTTGATGTTAGCATACCTATTTCTTCAGTCCTAATTTTAGTAGTAACTATTTCATTACTTAGATAAATAACTAGACCATCTGAAGTTGGCACAAACCTTATATCAAAGTTTTCTAAATGCTTAGCCACATTATCGACATTCTCAATATCAATATTTGCATTTAAGCAATGTAAAGCAGCTAATCTATATATAGCACCACTATCTAATAAGTCATAACCAAAATACGCAGCTAATTTCCTCGCTAAAGTACCTTTGCCAACACCACTTGGGCCATCAATTGTTATTATTTTATTATTGTTCATTTTCAAACCTTTTCATAAATTTTACTAGTTTTTTGACATCTTCAAGAGATACAGCATTATATAAACTTACGCGACATCCACCAACTAAGCGATGTCCTTTTGACCATAAAAATTATGCTTATCAGCTTGATCTAAAAACTTGCTAGTTAATTTTCAGATGTTAATTGAAATACCACATTCATATTAGAGCGATATTTATGAGCTATTGAGTTTTTGTATATTTTTGAACTATCTATAGTTGAATATAATAAATCTGCTTTTTGTTATTAAACACTTCAATATTTTCAATAGTTTGAAATTTTTCTAGTAAATATTTTAGAGTTAGCTCAAATGTCACCCACGATATTACAGAAGGGGTGTTGTATACAGATTTTGATTTTTCTGTAACGAAGTAGTCAAGCACAATAGGTAGGTTCGGCTTTTGTTTTATCAGAGAGTTCTTTACTATAACTATAGTCAGTCCAGGTATGCCAGCATTTTTTTGAGCACCGGCATATATTAGGCCATAATCTTTAATATTTATTTTTTTTGATAAAAAGCTTGATGACATATCACATACTAGTTCGGTGTTGCATGATCTTGCTAGCTTATTAATCTGAAAACCATCAACAGTTTCATTGTCGGTATAGTAAATATAATCATACTTATCGCTTTCAAACTTATTATTGATATCATCATCATAAGTTAATAGCTGTCAACATCTATAAATTTAGTAGCTTCTTTAGCAGCTTTTTCTGACCACTGACCACTACATATACATAGCTTTATTATGCTTATCGCTTAAATTCATTGGAATGCCAGCAAATTGTGCCGTGCACAGCTTGCATAAGTAGTATAGAATAATTATCTGGAATACTTAATATTTTACGGAAGTTGTCCTGAATAGAAGTATGTACTTCTTCAAAAGCATTGTCTCGATGAGATATTGATAATAAAGATACACCTGTATTTTTATAGTTAGTCATCATTTCTTGTAGATTTTTTATAATCTCAGTGGGTACTACAGCAGGGCCGGCACAAAAGTTGATTTTCATAAATACTAATTTGAGTGAATGTTTTATGAGAGTATTTTAGCATAAAGAGAAGTTTTAAGTCATGGGAATTGAGGATGTGAATTCATTTTGAACATTTGATATAAATAAAAATATTGGCTCTAGAATAACATTATTAAAATACATATAATTACTTAGTATTTTAGAAAAAATAGTTTTTAAAGGCAGTTGAATGATAAATATAATACTTTGTGGTGGCTCAGGAACAAGACTTTGGCCTTTAAGTAAAACATTGTTTCCTAAGCAATTTGTACGACTTTTTGATAAACAGTCACTTTTTCAAAAGACGCTGTTAAGAAAATTCGCATATTTGTAAGAAAGAACTTTGGTAGTTTCAAATGTTGAGCAATATTTTCTTGCTCTTGATCAAATTAGAGAGCTCGGTATAGATATCTATAAATATATATTAGAACCAGCTGCTAGAAATACTGCCCCAGCTATAGCTCTAGCCTGTTTAGCAGTAGACCCTGATGATGTGGTTTTAATAACACCTTCAGATCATCTTATAAAGAATAATAAAAAATATAGTGAAGTATTATCAGAAGCAAAAAAGTTAGCTGAAAATGATTATATTGTCACTTTTGGTATTAAGCCGACTAAAGCTGAGACTGGCTTTGGGTATATACATGCTAATGGCAATGATGTTTTATCTTTTAAAGAAAAGCCAGATCTTGAGACTGCTCAAGAATATTTAGCGCAAGATGATTACTTCTGGAATGCAGGGATATTTTGCTGTAAAGCAGGAGTGTATTTAGATGAGTTGCAGAAATATTCACCAGAAATACATAAAAGATCAGTAATAGCATTTAATAATAATCAAAACCATGAGGTGAATATTGATAAGCAATTAATGATGAATATTCCTGATGATAGTATTGATTATGCTGTTATGGAAAACAGTAAAAAGGTTAAGGTCGTAAAGTGTGAGGATATAAATTGGTCAGACCTAGGTAGTTTCGATGCTCTTGATGAAGAGGTTGAAAATACTAGGGATAATAATGCTATTGTTAAAAGTGAAAATATAGATGAACCTGTGTTTATAAACTCAAAAAACAATTTGCTGGTTGCAGATTCTCGTCAAATCTCAATGATAGATACTAATGATCTTCTAGTTATAGATACAGCGGATGCACTGTTGATTTCAAAAAGGCTCTTCTCAAGATGTTAAAAAAAGTTCTTGAGCAAGTTAAGCTACATAATAGCGAGCTAGCAGAGAAGCATATGCTAGTTTATCGACCATGGGGCAGCTACCAGACTTTAGTTAATACAAGTGATTATAAAGTCAAAAAAATAATACTTAATCCTAAGTCTAAACTTTCTTTTCAGAAACATTTATTAAGAAGTGAGCACTGGGTGGTTTTAGCAGGAATTGCAAATGTAAGTCTTGATAATAATGAGTTTGAGCTGCACCCAAATGAATCTAGTTTTATTGGAATAGGTCAAAAAAACATCGCTTAGAAAACAAACAAGATATTCCATTGGTAAGGTAATAATCGAGATTCAAGTAGGTGAGAATATTAGTGAGGATGATATTGTTAAGTTTGATGATTAATGAAATTTATAGTTGGTGTCTAGGGACTATCCATAAATAAGTTAAAATTAGAGAAGGATATGTAGTTATGTTAAAAAAACTATTAAAATGGGGGGCGTTTTACAATTTTGTAAACAATTTTGTCATATTAGTGGGGACGGTCTTAATATTTGCCCATATAAATATACTGAGTATATTTACTATTTGTATGTTGATAAATACAGTGATAGTGATTTCATATAATTTTAGTGAATTTAAAAGTATTCTTCGAGATAATTTAGTGATGGTGTTGCTTTTTATAGCATATCCCCTAGTGTTTTTGATTATAGCGAATATTCATGGAACGATGTCTTTTTTCTTCTTTAGGATAATTTTTGTCTTAATGACTATTCCTTTTGTACTTCTATGCGTGAGATATTTTTATTATGTTTCAATTAGATTGCTAGCTATAGCTTATATAATAAGTGGAGTGTTGCTTAGCTTAAGAATGTGTTTTTATTTTTTATTAAGTGATGCGAATAGGTTTGACCACTTTACATCTTACAATAGTATTCATACTGCAGCTATAGTAGCAATTTATGCTTTAGTAAGTATTTATGTATCTATGGAACTTTTCAAAGTCAAAAAAATAAGCTGGCTACAATTTTTTTAGTATTAGGATTTTTGACTACAGTGGCTTTATTTGCAATAGCTAGTAGAGGACCTCTGCTAGCTTTTAGTGCCATTTTTTTATGCTGATATTCTATGATTTAAATGTAAAAAAAATACTTTCAACGATTATTGCATTTATAGGAGTTGGTTTGTTGGCGTACTCTATGAGTTCTAGTACTTTAGTAAGTAAGTTTGATATGGGTAGGTATAGTGAAACACTAAACATCGAACAACAATATGCTAAAAATAAAGATACATCTATAGGTTTACGAATTATGATGTATAAAGTCGGAATTAATGCTTTTTACACAATCCTCTTATTGGAGCTAACCCAACTACTATAAATATTATAGAAAACAAAATGATTGAGAAGAATGAAGTAACCCGAATGGTCAAGAACTTCACTCATTTTCATAGCGATATATTTAATGTGTTAGGCAGGTATGGAACTGTTGGCTTAATTAGTTTATTCGTTTTTTGGTTTATGTTATTTCGATTTTATAAAGTTGGTCTACCCAATAATCATAGATATAGTAAGCACATCAACATGATTTTATTGATAGTATTTGGTGAATTTATATTAGCATCATTTTCTGATTCATATATATCAGAGGATCTATAAACCCTATTCTTATGCTGATGTTAATCAACAGTATATTATATTCTGTAAATTATAAACCTTTAATAAATAAATGTGAGTAAGTGTAATAAGACTATTTTTTATGATTACTTTTGATTTCAATTAATTCATCACAAAGTTTAGCTTTTTTATAACTTGCCCAAGAAAATCACTCTAAATTTATATTTGTAGTAGTACATTCTTTTTATATGTCTTTCTAAAGTATATATAGACGGCATTTAGTAAGTTCTTTTCCTTTATTCTAGTTTCTGAGATTGTCGAATCAAAAGATGTGTTAGGCATTACACATATTCTATCTATAGAGTATAAATTTAACTTATTTAAGTAGCCTCCAAAGAACCAGTCAGATACATATGTAACTTTAGTATTGTAGTTAAGTAAATTCTGAGCAGCTTCTTTATCTATGTAGTAGGCGATAGCACATTTAACCCGAACTTTATAAATTTTGAAATTATCATCAATATCAATTGTTTTGTTTTTGCTATCAATATGAGATGTAAATAGCCCTAACCAGCAATTGCTTTTAAACTTATGTTTATTATCGTATATAGAGTTTAGGATTGTATTTATATTTGAGCAAAACATAGCATCATCTTCTACAATAAAAGCCCCATCAATATTTTCAGAGATAATTTTTTTATATATTTTTAGATGACTCAAGAGCAACCTATCTCATTAACTGATATGGTTTTACCCATTTTCTTGTATGATGATTTTAGATTGGCAATTTCGTTTATTTCGGATTTTGATAAGTCTTTGCCATAGACTGCATCAATAATTTCATACTTTAATTTTTTATCATTTAAATGGTTTTCTATATACTCTCTTCTCTGAGTATCTCTTTTTAAGTTAATTACAAAGATTTTAAACATTTTAAGTTGTAGCTTTTTTTGGTATATTATATGTTAATAATAGTAGGCATTGATAGATGAAGTCAAATTATTTGTATGGCTTAATTAAAAATAACAGGGTGTTTTATGGAAAATAACAAAAAAGTAGCATTAATAACAGGAATAACGGGGCAAGATGCAGGGCTGTCCCATTAAAAACTAGCGGAAACTATCTTTATTAAAGTAGCATCACACCAGCCAGCTAATTTTCTCAAACCCTTGATACTTATATCTTTCATACCTATTTTAGTCTGCTGTAACATATTTAAAACAATGTGCCTTAGCATTGCTGAATTTTCAGGAGCATGATCTTTCCTTACTCTTGAAGCATCCTCAGACATTGATACATCTAAAATCCAATGAAGCTTATTCTCAATACTCCAATGTGATCTAACTGCATGGTTTAAAAACTCAGGGTTAGCTTCTTTACTAGTTAAATAATACCTTCTTTCTGGAGTTGTATTATTTTTTATAGTTCTTTTTGATTCAATCATAACTATAGATTTTAGACCACACCACTTATTTTTATCTACTAACCAATCAATTTGATCGCTCACATAGCAAGTTCTTTCTTCTATGCGACCGTGTCCTTTATCGATATCGTGAAATAATGAAAGCTTACCATTATTAGGCTTAGCTTGCTCTGTATCTAAGAAAAGCTTTATATCTTCACTTAAATTTTTATGATTGCCCTTTCAAAGCTAAAATATAATCTCCTTGTTTATCAATTATTTTTTAGCTATAGCTTTTTGTGTACCCATAGCATCAATTGTTACAGTACAACCCTTATATCTATAGTATCTAACAGTTTTGGTATAGCTGTGATTTCATTCGATTTATCTTCAACCTTTTGCGGACCTATAACCAAGTTGGTCTGACAGGAATATGCTGAAACCATATGTATAGCCTTATCATTCAGTATTATGACTACCGCGTAAGGTTTTACCATCTATTGGAATTATATCTTCTGATATACCTACATATAAACTTCTCATCCATCCCATAAAACATGATTTCAAAACACATGGATCTATTAATCTCAAAACCCTTGCAAGCGTTGACTTTGAAGGTATACCATTTGAAAATGGTAATTTAAGTCTTAATGTAGAGAGTTTACTATTTCCAAACCTTTCATAATCTCTATAGCTTTCTGCTCCACATATATTTGCACATACTACGAGAAATATTATTTCTATTATAGGATAAAGCCTCTTTCTGCTTACTCTTGGATCTTCTAGATTGTTAAATTCTTCTATAAAAGCATTTCTTGACTGTAGTGTTGACATTTATCTGTACGGCTAGGTTTAAACTAAAAATAGTATGTTAAATCAAATTACCGCTATTTTGATAAAATTAATTTATTTTAATGGGACAGCCCTGGCACACATGTGTATGTATTTTATATTGTCTTGCGACATTTATTTATTAGTTAACTTGCTAACTTGCTAACCAAGAAGCAATTTATACTTTTCTAAAAGTTCTTTAAAGTTGTTTTCTAAATATGCGAGCATTGCCTCTTCTAATAATACTTGCTTTTAACTTATTATCTTTCTGCTGATAAAGAATATCAGTAATTAAATCACCCAAACCCTCTTTGCACTTAACATTAAATTGTTCAGTATAATTGGATTTGTTTTTTGATCTTGTTCTCTCTTGGTAAATCCTTGTATTTTAGCAATTTCTTCGATCTTTTTAATATCAGCTTTACTGTCTTTTTTACTTACACTATCCACATCATTTTTATACTTATCAAAAACATTATTACTATCTTCTAGTTTAAGTTTTTTCTTTCCATTTTTTATTCCTACCAATTTTTATGTATTTAATATTTCAATTAATTCGATACAATAATCACTAGCTGTATTGATCGCTTTTTTTCAGCATCTGATTCAAATATATTTACAAGAAGAGTGCTTATAGATAGTACAAGAAAAGCATTGGGGAACAATACTTTAAAAAACTATAGAAAACTCCTCTAAAATATTTACTAGAATATCTATGGATGAATTAGAGTCTAGCCCTATAAAATGGGAGGCTTTTTATAAAACAGGTGAAATAGTAAAATCAGATAAGAAAGTACCTCGCCCACACCAGGTTAATGCTATTGAAAATACTGTCAAAGGATTTAAATCATTGATAAAGGTAAATTATTCATGGCTTGTGGGACTGGAAAAACATTCACCGCTCTTTGCATAGCAGAAAAATTTGCAGGTAAGAATAAAACTGTTTTATTCTTAGTGCCATCACTAGCTTTAATGAATCAAACAGTTGCAGATTGGGTTATAGAAACAAATATAGGTATTAACGCTTATTCTGTCTGCTCAGACTCAAGTATAGGTAAGAAGAAATCAGAAGACTCATTAGGTATAACCACTCACGATTTAGCATATCCTGCTACTACGGATGCCCAAACATTATCTGAAAAGATTAATGTTGCTGAGAAAAATAAAATGAATGTGGTTTTTGCTACATATCAATCAATAGCTGTTATTGAAGAAGCTCAAAAAGAGTATGGCTTCCTGAATTTGATTTGGTTATATGCGATGAAGCTCATAGAACAACTGGTGCGAAATATGATGGTGATGATGAATCATCTTTTGTAAAAATACACTCTAATGAGAATATTAAAGCTAAAAAAAGACTGTATATGACTGCAACGCCTAGAATATATGGTGATGCTGCTAACGATAAAGCAGAAGAAATGAAAGCTGAAGTATATTCTATGGACGATATTTCAAAATATGGTGAGGTCTTTTATAGTTGTAAAAGTATTAAATCTTCAGAGCAATTTACTGATGAATTCACAAAAGTATATAGAGAATATTTAAGTAATAATCCTCCACAAAACATATAGACTGAGACAGACCATATAGATGGAACAATAATGAAAACTACTAAGAAGAGTGAAAAGCTTAGTTGGCTAAAGATGATATTGAAGATAAATGTAGGATTCTTAAGTAATGCTAGGTGTTTATCTGAGGTGTAGACATTATGCCCTCACTAATGCTGTTATGTTTTATACATGGTAGAAAATCTATGGTTGATATAGTTCAGTCTGTTGGTAGAGTAATGAGAAAGGCTCCAAATAAAAAGTTAGGTTATATTATAATCCCAGTTGGGATACCTCAAGGTCAACAAGCATCGTCTGCATTAGCTAACAGCAAAGACTATAAAGTAGTATGGGATATTATAAATGTCTTAGATCTCATGATGATAGGTTGATGCTAGTATAAATCAGGTGCATTAACTGATAATCCATTATCAAAAATTGAAGCTATTAGAGATAAAATTGAGATTATAGCTACAATAGAAGATTTACCTGCTAAATCTACATCAAAGTTAAATAGTTTAGGTATGGGGGCTGGAACTGAAGAATACGAAAAAAGCATTAAAAAAGATGATATCCAGCATCAAATGGCAATAGCTCTTTCTAATGACTCCAATTCAACAAGGCATACTAGCTAAATTAGTAGACAAGTGTGGTACAAGAACATATTGG
>JAYQIE010000034.1:0-17228 GCA_038141505.1 Francisella sp. | reverse complement strand
TGGAGAGGTTGGTATTGGCGGCATATCGGAGCTTATTCTGTTAAAACGGAAAAAGGTTCGATTACATTTTTAGATACTCCTGGTCATGAAGCTTTTACTTCAATGCGTGCAAGGGGTGCTAAATGTACAGATATCGTTATTTTAGTGGTTGCTGCAGATGATGGTGTGATGCCTCAGACTGAAGAAGCTATTCAGCATGCAAAAGCAGCTTGTGTGCCGATTGTGGTTGCTGTAAACAAGATCGATAAGCCAGAAGCAGATCCTGAAAAAGTAATTAGTGAACTAGCTCAAAGAGATGTAATTCCAGAGGCTTGGGGTGGCGATGTGATGTTTGCGAATGTTTCAGCTAAAACTGGTGAAGGAATATCAGCTCTTTTAGATGCTGTGCTATTACAATCAGAAGTATTAGAGCTAGAAGCTTTTGCTGATGGTCATGGTGAGGGTGTAGTAGTTGAATCGCGTCTTGAAAAGGGTCGTGGTCCGGTAGCTACTGTACTTGTGCAAAATGGTAGCTTAAAGCAAGGCGACAATGTCCTTTGTGGTACTGAATACGGTAGAGTTAGGGCCATGCATGATGATCTTGGTAATAAGATTCTAACAGCAGGCCCAGCTACTCCAGTTGAGCTACTTGGTTTATCTGGTGTGCCAGCAGCAGGTGATGAAATGGTTGTGATTGAAAATGAGAAAAAAGCTAAAGAGCTTGCATCTCAAAGATCACAGAAGCAAAAGAAGCAAAAATTGCACAAGAGCAATCACTTAAATTATCTAATATGTTTAATAACATGGGTAAAGATGGTGAGCAACAAACACTTAAGATTATCCTTAAAGGTGATGTACAAGGTTCTGTTGAAGCAATTAGAGAATCGTTGTTAAAACTTTCTACGGACGATGTTAAGGTTGATATTATCTCTAGTGGTATTGGTGGGATTACTTCATCTGATGTAACTTTAGCAGTAGCTTCTATGGCTGTAATAGTTGGTTTCAATGTTCGTGCTGATGGTGCTGCAAAGAAATTGGCTGAAACTGATGGTGTAGAGCTTCGTTATTATAATATTATTTATGATTTGATAGATGATATTAAGATGGCAATGACTGGTTTACTTTCTCCAGAAATGAAAGAGCAGATCGTAGGTATAAGCACAAGTGCGTGAAGTTTATAGATCTACGAAATTTGGTTCTATTGCTGGCTGTATGGTGATTGAAGGGGCTGTTAAACGAACTAATCCTATCCGTGTATTGCGTGACAGTGTAGTTATTTATGAAGGTACTCTTGAATCACTTAAACGATTTAAAGATGATGCTAATGAAGTCAAAAAAGGTATGGAATGTGGTATAGGCGTTAAAAACTATAACGATGTTCGTGCTGGCGACCAAATAGAAGTCTTTGAAGTTATCGAAGTAGCAAAGGTATTGTAGTATGGCAGCACAAGGCAGAGTTCACAGAGTAGAGAGTGAGCTAAAAAAAGTACTTTCTGTAGTTTTTCGTTCTAAAATTAACGATAGAAAACTTGCTATGGCTACTATTACTGAGATCGAAGTTTCTAAAGATTTGTCATACGCAAAAGTTTACTATTCTTGTTTGATTCCAGAAGATGTTGGCTATATTATAAAAGCTTTTCAGAAGTCAAAAGGCTTGTTTAGATCAGAAATTGCAAGTTCATTAAAGCTTAGAATAGTTCCTGAACTTAAGTTCATCTATGATGACTCTCTTGAGTATGGAGCAAAGATGGAAGGCAAGATTCAGCAAGCACTTGATGCAGACTCAAAAAATCATTAAAAAAGATGATAAATCTTTAGATGAAAACTACAATGTTAGTGAAGAAAAAGACAGTAAAGTCGAAAAATTAAGATAAGGTTTATACCGATGAATAAAATTCAAATTATTCGTGGTTTCAATGATATACTTCCTACAGATAGCCATAAATGGCAATATCTTGAATCTAAAATTAAAAGCATTCTCCAAAATTATAATTATGATGAAACTAGATTGCCAATCCTTGAGAAAAGTGAATTGTTTCATCGTAGTGTTGGAGAAACATCTGATATAGTCTCAAAAGAGACTTATGATTTTGACGATAGAAATGGCGATAGTTTAACCTTGCGACCAGAAGGTACGGCAGGGTGTGTGAGAATGGTTGTCGAGAACAATCTTACAAATCGTGGTCAAACTCAAAAGCTTTGGTATTGTGGTCCAATGTTTCGTTATGAAAGACCACAAAAAGGTCGTTATAGACAGTTTTATCAGTTAGGTGTTGAGGCTTATGGTTTCGATAGTTTGGCGATTGAGCTTGAGATGATTTCTATTGCATGGAATCTTTTTTAAAGGTTTGGATATTTCACAAGATGTTGTTTTAGAAATTAATTGTCTTGGTTCAAATGAAAACCGTAAAGAATATACAAAAGCTTTATTGGAATATTTAAAACCTTTTCATAATGATTTGGATGAAGATTCATTAAAAAGATTAGATAAAAATACTTTACGAATTTTAGATTCAAAAGTTTTACAAACTCAGGAGATTATCAAAAATGCTCCTAAGCTAGTTGACTTTATAGATTCAGAGGAGTTAGATAAGTTTAATAAAACTTGCGAATATGCTCAATCATTAGGTATAAACTGCATGGTCAATAAAAACCTTGTGCGAGGCTTAGATTACTATAGTGGGCTGGTTTTTGAATGGACTACAGATAAGCTTGGTGCTCAAAGTGCAATTTGTGCAGGCGGTAGATACGATGCTTTAGTTGCAAACCTAGGTGGACAAAAGACACCAGCAATAGGTTTTGCTATAGGTATGGAGAGATTACTGTTGTTGCTCGATGTTTTAGGAAAGCTACCGGTTGATAAACCTTCTTGTGATGTGTATATTGTTGTCGATAATAAGTATGTGTGCGAAACATTCTTGTTATTAGAAACTATTCGCAATGAGCTTGCGGGTTTAAGATTTGATTTAGATCTTAAAATGGGTAGCATCAAATCTCAGTTAAAAAAAGCAGATAAGTCTGGTGCAAAAATAGCTATAGTTATTGGTGAAGAAGAGTTTTCAACTAAAATGGCGACTATCAAGGACTTAAGAACGGATATACCAATAAAGCAAGTAGCATTTGGTGATTTGCTAAATTTTTTAGAGGGAGAAATATGAAGCTACATAATATAAAGGGTTACCCTTGGATAGTTTTGGGATTAAGCTCATTTTTGTTGATAGATAAATATATTATGAATGTATCTCCAAGTTTGATAGCTAATGATTTGATGAGTAGCTTTTCGATCAATGCAACGCAAATGAGTGCAATGGTTTCATTGTTTTTGTGGGCTGTTGTTATTTGTCAGTTTTTTATTGCTGGACCAATTATTGATAAGCTAGGATTTAGAAAAGTTAGTTTCTTTTCTTTGATACTTTCAGCGATAGGGCTTTTGCTGTTTGTACTTGCTGCGGATATCCATAGTTTTGCACTTGGATGTGCCTCAAGGTTAATGATAGGTATCGGAGCATCATTTGCAACTGTTGGTTATATTAAGGCTGCAGCCGTTTGGTTTGAGCCGCGTAAATTTGCATTTGTATGTAGTTTTTTGATGACTGCTGCGATGACAGGGGCTCTGCTTGGTCAAGTGCCTTTGGTTTACCTTATTGAGCTTACAGGCTCATGGCATGCTGCTTTAATTAGCTACGCACTTTTTAGTATCGTGTTGGCATTATTCTATTTTTCACTCGTGAGAGATTACAACCCTCATGCAACTTTTTCTAATGATCTAAAGCAGAAAACTAGTGCGTTAGAAGGTATTAAGAGAGTTCTTTTTTAATAGAAACAATTGGCTATTGACAGTTTATACGGGGCTTACTTTCACAACTATCGATGTGTTTGGTGGAATTTGGGGTAATAATTATTTCAGAGAGCTATACAGTGTGACATCTAAGGAAGCTTCCTATATAGTCTCCATGATGTTCCTTGGTTTAGCAATTGGGTCACCAGTAATAGGTAAGCTTTCAGAGAGGTTTGATAATAGAGTTGGTATAATGGTTGTATTTCACATCATTGCAACGATAGCTTTAGCGATTGTGCTTGAGTTTAAGCTTACCCCTGTTATTTCTGCAACATTACTGTTTATATTTGGTTTTTGTTTAGGCGTTTATATGCTTGCATTTGCAATAGGTAATCGTATCAACCTTATAGTTGTAGCTGCGACTGTCGCAGCACTTATCAATACTGGCGAACCATTGCTAGAGCATTGTTTGATCCGCTTATTGGTTACTTCTTGGATATAACTTGGTCAGGGCAATATATAGATGTTCATAACAATATCATACAGTCTGCTGTAAGTGGTGCAAATAGGTATTTTGATATCAGTGCGTACCACAATGCTTTCTTGATACTGGTATTTAGTATGGTTATAGCATTCTTTTTACTTGTTTTGGTAAAAGATAAGGAAGTTACATAATTTATGGGACTAAAAAAAGTATATTTTGACAAAGTTAAAGAGTTAGGCTTACAACCTGATGAGCTTCAAATAGAAGCGATTAAAGAGCTGCAAGAAATAATCGAGCAATTAAACTTAAAGAAAATATCTAAATTTAGTCTTTTTAATAAAAGCATCTATCCACAAATAAAAGGCCTATATATGTGGGGAGGTGTTGGTCGTGGCAAAACATTTATTATGGATATTTTCTACAGTGAAATTCCAACGACAAAGAAAAAACGCCAACACTTCTCACACTTTATGAAAGATATGCATGCAAGATTGCGTAGTTTTCAGGGTAATAAGAACCCTATATCAAAAGTTGCATTAGAAATAGCTAAAGAAACACAGATTATATGCTTTGATGAGTTTTTTGTTGAAGATATTGCTGATGCGATGATTTTAGGCAATGTGTTTAGAGAGTTATTTAGCCTTGGCGTTGTGCTTGTGGCAACTTCTAATATTGTGCCAGAGAGATTATATGCCAGAGGCTTGCGACGAGAATTGTTTTTACCAGCTATTGAAATGTTGATTCAAAATACGGCTATACTAAATCTTGATTCTGGTGTTGATTATCGTTTTCTTGTAGATACTTCATATACTAATTATTTGTTTCCATACAATGAGCAAAATCGCAAAAATTTCTTTGACAGGTTTTTTATTAGAAATAAGGATTTTAGTAAGGATTATCCTCTTCAAATCTTGAGCAGAGAAATGCCTGCACTTTTACATAGTAATTTAGATGTTTGCTTTGATTTTGCCGTGATTTGTGGCGATGGTAGAAGTGCTTATGACTATATTGAAATTTGTAAAAATTATGAGCATATATATATTTATAACTTAAATGGTTTTGATGAGTATAGCGAGGATGCAGCTAGGCGATTTATTGCTCTAATAGATGAGTGTTATGATCAAAATAAGAAAGTAATTATTCTCGCAAATGAGGATTTTAAAAACATTTATAAGGGTGTGAAATTGAGTTTTGAGTTTCAAAGAACTATAAGTAGGCTTAACGACATGCAAAACCCTAGTTTTGCTCACTAGTTTAAGGAATTAAAATGGCTAGAGTACAGCATTGAGGTATCAGAAGATGTTGTTGAGCAACGGATAGATAATTATTTGCTTGGAAAGTTTTCTAAATTACCAAAATCTCTAATTTATCGTTGGATACGCAAGGGTGATCTGCGAGTAAATAAAAAACGCGTTAAGCAAACTACTAGAGTAAGTGGTGGAGATATCGTCAGAGTACCGCCATTCACACTTGATGATGAGCAAGTGGAAGTGAAAGTGTCTCAATCACATTTAGATTTTCTAGAAGAAAGAATTCTTTATGAAAATGATGATTATATGATTATCAATAAACCGTCGGGAATGGCTGTTCATGGCGGTTCTGGTGTTAATTCTGGCTTAGTTGAAAGACTCAGGCAGTTACGCCCCAAAGCTCGCCGTTTAGATCTTGTTCATCGCTTAGATAAAGAAACATCCGGATGTGTACTTTTAGCAAAGAAGCATAGTTCATTGGTTTATTTTTTTGATTTGTTTAAAGAGCGTAAGGTTGATAAAATCTATTATGCGGTTGTGCATGGTAAGTGGGACAAAAATATCAAAACTATCGATCTTCCACTAAAGCGCACAGAAACTAAAGATGGTCAAAGAATTGTAAAAGTAGATA
Organism: Francisella sp.; assembly: GCA_038141505.1. Classification (GTDB taxonomy): domain Bacteria; phylum Pseudomonadota; class Gammaproteobacteria; order Francisellales; family Francisellaceae; genus Francisella. The sequence goes on along the minus strand of JAYQIE010000034.1, from coordinate 11,106 downwards.
AGGTCGATGGTAAAAAAGCTGTTACGCATATTTTATCGGTTAAAAATATAGGTAACGAATTTAGCTTGTTGGAAATAAAGCTTGAGACTGGTCGCACGCATCAAATAAGGGTTCATTGTAAAGAAGTGGGCTATCCAATAGTTGCCGATAAAAAGTACGGGGCTTTTGAGAAAGATGCTAAGCTTTTGAAGCAAGGTGTAGATAAGCTATTGCTTCATGCGGGTAAGCTAGAATTTTTTGATGATAAACAAGCTCAAACAATATCAGTAAAAGCAGAGCTTGATGATAGGTTTAATAATAAGATTATTGTTGCTTAGCTAAGAAATTTCCTGGCTATTTTTGTCTTTTATAAAAAATAGTATAACCAAAGAAGCTACCATACTTATTACAAGAGTTGTAAACGCTGTATGGTATGAGCTTAACTCATAATATTTGATTTGAGAGTGAACCCTGTTGCTGACACGGTGTCGACAAACTTACCTGTCCACGACCAATCTAGACAGTATCCTATTAATGGGTCAAATATCGCTCCTAAAATAGGTTCACCTGTGTTTATAAAAGCAGCAACTGTAGCAGCTATCATTATCGGGTTGATGCGGTTTCCTATTGCAAACGAAAGCATGTATATACCAAGGCATAGTCCGAATATAAATAATAAAACTCCAGAAATAAAGGCACTAGTTTTTGTTAGAAGCACGATACTTAATGCAACCGTACCAATTATGTGAGATACTATCATCACACCTTTGCGACTATCAAGTATTTCAGAGACTTTTCCTAGTATAGGTGAGCCGATTGCCATACCTATAAATATCATAGAGATAATGCTTGCAGCATGTTCTTTTGATATTCCGTAAGCTTCTCTAAAGTAAGAGTTGCCCCAAACCCTGCAAAGGCATCAACTGCTGTAAAGCTTAAGCCGACATATAGTGTTAGGTACCAGTTGTTTTTATTTTTAATAATTTCTTTAAGGGCTTCTGTTGTCGATAGTTGATTGCGGGATAAGCTAGCTTCGGGTTGTTTGGGATTAAAATCCCCTCACTACTATATAGTATATAACAGCAATAAGTAGACTTAGCACACAAAATAAAAGCATAGTAGTTTGCCAGCTACCACATACATTTATCATATATGCTAGCGGAGTTTGAGCGCATAGTGCACCAATCATTGCTGAAGTAGCTAAGAAACTAGCGGCAAAGGCAAATTGTCTTGGTTCAAACCATACTGAAACAGCTTTTAAGTATGAAATAGTTGCAAATGATACGCCCATGCCTGTTATGATTCGAGCTATATAAGCCATACTTAAACTACCAACATTTGCTGCAACAACAAACAATATAACACCTACTGCTGATACAGTTATTGATACAGGACTTATTAGTCTAAACCCGTATTTGTCTATAATTGGGCCGGCGACAAAAAGCTGACAAATTATAATGGACCAAAAAATGCCGATCCTAGAGCACCAGTTTGCGTAGCATTTGTATTGAAACTCCCCATCATATTATCAGTAATTAAACTTGGAAAAACTTGCATTACATACTTATCAAAAAGTAAAAATGAGCTTAAGAGAATTATTATCCAAGCATAACCTTTAATATTGTGAATTTTTTTTGGTCATAATATGAGAATATATTTTGAAATTATTAATCAGTATTCTATTGATATCGAGGAGGTATTTCAATATTATATACCTTTTCTTTGTTAAGGTGTTATTTTCTGATAATATACAAGAAGAAGAAAATAGGGCTTGAATAGAATGCTTGCAAATATAAAAATTGATCAAAAAAGTTTATCTTAGTCCAGTTGGTTTTAATGCTAGTAGGTTTTGCTATAACGCTAACTTTTTATGGTTATTTATATGCTGGCTCATTTCTAATGGGGGCATTAGTGATGTTTTTTGCCAATTTCATTTTCTTTTTTAGAATGTTTGTTAATAAGCAGTTTTCACCAACAACGGAATTACTTATTTTTTATATGAGTGAGTTTTTAAAGTTGTTTATTGTTGCTGCGGTTACGATAGTCTTAGCAATTTACATAAAACCTAAATTATTTCCTTACATTTTTGGATTGATTTTGTTACAATTCCTAGTATGTTTTGTGCCTATTTTACTTAAGAAAGTCAGATAAGTACTTTAATTTATTATAATTTCAAAAGTTTTATTATATTGGTGGAATACTAATGGCAAATACAGAAGCTGGTGCTCAAGTAGCAACAAATTATGTGCAACATCACTTACATCATTGGCAAGTGTCTTTGGGTGATGGTGCTTTTTGGCAATTAAATGTCGACTCCTTCTTGTGAGCTCTATCTTGGGTGGCTTGTTTGTGCTAATTATGTTTTTGGCAGCAAGAAAGGCTAATTCAGATGTGCCTGGTAAATTTCAAAATATTATCGAAGCAATTTGGGAGTGGATGGATGGTCTAGTTGCTGAGAATTACCATTTTAATCGTAATTTTGTAACACCGTTAGCATTGACGATATTTGTATGGGTTGTCTTGATGAACCTTATGGATTTGCTTCCTGTAGATTTGTTTGGGTGGGTTATTAGCTTTTTCACAAATAGTCATGAGGCGTACTTTAGATCAGTTCCTACTGCGGATCCTAATGTAACTTTTGCAATGTCATTTACAGTATTTTCTTGGTTATATTTTACAATATCAAGGCAAAAGGTTTTGGCTTATTTACTGAAATCTTAACAGCTCCTTTTGTCTCAAAAAACATTGTTTTTAAAATAGTGTTGGCTCCATTAAATATTTTCTTTAGGGTGATAGATGAGGTGGTTAAACCTATTTCATTGTCATTATATGTTTGTTTGGTAATATTTTTGCTGGCGAACTTATTTTTTATATTAATAGCATTGCTATACGCTTCAGGGATGATAGCTGGTAGTGCTGGAGTTGTTCTGGGGTATATGGGCAATATTCCATATATTGATTGTATTAATTCAGGCGTTTGTATTTATGATGTTGACTGTGGTGTATTTAAATATGGCACAGGAAGCGCATTAAAGAAGTTAAGTTAACCAAAAAAATCTATAATTAAATAACAGGAGAAATAAAAAAATGGATATGTCTTTACAAGTTTTAGGAAACTTAAATGGTCTTACAGCTATAGCGGTAGCACTACTTATATCACTACCAGCATTAGGTACGGCGATTGGTTTTGGTGTATTGGGTGGTAAATACCTTGAAGGTGTTGCAAGACAGCCTGAATTGGGTGGTATGCTACTTGGTCGTATGTTTATTGTAGCAGCATTCGTGGATGCGTTCGCAGCTATCTCAATCGCGATTGGTTTCTTAGTTCTTTATGCAAACCCTTTAGCTATCCCAGGTTTAGCTGAAGCAGCTACTAAAGTAGTTGGCGCATAATTTAATTTTATAACATTCATTATCTAAAGGATAAGTAGATGGATATCAATATTACCCTAGTCGGTCAAATGATAACATTTGCAATCTTTGTTGTCTTTACAATGAAGTTTGTATGGCCGCCACTACGCAAAGCTTTAGACGAGCGTAGAGAAAAAGATAGCTGATGGTTTGGCGTCTGCTGATAGAGCTTCTCGTGAATTAGAAGTTGCGAAGCGTCAATCTGCAGAAGTTTTGCGTGAAGCAAAAAGCTAAAGCAACAGAGATTATCGATGGTGCGTACACTCGTGCTCACAAAGTTGATGAGCAAGCTAAAGAAGAAGCTATTGTTGCTGCTGACAAAATTAAAAGTATGGCAATGGCTGAAATTGAGCAAGAAAAGATTAAAGCTAAAGTAGAGCTTAAAACTGAGCTTGTGACATTGGCAATGGCTGGTGCAAGTAAGATTATCTCGGCACAAGTCGATGAGCAAGCTAGTAATGAAATCTTAAAAGATTTTGTTGCTAAGATATAGTATTAAAAATATAAGGTAAGATACATGGCAAATGTAAGTGTAATTGCGAAACCTTATGCAAAAGCGGCATTTGAGTTTGCAAATGAGCATAATGCTATAGAGCAATGGTCAAATGAGCTTGGTGCTTTTGCAGGTATCGTTGAAACTGATGCTGTGGCAAATATTATTGCAAGTCCAATGTTATCTCAATCTGAAATAGTAGCTACAGTTAAAGATCAGTTGAATCAAAACTTTGCCAATTTTTTATCTTTAATTGCTAAAAATAAGAAATTGGAATTGTTACCAAGTATTGCTTTGCAGTTTGAAAACATTAAAAATGCTCAATCTAATAATAAGTTTGCCAATGTAACTCTAGCGTATAAAGCTAGTGCAGAGTTATTGGAAAACATTAAGTTGAGCCTAGAGAAAAAATTTGGTTGCTCGATAGAATTAGATGTCAAGATTGATGAATCTTTGATTGGTGGAGCAATAATAAGAGTAGGCGATACGGTTATAGATGATTCTATGTCTGGTCGTTTAGAGAAAATGAAAAATATTTTGTTATCATAAATTTATAGGAAATGAGTATGCAACTAAGCCCATCAGAGATTAGTGGTCTAATCAAGCAAAGAATTGAAAAGTTTGATGATTCCATCGAACTAAAGTCAGAAGGTACTATTGTAAGTGTATCTGACGGTATTGTTACGATATATGGTTTAAATGATGTTACTGCTGGTGAGATGATTAAATTGCCAGGCGATATTTTTGGTTTGGCTCTTAACCTAAACACAGACTCCGTTGGTGCTGTAGTTTTGGGAGAGTATGATCATATTAGAGAAGGTGGTAAAGCTTACTGTACTGGTAGAATATTAGAAGTGCCAGTAGGTGAAGAGCTTTTAGGTAGAGTAGTAAATGCTCTAGGAAGCCCTATTGATGGTAAAGGTGAAGTGGCGACAAAGCTTTCTTCTCCTATCGAAAAAATTGCACCGGGTGTGATTTGGAGAAAATCAGTAGATCAAGCTATGCAAACAGGTATTAAATCAATTGACTCAATGGTTCCAATTGGACGAGGTCAACGCGAATTGATTATTGGTGATAGACAGATAGGTAAGACAGCTATTGCTATTGACACTATTATCAACCAAAAAGATACTGGTGTTAAATGTATTTATGTTGCCATAGGTCAAAAAGCTTCAACAATTGCAAATATTGTAAGACAATTAGAAGAGCATGATGCACTTAAGCACACAATAATCGTTGCTGCTACAGCTTCAGATTCTGCAGCTTTACAATACATCGCTCCTTATGCTGGTTGTTCTATGGGTGAGTTCTTTAGAGATCGTGGCGAAGATGCTTTGATTATCTATGATGACTTGACTAAGCAAGCATGGGCTTATAGACAAATATCTCTTTTATTAAGAAGACCACCAGGTCGTGAAGCATATCCAGGTGATGTTTTCTATCTTCATTCTAGACTTCTTGAAAGAGCAGCTAGAGTAAATGAAGAGTGGGTTGAAAAGCATACTAATGGTGAAGTAAAAGGTAAAACTGGTTCATTAACAGCGTTACCAATTATTGAAACACAAGCAGGTGACATATCTGCATTTGTACCGACAAATGTGATTTCGATTACAGACGGTCAGATTTTCTTAGAAACAGATTTATTTAACTCTGGTTTACGACCAGCAATTAACCCGGGTAACTCAGTTTCTCGTGTTGGTGGTGCAGCTCAAACTAAGATTATTAAAAAAATTGGGTGGTGGTATTCGTTTAGCACTTGCTCAATTTAGAGAACTAGAAGCATTCTCACAGTTTGCATCAGATCTTGATGAGGCTACAAGAGCACAGCTAAATAGAGGGGAGAGAGTTACAGAGCTTCTTAAGCAAAAGCAATTCTCAACTTTATCAGTAGCTCTTATGGGTCTATCTTTATTTGCGGCAGATAATGGTTATTTAGATAGCTTAGAAGTTGCAGAGATTATGCCTTTTGAGTCAGCTTTTACATGCTCTTGCAGAAGATAAGTATGCAGATGTAATTGCGGATATAAATGCAACAGGTAAATATGATTCTGAAATTGCAGATAAGCTAAAAGCAATCGTAGAAGACTGTAAAGCAAATCAAGCTTGGTAGGGGTAGACTATGTCTAATGCTAGAGAGATTAAATCTAAAGTAGCAAGCGTAAAAAACACTCAAAAGATTACGGGTGCGATGGAGCTTGTTGCAGCTAGTAAAATGAGGGGTGCTATCGTTAAGATGAATAATGTGCGTCCTTATGTAAACTGTGCTAATACTATTATAAAGAATGTTGTAGCAGCTAGCATAGATTATCCAAATCCTTATCTTTTAGATCGTGAAATTAAGCGAGTGGGTTACATTGTAACTTCTACTGATAGAGGTCTTTGTGGTGGTCTAAACATCAACTTATTTAAACTAGTACTTAAAGATATTAAGAAAAATCTTGATAAAAAAGTTGGTGTTGATGTGTGTGGTTGGTGCAAAAGCAGAGGCTTTCTTTACTAAGCTTAAAGGTGTAAATGTAATAGCAGCGGCTCATTATTCTGATAAAAATAAAGAGGCTAGCATTAAGTCAATAGCTGGTGCAGTGACAGTTATGCTTGAGAAGTTTACAAAAGGTGAGCTAGATAGAATCTATCTAAATAGCAATCATTTTGAAAGCACTATTAAGCAAAACCAATACAACAAACACTATTGCCAATTCAAGATGTCTTTACTGAAGAAGAAAAAGAAAGCCAATAAGGCTCAAGCTTCAAAAGGTCATTGGATTATATTTACGAGCGAGATATAGAAGAAGTTCTTAATGCTTTATGTGTTAGATATATCGAAGCACAAGTGCGTGGAGCGGTATTGGAAAATGCAGCATGTGAGCAAGCGGCTCGTATGTTGGCAATGAAAAATGCTACAGACAATGCTGGTGATATTATTGATCAGCTTAATTTAGATTATAACAAAGTAAGACAAGCTATGATTACGCAAGAGCTTGCGGAAATTTGTTCAAGGTGCAGCAGCAGTTTAGGAGAGATAAATGAGTACTGGTAAAATTATTCAAGTAATTGGTCCTGTTATTGATGTGGAATTTTCACGCGGTAATACGCCAAAAGTATATGATGCATTAAGAGTTGAAAAGGCTTCTCTTGTGCTTGAAGTGCAACAACAAATCGGTGATGGTGTAGTTAGAACTATCGCTATGGGTACAAGTGATGGCTTACGCCGTGGAATGGAAGTTACTAATACTAACGCTCCTATATCCGTACCAGTAGGTAAGGGTACATGATTTTGGCCGTAATGAATGTATTGGGTGAGCCAATTGATGCAGCGGTCCAGTAGAGCATACTGAGACTAGATCTATACATCAAGCTCCCTCCAGCTTACGATGAGCTAGCTTTAGAAAGTACAGAAATTTTAGAGACAGGTATCAAAGTAATTGATCTTATTTGTCCATTCGCAAAAGGTAAAAGTAGGTCTATTTGGTGGTGCCGGTGTTGGTAAAACAGTTACGATGATGGAGCTTATCAACAACATTGCTAAAGAGCATAGCGGATACTCAGTATTTGCAGGTGTTGGTGAAGAAACTCGTGAAGTATGACTTTTTATTATGAGATGAAAGATTCAAATGTACTAGATAAAGTAGCTCTTGTTTATGGTCAAATGAATGAGCCGCCAGGTAACAGATTGAGTGGCTTTAACAGGTCTTACTATTGCAGAAGGTTTCCGTGATGAGAAGCGTGATGTACTTATGTTTATTGATAACATTTATCGTTATACGCTAGCAGGTACTGAAGTATCGCACTTTCCAGGTCGTATGCCATCAGCTGCTGTAGGTTATCCAGCCTACACTAGCTGCTGAAATGGGTGCATTACAAGAGCGTATTACATCTACAAAGACAGGTTCTATTACTTCAGTTCAAGCGGTATATGTACCTGCCGATGACTTAACAGATCCATCTCCAGCTACTACATTCTCTCGCATTTAGATGCTACGATTGTACTATCTCGTCAGATTGCTGAGCTTGGTATATATCCTGCAGTAGATCCACTAGACTCTACTTCAAGACAGTTGGATCCTTTAGTAGTTGGCCAAGATCACTATGAAACTGCTCGTGCAGTTCAAAAGACTCTTCAAAGATATAAAGAGCTTAAAACATCATCGCAATTCTAGGTATGGATGAGCTTTCTGATGAAGATAAAAAAACTGTAGATAGAGCGCGTAAGATTCAAAGATTCTTATCGCAACCTTTCCATGTTGCAGAAGTATTTACTGGTAACCCAGGTAAGTTTGTGTCTTTAAAAGATACTATTGCGAGCTTTAAAGCTATTGCAAGTGGAGAGTATGATCACTTACCTGAACAAGCTTTCTACATGGTGGGTTCTATTCAAGAAGCTATCGAAAAAGCAAAAAACCTATAGGTAAAAAAGTATGTCTAAAAACTATCTAAAAGTCGATGTAGTTAGCCCGCTTGGCTCAGTGTTTACAGGTGAAGCTAATATGGTCAGCTTGCGTGGTTCTGCAGGTGAGATGGGTGTGGCTTACGGACATACGGAACTTCTTTCTACTATGCCTGCTGGTGTGGTTAGTATCAAAAAAGATGAGACTACTGAGGTACTGTATGTATCTGGTGGGCTAATCGAAGTAACTCCAACTCGTGTGACAATCATGGTTGACGATATGGAGAAAGCTGAAAACCTAAATAAAGCAGAAGCTGAAAAAGCTAAAGCTAGAGCAGAAGAAGCTTTAAACAAGTCTGATGCTTCAAAACTTGATATCGATGAAGCTCATAAAAGACTAGAAGAGGCAGATGCTCGTCTTAAAGCCTTAAATTCTTCAAAAGGTATTTACTACTCTAAAGATTAATTTTCTATATATCGTATTAACTGCTGATTTCCCGGCAAATAAAATTAATTATAAATTCGTACTTATCTTACCTGGACTTAATATATTGTTTTTTAAAAGCCACATAGAATTTATTTTCATTGAATTATTCAAGTATATATGTTATTTTGTAGGATTAATTGTATTTTAAATTACTCAACTTATGACTAAATATTTTGCTTTTACCTTATTTATCATTACTTTGGTGATATCTTCATGTGTACAAGAGACCAAATCAGAGACCGAATTGGTTATTCAAAAAACATGCAATGAAAAACTTGTAATTTTGAGCTGGTTGAAGCTGATGTTTTGGTACAGACAAACTTCATGGGTAATCAAGTAAGACATGTTGAACGAACTAAACCATTAGGTGAGCAGAATGATTCAGGTCTAACATGGGTTTTGCCTGCTGGTTCTAGTTTTGCAACTTCTCAATAAATGAGTGATGCTATTTTACCTTCATGTGGAGGAGATGGTAATTGTAATTCAGCGACTAACCCAACAGGGATGGTTTTTGACACAGAGGATACTTTTAATGTAAGAGTTTCTGGCTCAGTGACATTGCCAGATGGTAGTGTAGTAAATGTAGACAAGTCTATAGATGTGGTTCTAACGGGGTTTCCTACTAGGCTTACATACCAGATGCCATCTGTCTCTACAATTACTGCTGTCGCAGCTGGTCAAGCATTTGCAAATTTTGCAAATAAAGAGAGTTTGGCAAAAGTAATAGGGCAGGGGTGAAACTGATGGTACTTTAACCTTTGTGTGTCAAGAAGGGACTTACATGGATCCAGTAGCTGATGGTTTATCGGAGGGGGCATTCCAGAGTTTTTCCCAATGGACAAAAGTTGACAGTATTAAACCTACACCAACATTTAATGGTACGAGTTGGGAGAATATTAATATTGTGACTGCCGCAAATAATGCAGAATTAGGTTTACCTAGTGGTAAAGATTGGGGAACAGCTTTGGATTGCGGTAAACCAAAGTAATTTATATTTAAATTTGGAAGGATTATGAAAAAGAAATTAATTTACGCAGTAATGAGTTCGCTGACATTATGCTCTAGTGTTTATGCTATTGATAATGATTATGGTAAATCGTTGCAAAATCAGGAGCTTTTGGATGGTCAAAGAAGTGCTTTCCCGATGATGTTTGGAAAAACATTAGAAGAAGCAGATAGTTATACTGTTTCTCTTGAGGATAAAGGAGATAGTTGGACAAATACTGCAGATACATTTAATATGCTTGATCCTGATATTAAAAAAACAAATACTTATGTTAGTAATGTGAATAATAACACCTATTATTTAAGTAGACTAGTTGAAGGTGCAACGCCTGGAGCTAAACAAGGCGGTTTAATAAAGCAGGTATCAGATATTAATGAAGAGGTTAATGGTTATGATACAAGAATAAGTACAGCAGAGACTAAATCAACAGAAGCTAAGACAGCTGCAGAATTAGCGGAGACAAAGGCTACATCAGCAGCAACAGCAGCAAGTAATGCAGCAGCAAATGAAGTGAAGCTAAGCAAGAAGCAGAAACTGCAGCACAGCAGGTTACGAATAAGGTCGATGCTAGTGATGTTAATGATATAATCACGACACAAGTGTCATCAGGTGGAAGTATATTTGAGGCTATAGGTAAAGCCGCTGAAGAAGGTGGAAGCATCGCTGAGGGTATAGCCAAGCAAGTAACCGATAAGACTGGACCTGTATATGATGCTATAGTAGATGGATCTGATGATGCTATTACTAAGGCGACAGAAGCAGGTGGAGTTATAGAGACATTGGTATCTACAAAAGCAGATACGACATATGTTGATACTCAATTAGAGACTAAAGCTAGTACAGCTGATTTAGCAGATAAAGCGGATAAGACAGATCTTGATGCTTATAGCACAACAGCTGCTTTAGATACTAAGTTTGAGGGCAAGGCAGATAAAGGTACTATGGATACAGCATTAGCTGCTAAAGCAAGTACTGATTATGTAGATACTGAACTAGCTAAGAAGACAGATGAAACTAAAGTTAATAATATAATCACGACCCAAGTAGCGTCAGGTGGAAGCATATTCAACTTTATAGATGAAGCTACGCAAGAAGGTGGAAGTATAGCTACAGATATAGCGAAGCAAGTAACTGATAAGATTGGACCTATCTATGATGCTATAGTAGATGGCTCTGATGATGCTATTACTAAGGCGACAGAAGCAGGTGGAGTTATAGAGACTTCTATAACAACAGCAGTCGCTGGTAAGGCAGATAAGACAGATTTAGATGCTTATACTAAGACAACAGAATTTACTCCAGTTAAAGATGCAGTAGATACAAATACCACAGCTATTGGTACAAAT
>JAYQIE010000033.1:0-27594 GCA_038141505.1 Francisella sp. | reverse complement strand
ATTTTTTACTAGTGTTATAAAATATAAAATTCTCTAAAGCATTTATTTGATAGGGTCTTAAAGGTTGTTTAATATTATCAGTTATAACTTTAGGAATACTTGGCTTATCTACAAAATCAAAAGTATTCTCTATTTCTTGATATAAGGCTAAACTAATCATCATCTACACCATAAAAGATTTGTTTATAGCTATTTTTTCTTAGAGATGTTATAGTCTTTATCCTCTAGCTCACCAATATAGTAAATATCATTTCTTGTTTCAACCTAGAGTTTGATTTATCAAAGTTAGATACTTGTTTAAGCTCTGCATAAACAAAGTCGCCACCACCTTCCCAATTTATAGATTTTGAAATACCACCTTGCTCGCCATCTATAACCTTTTTCATTCTCTCTACTGTTATATCTTGGATATAGTCCATTTGCTCTATACCAATATACTGCCTACCCATTTTATGAGCTACTGCACAAGTCGTGCCACTTCCTATAAAAAAGTCTAAAACTAATTCATTTTTAGAGGTTGATAGTTCAATAATTTTTTCTATCAACGCTTCTGCTTTTTCGATAAGAAAAATATATTCCTCTTCAAATATTTCTTTAATCTCTTTATTAGCTATTTGATTTGATGAAACATCATCCCACCATGTATTGGCAATAACACCTTTCTCTATTTTATCTTTTAGAAATAACTTATATCTAGGTTTTCCATTACCATTATTAGGAAACACTAACTATTATCATTTTTTAACTTGGTATAAGTATCGTATTTAAACCTCCATTCATCTTCAATAGTTTTCCTGTAGGTGTGATAATAGAGTATTTAGTTCCACCTTTATTGGTGCATGGCATTGTTACATATGAACCCCTAATATCATTATCAACATTTGAGAAATCATTTCATTTATATCTATTGAAACTTTATTTAACTCTAAATTATTTGTTTTTGAAAAAAAGTATAATTATGTCATGTACTGGCGCTATATTTTTTTTGATAGATTTGCTTGTGATTCTCTTCTTTTATAGACAACATTACTTATAAAATTTTCTCCACCAAAAACTTCATCCATTAAAACTTTTAAAATATGCTTGCTCATTATCATCACATTGTACAAAAAATAACTCCATCATCTCTTAAAATATCTCTAGCTACTTCAAGTCTATTCTTCATAAAAGTAAGCCAAGTGGAATGATTAAAGTTATCATTATATTGAAAACTATCATTACCTGTATTATATGGAGGGTCTATATAAATTAGTTTTACTTTACCGCATACTTTTTTCTTTAGACTATGCAAGGCTAGTAAGTTATTACCCTTTAGGATTAGATTATCTTTATCTGATATTGTAGGATTTTCTTCTACTCCATCTTTAGAGTATCTTTTGATATTAGTTAAAACCTTAGGCTCAAAAAAGTCTATCTATCTCATCACTATCTAAAATCTCATTAAAGAAGTTCTCTTTGCCTTTTTCATCATCTTTTGTTTGCCCTCCCTCTAATACACAATCTTTATAAGGGAATGCTAAAACCACATCATTATTCTCTTGATAAAGTCATCTTTACGGATTAAACCAATTTTATTGGTATAACTTGTATAAGACTCTTCAAAATAATTATTCATACTAAAAAAATCAATTAGCTTAAATTGATTCATTACATAAGTATCTTTTATCTTACTAAAGAAAGTTTTTTTAGCTGTATTATCTGCTAAAAGTATCTCTACAAACTCATTATCTATTTTTTCTATAGTCCAAATATTTTATTAACAAAAAGATTATTATTTTCATCACTAAATTTAGTATTTTTAAATAAACTTTCAATATACTGTTTGAGATTCATGTTAGATATAGCTTTGTAAATAAATATTTAAAAGATTTTAGCAAATATAGTGTTATTTATCATTACTTTTTATTTTCCTTAACACATCCAACATAATTAACACACCATAATAAAAGCATTGGTATATATAGCTTTGAGATGATTGGCTTGCTAACACACAAAAAACTATATTTAACACAAATCCCCCCTAAAAATTTCTCTTAAACCTTAAAATCTTGGGGGTATTATATCCCTAAAGTATTATACTTTTAGCTTTTTTATGTCGTGTAAGTGTTTTTACAAAGTCATTTATTTTTAAAACCTTGCTATAACCTTAGTGTGAATTCTTTTGTTTTTAATGTGTCGCAAAACCATATATCAATACTTGTTAAATGTCCTTGTGTTATTTTCGTGATTTTGTGTATTAAAGGTCTAACATATCCCAAAGCCTTATTTTAAAAGGTTTATAGGGTGGTTGTGTTGATTGTGTTAGTTGTGTTAAGGAATTAGAAAAAAGATATTATAATCAATCATATTTAGTATATTTAACTCCTTGTTTATTAGTTTTCTTTATATGGTGGTATTGCTCTAATATATCTAAAGCCTCTTGTACTAATTCTTTGTCTAAATCTCTAAAGCTATTTTTACTTCTAGTAATATCCAATACTAAACCATTTTTCTTTTTTAGCTTAGTTTTGATATTAACAATCTTTTTAGCTAAATCTAAAGACTTATTGAAATTATAGCCATATAGATAATCTGCACACAATCATAGAAATAATTCAAGGCATATAACCATTTGTACTACTTTTGCTTATAAAGTTGCTATCTTGATTGTCTGCTAGATGATATATCAAAGCTAAAGCATGAAAAGTATTAGTAGCTTTACCTAGATACTCTATCATTAAATCACTTTGCCCACTTTCATTTTTTATCTTTTCATTATTATTAAACCAGTCAATATATAAGCTCTTAGCTTCGCTTGTGTAACTGTATTTTTTGAGGCTCTGCTATTACCTTTTCATTATCAACTATCTTAAACTTTTGGGTATCTATTGTAACTTGTTAAGTAAGTTCAAATACTCGCTTTTTATCCCAAAATCTAATTTATATCTTTATATATTCTTTGCTGTTTTTCAGCAATAGGATTAATTGAAACCTAGCTAACAAGCCACTACCATTATATTTATTGGTAAACTCTAATAATCTTTGAGTTTGTACCCCACCAATAATAGTTATTGTTACATTATCTATATATTGAGTACCCTAGATATAGTTTTACTCTTAAAGCTTCCGTTATTGTAAAAGCCTCTACATATAATTTATGATCTTCTATCTTTTCACTTTTAATGATTGACTGTATAAAGTCCATAAGCTCATCAATTTCTAATATTAAACCGTTGGGGCTGTCATCTGCCAACTGACTTATCAAGGCTTCTTTAGTAGCTGTATTTATACATATTTCCCTAGAATATGGCTTTATTGGTTTTAGCTTCTTAAAGGCTTCTATTTCCTCTTTGATACTCTGCTTTTGCTCTTCTTTACAATCTTTTAGTTTAGCCTTTAATGTCTTTAGCTCAATATCATATAGCTCTAATGCTGTTTGATAATTAGCATAGTCTTTTAAATAATCATCTAAAAACTGCTTATCTATCTCTTTTATTGGTTGCATAGGCTCATTAATACTAGGGTTTTACCGTTCCACTATCGCCGATTAACCTTTTAAAAGAATAGGATAGGCTTTTCTATCATCAATATCTAAACAAACTTTATTACCTAATAAGCCTGCGATACTGACTAAACTAGAAGTAGCTATATACTGTCTAGGCTGTTGTATTGCATTTGCTAAGTTATCTACATAATCAGCTATAACTTTTGGTAAGCAATCAATATTAAAGCTTGGTAGCTCTTTTCTATCGCTTGGTAATAGTAAAGGCTTAGGCTGTACTATCTCACTTGCATAACTTAATACATTCATTATATAACCCTCCTAGATTCTAAATAATCGTTCCAATCAGACAAACCGCTTTGTTTTTGCTCATCTGTTAGCGGTGGGAGGTTGATATATACATTAGGGATACTATTAGCAACATCTTTAGCTTTTTGAATACCTACACCGCTTAAATCATTATCTGCAAATATATAAATTTCTGATTCAGGATATAAGCCATAGAAATAACTAATAATAGGTTTTAAACCATTACAGTTAAAACAAACTATTATACAAATATCATTATTAACCTCTTGGTTATATAAGCTTCCTTTTGTAGAAATAGAATTAAGCCTATTTAGTATACTTAAACCAGTTGCTAAACCCTCTACAAATACAAAACAATCTGTAGTTTTAGGCTTGTTTAATGGTAGATAGCTACTACTAGCATTAGCTCCTTTATAGAATTGTTTAAAGCCATTAGGTAGTATAGTTTGTATGCTCTGTAGCTTACCTTTAAAAGGCTCATCAATTCCAATACATGGGATAATTAATTTGTCTTTATCCTGTCTAATAGCCTCATGGCTTTGTATACCCTTAGCGACTAAATAGGGGGTGGTTATCACTAGCCAAAGGTAAAGACTTGTAATAACTTTCTAATTCTTTAGCTAACTCTTGTTTAGTCTGTAGCTCTTTTTTTGCTGTTGTAACTTGTAACCAACTTCTTTTTTAGCATGGTAGTTATATTGGTTATCATTATCCACATAAGTATACTTCTCGCCTGTTTTCCAATCACCAAAGACAAAGATATTATTATCAATGTTCTTTAGCCATAAATCAGTATTAGGCTTGTTTTTGCTAGTATCTTTAAACCTTACAAGCTCGCCCATACCTATGCTATAATTAAAGCCATTAGGTAATGAGTATCCTATATCTGATACAAAATCATTAAATTTAGTGATATTCATTATCTACCCCTAGCTTCTACTTTGGATTGTATCCAATCGTTTATATCAGCCTCCAGCCAACCTACGCTACTACTAGATAGATTAATAGGTTTAGGGAATTGATTAGCATTTAACCATCTATAAATAGTTGTTTTGCTAGTTCCTGTTATTTCTACAACTTGTTTTAGTCTAAGTATTTTCATATTTCTATAACCTTACTCTTTAGTTTTCAATTAATGTTTAGTTTTAATTGCCGCAGCAACTAAAGATTTATACCTTTGCAAACCATCTGATTTTAAACGGCTCTACTTGGTATCTGCTATAAATGATAAGGGCTTTTTTAAGATTGAAAATACGCCAATAATGCCACTATTTATATGCCACTATATGCCATAGTCATTGTATGTATTGATATATAAGAGTTTGATATATGCCACTACTTTTTTAGTTTGTAGTGTCTTTGGATAAGGTTATTTAATGCTCTTATATCATGGTCTTTTAATTCTTTGTAATTTTCTTTAAGCCATGGCTGTATATGATTAGTAGATTGTATTCTAGTATTGTCATTAGATAGCCTTTGATACTCATTATCAAAAGCCAAAATAATATCATTATATGGCTTCAAAGCTTGGTTGTATTTATAATTATCATCTTGATTAATAGCTGGCTTTGGTTGGTGGTCTTTTTATCAATTATGTAAGGCTCTAGGTCTAATATATTGCCAAAGTATTCTATAAACTCCTCTTTTTTCATATAAATAGCTAGGTTCTCATCGGCTGTAGAATATATATCAGGGAGAGGATCTCTATATCTATAGTCATCTCCCTTTGTAATAATTGTAAATGAAATTTCTAAATCATCTAATATAAATTTCTCAATAGTAAAACCAGCTTTTCTATTATTAGATAATTTGCTATAAGTTACTCCACCTTCCAAAATTTTTAAATACAAATTATGAAAGTTGTTTCTAAAACCATCTTTTTTAAAAGCTTATTATTGTACTCGAAAAATCCATCATTAATATAATATTTTCCAAAAAAATCCTTTTTGTACCATTTTGAAATAACTCTATTATTGTGAGATAAATATATATTTTGTTTATAACCCTTATCTTTAAAAAAAGACTCATAATCATGAAATTTAGATAACTTCACATATAAATTAATTTCTTTTCTATCAAAGCATTTAGATAATGTTTCTGCTGTATCTCTATAATCTATAGAGAAATCTTTATAAGTAAAAATATCATGAATATCTTTAAAAGATAGCCATTCTTGACTAAGCAAATACTTAATTTTAGTATCTGACAAACCAATACCCCCAAAGTATCCCCAAAATAATAAGCATTGCCAAAATACTTGGGTTGTATTCTTTCGGGAGCTACCCTAGACAATGCTAACCTTTAAAATTTAACTTACATTATCCATATTGACAACATTACTATTTGCTTTTACATCATCTACATAATCAGCCCATAGCTGTAACATCTGGCTACGCTCTGCTAGAAAAATCATTTTTATCATAGATGTTATCTATAGCATTTTCTTTTGAGTGGCTTAGTATCATTCTTATACTATCACTACTCCAATTATAATCGCTTTGTATGCTACTAATATATGTTCTAGCCGACTTTCTAAAGCCGTGTGTAACCTGTTTAGGTTTATCAACCCCATTGTAGCCTAATGTCTCTCTTAATGCCTTAGATAAGCTATCTTTAGTTATATGCCTATCTTTTGAGCTTGTAGAGTAAAAAACATATTCACAACCGCCGTTATACTCTTTCATCTCCATTAGTATTTTATAAGCCTGCTTACTTAATGGCTGTCTAAAGTCCCTACCCATTTTCATGTTATCAGCAGATAAAGAAATGTAACTTATAACTTTATTTTTTAACTTAGTTTCTTTTATATTCTCCCACTTCAAAGTAGCTATATTGTTTGGTCTAAATCCAACTAATACGGCTAGTTTTAAAGCCATAGCGGTGTTATATTGTCCTTTGTAGTTATCTATATCATTTAGCAATTTATTAAAATTGTATTGGTCTTCTATCGGGTTTATAAAAGCAAAACCCTCTGTCTTCACTGTATCCGCTTTTATTTCTCTAGCTATATTATAATTACATAAACCTTTTTTGCTAACTGCATAACCAAAGATACAATTGAATATTGCTATTATCTTTTGTTGATTGTTTGGAGTTTCTTTTAATAAAACCTGTGATATTTGTCTTGGCTCTATATTTGCTATTTGAAATGATTTTAAGCTTGGCATTATAAACCTATTATAGATTGATATATTTTTTTTATAGGTTGTTTCAGTCCACCCATTTGGCTTGCTTGGGTGTCTACTGTCTAAAGCCTCTGCCGCAACATTAGCGAATATGCCATCATCTTTGTGTTTAGCTTTTTCTTTTTCTAATTTAGGATCTTTACCACCAGCCAACATTTGGTTATACTCAAAAGCTTTATCTCTGGCTTGTTTTAAACTTGTAGTAGGATAACTTCCAATACCTATAGTTGTTCTTTTGCCATTCAAAGCATATAGGTAGAAAAAATATTTGTTATCTTTCTTATCTATTTTTATATTTAACCTATCGCCTAAAGACATACTCTTTATATCTTTATATTTTAGACTCTTTACCTTACTATCAGTGACTTTAGTAGACATATATACATACTCACTTAGTTTAAAACGCTTTATTTTAAAAGCTAGTATGTATTACAGTATGTATATTTGCAAGGGCTTTATTGATATGTATTGGGACTACATAAAACTATAAAAGTATCTAAAGCATTGATTTGAAAGGGTTTTTAGTACTATTTGATATTGTTTGATATTCGTATATGGTGCCCGGGGCCGGACTCGAACCGGCACGAGAGTTAAGTCTCGAGGGATTTTAAGTCCCTTGTGTCTACCAATTTCACCACCCGGGCAAACAGGTGGAGGTCGAGGCCGGAATCGAACCGGCGTACAAGGCTTTGCAGGCCTCTGCATAACCATTTTGCTACTCGACCTAAATGTATGGAGCGGGAAACGAGGTTCGAACTCGCGACCCCAACCTTGGCAAGGTTGTGCTCTACCGCTGAGCTATTCCCGCATTACAAGGATATATATTACCTTATTTTATAAGTTTGTCAATATCGTTATTCCTTAAAACGATAATTTATAACAAAAAGATGATGCAATAGTTCTAAATATGTTACTTATTAACATCAAAATCAATTTTAAATAGTTTTTGAATATTGTTCAAAAGCTTAAGATTTTGATTAGCCTTTAGATTCACCTTACCACCTTGCATTGGATTATGCTTTTTCATATTTTTAGCATCACTTACAAGCATCGCTAATAAAGCATTCTGGTTCATAGGTTTTTTTGCATCTAAAGTTATAGATATGTTTTTAGGATTTTGTAAAAACATTGACAAAGAAGACAATCCTTTTTGTAAAAACTTATCATCTTGCTGTACTGCAAACAGTTGAAGCAACGCACCATAAGAACCAAGAATTTGACTAGGTGTGGTATTTGGATCATTGTTTGTATATCTTGCAATTTTTTCTAAAAGCCCGCTATTTGAGAAGCTTACATTCAAATCATTTATACACAATTGATCCTTACAATCATATAAACCCTCATTATCTGAAGCAGCTGTCATATTTAGATATGGAAGGACCTTTAGGTTGCCATCTATCGTACCTTTTGAGCTAGCATTTATAGAAGCTAAATCTCCGCCTGAAATTTGTAGATTAGTGTTATAGCTTGAGCCTTTTAATTCATGTGTAGATGTTATGAGCAGTTTAAGACTATCTTTACCTACAAACTTAAACAATCTTTGCATAAACTGATCTTTTGGATAACTTTTTTCTTTAAAATCTATATCGACTTTCAAATCAGTATTATTTGATTTTATATAAGCATTTTTAAGAGCTTCAGCATCATTTTTAATGATATCTTCAATACTATGATCAAGATCGATATCAGCAACAGCTAAATCAAAGTTTAAATAATTATTATCGCCAAGCTTACCATTTACATCAAGATTAAGTTGTCCTTCCACCTTACCAAGACTACCTTTTATATCTAAGCTTGGAGTATTTTTATAATCCTTACCTAAGTACTGTGTAGTAACTTGCTTCATCATTTCTGTAAAGTTAGCATCAAACTCTGCCTGTACTAGCTTAGAATTTAGAACCACATTTTTAAAACCAGCCAAGAAATCCTCATCTACAGCATTACCTGCTAAGCTCACATCTGATAATTTTACCTTTTCATCTAAGAATTTTTTCTTGGCATATGTAGCATCTACATCTAGCTCTAAAGTTTCATCTTGGTGATTATACTCAAGCGTAAAATCATATAAACTCTGACTAAAGCTATTCATAATAACGCTATATATACCATCATTATTAGCTAAGCTTTTAGAATCAACACTAGTACTTACCACATTGCTACTTGCAACACTTGTCGCTAAATTTGTGATGCTTAAGCCCTTAACTTTTATAGTAAAGTCTTTATCGACATTACCACTAAAATCAAGTCCTGTAAATTCAATGCTATTTATAGATAGGTTCGGCTTATCTTTACCACCACTCATCACAAGTATATTTGAAGCCTCAATATTACCATCACTATTCTTCTCAACCTTGCCGATAGTTATTTGCGTTTGAAATGGAAATAGAGAGTCAATATTAGAAATTATAAGACTTTTAATCTCAAAATTTTGCTCTTTAGTTTGTTGCTGAATTGGGCTTGTATTTTCAGCATATAGATTAGTTGCAGAAAATGCTGCTGCTCCAACTGTTGCTGCTAATAATATTTTTTTCAATTTCATGAAAACTCCTTAATTTATCTTTTCTAACTTTAAAAATCCTAAATCTTTTTTTTCTCAATGAAAACATACCGCAATTTGTTTCAAAAGCGATTGGTCCACCAAGCATAGATTTATTAGTAACTATCATCTCTTGCCCTTCTATCACACCCATTGCAATTATCTTATCTTTGAATGAGTTTGGACAGCTCTCACTAAAGCCTTTGACAATGAATTTATCTTTTTTACTAAAAGTCATGTGCAACCCTATATATTTTTATCGAACTATTAACTATAATCTCTCATTAGTATAACATTAATAGATTAAACGATTTAGTTTGTTTAGCAGATTTTATCACAGTAGATTATGAAAGACCTTTCCAAACTCAATATACCAAAAAAAATGTAGAGAATGCTAAAGAAGCTGAAAAACTCCAACAACCAGTCAATACTAAAAAGAAAAAACTCGTAATTATAGCTATAGTATGTCTTTTGACTGTAGCGGTTGGCTCAAAGCTCGTAAACAAACATTTAAAAAAGAAAAAGCTCAAGAACAAGCTTTACTAGCTGAAAGCCCTGCAAATAAAAAAGAAACTACTGACAGCAAAGAAGCTGCAATTAAACAAAATCTAAAGAAGATGCCAAATCAAATAGTAAAAAAATGGTATTTACTTTTTATGATAATCTTAAAAATGAAAGTGTCGAAGTTGATGCAGCACCATCTGCTCAAAGAGCTCAGTACAAATACTCTTATATCTATCAAATTGCATCATTTAGAAATATGAATGAAGCTAGCTACTATGTTAAAAAGATGAAAGCCCAAGGCTTAGAGCCACAATTCAAGCAAGTGGGTAGTTGGATCAGAATGTATATAGGTCCTTATGATAGCACTAGAGCAATAGCTCCAGATATTATCAAATTACAAAGAATGGGCCTAAACGGTGGTTTCACTAGAGAAATTAGTCGTACAAAAATTGAGCCAAAAGATGCCACCAAAAAAGATAACATTAAAGATAAAGAAATGACAGACGATAAAGCTGAGACAGCTAAACTTGAATTACAGACTTAATAACTGATGTTATTTATATACAATTCTATGATCTGATTATAAAGACTATGATTTTAAGCTGTACCTATACATAGATTCTAGTGTCAAGCACTAGAATGACAATGCTTTTGCAAAAATCAGAACCCATTCTTCAACTCTCTAATCATTACAAACATTTCTTCACCTAAGATATAATCTGGCAAAGCCTTTAGTAGACTTTCATCATTGATTGATCTGATAAATATATTAAATTTGGACTCTTCTGCTAGTGTAACTCTTGGTTTATCTTCAGCTGGTAATTCTGCTACATTTTCACGGTAGTATTTAAAACTCTCATCATCAGGTAATATGCTAAGCGCGAAATCCAAATTACTCTGCCAATAATCATGGGCTGCATAAGGTACTATGTCGCCATCAAGATTAACTATGTTCACCAAAGACTTATAAAGATCTCTAGTGTTGGCTGACTTAGCATGTACGCCACCCACACCTGCATTAAATAGAGTATCTCCACAAAATAAAGCTTTCTCATCATCAAACAAAAAACTCACATGATCGGATATATGCCCTGGTGTATACATCACTTTGAAGCTTGTAAAACCCAAATCTATCGCATCACCATCTTTTACATAAACATCTGGTGCAAACAATTCATTATCTGCATAAGCATAAACTTTCACATTAGGGAATTGTTGTTTGAGTTTCTTTACACCAGCGATATGATCCCCATGCTTATGCGTGATAAGGATAGCTTCTAGCGAAAGGTTGTTTTCATTAATAAAATCACTAAATAAACTAGCTTTTAATGGGTCTATAACTATCGCATGAGAGTCATCGTATAAAGCATATTGATAGTTACGCAGACTATTGTTTGAAAACCATCTTTTTACTTGCATAGTAGCTCCTTAATAATTTTCATATACTAATCTTGATTCTGATAAATCCATACCTGGCACATTGCCATTTTTGATATAAAATTTACAAAGTATATGATTGTATCTCTCAGACTGTAGGCTTGAAAGCTCTGCCTTTCGTTTAGCTTCTATATAATCATGTATCATTTTGAAAGTCGGATTATCTGACTTCATCATAGCCAAATCAAGGAGCGTCAATATACTATCTATATTGGGATTTTTTTCACTACACACTTTAGGATAGAGTTTTGCAGTTGACTCATTAAATGCATTTACATAAATACTAAGCATTTTTGGCTCAACATTCGACTCGCTAATATGTTTTCTGATAAGCTTTTGAGCTAAAACATCTTCTTCAAACTCCATCAATTTCTCAGCATATACTCTTATCAAATAAGCAGTTTCATCGCTTTTATCAAAAATTGCTCTTGCTTGATCTGAAGTTTTTGATTCTTTTAATGCTAATACTATAAGTTTTTCTTCATTACTAAGTTTTAAGCATCTGTCATACTTCTCTAACAACTCTAACGCAAAAGCACCATTATTATTTGCAAGTGCTATTTTAGCTGCAAGATCAACCACATTTGACTTTAGCCTAGTGTTCTTATCTATCAATAACTGCTTAACTCTTGCCTCTGCTTCAAAGAAATTCTTTTCTAAATAAAGCTTATAAGTCGCAAAAAATTTATGTGTACATAGTTCACTATCTACATTTTTAAGAGCTAACTCTAAGCTTTTTATATCTTTTTGTCCAACTATCATCGCAAGTTTTCTAAAGAGAATATATTCTTGTAATGCTATAGGGGTAAGCTTGATGATTTTTGCAACGCTCATTCTACCAAGAAGTACATTTTGCTCAAGAGTTATATCTGCCACCAAATCAACAAATCGCTCCTGCTTACTCACAGTAAATAGCCCTATAAACCAACCAAATGTGATTTGAGGTAGATTAAATATAAGCTTGATAAGCCTATAACCAAAGATACTCAAAAATAATAGAGCTAGTAGCACAAATACAAATGCAACCAAGTTCATGCATATAGCCTTATCTGCTACCACAAGCATTACATAACCATGATATTTGCTTGCCCAAATTCCTGCTAGCGTAGCTAAAGCGACTATAAGTATTAGTTTCAATATTTTTAGCATCTTATACCCCTTCTTTAGTCACATTTTCACTTGGCTTGCTTGAGTCGGCTACTTCCTGCTGATTGCTATCTAACCCTCTTAAACTAGTGGTTTTATCTCCCGCTAGCAATGAATTTTGTTGACTAGTCAAATCACTAATCAGACTATCAAAACTATTTATAAGATTTGTAGTACTTTGTGGCTCTATAGCTTCTAAGCTTTTTTTCAATGCTTTTGTTTGATCATTTTGTACAAAATACTGACTGAGTATTTTAAGTAGGCTAGCTTTTGCTTGTGCTATTGCTTTGTCACTATTCATATACATTGCCGTTTGTAAGTCCATCAATGAACCATACAGATTATCTGCAACAAACTGTTTTGAAAGCTTTGTAGCTACAAGTTGCTGATCTTTTGATATATCTTGAATCTCAACTACTGAGCTTAGATATTTCCAGTATTTATTTTCATTCGTTTTTGGTGTATTGAAGTTTTCTGGAGTTAGATAAGTTAGTCCGCTAAACTGCTGCTGAATATTGACAAACTCTTTTACAATATTATTACGAGAGACAAAACTCTCTAAAGCTTTTTTGACATCTTGTCTCTTAGCAGCTCCGATATTTGCAACTCTACTCGCCTCAACTCTATAAAAAGCCGTATCAGCAAGATCTTCAGCCTTAGCTGTATCACCACTAAACAACGCAACATCTTTTGCAAGGATTAGATAATCAATCGCAGACTGAATATTTGCAACACTCATTTGTAAATACATATCTTTAGTTGGAGTAGCAATTTGAGTATTTAAAGCATTTAGTTGAGCTTGCATAGCCTTCACACTTTCTTTCTGTGCATCATTTTGCGTACTTACATCATCAAGTATGCCTTTATTTTGAGACTGATTTGTTTTTAGCTTATTTAACTCACTTTGTAATGAACTATAAGCTTGATTGGCATTAGAAACATTTTTTGCTTCATTCTTAGAATTTACAAACACATAGCCTGCAACACCCAAAGATACTGCTGATAAAATCAGACTTAAAGCTGAAAGCTTACCAAAAGATGAAGTTGATTCAACTTTCTTTACTTGTGTTGGTTTAGTAGCTTTTACTGTCTCAGTTTTTAAGTTGTTTTCTTCTGCCATTGTGATTATTCCTTAAATTTATAGACCTACTAATATTTGCTCACTAATATAACCATTATCTATTTGCTTTAACTCTAGCGTACGATCAAATCCGCTGTCTAGTACAAATTTTAGCATTTTTGGGCTAGTAATTGTAACTTTTGCCAGTGCAGGCAAAGGTGTTTCTTCAAAATTCTTATCAAAGATTTAAACACATCGATACTAGTTGCTACAATCAAGTCTGGCTCCACATCACTATATTCTGCAGTATAAGCGTCTTGCAAAATCTCTTTATCTACAAGCACCCTTTCATATACCGTAATTTTTGTAGCTGTAGCATATTTTGAGATTTCATCTTCAAGATAAGTATTTCCACCAACTCCAGAGATTATCGCAAACTTTTTATCTACAAAAAATGCTTTTAATAAGACCAAAAAGTGCTTTAGAATTATGCTTATCTGGACACTGTGAGTTCAATCCAAAACTTTGTAGCTCTTTAGCTGTAGCAGCCCCAATGCTATAAATTTTTTTATCTGCAAGAAGCTTAGCATCATGTTCTGTGAAAAAACTTTTCACCGCGTGCTTACTTGTAAAGATAAAGTCCGTAAACTCACTAATCTCAGTAGTCGTAGCGATATCTTTAATTTCAATAGTTGGTAAAGCCAAAGCTTTCACCCCTTTAGTCGCAACAAGATCTATCAGCTCATTAGCATCTTCTTTTGGTCTACAAATCAATACATTCATTTTAATATTTCCCTGCCGTAGCATATATATAGTCAAGCATCGATTTGAGCCCTGTTGCTCTTGTCGCACTTAAGTTATTTCCAAACCCAATCTCTTTGATAAACTCAGTATTTGATGTTGTAATTTCTGATGGTGTTGCATCATTATATACTCTAAGCAACAATCCTATTAGCCCAGATACAATCAAAGCATCACTTGTTGCGATAAACTTCAATTTACCAGACTCCATTTCATGATCAAACCAAACTTGTGATTGGCACCCTCGCACAAGATTGTCTGTAGTTTTTTATCTTCTGGGAATTGTGGCATTTTTTTTGCAAGAGAAATAACATAATCATACTTATCTTCCCAATCATCAAAAAAGATAATTCCTCAACAATTTCCTGTTGTCTTTGAATAACTTGATTTTCCATTATAAAACAGTTCTCTTTTATGCTTGAATTATTAGCTCTAATACTATCACAAACCGCAAATCTTATAAACTTAATAAAATATACCTAAAAAGTGAAAAAAAGCTATTGACAGTATAGTTAAACAGCTATAGAATACCTCTTTGTAGTTCCCCGATAGCTCAGCGGTAGAGCAGTTGACTGTTAATCAATTGGTCGGCGGTTCAAATCCGTCTCGGGGAGCCACAAACAATTTCAAATTTTTCATTCTTTTAAAATCCCACAAAAAAATAAACACTACATATTTTATTCAAACTTATTTGTATTTTGATTTATATGCTGAAGCATTCATATTAGTATTGCTTATATATGTAATCACTTCTTATGATTTTACTTATTTAGATAAATCTATAAAATTTAACCATCGAAATACAACAAAGGTTATAAAATGATTTTCTTAATATTATTAACAACTCTTGCTAGCTTAATATTTGCATGCACCAATAAATATAAACTTGCCATAACACTTTTCGTGATAGCTGTAATTTCCTTATCAATAGTATTTATACCATATACTATTAGATACATTAACATCCAATTATAAGGAGAATCAAAATGACAAACACAACTAAAAACAAAATACTAACCATATTTGATTCTTTAGATATAATCGGCATCACATTTATTCTAACTATGGCTTTTTATTATCAATTATTCTTACATGAGCTACCTTGTGCCTTATGTGTTTTCCAGAGAATGGCTCTTAGCTTACTGACATTTGGCATAATCTTAAATTTGGTGCATGGCAATAAATCTAAACATTATTTTTTAGTGATTATTGTAGCCCTATTAAATGCTGCAATGGCAATGACACAGATATTGCTACATATAGTTCCAGGTACAGGTAGTTATGGCGATGCTGTACTTTCACTACACATGTATAGTTGGAATTTCATAGTAAGCATTATAGTTATACTTTATGCATCAATATGTGGACTTATCTCACCAAACACTCCAAGAAGAGAAAAAAATGAGATTTATCCCAGAGATTGCAATTTTTCTGATTATAGTTTTAACTCTAGCTAATACTATAAGTGTATTTGTTGAATGTGGCCTGCATCTATGCCCATCAGATCCAACAAGCTACTGGATGACAGGCTTATAATTTCATTAGCCCATACCTCATTAACTTCCTACTTCTAAAATCATTTTTTATATTTTATAATCAAATTTTTGCTATAATCTAGCACATACTTATTTTAGAAAATTTCAACCACTATGAAAGCATCACAAACACTTATCGCTACAACAAAAGAGCTACCAAAAAGAAGCTGTCTTAACATCACACCAACTTATGCTAAAAGCGGGTCTTATCAAAAAGCTAGCTTCTGGAATCTATACTTGGATGCCGATGGGTGTAAAAGTTTTACAAAAATCCAAAATATTGTCCGCGAAGAAATGGCAAAAGCTGGTGCAAGCGAACTTTTATTACCAAGTGTGTTGCCATCAGAACTATTACAAGAAACTCATCGTTGGGATAAATTTGGCCCTGAGCTTTTTGAAGCTAAAAGATCGTCATGGTCGTGATTTTTGTTACGGTCCAACTCATGAAGAGCCAATTGTTGATATGGCTCGCGATACTATCAAGAGTTACAAACAACTGCCTTTAAACCTGTATCAAATCCAAACAAAATTTAGAGATGAGATCCGTCCTCGTTTTGGTGTAATGCGTGCTAGAGAATTTATCATGAAAGATGCTTATTCTTTCCATGAAAATACCGAATGCCTACACAACACTTATGAAATAATGTTTCAATCTTACTGTGATATATTAGACCGTATTGGTTTAAAGTATCGACCAGTAAAAGCAGATACTGGTGCAATTGGTGGTGATAACAGCCATGAATTTCAAGTATTAGCAAATGCTGGTGAAGATGTGGTTTGCTATAGCAACGGTAGTGATTATGCAGCAAATATTGAGCTTGCAACTTATGCAAAGCCTGATTTGAGTAAAAAAGAGGTTTCTAAAAATACTATAGAAAAAATTCATACACCGAATATCAAAACTATCGAAAAGCTTTGTAAGGAAATGGATTC
Organism: Francisella sp.; assembly: GCA_038141505.1. Lineage (GTDB taxonomy): Bacteria > Pseudomonadota > Gammaproteobacteria > Francisellales > Francisellaceae > Francisella. Next base: position 10,667 of record JAYQIE010000033.1, on the reverse strand, counting down.
TGATATTAAGCAAACAGTTAAAACAATGGTTATCAAAGATGCTGAGGATAATTTCTTTGCTTTTAGCAGTACGCGGAGATCATGAGCTTAATGAAACAAAAAATCAACAAACTACCGCAAATAGTAGCACCATACAGTTTAGCTACCAAAGAAGAGATAAACTCTATGTTCAATGCTAACGCTGGATCGCTTGGCATACACAACTGTCCTCTTCCGATAATTGCTGACTTTAGTGCTGTAGAAGTTACAGACCTTATTTGTGGAGCAAATGAAGATGATTATCATCTAACAAATGTAAACTGGGATAGAGATATCTCTAATTATCAAATTGCTGATATTAGAAATATAGTGACTGGCGATATCTCTCCTGATGGAAAAGGTTCGTTAGAGCTTACTAATGGTATTGAAGTTGGGCATATTTTTGAGCTTGAAGATGTCTACTCTGCTCCGATGAAAGCAACCGTAATTGGTCAAGATGGTAAGTCGAAGCCTATACTTATGGGTTGCTATGGCTTTGGTGTATCTCGAGTGATGGCTGCAGCAATTGAGCAGTCTCATGATGACAATGGTATAGTTTGGCCAGAAGCAATAGCTCCATATCAAGTAGCTATACTTCCTATTAATTACAACAAATCTGATGATGTCAAAACTCTTGCTGATAATCTTTATGCTGAGCTTACTGCAAAAGGTATAGATGTTCTACTTGATGACCGCGGTGCAAGACCTGGCGTTATGTTTGCTGATGCTGACTTAGTTGGCTATTCTCATCATGTGATAATTGGCGATAGACTACTTGAGCAAGGTCTAGTTGAGTATAAAAATCGTAGAACTCAAGAGAAGCAAGAGATAACGGTTGAGCAGTTAATCAAACTAATAAAGGTTTAAAATGAGCAATATAAAATATAGAAAAAGATATTGATGGGTTAAGAGCATTTGCAGTACTTGCAGTAATATTGTTTCATTTGAATATTAGCTGGATTAAATCAGGCTACCTCGGTGTTGATATATTTTTCGTAATTTCAGGGTACTTGATAACTTCCATAATTATTCGAGACCTCGAAAATAAATCGTTTTCTATTAAAAACTTTTACCTTCGAAGAATTAGAAGAATTATGCCGGCCTTACTAGTTGTTTTTTTATTTACAACAATTATTGTTTATCTATTAAACCCAATAATATCCTTTAAAATAAATTACGCAAGATCACTCATGAATGCTATTGCATCAATTTCAAACTTCTTCTTTTATAATACTTTGAATTTTGGCTATTTTAGTACCGATTCAAACATTATTCCATTATTACATACATGGTCACTAGGTGTTGAAGAGCAGTTTTATATACTTTGGCCAATCATTTTAATACTCACATACAAACTTAACAATTGACCTAAGAATAAATTATTAATAGCATCTATTGCACTAACCATCGTTTCGATAATTTCTTTTTATTATTTAGATGCTCAGAAATACTACTACTTTACCCCAAGTAGAGCTTTTGAAATACTTTTTGGGTGTAGCCTAGCAATAACTAAATTAAATTTCAATAATATAGCACATAGTAAAAAAGCTTTAGATCTTGCATCTATAGTCTCTTTCTTTTTGATAGTAATTCCTATTTTTTTCGTAAAAGAAAATTATCCTAGCTCTTGGTCAATAATTATATGCTTTGGAGCTGCTTTATACATATATTCGGGATCATTTACCTCGTACACGCCTATTATCAACAGATTTTTTTCTACTAAACCTCTCGTATATATTGGATTAATATCTTTTTCTCTCTATTTATGGCACTGGCCAATAATAGCTTTTGTTAATTTCTTAAGCATTCCAAAAACAACTAGTGTTTGTATAGTTATACTGATACTTAGCTTTTTGCTTTCAAGCATGACTTACTTACTGATTGAAAAACCATTCAGATTCAAATACAAACTATCACTAATTAAAAGTGTATTTTTGTTATGGATAACTCCATTAATTATTTCTATTATTATATTAATTAGTCTATTACATACTAAAAATCCTCCCAATAAGTTTGACTTTAACTTTGGCTTTCAAGAATTTGATAAAAACCATTGCTTTTTACTATATGAGACTGATAATTTTAAATCTTTCAACCTACCCGACCCTAAGTATTGTACCTTAGGATCTAAAAATGATAGAACTCCTACAGAAATAGCAATAATTGGTGACTCGCATACAAGATCAGAAACTCCCATGATAAGTGTATGGCTTAAAAATTTAAATCAAAAAGCTTATGTTGTAACGCAAAATTCAACACCGTTTTTATACGACTTAAAAAATGAAGATCCTTGGGTACGTGTATCTGCAATAAATAGAAATAATGCTATAAAAAAAGAAATCAAAACTAAGCAATATAAGTATATTATTTTAGGTGGTGCATGGTCAGCAACGAAACCTGATTATAGTAAATACATTAATTCGTTAGAAGACTCTATAAAATTAATTACTCAAAGTAATGCTATACCTATAATAATCCTAGATACTCCTGAACTTCCTCAAAACTTAACACCATTATGTAATTTTAGTAAAATTTCGATGTATCTTAATAGATGTGAACTAGATAAAAAAGAAGTATTAGATAAACAAAAACCTTTTGATGAATTAGTTAAAAAACTAAAAATTAAATACCCTCAACTTGTGATTATAGATCCCAAAAAAGTAATTTGCAATAAATCAAAATGTGAAATAAATATTGATGGTACGCCACTCTATGCAGATTCACAACATCTAAATTATCTAGGATCTAAACTAATAGGTGAACTATATTTAAAATGCTACGGAAATCCTTTAGCTCAATTATTTAAAACCACTAACAATCAATAAATATAGGCTCTGTACAAAATCACATCATCTTAGCCAAATAAAAGTAGATGCTAATTTAATCATTCCTAAATAAGTAGATATTGTTTTATCAAACCTTTTTTGCGATTAGCTCCAATAAAACCGTTATGCTGAATTTTTCAGTATTCCACCATAAGTATTTATTCTATCAATATAGTCCACATCTCCATTAAAAAAATCAAAATTAGCACCACACCAAAATTTATACTATAATTTACCTATTGCTTTTAATTACTAGAGAATATCTATTATGCCAAAACTAAAATCACACATCGATACAACTCCATCTATATACGGCAAATTTGCTATGATGGCAAATGAACATAAAGCTACTAATTTCACTCAAGGAGCACCTGACTTTGATACTCCTGAATGGCTAATAGATCGCACAAACTTCTATATGCTAAAAGGGAAGAATCAATACTCGTCCATACCTGGTGCCCCTGCTCTTCGTAAAGCTATAGTTCAAAAGACAAAAGTTTGCTACGATGTAGATATAGAGCTAGATAATATCGCTATCACAGCAGGTGCTCAAGAAGGACTATTTGCAGCAATCTCTTGCTATGTTGACAAAGATGATGAAGTGATTATGTTTGACCCTATTTATGATGCTTATGCAGGTATTACAAAGTTTAATCAAGGTAAGAGCATTAGATTAAATCTACTTCCAAACGGCAATATAGATTTACAGGCTATTGCAAATGCAATCACGGCTAGAACTAAAATCATAATCTTAAATTCCCCTCACAATCCTATGGGTAGCGTAATATCCAAAGAAGAATATCAAGAACTTGCCAATATCATAAAAGACAAAGATATACTTGTCATAGCAGATGAAGTTTATGAGCATATTTATGCTGGCGAAAAATTCACAAGTGCTATAGAAATACCAGAACTTAGAGATAAACTAGTAGTTTTACAATCACTAGGTAAGACATACAATCTAACTGGCTGGCGTCTTGGTGTGGCTATTGCCCCTGCGGATATTATAAAAAATATTCTAGCTATCAAACAATTTACAACATTCTCGCCTGTTCATCCAATGCAACTAGCTTTAGCAGAAGGTATATTAGAGCATCCTGAATATTACCAAAACTTACATAACCTTTACAAAAAAGCAAAAACAAACTACTTAGAGAAAATCTCAAAGGATCAAAATTCAGACTCCTAGACTGGCAAGGCTCGCCATTTCAAATGCTTGATTATAGTGCTATTAGCAATGATAATGATAATGATTTTGCCACAAACCTAATCAAAGATCATGGCGTTGGTTTAGTTCCAATTTCAACACTTTTTGAAAAACCTCAAAATGGCTTACTAAGACTATGCTTTGCAAAAAAAGATGATGATATTATTAAAGGAGCTCAAAAACTATGTCAAATCTAAAAGTAGCTATTATTCAAACAGATATTGAATGGGACAACAAAGAGCTCAATTATAAAAAACCTAGAGGATAAAATCTCAAATATTGATAAAGAAGTCGATCTAATTGTATTACCTGAGATGTTCAATACTGGCTTTATTATGAACCCTACCAATGAGGCGAGTACTCAAGAAGACATCACTAACTGGATGAGCTCACAAGTCAAAGGTAAAAACTGTGCAATCGTAGGTAGTGCTGCAACTTTTACAGATGATAAAATTGCTAATCGACTATATTTTGTAACATCTGAAGGCACTATTCATACTTTATGACAAAACCCATCTTTTCCTACATGCTGGCGAAGGTAAAAACTGCAATTGGTAATGATAGAAAAATCATAGATTACAATGGTTTCAAGATACTTCTTAGTGTATGTTTCGATCTTCGTTTTCCTGTATTTAATTGCAATGCTAACGAGTACGACATACTTCTAAATGTAGCTTGCTGGCCAGAATCCCGCCGTGAGCATTGGATAGCTTTGCTAAAGGCTCGTGCAATTGAAAATCAAACTTTCGTAATAGCGTGTAATAGAGTTGGACAAGATCCAAACCTTGGCTATGCTGGTGATAGTATGATTATAGATTATAACGGTGTCGTGCTAGCACATAAAGACTTTGATGAGACAATATTGTATGCGGACTTAGATAAGAATACTCAGATAGAGCATCGTGAAAAATTTAACTTCTTAGCTTCGCAGGATAACTTTACTCTGCATCTCGGATAATTTTAGAAAGCTTCTGCAACATCGCATTTATAAATTTGTAGCCTTCTTCTGTACCCATACTAAAATCAATCTCAACATACTCTTTGATGATCACTTGATACGGGTTTTCCAAGCATTCTATAAGCTCCGCGATAGCAACTTGTAACACTGCCAAGTCAACACCATTTGTAAACTCAGCACCATCTTTAGAATTATCTGCAATATGCTGATTGATTTGAGTTTCATTTGACTCAATAGCATCAATCAATCTATCAAAGAAATCCCAATCAGTTTGATGTCTTCCAGCATTGTCTGCATAAAATTGAACTTTTAATTCAGAATAAGTATTGCCTGCAACTTTCTTTTGATACAAAGCTTGCACAGCATAAAGTCTTGCGTTATTTCTCGCTTTAGCGGTAGTTTTCATTTATAACCTTTAGTGTTTTTTAGATGATTTAATATATCATTGTTTTCTAAAGAGGTATTATACACAAAGACTATAAAATATGCATAAATGGTGGCAAGAAATTGAGCTAAAAGACATGGATTCTAAGCAATGGGAATCTATTTGCGACAGATGCGGACTTTGTTGCCTAAATAAACTTCAAGATGATGAATCTGATGAAGTCTTTTATACGAAGATAAGTTGCAAACTTTTAGACACTGGTAAATGCCAATGTAGTATGTACGAAAAAAGGAAGCAAATTGTACCTGATTGTATAAATCTAACATACAAACAACTTAAAAATCACGCTCATAAATGGCTACCAAACTCATGTGCGTACAAACTACTTCTTGAGGGCAATGACCTACCGGATTGGCATCATTTAAATACTAGCTCAACTGAGGAGATGCACGCTCAGAAAAAGTCAGCTAAGCATTTTGCTATATCTGAATATGAAATGGGCGAAAATGACTACTTAGAAGATTTCATCATAAAATTAGAGCTATAGGTAAAAATGGGGGTCTAAAAAGCACCTGTAAGTCATGTATAATAAGGATTTAAAAAGGATATTTTACAAATGGCTGTAAAAAAAGACTAAAATTTGTCCAAAATGTAGTTCTAATTCCACGAAGAAAATAGGTAAAAGGAATGGTGTTCAGAGATATAAATGTAATACTTGTAACGCTAAATTCCAACTTGCTAGAAGACCCGTTAAAAGAATAGAAATTTTATTTAGAAAGTATGTATTCAAACATCAAACACATCAAGATTTAGCCCAAGAATATTCTAAAAGTATCAGCTGGATTCAACAACAAATATATAGCTATAAAGTTCCTGTAAAAACACATCGACCAAGAGCTATAAACCTAGTGTGTGATACTACCTTTTATGGTAAGAGAAAAGATCACTTAGGTACGGTAGTATTTTATGATTCTATAGAGCATGAAGTTATACTTTGGAATCATATCGAGTTGAAAAGACTTTAAAAAGATTAATAAATCAAAGGGTAATACTCCCATTTTTAATGTCACTTAGAAGTGTACACTTATTAAATAGCTTTATTAGCTACCATTCTAGGAGGAAAACCTCCTAAAGCCATATGTGGTCTAATGTTGTTGTAATCCCATAACCACCTAGTAGATTGTAACCTAATATCATCTAAACTATCAAATAAATTTTGCTCTAATAGTTCATATCTCATAGTCCTATTAAATCTCTCAACATAGCCATTTTGTTGAGGGTTTCCAGGTTGAATATACCATAGTTGTATCTTATTTCTTTTAGCCCACAACTTTAAGCTATTGCTTATATATTCAGGACCATTATCACACCTGATTGCTATAGGCTTACCCCTTTGATTTATTAACCTTTTTAAAGTCTTTTCAACTCGATATGATGGTAATGAAAAGTCAATCTCACAATCTAAGCCTTCTCTATTATAGTCATCTATAATATTTAATAGCCTATACTTTTTACCACTAGATAAATTATCGTGCATAAAATCCATAGACCATATTTGGTTTGCTCTAGTAGCTTCAGTTAATGGTTTTGGCTTATCTCTTTTAATTCTTTTTTTAGGCTTTATTCGTAAGTTTAAACACAAATCACAATATATTCGATATACTCGTTTATGATTAAACCTCTTACCCAATACATTTCTTATATGCAGAAAGCATAGCTTAAAACCCCAGTTGCGATGAGCCTGTGTAAGCTCAATTAACTTATTTGCTATATACTCATTATCATCACTATTTTTAGGGCTATAGTAGTATGCTGTTTCACTTATGCAAAAAACTTTACAGCTCCTTTTGACACTGATTTTCTTAGCTTTCACTGTCTGTAAAGCCATCTTCTTTCGCTCAGATGGCTTTACCACTTTTTTGTCATCGCTTCCTTTAAAATATCATGATCTAACTGTAAATCAGCATACATACGCTTAAGTCTACTATTTCGGGCTTCAAGCTCTTTAACTTTTGTTAGCATTGAAACATCCATACCACTGTATTTCTCACGCCATTTATAAAATGTTGAGCTACTTATACCATATTTGCGACACAAATCAGATACGATAATGCCGCTCTCTGATTCCTTTAAAATATTTACTATTTGACTATCTGTATATCGTTTTTGTTTCATTTGTAATACCTCTCATTTATTAGTATATTTTTGTACACTTCTAAATGCTATTATTTTTTGGGGGTATTACCTAAGAATCAGAATCGAAAAAGATATCAATTAATTGTATGTCTACATTATGTGCAAACTGGCTTATACCAAAGCTTGATAGTTTTATGGAAGTTTTAGAAAATATAGATATTCAGCTTCTAACCCTAGGAAGAAAAGTTGATTTTAATAGTGATGATATCGATATAAGTATCGAGTATGGTACGAAAGATGAGTTTGATGGAATTAATAAATATAAACTTGCTGATGGTGAACTGGTGTTAGCATGTAACAATAAAAACATAGGTAAGACTTACGCAGAAATAATTACAGATCAGAAACTTATTTATGTTGATGATAAAATTCGAATTAATGATTTTAGTGACTGGTGCAAATACAATGGGATTACTACAAAGCATAATAAAGAAATAGTTTTTAAAAGCTCACTTCAAGCAATAAAAGCTTGTTTTTCCGGGATAGGTTTTTTTGTTACAGATAAACTGTTAATTGAAGAGCACATTAAAAATGAGCTTTTATATATACCAGAACAGAAGAGTTATCCAACAGGAAAGTCATATTACCTACTATCAAAAAACCCGCAGTCTTATCCATTTGAAAAGATAATGCTGCTGTTATCGACTTTTTTATAAAAATTAAAACTCTTTTATTTATAGTTTTCTAGAAACTCTTCTCTAAACTCGCTAAACCTTTCTTCTTCGATAGCTTGACGGATATCACGCATTAGTTTTTGGTAGTAATGTAGGTTATGAATAGTATTTAATCTTGAGCCCAAAATCTCTTTTGTTTTGTCTAAATGATGTAGATAACTTTTTGTAAAATTCTTACAAGTATAGCAATCACAAGTTGGATCAAGTGCTGAAGTATCTTCTTTATACTGAGAGTTTCTTATGCGAATAATCCCTTCTGAGGTAAATATATGACCATTTCGAGCATTGCGTGATGGCATCACACAGTCAAACATATCCACACCATGATAAACCGCTTCTACAAGATCCTTAGGAGTTCCTACACCCATAAGGTATCTTGGCTTATCTTCTGGCATTTGATGAGCTGTATGATCTAGTATTTTTATCATCTCATCTTTTGGCTCGCCTACAGAAAGCCCGCCAATAGCAAAACCATCGAAATCTATTTCTTTTAATTTTACTAGTGACTCATCACGCAAATGCTCATACATACCACCTTGAATGATTCCAAAAAGAGCCGATGGATTATCGCCATGCTCATCTTTTGATCTTTGAGCCCAACGCATTGAAAGCTCCATCGAATCTTTTGCTTCTTTTTCAGTAGCTGGATAAGGTGTACATTCATCAAAACACATCACGATATCAGAGCCTAAATCTCGCTGAACTTGCATCGAAATTTCTGGTGATAAAAACACTTTTGAGCCATTGATTGGCGACTTAAAAGTTACACCCTCTTCTGTCAGCTTACGCATCTTACCCAAACTAAAAACCTGAAACCCACCTGAATCAGTAAGAATCGGCTTATCCCAACTATTAAAGCCATGTAGTGAACCATGCTTTTTGATAATCTCTGTACCAGGACGAAGCCATAGATGGAAAGTATTCCCTAAGATAATATCAGCTCCCATCTCTTTAAGCTCCACTGGAGATACTGATTTTACAGCTCCATAAGTACCTACTGGCATAAATGCTGGAGTTTGAATATCCCCTCTTGGGAAACTAATAGTTGCTCTGCGTGCTTTACCTTCTTTTTTTTTAGAAGATTGAATTTCATTACTGTCATAAATTTGCCTTCTGAAATATAGAATTTCTTGATTTTATTTTTTCTAAGGTCTTATGCTATAAAAATATTGCAAACAAAGCAACAAAAATAGCTAGCCAAGATATTGTCATGGGGTAATACCCCTAAAAATAATAGCATTTAGAAGTGTACAAAAATATACTAATAAATGAGAGGTATTACAAATGAAACAAAAATGATATACAGATAGTCAAATAGTAAATATTTTAAAGGAATCAGAGAGCGGCATTATCGTATCTGATTTGTGTCGCAAATATGGTATAAATAGCTCAACATTTTATAAATGGCGTGAGAAATACAGTGGTATGGATGTTTCAATGCTAACAAAAGTTAAAGAGCTTGAAGCCCAAAATAGTAGACTTAAGCGTATGTATGCTGATTTACAGTTAGATCATGATATTTTAAAGGAAGCGATGTGACAAAAGTGGTAAAGCCATCTGAGCGAAAGAAGATGGCTTTACAGACAGTGAAAGCTAAGAAAATCAGTGTCAAAAGGAGCTGTAAAGTTTTTTGCATAAGTGAAACAGCATACTACTATAGCCCTAAAAATAGTGATGATAATGAGTATATAGCAAATAAGTTAATTGAGCTTACACAGGCTCATCGCAACTGGGGTTTTAAGCTATGCTTTCTGCATATAAGAAATGTATTAAAAGAGGTTTAATCATAAACGAGATATCGAATATATTGTGATTTGTGTTTAAACTTACGAATAAAGCCTAAAAAAGAATTAAAAGAGATAAGCCAAAACCATTAACTGAAGCTACTAGAGCAAACCAAATATGGTCTATGGATTTTATGCACGATAATTTATCTAGTGGTGTGCAGTATAGGCTATTAAATATTATAGATGACTATAATAGAGAAGGCTTAGATTGTAGATTGACTTTTCATTACCATCATATCGAGTTGAAAAGACTTTAAAAAGGTTAATAAATCAAAGGGTATGTTTTCCATAGCAATCAGGTGTGATAATGGTCCTGAATATATAAGCAATAGCTTAAAGTTGTGGGCTAAAAAGAAATAAGATACAACTATGGTATATTCAACCTGGAAACCCTCAACAAAATGGCTATGTTGAGAGATTTAATAGGACTATGAGATATGAACTATTAGAGCAAAATTTATTTGATAGATGATATTAGGTTACAATCTACTAGGTGGTTATGGGATTACAAATAACATTAGACCACATATGGCTTTAGAGGTTTTCCCTAGAATGGTAGCTAATAAAGCTATTTAATAAGTGTACACTTCTAAGTGACATTAAAAATGGGAGTATTA
>JAYQIE010000032.1:0-8273 GCA_038141505.1 Francisella sp. | reverse complement strand
TAATGTCACTTAGAAGTGTACACTTATTAAATAGCTTTATTAGCTACCATTCTAGGAGGAAAACCTCCTAAAGCCATATGTGGTCTAATGTTGTTGTAATCCCATAACCACCTAGTAGATTGTAACCTAATATCATCTAAACTATCAAATAAATTTTGCTCTAATAGTTCATATCTCATAGTCCTATTAAATCTCTCAACATAGCCATTTTGTTGAGGGTTTCCAGGTTGAATATACCATAGTTGTATCTTATTTCTTTTAGCCCACAACTTTAAGCTATTGCTTATATATTCAGGACCATTATCACACCTGATTGCTATAGGCTTACCCCTTTGATTTATTAACCTTTTTAAAGTCTTTTCAACTCGATATGATGGTAATGAAAAGTCAATCTCACAATCTAAGCCTTCTCTATTATAGTCATCTATAATATTTAATAGCCTATACTTTTTACCACTAGATAAATTATCGTGCATAAAATCCATAGACCATATTTGGTTTGCTCTAGTAGCTTCAGTTAATGGTTTTGGCTTATCTCTTTTAATTCTTTTTTTAGGCTTTATTCGTAAGTTTAAACACAAATCACAATATATTCGATATACTCGTTTATGATTAAACCTCTTACCCAATACATTTCTTATATGCAGAAAGCATAGCTTAAAACCCCAGTTGCGATGAGCCTGTGTAAGCTCAATTAACTTATTTGCTATATACTCATTATCATCACTATTTTTAGGGCTATAGTAGTATGCTGTTTCACTTATGCAAAAAACTTTACAGCTCCTTTTGACACTGATTTTCTTAGCTTTCACTGTCTGTAAAGCCATCTTCTTTCGCTCAGATGGCTTTACCACTTTTTTGTCATCGCTTCCTTTAAAATATCATGATCTAACTGTAAATCAGCATACATACGCTTAAGTCTACTATTTTGGGCTTCAAGCTCTTTAACTTTTGTTAGCATTGAAACATCCATACCACTGTATTTCTCACGCCATTTATAAAATGTTGAGCTACTTATACCATATTTGCGACACAAATCAGATACGATAATGCCGCTCTCTGATTCCTTTAAAATATTTACTATTTGACTATCTGTATATCGTTTTTGTTTCATTTGTAATACCTCTCATTTATTAGTATATTTTTGTACACTTCTAAATACTATTATTTTTAGGGGTATTACCCCAGCATTTTCATCGGTGCTTTTTACATTGAAACACTGTAATGGAGAAATCACCTCAGCATCACTCCGAAAAGCCTTTACCTGGTTGAATGAAATTATTCTCAGCCTCCAAACTCTTGTTTTGCTCTTGCAATTTCTGCAAGTGCATAATTGGTTTAGTTGAATTGACTGCAAAAGCAGAAGCAGCCAAGCTAGCGAGTACTAGTGATGAGAGTATTTTCTTTTTCATGGTGTTCCTTAAAATTTAAACATACGATGATTGTTATTCAAATTTAACAATCTTACATCTATAATTTATACCATTACCCCCCCATTTACAGTAAAAAAATTCATTTTTTTGCCAAAAGTTTAAAAGAATATTGCTTTAATAAATGTTGTAGTGGTGGGAATCTCTCAAATAGAGAGGAGATCCCCGTGTCAAGCACGAGGATGACGATGATTTTGTATGTGTATTTGTTGTTTATAAATACTCAAATATGACTAAATCAACAGTCTCTAGTCTCTTTTCAAAACAAGAACATGTATAGGTTAAAGAGACTCTGGATCACTTGTGCTGAGCGGAGTTGTAAGTAAGTCCGGAGATTTGTAAGTTTTGAGCTGAATTTGATAGTTTAAAGTGTTTTGTGGGGCGTACCTATGTGTTCGCCCTTATTAGTTGGATTGACACATAGGTCAACCCCTACATTTGTTGAGGATATAAATTTTGTAGTGACAGATCATTGTCTTTGATAAGTTGACAGCCGACTGTGCTATCACTACAAGTATTATTCAAAATCAAATGCACCTCTTAGGGCTTAGGCAGACCAGCCAACTTTGCAGCTTGTACAGCAGGAGATACTGGAAAGAGCATTTGTAGGTATAAACTATTGCCAATTTTTTCTCCATGAGATTTTTTTAATGAAGAGACTAGCTCACGAATAGCAGGCGATTTTTTGTTTTTTTTATAAAACTCACGCAAGAAATTTATCACTAAAAGATGATCTTTCGATAGGTCAATATCTTCACTTTTAGCACTTAGATTACAAAAATCTATATCCCAGCTTTCAAAGTCTAATAAAAAGCCTTCACTGTCTATGTTGTAGTTATCCACAAATATGGTAAAATTTGATACTAGTTTTTATTATCTACAATTATATCAATAAACATTAGTAATGTTTAATTGTTTAATCTATTAAAAAGGCACGATTGATGAAAGTAATTTTATACACGGCTAAGTATTGCCCTCATTCACTTAGAGCAAGAATTGCATTAGCAGAAAAAAGATGGCGATGGAAATAGTCGAAGCAAGTGATTTAACTGCTGAGATGCAAAAAGATCTCTCCTAATGGACTACTCCCTGTTTTAAAGGAAAAGACTATAGTATCAACAATAGGAAAGCATTGCTTATATATATTGATGAGAGATTCCCAGCACCTGGTCTTTTGCCGAGTATTGTCAATGAAAGAATCAAGATTCGTCTATCATTAGACAAGATAGATAACGAATGGTACCCAGTACTAGAAGAAATTAAGAAAATAGAACTAACAAGGCTAAAATCAAATCTTTATTCAACGATTTAAAAGAAAGCTTTATGGCGATGGAGAAAACATTCTCAGAGTCAGATTACTTTATTTGTACAAGCTTTACGCTGGCAGATTGCTATATTGCAGCATTGATGATTTCACTAGAAGCAGAAGGTTTTGTAGTTGATGAGAGCTTTGGTGCTATATACGAGTACAAAAAACGCGTATTTGCTCGTGATTCAGTTAGAAAAGCGAATCTTAAAGGCAACGCTAATGATTCATTGCTAAAAACTCTAAGAGCGAATAGGTAGTAATTATGTGGTATGAAAATTTTGTAAGCTTTGTGTTTTTTGCATTAAGTGTGATATTGGTTGTGGTTGCTATAGTTTTTGTAGTTGGTAGTTTTTTCTCATTGCTGGCAAAGGCAAAGCAGGAAGTTGCTGAGCTAGCAAAAGGTCGACTTACAATTAGAAAGCTTGGTGATGATTATAAAGAAACTAAGAGTGAAATCTTAGAAACAGTATTGGATAAAAAAGAATATAAAAGCTATACAAAAGAGCAAAAGAAAACTGCTAAGAAAGATAAGCCTGAAAATAAAGTTTTTGTCATAAATTTTTTAAGGGTGATATACACGCTTCACAAGTCGAAGGTCTTCGTGAGGAAGTTTCAGCTGTCCTAGCAGCAGCTAAGGCTAATGATGAAATTATTGTACGCATAGATAGCCCTGGTGGGGTTGTCAATGGTTATGGTTTTGCTGCGGCCCAGCTGAGCGTATTCGCCAAGCAGGACTGACTTTGACTATCTGTATCGATCAAGTAGCAGCAAGTGGGTGGCTATATGATGTCGGCAGTTGGTCATAAGATTATATCTGCACCGTTTGCAATTGTAGGCTCAATCGGAGTGATTGGACAAGTACCAAACATTCATGATTTACTTGAGAAAAATGGTATAAATGTCGAAATGCATACATCTGGTGAATTCAAACGAACTCTTACAACTATGGGTAAAAATACCGGAAGAAGGTCGAGAAATTTAAGCAGGATCTAGAAAATATTCATGAATTATTCAAAAAGCATATTTTAGCTTATAGACCGTCACTTGATATGCAAAAAGTTGGTACACTGGTGAATATTGGTTTGGTAAAGATGCTTTAGAGCTTGGTTTTAGTTGATAAAATCCAGACTTATGATGATTATATTATCGAGCATTTGAACAATAATTTAGATGTGTATCAGGTAGAGTTCGTTATAAAAAAAAAGAAAAAGGTTTTCTAAAGTCTAAGCTTGCTATGATAAGGAAAGCTATGACTAACTTCTTATACGCTCGTAAAATAATTTAGGATTAAAGTGTTATCTCTAAACAGTCCTCGAAACCTTCTTGATAGCTTCCGTGCTCAAAAATCTAGCAATACTCTTCATCATGCTTTTATATTTAAAGTAAAAGATGCTGTGCTGTTAGATAGTTTTATTAAGTCGTTTTGTGAGTTGCTTTTAGATCAGTCAATAGAAGATTATCAAGATAGTCCATACATAACTATTGCAAAGGTTGAGAATGATGAGATTAAAGTTGCAGAGGTAAAAAAAGATTATCAAAAACTGTGAGCTTACGGCACACAATGATCTAGCAAAAATTATAATTATCCCAGAACTTGATTTACTAAATGACTCAACAGCAAATGCTTTGTTAAAAACCTTAGAAGAGCCAAATGGTAATGCTTTCTTTTGATGTTTACGCGAAATTATAGTGATGTGTTAGCTACTGTAAAAAGTAGATCACTATCTTATGATATAGCATTTGATAAAGATGATAAGTATAAGTACCTTAACTATACTTTTGATATGCCTAATTCTGCTATAGAGAAATCTTTGATTATGGCTCGAGATGATATTAATGTTATAGCAAAAATAAAGCTAGAGTCATCTTTTTGGCAGATTAGAAATTCATTGATGAAAGTGCTTGTCAATCAAGTTAATCTAAATGTGTTTCTTAAAGAAATTAGTCCAAATTTTAAAGATGTGCTGTATTGGCTAACTAGTATCATAATCGATGTATATAACTATAATTTAGATGTTAATGAAGTGAATGTTGCTAATTACGATAAACTAGCTGTGTGAAAAATATCAGCAATTAAGCTAAATAGTGATGCAATATATAAACTGTATCAGCAGGTACTTGAAGCAAGAAACTATTTTGCAAACTATAAGAATGTAGACAAAGAGCTAGTTTTAGAAAATATAATATTGGATATTGTGAAGTAGTTTTTTATGAATAGAAGAAGTATTCGTTTAAAAGATTATGACTATAGTCAGCATGGTTTGTATTTTAAACAATATGCATTAATGAAAAAGAATGTTTATTTGGTAAAATTGAACAAGGTAAAATGTTGCTAAATGATGCTGGTTTTATGGTAAAAATTATTACCTTGAATTAGAGAATAAATTTTGTAATGTTAGATGCGGTAAATATGTCATCATGCCAAATCATTTTCATTGTATAATTCATATCGAAAATACTGTAGGGGTTGACCTGTGTGTCAACCCAATTAAAAAGGGCGAACACATGAGTTCGCGCCTACCTAGAATTATTCAATGGTTTAAAACCATGACAATTAATGCATATATAAACGGTGTTAAAACTAAAAACTGGAAGCCATTTAATAAACGATTGTGGCAAAGAAATTATTATGAGCATATTATTAGAAATGAAAAATCTTGTACTGAAATATATGATTATATTGTAAATAATCCACTAAAATGGGATTTGGATGAACTAAATCCACAAAATTAAAATTTAAATAAAAATAAAAAAACAGGAATTAAAAATGGAAGTAAAGCAACAACAAAGACTAAGAGCAGAAGCTCATTACTTAAAGCCTATAGTACTTATGGGTGCCAAAGGACTTACTGAAAATGTAATGTTAGAGATTGATCTAGCGTTAGCATCGCATGAGCTTATAAAAGTAAAAGCAGGAAGTTTACCAAAAGAAGAAAAAAACAAGCATTTGCTGATGAGATTATAAAAGCTACAAAATCTACTCTTGTACAGATGATTGGTAATATTCTTGTGTTGTATAGAAAAAATCCGGCATTAAAAAAGAAAGGTTAGTAAATGAGTTTTCCGATAACACGCCCTCGTAGACTTAGACGCTCTCAAGCATTAAGAGACATGATTGCAGAATTTTCATTAAGTACAGATGACTTGATGTATCCGATATTTGTGGTGCATGGAAGTAATGTTAAAAAA
Source organism: Francisella sp. (assembly GCA_038141505.1). GTDB lineage: Bacteria > Pseudomonadota > Gammaproteobacteria > Francisellales > Francisellaceae > Francisella. The sequence continues at coordinate 2,345 of JAYQIE010000032.1, read as the reverse complement.
AGAAATTCCAAGTATGCCAAATCAATATCATTGGTCAGTTGATAGACTTGATGAATTAGTCGAGCAAGTAGTACAAGCAGGCATAAAAAGCTTGATGATATTTGGTGTGCCAAAGACAAAGGATCTTTTATCGACTGAAAATTATGATGCTAATGGCATTACCCAACAAGCCATTCGCAAAATCAAAGAGTTAGCTCAGAACTAGTACTAGCTACAGATGTATGTATGTGTAGTTTTACTCCTCATGGGCATTGTGGAATACTCGATAAAAATGAGAGCGTTGATAATGATAAAACTCTTGAGATATTGCAAAAAACAGCAGTCTCTCATGCGCAAAGTGGTGCTGATATAGTCGCACCAAGTGGCATGATGGATGGTATGATTATAGCAATGCGAGAAGCTCTTGATAACGCTGACTTTCACGATATCGCAATAATGTCATACTCTGTGAAATATGCATCAGCTTACTACGGACCATTTAGAAGTGCTTGTGACTCTTCATTAAAAGGAGATCGGAAGACTTATCAGATGGATTATCGCAATAAAAAAGAAGCTATCCGAGAAGCTATAGAAGATGTTGAGCAGGGTGCTGATTTTATCATGGTGAAACCTGCTTTGAGTTATCTTGATATCATTAACGAGCTTAGTCATGTGATTGATCTACCAATTGCAGCGTACCATGTAAGTGGTGAATATGCTATGATAAAGGCAGCAGCAAAAGCTGGTCTTGTTGATGAGAAAGCTATCACTATAGAAACTCTAACATCTATGAAACGAGCAGGTGCTAAAGTTATCCTTACTTATACAGCTTTAGATGTGGCAGGTTGGTTAAGGGACAGTCCCTAAAGTAATTAAAATCTTATGGAGTCGTAGCTATATGCAAAAGCTTATAAAATTATTATTTACTTCGATATTAGTAGTGGTACTATCTTCTTGTCAGACTCTTTCGGTTAATGATTTTGTATATATGGGTCACCCAAAAGGCTTAGATGATTACTCACTATATTATGATACCGATAGAAATCTTTTCCTTCTTTTAGATAGTAATGGTTGTTTTTATAAAAGCTCAGATTACTCAGGTACTTGCTTAGCTTTTGACCATCAATCAGCTGAAAGTTTTAGAAAAAAATGTCTTAACTAAAATGATAGATATCAATAATAAAGCTTTTGAGCCAAAAAATAAGGTGGAGCTACTTTCTTTACTCAAAAAATGAAAATGCCATCTATTGAAAAGCCAATAAATGTTGATTTTAAGGTAAAGAGAATAAAGCAGATTAATATCAATAACAAAAAAAGAATATCATCTTGTTACAGGTAAATATGACTTAAAAGCTAACATTATACTAATAAAGGAAACTGATGGTAATACAGCTAAAGGTTTTAAGATATTTTATGCGTTGACTCTTCCAGATGCTGTTGTCAAACAAAAAACATCTACAAGACCTATAGAGCCGAATTATTTGTTTGAGAGTATGCAGGTATCTGCTGTTGAAAAAGCAGAATCCTCGCAGAATACTTATTACCATCAAGTTGAGGAAATAAGCACAAGTATTATAGATTATCTTGAACATTTGGGAGCTTAGAAAATGGTTTTAAATAACTGATCTTACGCACCAAAACAACACATTTTAATGGTTTGGCTATATCCAATCCTCTAAAGTACTTTAATTATAGCTTTTAGTTCAGAACATAATTTTATACACTATGTGTACTAAGAATTTCAAAAATAAAAACAAATGTCTCAAAACTTATTAAACATAGTTTTATATGAACCAGAGATTCCACCTAATACAGGTAATATAATCCGTTTATGTGCCAATGTAGGTGCAAATCTATCTAATTGAACCTTTAGGTTTTAAGTTGGAAGATAAGCAATTAAGACGAGCTGGGCTTGATTACCATGAGTTTGCAAATCTTAAAATTTACAAAGATTTTGAAGAGTTTTATCAAGAGCATAAAACTAAAAAATCTGGGCTTGTACTAAAAAAGCTAAGCAGTACTATCATAAAGTAGATTATACCTCTAATGATATGCTGTTATTTGGTCCCTGAAACTCGAGGTTTACCCGTAGAAGTATTAGAGCTTTTAAAAGAAACACAAATCAAAATACCGATGCACAAAAATAGTCGGAGTCTGAATTTATCTAACTCTGTAGCTGTGATTTTGTATGGAGCATTAAATAATATCGGATTTGAAGATTTAGGTTTTTTAGATTGAAAATTAAACCACAGGTAGACTACTATACAGCCAGTAAAAAAAGTAGGGTTCTTTGCTCTTATGAGCAACCTTGGTTATGACAGAGCTAAATACTTCAACTCTTATAGGGTTTTCTAGTTTGGGTTATA
>JAYQIE010000031.1:0-59737 GCA_038141505.1 Francisella sp. | reverse complement strand
CCATTTTTAATGTCACTTAGAAGTGTACACTTATTAAATAGCTTTATTAGCTACCATTCTAGAGGAAAACCTCCTAAAGCCATATGTGGTCTAATGTTGTTGTAATCCCATAACCACCTAGTAGATTGTAACCTAATATCATCTAAACTATCAAATAAATTTTGCTCTAATAGTTCATATCTCATAGTCCTATTAAATCTCTCAACATAGCCATTTTGTTGAGGGTTTCCGGGTTGAATATACCATAGTTGTATCTTATTTTGTTCAGCCCACAGTTTTAAGCTATTACTTATATATTCAGGACCATTATCACACCTGATTGCTATTGGCTTACCCCTTTGATTTATTAACCTTTTTTAAAGTCTTTTCAACTCGATATGATGGTAATGAAAAGTCAATCTCTAAATCTAAGCCTTCTCTATTATAGTCATCTATAATATTTAATAGCCTATACTTTTTACCACTAGATAAATTATCGTGCATAAAATCCATAGACCATATTTGGTTTGCTCTAGTAGCTTCAGTTAATGGTTTTGGCTTATCTCTTTTTTAATTCTTTTTTAGGCTTTATTCGTAAGTTTAAACACAAATCACAATATATTCGATATACTCGTTTATGATTAAACCTCTTACCCAATACATTTCTTATATGCAGAAAGCATAGCTTAAAACCCCAGTTGCGATGAGCCTGTGTAAGCTCAATTAACTTATTTGCTATATACTCATTATCATCACTATTTTTAGGGCTATAGTAGTATGCTGTTTCACTTATGCAAAAACTTTACAGCTCCTTTTGACACTGATTTTCTTAGCTTTCACTGTCTGTAAAGCCATCTTCTTTCGCTCAGATGGCTTTACCACTTTTTTGTCATCGCTTCCTTTAAAATATCATGATCTAACTGTAAATCAGCATACATACGCTTAAGTCTACTATTTCGGGCTTCAAGCTCTTTAACTTTTGTTAGCATTGAAACATCCATACCACTGTATTTATCACACCATTTATAAAATGTTGAGCTACTTATATACCATATTTGCGACACAAATCAGATACGATAATGCCGCTCTCTGATTCCTTTAAAATATTTACTATTTGACTATCTGTATATCGTTTTTGTTTCATTTGTAATACCTCTCATTTATTAGTATATTTTTGTACACTTCTAAATGCTATTATTTTTAGGGGTATTACCCTAGCGCAAAATTATTTTTTAGCATGGTTTTACTATCCTTTATTTATCTAATGACTTTTAGGCTCTTTAAAATCCCAAACTATTCTACATTTTCTTAGTATACATAAAATTATATAAGTAATATCAATCTGCCAAAATTTTAGGTTATTTCTAACTGAGTACGCAAACTTATGATGATTGTTGTGCCAACCTTCACCAAATGTAAGTAAAGCTACAAGCCAGTTATTACGACTATTATCTGAAGTATTATTGTCTTTTTTACCAAATATATGACAAATAGAATTTACACTAAAAGTTGTATGGTATAAAAGTACCGTACTGAATATCCCTCCGCATAAAACAAATGTAAGTCCAGAAGTGTTTAGTGCTGGAAAAAGAGTAGCAAGCAGACTACCAAGAGCAAAAAGTCCTATAAGGTATGCAACGAATGACAAATGACAGTATTTGTCTAACCAGACAAGTTCGGGGAATTTAATCCAGTCTTTGGTGAATTTAGGATCCACGGTGTCATTTTTAGGTACAAATACCCAGCCAAAGTGAGCTTGGATAAAACCGTTTTTGGGGGTGTGTAGATCTGTAGGTTTGTCAGAGTGTATATGGTGGTATCTATGATGACCAGACCACCACAATGCACCGTTTTGAGATGCCCAAGAACCAACTAAAGCAAGTATGAATTGAAATGCTCGAGATGTCTGAAAAGACTTGTGTGCAAAGTAGCGATGATATCCAGCAGTTAATGCAAAAGTACGCATTGAAAAAGTTATTAAAAAAACTATTACAGCAGTGATATTCCAAGTAATAAAAAATACTCCAATGCAAGCAATGTGCATAGCAGTAAAAGCAATAAATACTAAATCAATCTTAATATCTTTCATTTGTTTTACACCATTTTTTTGCAATTTTGAAGTATAGTTTGTAGGGTAAGCTAGCTATAAATTTCAATGTAAAAGTGAATTTTTTAGCAAAATGTATTTCAAAGCTATTAGAATTTAAGCCCTTTATTATCGCATTAGCAGCATCTTCTGGCTCTAATATCGCAGGCATTTTAAAATTGTTTTTATTAGTAAGTTTGGTTTTGACAAAACTCGGGTTTATTAGGCGTATATCAAGCTCTGGATTTTCTGCTTTTGCACTTTCTACTAAATTTATAACACCTGCCTTAGTTGCCGCATATGGCTGTGATCTTGGTAGACCAATGTAGCCAGCAACACTTGCTGTAACTGCTAATTGAGTAAAAGGGTGATTTTTTACAAAAGGTAGCACAAATTCAAATAGATAAAAAACAGCAGTAAGGTTTGTCTGAATTGTTTTATGTAGATTTTTTGTAGTAATTTCTGATATTAATGATGGTTCATAAAATGCTGGTAGATAGATAATATAATCGGGATTATGAGCTAATGCCATGGAAGATTTTGCTTTGAAGTCTTCATAGTTAGCCACATCAAAATCGATGATAGTAACATTATTGCTAATATTTCCAGCTATTTCTTGAAGTTTATCTTTAGAGCGAGCTGAGAGTATAAAATTAGCATCAGAAGTTGCATCTATCTTTTCAACTAAGGCTTTACCTATGCCGTCAGTAGCTCCGATTATCCAAATAGTTTTGCCGTTGTAGTTCATTGTATCTCTCTGTATATAAGTTTTTTAAGTTACAGCTTCAAACTATTTTGAAGTCACTGTATTCGCTAGTCATGGATACTACGGTCGATGCCGTAGTATGACAAGAAATTTATTTTTCTTTGTGCATCATTAGTGTAAGAGAGCCTACACTCAAGCCAAATTTTTTGAAGGTGTTTTTATTGATTAATGAACCATCATCCATTAAATACATCCAATCATCAAATGTGATTTTGTATTTTTTATCTCCGACGGGAATATTCATCTGATATTTCCAGTTCATAGCATTGCCTTCGACATAAATTTTTGCAATACCAATTACATCATCAGTTGTACCCTCGTAGTAATTGTCACTTATCTTTTTGATAGTCCAAATACGGTGATCTTTTGAGTCATCATCATAAACCATGTGCTCATCAAATATACCAGTCTTTCCATCCCAGCTAGCCACACCACTAAAGTCAAATTTCTTAGTAACTTTGCCCTTATAGTCTTGAATCATACCAGCACCAACTATCTTACCTTGTAGGTACTCTTGTAGATCTAGCTTTGGTGTAGCGTCTTTGTATTGTGATATATCTGTTGAGCAGCTAAATAATCCTAGTGCCATAATAATTACTCCTATTTTTTTCCAAAAAGTTTATTTTAATCATTTTAAACCTCTTAGTTGTTGAGACATTTTGTGATCGGAAGTTTTGTCACTTAACCATATTTCAAAAAAATATTTTGATAGTTGTTTATCGTTTATTTTGCCAACCAACTTATCTTTAGTGAAAATATAAGCGTAGCCATTTTTATCCATATATCCATATAAATCACTATTTTTTTTGATGTTAGGTATTACTTTGTTAATGATTTCAAAATATTTAGCTTCATTAGCTTTTATTTCTGCATTGTGTTGTTTGCTGATTTCACTAATTGTACGGCTAGCTATAGTTTTACTTTTAAACCCAATCAAATAGTGGATTTTTAATACAAAGGGTTGATTCCAGTCAAACTTACCATTTTGTGTATAAAGTTCAGCATTATAAACATGGAAAAACCATTTTCTAAACTCAACTTTACCAACGCGTTGATTATTTTGCATTAGAATGTCATTTAAGACAGGCTCATTCGCAAAGCTTAATATTGGTAAAGTTATAAAGAAAATTAGAACCAACCTTTAAGCATGTACTATCTCCAACTGAGCAACATCTATCCTACCGTGATCAAAAGCAGCACTACATGATGTTAGATAAAATCTCCACATCCTTTGTAAACTCTTGTCAAAACCAAGTTTTATCAAGTCGCTTTCTTTAGTTATAAAATTATCATCCCAAATATCTAGAGTTTTTGCGTAGTCTTTACCAAATAGCTCTTTATTTACATTTTAGACCAACTTTTTTAGCTCAATATCAATTTGCTCAAGACTAGGCAGAAAACCACCAGGGAAAATGAAAGTTCTAATCATATCTGTACCCTTTGAATAGCTTTCAAAAAGAGCATTATCAATTAAGATACTTTGATTGTTGATTTTACCATCTGGTTTAAGCAGTGATTTTAGTTTTGAAAAATATGTATTCCAGTATTGCTTACCAACTGCCTCTATCATCTCGATAGATACTATATAGTCGTACTGACCTTGTTGGATACGGTAGTCTTCAATAACTATATCTGCATTTTTATTAATCAGACGATTTTTAGCATAACTGTGTTGTTCTGTAGAAAGTGTAATTCCTTTAACGCTATAACTACCTTCAGTTGTAGCAACCTCAGCAAATCCACCCCAGCCACAACCAACTTCTAATATTGAGCCTGATTTTTTGTCAAATTTGTTGATTATATTTTCATATTTGTTTATTTGAGCTTGTTCGAGAGTTTCATCGTTGTTTTTATACAATGCAGATGAATATGTCATAGTTTGATCAAGCCAAAGGCTATAAAAGTCATTGCCAAGATCGTAGTGTTCGTAGATGTTTTTTTTACTTTGCTTTAGGCTATTTCTTTTTGTTAAGTAGCTTAGTTTTTGCATGATTGTATAGAAGAAATTAGGTTTCATGTACTGCCCAAACGCTTCTTCATTGTCTATGCCAAATCTTATCAACGCCTTTAAGTCAGAAGTTTCCCAGTAACCATCACGATAATCAGCAGCAAAACCAATGTCTGCTTTAAATTTAAGGTTTACAACTGTACGCCAGTCTTTAAGCTTCAAATCAGCAGTTTGACCAGTTTCTTTACCTTTTATGATGAAAAGTATCTCCTTCTGGAGTAGTTAGATATATCTCACCGTACTTTATTTGCTCTAGTGATTTTAGTAGATTTTTTTTGATTGTTTTTTCAAACATATTATTACGAGTATAGTTTATGCTTTTCTTAACCTCTATATTAGCAAATTATTATTGTGGGGATATTGCCAATAGGTTAAATTTTGTTAATGTAATTTTTTAAACTCAAAAGTATATTTTAAATTACGTAGTTAGAGTTTTCGCCGCTTACCTTGTAAGCTATAGCGACATACTTTTTTCATGGCAGAAAAAGTATGCAAAACTGCCTAGCACTACACTATCGTAGTTTAAAACAAATGGAAAATAAAAAACTCACTTCGTTTAAACAGTTTTATTTTCTAATCATTTGTTTTTTGTAACTACTAACCGTTATGTGCGACCTTGAATTGAAATAATTGGTTTCATTAGAGAATTTATGCATATTTTTTAGGAAAGACTAATGTAATCAGCAACAGTAATAGTACTTTCCATCTGAGCAGGCTTTGGCACATATTTGATGCGTTTGAATACGATTTTCAACGCTTGCCAATGGATTAAATAAACCACCTTAAAAGTAAGTAGTGGCGAGCGGATAAATTCTTTGATCAAATTTTTATTTGAAAATGGTTTGTTTATAGCTGTGATAGCTGTACCTAGTTGTAGTTCGTCATTATCATAGTAGTTGATGATGATTTTAGTTTTTAGATTTAAGTATGGAGATTCCGGATCGGTGTCCAGAATGACAGGTACTTGGAAGTTAAACTTATAGCTCCCTTGGCGTTGATAAAAGGGTGATACATGAAAAACCTTTGCAGCTTTAAACCAACACTTATTAGTTATTTCATCACCATCTTTGTGGCATATATAGCTATGAGTTTCTTTGAAAGTATTGTTTACTTCTGCAATTACTGCGATAAGTTTTTTTTGATGGTAGCAAAGCCAAAAACTTACAGGGTTAAAAAGATAGCCAAAGATTCTTGGCATAGTCATAAGCTTTATATTGTCATATTTTAAGTTATTTTCTACTAATAGGTTTGTTGCCCAATTAACGGATTTTGAGCCGTCACGATAGCCGTGATCTTTGTCATAGAAGCTAAAAAGATTGAGTTTGTTGGTGCTGAAAGTTTTTGGGTATTTGTTTAAAGAGTTTCTTTTTTTACCGGCACTTCGACTCCGCTCAGTGACCTAAGGTTTTCGTTGTTGTTATTAAGCATATCCAATACAATATAATAAGATCTATAGTTAAAAGAATTAACCTTTGGGTGGTGTCTTTTATGGAAGACTTTAGAGCTTAAAATAAAGTTTTTTACCACGGAGTATTTGCTCCTAACATTTCTGCGACATTTACAGCACTAAGTATACCATCTTCATGAAAGCCGAAACGCAAATAAGCCCCACAAAAATAAGTATTGTTATTACCTTGAATACTCGGAACTTTTGCTTGAGCCTCTATAGCTTTTTTATCAAATACTGGGTGAGCAAAATCATGTTCGTTGATAATTTTATCTTTAGCAGGCTTTTGATCGGGATTTACTGTTACAAAATAATCTGTGATTGTATCAAGAGGTTGTAGGTTATTCATCCAATAGCTTAGTGATACTGCTTGGCGATTATCATCTAAATCCTTGCTTAGATAATTCCAGCTTGACCAAGCCTTTTTGCGTTTAGGCATTATCGCTTCATCAGTGTGTAATATAACTTTATTAGGCTGATATTTGATGGCACCAATTAGATTCTGCTCATCAATTGTTGGGCTTTTCTAGTAGCTCAAGAGCTTCATCAGAATGACAAGCAAATATGACCTTATCAAAAGATTTAATATTATTCTCAGAGTCTGTGATTTTAATAGTTTGATTACGTGAAGCTTTCATCGCACCAGTCTCAAATTTCACGCCACTTTTTTTAAGTTCTTCTACAACCTTAGTAACATAACTTCTACTCCCACCTTGTACGGTATACCATTGCACCGGCATCGTTACGGTTAAAAGTCCATGATTACTAAAGAAGCGAATAAAGCTCAAAGCTGGAAATTCATACATTTTTTTCAGTGGAGTACCCAAATACAAGCTCCCATTGCTAGTAGGTAGTAATTTCTAAACCATTTGCCGACTTTTTATCTGCTCAAGATATTCAGCTAGAGAAATATCAGCATCCAAAGTGCTATTTTCAAGATGTTGATTAGAAATTTTATTGAATTTGAAAATATCTCTAACCATTCTATAAAAGCTAGGTTTTAGTAGATTTGATTTCTGTGCAATAAGACTTGAAATAGCATTTGAACCATATTCTAACTTTACCGTTTTTGATAGACACACCAAAAGACATATTGCTTTTTGCAGTAGGTACATTTAGATGCTTGAAAAATCTTGTGAGATGATAGTAGGTTTCATGATTAAAGACTATGAAGCCAGTATCTACAGGAGTATTGTCACTAGTATCTAAAGTACGAGCATGACCACCGAAATAATTATTCTTTTCATAAAGAGTAACTTCGTATTTATCTTTCAAAAGGTAAGCAGCGGATAGTCCAGATATTCCACTTCCGATAATTGCGATTTTTTGCATAATATGTAAATCCAAGTATAAGTCTCTGCTTAGACTAAGTTTTTTGAGTAAAAAAGCGAGTTAAAAATTATTAATGTAAAGGTAGCCTAATGATTATCGTTAACCCATGAGGAATGTTTGCTTTAGCTTCAATACTACCTCCATGTAGCTCGATAATGTTTTTACAAGAGCCAAGCCTAGACCATTACCAACCAGTGTACGGCTACTATCTTCACGGAAGAATCTATCAAAAACTTTGTCATTATGTTTGGCGTTTATACAGCGCCTGAATCAGATATTTCCAGTATATATCTTGATTCTTTTATGTATCCACTAATTGAAACAAAGGTGTTCTCACCAGAGTATTTATAGCAATTATCTAAGATGTTGATGACACTTTGGAATATTAGGTTTTTATCAATATTTAAGGTTTTTGCGGTTATTTGTGATTTTATAGGGATGTTTTTTTCTTCTAAAACTGGACTATAAAGTTCGATAGCATCTTCAATTAAGTTGGCAATATTTATGCGTTTTTTCTGAAGTTTTTCACGACCATGTTCTAATCTGTTTAGTCTTAGTAAGCTATTGAAGATTTCTAATAACTTATCGCACTCATTTACGGCATCTTGGATTTGTTGGTTTGGGTTACTATCGTAAATATTCTCAAGTTTATTTTTTAAGCGTGTAAGAGGTGTTTTTAAATCATGTGCAATATTATCAGTTACGCTTTTTATATCGTTTAAAAGAGTGTCGATGCTACCAAAGAGAATGTTGAGCATGTTTGAGAGATTACTTAAATCATCCCAATTGGATATAGTTTCAATTCTACGGCTAAAATCTTCGGTGTTTACGATTGATGCAGCTGAACTTGAGATATGGTTTATAGTTCTAACTACAAATATACTGATTGCAAAACTTATGATAACCACACTTATTGTTGAAAATACCCCGATACTTAATGGGACAATATGTTCTAATATTTTATCGCCAACTGATGAGTATATTACATAGCCCCAGGATATTATACTCATAGCAAGCAATATTGTAAAAAGTATTGCCATCTTAAAGCTTGAGCTGATTATGTATCGTCTTTGTATTGGATGATTAAGACTGTTCCTGTATGACATAGCCAAAACCTCGCATAGTTTTGATTGGATCTGCACCACCATTTTCCGTGAGTTTGTTACGCAGGCGTGAGATATGTACTTCAACAACATTTGTTTGTGGATCAAAATCATAATCCCACACTTCTTTTAAGATCATGTTTTTACTTATAACTTCATTTTTGTGCTTTAGAAGCAGAAGTAGTACTTTATATTCTCGCTGTTGTAATGGTATCAAAATATCATTGCGACGAACCTCATGTGCTAGTTCATCGAGAACTATATCATCGCAGATTATTTTATGAGAAATAGGTTGAGAGAGTTGCTTGGTGCGATTATAAAGAATATTTACCCGAATTATCAGCTCTTCTATAGCAAAAGGTTTTGTAAGATAGTCATCGCTACCAGCTGTAAGTCCTGTGATTTTATTTTCTATACTATCTAAGGCACTCAATATGATAACCGGAGTTATAACCTGCTGTTTACGCAGTATTTTAAGCAAAGAAATACCGTCTAAATACGGCATCATCCAATCGATAACTATTACATCATATTCATTGGTGTTTATTAGAAATAATGCTTCCTTGCCATCGTGAGCAACGGTTGTGTTGATATTATTCTCAGTAAATTTGTTTTTTATAAAAGTAGCAATTTCTTTGTCATCGTCTGCAACAAGTACTTTAATGTTATCGTTCATAAGAATGTTTTGTGAATCTATGTGTATGTAATTATATCAGTAGCAATAAAAATCTTGAAAAATTTAGTATGTGAAATTATTTTATATATTGACACTAACATTGTTTAACAAAATACAGGAGTAAAATTATGAAAAAAGTTTTGATAACAATACTTGGTATGGGTGTTGCAGTGAGTGCTTTTGCTAAGTCATATATGATGTATGAAAAAGCAGATGAAAACTCTAAAGAGATTGCAAAGGTTGATAATCGTGATGCCAAATACAAGACAATCTTTACAAAAAATGGTTGGATAGAGATCTTGGATAAAACTACAGGACAAGTTGGCTGGGTTAAGCAAGATACCAAAGCTAGAAAAAATGCTCAGGAAAATGATTATGATAGGTTTGATATTGATAAAATGCTTGTAAGATTTAAAGCTCATCAACAAAAAATGCAACAGCGTTTTCAGCAGATGATGACTGATATGGATAGTGATTTTAATACTAGTCTTAACAGCATAAATGTTAAATCAAACAATAGCAGCTCAAGTATGAATAATCAAGTCAGCCAAAAATCCAGCTCAATAACGATAAATTCTGATGGTAAGACAGCTAAAGTTATAAAAACTGTAAATGATGATGGTAATGTTGAAACCATCGAAAAAGAAGTTCCTGCTGATAAGCTTGATTATTTGAAATTATGATAAGCTCAGTTAATAATTACGGATGGTATTACACTTTTTATAATGATTTACTAAAATAAATAACATTATCTCTGCGAGTGTTATTACAAAAAACACCTCTCCTATGTTAGATATCGATGGATACTTTAAAATTGATACTAAAAAGGCTACACAAAAACCCACAGCCATCAATAAGGAGCCTTGTAAAGCAGAAAATACACCGCCACAACTATTAAATCTCATCATATTTTCAGCCATAATATTTGCAAATATAAATCCTGTTCCAAAATTAATTACCCCTATAATAACTGCGATTTCATAAATGGATTCATAACTATTTAACGATAATACTCCAGCACCAATTCCTCCTATAATTAGACCAAGTGAAATAAGCTTATTGCAAGTTACCTTATTGATTAGAAACTTATTGAACAATGTGCCAGAAAAGTATCCTAGACCAGCTATAAGAGCAGCTGTTCCAAAAACATTAGGGGCTTCCTCAAATATGCGAATTGTCCAGAATGGTCCAACAATATTGAAAATAATACTTTGAGAGAAACATAACCCTAATATAATCGTCCTAAAAACAAACTCACTATTAGTTATTATTTCTTTTGATTTGTATATATGACTCATCAATGATTTGCTATTGTCATTATGTTTATCAATCACTCTCATCGCAGTAATTAATAAAGTAGTCGCATATATAGTCATAACTATAAATATAGCCTGCCAGTTTAAATATGTTGCTAATATCCCACCAACATACGGTGCTATTATTGGACCAATCCCCCATGCTAATGATAAGTAGACTATCACTGTTTTTAGATTATGTTCTTTAAATTTATCTATTGCAATTGCTCTAGAATTAACAGCAAATGACCCACACATAATACCTTGAACAAACCTTGATATTAATAAAACTAAAACTGATTTGCTGCAAATAAGTAAAATAATAGCCACTATATAAATAACTAAAGAAAAGATTACAGTTTTATATCGACCAAACATATCAGATAAGAATCCAAAAATTAACTGTCCGATAGCAAACCCTATTCTCATTAGTATTATTGTTGTTTGAGCTGTATAAGCAGATATGGAAAAATAATTAGTCATCTGCGGCAATGCTGGAGCGTATGAATCTATGCTAATGCCACACAATAAATTAAGTATTGGTAGAAATAATAGTAAATGTTTTCTTTTTTATTCATGATTGTAATCCTTCTTTTAGTTGTTTTTATTAAACCTTTGATATATTCCCACTATTTTTTAAAAAAAATAGAAATATACTTTATTAAGTTATTCGCTATTATAAGACCTCAAGTTAACTTGAGGTCAAGGCCTTTTTTTTTCGAGAAACATGAATAAATATTTAAGTGTTGGTGATGTAGCTGATAGGAGTAATATAAAAGTATCTACAATTCATTATTATGAGAGTAAAGAATTGATCTATAGTTGGCGTAATTCAGGAAATCAGCGAAGATTTAATCGAGATGTTCTTCGTAGGATCGCAATAATCAAAGCTGCTCAAAATGTAGGCATAAGCTTGGATGATATTAAAAAAGTCTTTTTCAAATTTACCAGATAACCGTACTCCAAATGAAAAAGATTGGCAAAAATTATCTATAGCTTGGGTAGATGATTTAAATGAGAAAATAGATTATCTAATAAAACTTAGAGATAATCTGTCTAGTTGTATTGGTTGTGGGTGTTTATCACTAGATATATGTCCGATGTATAATAAGGATGATAAGTTTGCTAGAGTAGCCAAAGGTGCTAATATTTTTTCAAAATCTTTATAAGATATTAATATCCTTTCTGTTTTTTTGCTATAAGCGAAATATTAAGTATTTAAAAATAATAAAAAACATGAAAAAAAACATTTTAGCGATAACTGTCTCAGCAGCATTAGCTGTAACTCTGAGCTCTTGCGGTAAAACGACTGTGGCGTATGAAGATGCTAACGGTGTTGATACTACTTCTATAGATTTTAGCTCAACAGATCTGCAAGCAATGACAAAGAGCATGTCAGAAGATATGCTTAATTCACGAGGAGTTAAGAAAATCACAGCAATGGATACGCCAACGCTTTTCTTTAGTAATATCCGCAATGAAAATCGCGAGCATATTAATACAACTATGCTTTCAAATACTGTACAAACTCAAATTATAAAATCTGGACTTTTCCAAGTTACAGATATGAGCCAAATCAAAAATGTAAAAGAGCAGTTAGGTTACCAAGTAAATAGTGGCATGGTAGATCAAAGTACAGCGACTAAGATTGGTCAACATATTGGTGCTAGATATATGGTTTATGGAAGTATCCAAGATATTGATAGTACTAGTGTAGACAAAGATAAGCGTTCTAAGTTTTTCTTAGCTACACTTAAGATGATGGATTTAAAAACTGGCTTGATTATATGGCAAGATGATAAGCAAATCCGTAAATCACAAACTAAATCAACATTTGGTTGGTAATAAATACCCGTCATCCTGAACTCGGTTGCTGAGCGTAGCCGAAGTGCAGGATCTCACAACTTTAGGAGATAAACTATGAAAAGAAAATTTTAAGCACGATATTACTTTCATCAATTATGGTAGGTGGTGTATTTGCTGAAGAAGCAAAAAGTAACTGATGTAGAAACAACTAAAAAAGAAGCTTCAGTATCTAAGGTAGATATGGGTGCGGATGTTTCTAATTTAAATTCAGCTATCTCAGCTGACTCAAAAAGCTGTTGAGCAAAAATCAGAAGATAAAAGATCAGCAGAAGAAATTTTAAGTGATGTGATGGAAAGTTATATCGACCAAAATGATCTGCGTGATAAATATGATTATCTAGGGTCTGCTATTGGAACTTCTTCACAAAACCAAGCTAACTCAAACTATGTGGATAGTGCTCAATTAGCATTTGAAAAAGCTCTTATAAAAGCACAGGCTGAGTACATCTCATTTATATCCGCAAATACAAAGTTGATAGAACGCTAAGTGTAGATAGTACACAAGGTAGCGATGTAAATAGCATAGACACAGGTTCTGACAAGCCAAAAGAAGGTACACAAGAAGCTGTAGATGCTAAGCAAAACAGCACTAGAAGAAGCTAAAACTTTAATGAGCAGCTTAAAAAAACAAGGCTTAAATCCAGAAAACTTCACAACTGTTGATGAAAAAAAAGCTCTTTTAAGTCAGCAAATGACTGTACAAAGTTTGACTACTGGTTTGGTAATTTATCTGGTTTATTACCTATCAAGACATTTGTTGTTGAGAAAGATGGTAACGCAGCTATTGGTGTAGTTGTGATTTACTCTGATAAAATCAAAGGTATGTTTGAAGACATTAAGCATGGTAATGAACCTGTTGTAGTTGGTAAAGGTGGTAAGTCATCATCTGATCTATATAAAGACAAATCTGGCGAAGATATGATGGGTGACTATGGTATTCGAGTAGGTTTTGGTGAAGACAATAAGCCGTATATACTATCATATGGTCAAGGATCATATAATGGTCCTAATATCCAAGGTGTATCAGCTGGTGATTATGGTTACAAGCAAGCAGCTATTTTAGCGCGTGGTAATATAGTAACTTTGATAGCTGGACAAATGTCTACAAAAGAAGCTTTGACACTATCTGAAGATATTTCGGTAATACTCCCATTTTTAATGTCACTTAGAAGTGTACACTTATTAAATAGCTTTATTAGCTACCATTCTAGGAGGAAAACCTCCTAAAGCCATATGTGGTCTAATGTTGTTGTAATCCCATAACCACCTAGTAGATTGTAACCTAATATCATCTAAACTATCAAATAAATTTTGCTCTAATAGTTCATATCTCATAGTCCTATTAAATCTCTCAACATAGCTATTTTGTTGAGGGTTTCCAGGTTGAATATACCATAGTTGTATCTTATTTCTTTTAGCCCACAACTTTAAGCTATTGCTTATATATTCAGGACCATTATCACACCTGATTGCTATAGGCTTACCCCTTTGATTTATTAACCTTTTTAAAGTCTTTTCAACTCGATATGATGGTAATGAAAAGTCAATCTCACAATCTAAGCCTTCTCTATTATAGTCATCTATAATATTTAATAGCTTATACTTTTTACCACTAGATAAATTATCGTGCATAAAATCCATAGACCATATTTGGTTTGCTCTAGTAGCTTCAGTTAATGGTTTTGGCTTATCTCTTTTAATTCTTTTTAGGCTTTATTCGTAAGTTTAAACACAAATCACAATATATTCGATATACTCGTTTATGATTAAACCTCTTACCCAATACATTTCTTATATGCAGAAAGCATAGCTTAAAACCCAGTTGCGATGAGCCTGTGTAAGCTCAATTAACTTATTTGCTATATACTCATTATCATCACTATTTTTAGGGCTATAGTAGTATGCTGTTTCACTTATGCAAAACTTTACAGCTCCTTTTGACACTGATTTTCTTAGCTTTCACTGTCTGTAAAGCCATCTTCTTTCGCTCAGATGGCTTTACCACTTTTTTGTCATCGCTTCCTTTAAAATATCATGATCTAACTGTAAATCAGCATACATACGCTTAAGTCTACTATTTTGGGCTTCAAGCTCTTTAACTTTTGTTAGCATTGAAACATCCATACCACTGTATTTCTCACGCCATTTATAAAATGTTGAGCTACTTATACCATATTTGCGACACAAATCAGATACGATAATGCCGCTCTCTGATTCCTTTAAAATATTTACTATTTGACTATCTGTATATCGTTTTTGTTTCATTTGTAATACCTCTCATTTATTAGTATATTTTTGTACACTTCTAAATGCTATTATTTTTAGGGGGTATTACCTTTCTAGCACGCTAGCTAAAAATACAAAGACGCAAGAAACTCGTCGCATAGATAGTGCTAATATTGAAAAGACTTTATCGACTTACTACCAAACAAAAAGCACAGATGGATATAGTGGGTTTAAAAACTGTTAAGAGATGGAGATACAAGCTTCCTGGCACAGAAAATACTGTATATGGTGTTGTGCTTATGGGATCCAAAGCAAGTAGCTACTGCTAACAAAATCAAAAACTTTGATTATGATGAGTATCGTAAGCAAAACACTAAAAAAGATGAAAAAAATGAAAGCTCTTTAGAAGGTAAAACTATTATCAGACAAAGTGATGATAACAAATATCTAAATCAATTCTAAGGTAGTAAGTGATATGCGTAAAATAGCATTGTTTCTACTGGCTATTGCTTCTTTTGGTATGGTAAATGCTGATGAGGTTAAAAGTGAATCAAAAGATGAGTCAGTATCAAAAACTAATGAGTATCAAGGTGTAGATGAACGAAGTAAGCTTAAAATGTTTAAGCTTGCAATACTGCCTTTTGAGGTTAAGTCCTCATCTTTAACAAAAGGTATAGATGCTGGTGTGTTTCAGCAGGATCTTAATGATGCTATAGTTGCTCAGTTTACTCAGTCGCGTAAATTTAGAGTTGCTAGCCGTAATCAAGAAGATCAAAATGCTTACAATAAAGAAATCAACGCCATACTGAATTCTGATTCGAGAGGAAGTCGCTAAGCTCAATAAGAAAATTGGTGTAGATTTTATTCTTACAGGTAATATTCTTTCTGTAACTATTCAACAGAAAAAACTTCTTATTATGGTGAAGATTTTACTACATGGACAGTTTCGGCGACTGTTGCATATAGAATGCTTGAGCTAGCTACCATGGAAGTTAAATGGTCAAATGTAGTAAAAATCAATGTACCTGCTAATATTGCAAATGAAGAGATTGATGCAGAGACAAAAGATTATTCAAGAGTGCTCAGACATCTTGAAGCACAGCTATCTGATACTATAGCAAATCAAGCTATAGGTGCTATATACCCATTGCAAGTACTTAAAGTTATTGATGGAGAAATTTATCTTAACCAAGGTGGTGAGCGAGTTAAAAGGGGTAATGTTTATGAGGTGCGTCAAAGTGGCGGTACTACTGTAGATGAAGCAACTGGTCAGCATATCGTGCTTGATGGAAAAGTATTAGCTAAAATTAGAATCACTGATGTTATGCCTAAGTATTCTATAGGAATCGTAGTTGATGGAAGTCTTAGTAAAATTCAAAAAGGTGCTAGGTCTTATTTAGTTAAGTAATATGAAAATTAAAAATCTATCGATTGTTTTATTATCAATCAGTATTGCTAGCTGTGCTACATTTAGTGGTAGTCATCCAAGCAAAGTTGATAATGCTAAAAAAGCTTTAGAAGCAAATATTCCAGCTTCAGTAGAGAATAAATTTTTACATACATTTGAAAATGATGGTGTAAATGCTTCATTAGGATTTTTAGAAACAGGTCGGTTTGAGCAGCTAGTTGGTAATGTCGATACTTCATTAGAGAAATATACAAAAGCTACAGAGTATGTGTCTAAGTCTCAAGCAGAAGCAAAAATCAGAGTACGCAATATTATTAAAAATCTGCAAGCAAATTTATCTAGTGACAAAGAAAGGTACTACTATATTTCTGATTATGAGATTACTTTTTTGTATATTTATCAAGCACTGAATTATCTCAAGATGGATGATCTTGAAAATGCTGCTGTGAGTATTCGTAATCTTTCTTATGCTCAGTATGCTACTTTTCAATCAAAAGATTTAGCAGAGGCTTCTCAAAATGTTGATCCTAGCAAAATGAGTCATGTTAAGTCTAGCGATATTTCATCAAATCTTAGCAGCACTAAAGAATTTAGACAACTATCTTCAATTGCTAATAAGATAAAAAATTCTTATGAAAATGCGTTTGGGTATTATCTAGCAGCTCTTATATATGAGGCTTATGATACTGATTTGAACAATACAAATCTCTCGATGCAAAATGCTCTAAATGTTGTGCCTAATAATCCTTATGTAAAAAATGATGCCAAAGAAATAAATGACGCGTTTTATGGTAAAGGTAGTTTGTATGGTGCTAATCAAGGCAAGCTTGTTATTTTGTATGAGAATGGTTGGGTTGAGCCAATTCAGCGATTTGATTTACCTATTACTATATTTTTTCAAGTTGCTGGTGTACAAAGTATCTCTTTGCCATATTATAAACCGTATAATTTAAGTCAATCCACAGTCGATGTTGAAGTATTAAAAAGTGGTAAGTCAGTAGCAGAAGGTAAAACATCTTTATTGGTCGATACTACGGCTATGGCAGCAAAGTCTCTTTCTGATCAATACTCAGCGATAGTAACTAGAGAAGTTTTGCGTTTAGTGACTAAAACAGCTATCTCGGTTGCTGCAATCCAAAATTCTGGAGATTATGCAGCCCTTACTGCGATTGGTACTTCGATTTATAATATGGTGACTACTAAAGCTGATCAACGAAGTTGGAATTTACTACCAAAAGCTGTAAGTCTTTTCTCTACTAATCTTGATGAGGGTATTTATACTGTTAAAATCAACGGTAAATTAAAGACCATATCTATAAAGCCACATACAACTACTTTGCTATGGAAGCTCCGTGAGGGCGGTTATGATAATATCGTTTATAGTGGAAGTTTGAAGTAACATAAGTTACAGGTTTTTTCCGTATGATTTCTACGGTCAAGCCGTAAGAAAATAGATATTGTTTAACGGTTAAAGACAAAATCGCTAACTTCTGTTACTAACATCAGTTACTAAATTTGAAACTAGCGACTTGTTATACTACAATGTCGATAGTTAAGTATAAATATATCAAAATACCTCAAGGAGAGTGAAGTGAGAATTTTATCAGTACAAGATATTGCAAGTATAGTTGCAAAACATGGTTTTGACAATTTTATAAAAGATTTGGTCGAGTATACTAAGAGCGATTTTATTAGATGGAATGAGTTTGATAAATCACCTCGTTATGCAGCTCATGTCCCTGGTGGAGTACTTGAGCTTATGCCTACGGCTGATGATAAACTATTTACATATAAATGTGTAAATGGACATCCTGCAAATCCTTTTGATGGTAAGCAAACGGTTGTAGCAACGGGTCAACTTAATGAGATAAAGTATGGTTATCCATTACTAATATCAGAAATGACTGTACTTACGGCACTAAGAACGGCGGCATCAACAGTTATGGCGGCAGACTTACTTGCTCGTAAAGATAGTAAAGCTATTGCATTGATTGGTACAGGTGCACAAAGCGAATTTCAAACACTAGCTCATAAACTGATCCGACCAATTGAGACGGTGAAGTACTTTGATACCGACCCTAATGCTATGACAAAGTATGCAAATAATATGAAAGATTCAGGACTTAATTTGGTGCCTTGTAGTAGTGCAAAGAAGCTTGTGAAGGTGCTGATATCATCATAGTATGTACCGCGTGTAAGCTTCATGCAGTTGTTATAGAGAATGACTGGGTCAAAGATGGTATGCACATAAGTGGTCTTGGTGGCGATTGTCCTGGTAAGACTGAGCTTGAGAAAGATATCTTGTTTAGAGGTAAAGTCGTCGTTGAATATACAGAGCAATCACTTGTCGAAGGCGAGATTCAAAATTTGACACCAGCAGAAGTAGAGCAAGTTTTGCATGCTGAGGTTTGGGAGATTTTGACAGGTAAGAAAAAGGTCGTGAAAATGATAGTGAAATAACTATTTATGATTCTGTTGGTTTTGCAATTGAGGACTTTTTCTGTGTTGCGTTTGGCATTAGACTTAGCTGAGAAATATAATATAGGCTCTCAAATGGAAATGGTTCCACCAATCAAAGATCCAAAGAATTTATTTTCCGCAATATCTCAAGATACATCGGAAACTTTAGATGCTCTTAACTTGTCTACCATGACAATGCCAATGGCTTAAAAGTTCCATAAAAATATTTCAATCTCTCAATAATATTGCCTATATTCTATAATCTTAAGTTATACTAAAATCATGATTTTTTATCTTATTTACTTAGTATGAATTTTACTAATCTCATTTTGATGACTGACAGTTACAAACATTCGCATCCGTTCCAGTATCCGCAAGATGCAAACTATCTACACTTTTATTTAGAGAGTAGAGGTTCAAGCCAAGATCTCGGAGATTGTACAAAATTTTTGGGCTACAATACTATATCAAAGAATATCTTTCTAAGCCGATAACGAAAACGATGATTGATGAAGCGGAAGTTTTGTTAAAAGAGCATGGGTTGCCTTTTTATAGAAAAGGTTTTGAACAGATTCTAAATAAGCATAATGGTTATTTTCCAGTTAGAATAAGAGCAGTGAAAGAGGGTGCTTTAGTTCCACTACATAATGTTTTGATGACTATAGAAAGTACTGATGAAGAGCTGTTTTGGTTGCCGGGATTGCTAGAGACTTTACTATTGAAAGTATGGTATCCAACGACTGTAGCAACTATTGGTCATACTATTAAAGAGACTATCAAAAGTTATTTGGAGCAAACAGCAGATGGTTTAGACAAGCTTTAGCTTTATGCTTCATGATTTTGGTTATAGAGGTGTATCTTCGGAGGAGTCAGCTGGGATTGGTGGAGCAGCACATTTAACCAACTTTTTGGGTACAGATACTTTAGCAGCAATTAGATTTTGTAAAAAGTACTACAATGAAGAGATGGCTGGATTTTCTATACCTGCTAGTGAGCATTCGACTATGACTAGTTGGGGCGAAGGTGCACAGTGTGAGCGTGCTGCTTTTGAAAATATGATTGAGCAATTTGGTGATCAAAGTGTGCTTTATGCTTGTGTCTCGGATAGTTGGGATTTTAAAAAAGCGATACAAACTTGGATTAGTTTAAAAGACAAGGTCAAAGCTAAAAAAGCAAACTTAGTAATACGCCCAGATTCTGGTGATGCAGTTGAAAATATAATTTATGCCTTAGAAGAGTTATCAAAAGGCTACGGTTTTACTACCAATTCCAAAGGCTATAAAGTGCTTGATAAAGTTGCTTTGATTCAAGGTGATGGTGTAAATATCAGCTCTATCAAAGAGATACTTCAAGCGATGAAAAATAAAGATTTTTCAGCAGAAAATATCGCTTTTGGTATGGGTGGAGCATTGTTACAGGGCAATTATGAATCATCAGTCAATAGAGATAGTTTTAAATTTGCTATTAAATGCTCAGCTATTAGGCGTGGTGATAAATTTTGTGATGTGTTCAAAGATCCAATCACAGATCATGGCAAGAAATCTAAAAAAGGCAGACTAGATTTAATCAAAAATTTACAAGGTGAGTATGAAACAATCCAGCTTGATGATGGTTATGCTCTAGGAGAGTACCATTTGCAAAGTGAGTTGGAAACTTACTATGAGAATGGAAACATCATATTTGAGCAAAGTTTATCAGATATTCGTGAATTAAAATTATAGTTGGGGGTGAAGTATCTTAAAAACAAGGTATCAAAAGCTAGTGTTCACTTTGATCATCCTCACTGGGATATGTGCTGGGTTTGATATAGGTGTTATATCGGGGACATTACCTGTCATAAAAACAGAATTATTATTAAATCTCATTCAATTATCAGAGATAGCGGGCATAGTGTTTTTTGGTGCATTACTCTCTAAGCTGGTATCAGGACTCTTGATGGATATTATGAGCAGGAAAAATGTAATCTCATTAGGGGGCTTTTTGTTTACAGTATCTATGGTTTTGATGATGTTATCAAACACCTATGTTACGCTAATGTTATCTCGTTTATTACAAGGTGTTTCCATAGGGTTTTTGCTTACTGTTATCCCTATATATATTGCAGAAACTAGCATACCTAAGTTTAGAGGTAGAGCTATGGGGATATTCCAGTTATCACTAGTTTCTGGGATTTTTATAGCAAATTTATTGGCAAGCTTATTTGTTTATGATTATGGTTGGAGAGCTATATTTGGTTTAGCGATACCATTTTCAGTAGTTTTATTTGTTATTAGTGTTGCTGCACCATTTTCACCATCTTGGTTGTTTTTGAAAGGACGCAATGAGCTTGCGGTTTCAACAGGAAAAAGATTGTCATTAAATGTTGATAACTTTTCAGTAACTAATAGCAAAATGGGAGCATTTGACTTTATAAAAGTTTTTTTTGATAGAAAATATTTTGTTCCGATACTGTTTGTTAGTCTTTTGGCTGTTCTTAATGGTTTTGTTGGTATCAATGTTTTCATAAATTATGCACCTAGCATATTTGAAGAAATGCTTGGATGTACGCAATGTGGTTCAGGATATTATGGTACTGCTTTAACTTTAACCAACTTAGTGGCAACGGTTATAGGTATGTTATTTGTTGATATTATCGGAAGGAAAAAGCTTATAATATTTGGTTTATCTATTTCTTTTGTATCCATATTAACATCTGTAAATTTGCTTCTCATTGGTTCTATGAACCTATCGTTAGTGATGTTGGTTGTGGTTGTCTTTGGTGGTGCAGTAGGTCCAGGTGTTTGTATTTGGTTGATTTTGTCTGAGGTTTTACCTGCTCATATTCGAGGTATGGGAATTTCTATAGCTTTAGTATCAAAAGCACTTATAGAAAGTATTTTTATCTCAAAATTAAAGAATTGTCTTAAATACTATAAATTATTCTCTTATGACTATATAATATATATCTAAATAGCATATCTAAATAGGCTTGCCATGAAAATCTACCATAATCCTAAGTGTTCAAAATCTCGTGAAGCTAAAAAAGTTGCTTGATGAAAAGGGTATTGCTTACACTACACATTTATACTTAGAGAATCAATTGTCTAGTGATGATATAGAAGCACTTTTAGTAAAGCTTGGTTTGACAATAAATGATATAATTCGCACTAAAGAAGCTATCTGGAAAGAAAATTTTAAAGATGGCACATACACTGATGAAGAGTTGGTTGAAATAGTAGCTGATAATCCTCGACTACTTGAACGACCAATTATTGAGCATAATGATTTTGCTGTAATAGCAAGATCTGATGAGAAGATAGCTGAAGTTTTGACTACGCTTTAAAATAAATACTACCCCGTCAGCCTAACGACTGCCACCCCTTCAAGATTTTGAAGGGGAATTACCAAGATTGTCATACTACGGCTCGGTTGCTGAGCGGAGTCGAAGTATCCATAGGTAAAATATTTTAAAATTTAAGTTTATTAATAGGAGATGTTTATATGAATAAAATAATTTATACAATTACTGATGAAGCACCAGCTTTAGCGACAGGTTCTTTTTTTACCAATGGTAGAGAAGATGACAAAGGCAGCAGGTATATCTGTTGAGACAAAAGATATCTCACTAGCTGCGCGTATACTTTCAACTTTTGATGATTACCTTACTGCTGATCAGAAAATAAGTGATGATTTGGCGATGCTTGGTGATTTGGCTAAAACACCTGGTGCAAATATCATTAAGCTACCAAATATAAGTGCATCTGTACCGCAATTAGTTGCAGCAATTACAGAGCTACAAGCAAAGGGTTATAAAATCCCTAATTATCCAGCTGATCCTAAGAGTGATGAAGATAAAGAAATAAAACTTCGTTATGGTAAAGTACTAGGTAGTGCGGTAAATCCTGTACTAAGAGAAGGTAACTCTGATCGTAGAGTTGCTGCAGCAGTGAAAGAGTACGCTGAGAAACATCCACATTCAATGGGTGAATGGTCAAAAAATTCAAAATCCCATGTGGCAAGTATGTCGGAAGGTGATTTCTATGCAAATGAGAAATCTTATATCGTACCAAAAGCAACCGCTGTGAAGATTGTTCATACTGATACTAGTGGTAAAGAGAGTGTTTTAAAAGCAGATCTAAAGTTAGAGCAAAAATGAAATCATTGATGCTACTAAAATCTCAATTAAAGCTTTAAGAGATTTCTATACTACTGAAATTGCTAATGCTAAAAAGAAGGTACGCTTCTTTCACTTCATTTAAAAGCTACTATGATGAAAGTATCTGATCCAATATTGTTTGGTCATGTTGTTGAAGTATTCTTTGCTGATGTATTTAAAAAATACGCAAAAGAATTTAAAGAACTTGGTGTAAATGTACGCAATGGTTGGGGCGATGCGATTGAGAAAATCAAGCAACTACCTCAAGATGTCCAGGATGCTATAAATGCTGATATTGAAAAAGTATACGCAGATCAGCCTGATATGGCGATGGTAGACTCTGATAAAGGTATCACAAATCTTCATGTACCAAGTGATGTGATTATCGATGCATCAATGCCTGCGGCTATTCGTTCATCTGGTATGATGTGGAACAAAGCTGGTAAACTTCAAGATATGAAAGCGATGATTCCTGATAGATGCTATGCGGGTGTATATGCTGCAACTATTGATTTCTGTAGAGAAAATGGTGCTTTTGATGTGACTACTATGGGTGATGTTTCAAATGTAGGTCTGATGGCTAAAAAAGCTGAAGAATATGGTTCACATGACAAGACTTTTGAAATCCAAGCTGATGGTAAGGTTCAAGTGGTTGATACTGATGGTAATGTTATATTAGAACATGATGTCGAAGCTGGTGATGTTTGGAGAGCTTGTCAAACTAAAGATGTTGCAGTAAAAGACTGGGTAAAATTAGCAGTAAATAGAGCTAGAATTACAGGTAATCCTGCAGTATTCTGGTTAGACTCTGAAAGAGCTCATGATTGCAATCTTATTTCAAAAGTACAAGAATACCTTGCTGAGCATGATACTATTGGTTTAGATATTCAAATCCTAGCACCAATTGAAGCGACTAATTACTCTCTAAAAGAGTGAAAGAAGGTAAGAATACTATATCAGCAACTGGTAATGTGCTTAGAGATTATCTAACAGATTTATTTCCAATACTAGAGCTTGGTACAAGTGCTAAGATGCTTTCTATAGTTCCATTACTTGCTGGTGGTGGATTGTTTGAGACTGGAGCTGGTGGATCTGCACCTAAGCATGTTGAGCAACTTATCAACGAAAATCACTTAAGATGGGATTCTTTAGGTGAGTTCTTTGGCGTTAGGTGCTTCATTAGAAGATCTAGCTATAACTGGTTGTAACAAAACTAAAGTATTAGCAGAAGCTCTTGAGCAAGCAAAATAAAGATTTCCTAGATAATGATAAATCACCAAAGCGTAAAGTTGGTGAGCTTGACACTAGAGGAAGCCATTTTTACCTTACATTCTATTGATAAAAGCTTTGGCTAATCAAACTGAAGATCAAGAATTAAAAAGCTAAGTTTGCTCCTATCTATAATGATTTGGCGACCAATGAAGATAAGATAATTAAAGAATTGTCAGAGGTTCAGGGTCAAAAAGTTGATATTGGCGGTTACTATTATCCTGTGATAGAAAAGCTTACTACTAGGCTATGCGTCCGAGTGAAACTCTAAATGCTATATTAACTAAAATTTAAGAAAATAAAATGTCAGAAGTAAAGAAAGATGAGTATATTGAGATTAATATAAGTAAGATTTTTATGGGTTTTTTTATAGCCTTGTATAAAAATAGTAAGGTTTTAGTTGGAAGTTTTATATTGTTTAGTCTGGTTGCTGTGACAATGTCATTTTTTATGAGTCGCCCTGAATACATTGTTAAGCAGATGATACAAACTCCATCATATTTTATGACAGTGGTGAAACAAATATTCTTAATGAAACTAAAATAAATGTGATTTTGCAGAGTATGTTAAAGCGGCTTCAAGATGATAATTCTGATGATACAGCATTGCAGAATGTTAAGATATTGTATCCTTTTTATGACTATGACGGAACTGGCGATGATAAAAAAGTTATCAAAAATGATAATTACTTATTGAAGCAGCAATATGATCAACAAAAATGTTTTTTACGCTTTTTGTTTCATCTAAGAATGCTAACACAGGCGATGTTGAGAAAGTTTATAACGATCTTTTGAGTAAGTTTTCAGATTCTGAGGTTATTAAAAAGCAAATTTCTCTATGGGAAAGAAGCTTGAAAACCAAATTGAAGTTGGATAATGATAATTTATCAAGAAATGAAGAGTTATTAAAGCAAAACCAAAAATTCTTGATGTATTTGATATCTAAGCAGACAAGTATATTTGGGATGGATAGTCAATTTCAAGTCAATGCTTTTGAAGTATATTGGAAATATTGATAGTTATCAAAAAAGATATTCTCATTACAAGATTCAATATCTTTGGTTAAACTTGAACTTGATAATGTTGAGCCTAAACTTTCGTCATTTGGTAAGTCTTATAGTCTCAAGGTTGATAAAACTTCTATGGTTAAATTATTAGCTATTGGGATATTCACATCGTTACTAATATCTATACTACTAACATTGATGATAGCTCTTTTTAGAAAAGTTGCTGTTTAAGCTAAGAAATATTAATTTAGGAAAGCATAATGTCAGAAGTTAAAAAAGATGAGTATATAGAGATTAGCATAACTAAAATGGTAAAGACTTTATTTGATAATATAAAAACTTTTATAGTGGTTGTAATACTGGGTTTGGTAGGGTTGTCGACTATTGGAAACTATAGTGTCGAAAATCTGATAAAACTATGATGATACTTTTTGCTGGTATTATCTTGTCATTGATTTTAGGGTGTCTAATTGTTGCTATGAAAAACTTCATGATTAAACTTAAAGATGAATAATTTCTCTAAACTCATATCTCATGACTAATAATCACTCTAACCTTCTCAATCAAATCCCAACTAAATTGCGTGGGAAGTATATCTATTCTAAAAAACAAAAAAGTTAGTCAAGATGATGCTCTTTAGAGCTTGAAATTTTAGCTAATGAAACTGCTCAGAGACCCTTACCTAAAATCACCTACCCAGATCTACCAGTAGCAGATAAAGTCGATGATATAAAAAAGCTCATTGCTGAAAATCAAATTATCGTAGTAGCTGGAGAGACAGGCTCTGGTAAATCTACACAGCTTCCTAAGATTTGTTTAGATATGGGACTAGGTAAGCGAGGGTTGATTGGGCATACTCAACCTAGGCGTTTAGCAGCTAGATCTATCGCAAGTCGTGTAGCAAGTGAGATAGGTGACCACTCTAAAGTATCATACAAGATACGCTTTTCAGATAAAACCGATGATAATACTTTAGTTAAAGTGATGACTGATGGTGTGCTTTTATCTGAAATTAAAAATGATAGATTTTTGTCGCAGTATGAAGTGATAATAATTGATGAAGCTCATGAAAGAAGTTTGAATATAGACTTTTTGATGGGGTGTATCAAAAATCTTACCATTTAGACCAGATTTAAAGATTATTATAACTTCAGCAACCATTGATCATAATAAGTTTATAGAATACTTTACTGATGCAAAAGATATAACTGTTATAGGTAGAACTTATCCAGTTGAGATTCGTTATCAAGATGATGTTGAGTTTGATGATTTTTCTCTTCAAGAACGAATTTTATATGCGATAGATGAGCTTAGTCGTGGTGATGTATTAGTTTTTTTGCCAACTGAGAGAGATATTCATGAAACGCTAGCCTATTTGAATAAGCAAGATCTTAGATTTACGGAAGTTTTACCACTTTTCTCAAGGCTATCAAATAAAGATCAAAATAAGATTTCTAATCCTGAAGGCTCTACTCGTAGGATTATCTTAGCTACAAATGTAGCAGAAACCTCTTTTAACAGTTCCCGGACAAAATTTGTGATAGATTCTGGGTTAGTACGAATTAGTCGATATAGCTATTGCACCAAGGTGCAACGCTTGCCGATTGAAAAAATTTCTCAAGCTAGTGCAAATCAAAGGGCTGGTCGATGTGGTAGATTGTCAGCTGGTGTATGTGTAAGACTTTATAGTCAGGAAGATTTTTTATCAAGGAAAGAGTTTACAGATCCTGAAATTTTACGCACAAACTTAGCTTCTGTAATTTTACAAATGCTTTTTTTGAAGCTTGGCAGTGTACAGGACTTTCCTTTTTTATAGATCCTCCAGATTTTAAGTTTGTCAAAGATGGTATTAAGCTTTTATTCGAGCTACAAGCTATATCAAAACTTAATTACAACAACCCTCAAATCACAGAAGATGGGCTAAAAATGGCAGTGATGCCACTAGATCCTAAGCTTGCTAAAATTGTGATCGAAGCTCATAGGCAGAGATGCTTTGAAAGAAGCTATTTCTATCACTAGTTTTTTGAGTATACAAGATCCTCGTGAGCGACCTTAAATTTCCAACAAAAAGCAGATAATGTTCATGTGGTAGATAAAGATAAAAACTCTGATTTCATTAGTATTCTAAACCTAGCAAATCGTGTAACGGCGGATATAAAAGACCTATCTAATAACCAAAAGAAAGATTATTTTCGTAAGAATTTTATTTCTCCAGTGAGATTTAATGAGTGGAATGATATTTATAGGCAGGTGGTTGAGACTATTCATAAGTTTAAGTGGAAGTTGAATAATCACAATACACAAGAGATTCCGGATCAAGTTCAGGATGACAGTAATAGTATGGTAAATTATGAAAACCTCCACAAAGCTTTAATAAGTGGCTTAATAGGCAATATTGGCTATAACTTTGAGCAAGCTGAATATTTGGGTGCGAGAGGAGTCAAGTTTTTATATTTCCAGGGTCATCGCAATTTAAGAAAAAACCAAAGTGGTTGCTAAGCTCAGAAATTGTTGAAACGACAAAACTATATGCTAGAAACATTGCTAAAATCGAGTCCGAGTGATAGAAGGCTTGGTAACACATTTGGTCAAAAAACATTATGATGAGCCTATTTGGAGTAAGAAACGCAAGGCTGTAATTGCTAATGAAAGGGTTGTACTGTATGGCTTGGAGATTGTCTCAAAACGCTCGGTGCAATACTCAAAAGTTGATCCTGTCATAGCTCGTGAGATATTTATACGAGATGCTTTAGTAAATGGCGAGTTTGAAACAAAAGCTTATTTTTTCAATGAAAACTTGAGTTTGATAAATGAAGTAGAGAGCTTGGAGAATAAATCTCGTCGTAGAGATATTCTAGTTGATGAGGAGATTGATGTTTGAGCATTATGATGAGATAGTTCCTGAAGATGTGTTTGATGGTGTGAGTTTTGAGAAATGGGTTAAAAGCTCGATAAATCTACACAACAATCTTTTGTGTATGATCTTGAAAAGCTTGATGCAACACGATGCGGACTCAAGCAAGAGAAATATCCCGATACTTTTAATCTTGGTAATATGCATTTACCGCTTGAGTATAATTTTAATCCTCTTGCAGATGATGATGGTGTAACGCTTACGCTACCCTTAGCATTTTTGAATGATATTAATCCTATTGTGTTGGAATGGGGAGTTTATGGCTTCTTGCTTGAGAAAATCACAGCTCTTTTGAGCATTGCCGAAAAATACCCGTAAGTCTTGTGTAATGCCGGTACCAACTTATGCACAAGCTATCTTTGAGTCTATAGACTTTGTGAGTGATAGGCTCAAACCTTTGAAGTCAGTATTAGCTAAGCATATAACTAGAATTGTTGGCTACTCCAGTTGATGAGACTGTATGGGAAGATGAAGAGCTTGAAAAACATTTGATTATGAATATCAAGGTGGTTGATGAAAAAGGTAGTATTTTAGCTGTTGGAAGAAGTCTAAAATAAACTCAAAAGAGCAATTTCAATCTGTAGTAATCAAACCAAAATCTCAGGCAAAAGAGCAGATTTATCATGATTAGGAATTTGGTAATATCTTGCAAAAAAGTACTATTAAAGAGTACGGTATAGAAGTAGAAGTTTATAACTGCCTTGAAGTTATAAAGATGGTGAAAATATCGTATAAAGCTACCGAAAAAGAGGCACAAGTTTCGATGAGAAATGCTTTGATTAAACTTGTGAAAATTAAGTTGGCAAGCACTCTAATTCAGAAAATTCAAAAAATGATTTAGCTAGTCTATCGACGGCTATAAAGCTTGATAGTGTAAAAGACATGCTTATAGATAAAGCTATTGATATGAGTTTTTATGGTAATTTAAAACTACCCGTCTTGCTACGCAAGCCACCCCTTCGTACCAAAGGGGAATTGATGTTGCTCAAAATATTGTAAAGCAAACTAATGACAACATCATTCCAGAACCTTCTAAAGCTAAGTATAAAGGGCAAAATAGTGAGATCCTGAATCAAGTTCAGGATGACGGTAATAGGTTTGGAAGTCTTTAAACTCACCTGTGCATTCAAAAAGATACTCGCCTATGTGGGCATGACAACTCTTCTGTCATTCCGGACGCCGATCCGGAATTTTCTAAAAGCTAAGTATAAGAGACAAAATAGTGAGATCCTGAACAACCCTTCGACTCTCTGCTCAGGGCTTACTCAGGATGATCTGTTTTTTGGCTTGCCATATACCCAGCAAGAAGAAGTTTTATAAGCATGGGTTAGAGTCTTTTGAAGACAATAAAGTTAAATTAGAAACCTTAGTGTCGGAAATATATATAAATACAAGGCTGGCTTGGATAAAAAATTATCAGTAAAGAAAATTCCTTTAAACTTCATAGAGCTGTATGCAGATGTTAGAAAAGAATTAGGTAAATTATTTGATGACGATTTTTTAAATTCCCCAGTGGTTTATCTAGAGCGCTATAAGTTCTATATACAGGCATTAGACAATCGGTTGGAGAAAGCTAAAACTAATTTGCAGCGAGATCGTGGCTATAAAATAGAAGCTGAAGACCTTGAAAATAAACTTAAAAAAGTCTATTGCTAGCAAGCATCTTGATAGTGATTGCGATAGTGTTACAAAAAGTCTCATTTTTAATAAAAGAGTTGTGGATATCTTGGTATTTGCAAAATGTAAAAACTATAGAGTCTGTTTCTTTTAAGAAAATAGTTAATTATATTTCGCAAATATAGTTTGTTGGAATTGTATTTGCTATAATTACTTAATAATTTTTCTTATATTTTATTTTATGTCATTTTTGTACGATAAAAGGTTATTTAACTTTTTGGTGATTATCTTTCTAAGTGTAGTTACTGTGTATTGGTCGTTTTTTATATTTAAAAAGCCAGTTAACTACTACTTTTTGGTAGTTGTAGTTTTTTTAAGATGTGCATTTTCCTTTGCCTTGCTTAGAGACTATATGGCAAGCTGGCGTAAGTCGACACAGAAGACTTTCTTGCGAAAGATTTTTATAAATATCCCTACTTTTGCTATTGTGTCGTTGCTGTTTTATGGTCATATAACTTTCTCTCTTTTATTTTCAGAGTTTTTATTTTATCTTTTGCTATTGAATTTTAGTGTTTATTTTTACTGGTATCTTACAAATAATCGTTCGGTAGAAAAGACAGAGACAGTGGTTATCTATGGGGCAGAGCTGCTGGCTCTAAAATTGCACAAGAATTTTCTGGCACTAAATATAAGGTTTGTTATTTTGTTGATGATGATGAGTCTTTGCAAAAACGCAGTATCGATGGTAAAAGAGTTTTATCAAGAGAGCAGTTGAAAAGAAAGATTTTGGCAGATAAGTTTGATATGCTCGTTATAGCTCTTCCAAGTGTTGAGAGTGTAGCTATTAAGCAAATTTATAAAGAATTAGAAAAAGATTTCTCTCAAATCAAAATAATGCCATCTTTAGATGATGTACTTCAAGATGAAAGTTTTATGAATCAGCTTAAACCGGTATCTTTATATGATTTGCTAGCTCGTGACTCTAAAAATTTAGATCAAAAAAGTATTGAAAATTTTATTGAAGATAAAGTTGTATTGGTTACAGGTGCTGGTGGGAGTATCGGTTCTGAGATTGTTAGGCAGTGCATTAAATACAACGCTAAACAACTAATACTGTTAGATCATAGTGAGTTTAATCTGTATAAAATAGCAGAAGAGTGTCAATATAAATGTATAAAGAGTGTATTGACTTCAGTTTGTGATAAAAAAGAGCTTGAGAAGATTTTTACAAAACACAAACCTAATATAGTTTTTCATGCGGCAGCTTATAAGCATGTTCCGTTGGTAGAGGAGAATATATCCAAGGCGATAGAGAATAATATTATTGGGACTAAAAATACAATAGATACCTCGATTGCAAATAATGTTGAATCATTTATTCTAATATCAACAGATAAAGCAGTACGCCCGACCAATGTAATGGGTGCAACAAAACGAATTTGTGAACTTTATTTGCAAAATGTTGATTCTAAAAATACAAAACTTGCTGCGGTAAGATTTGGCAATGTGTTAGGTAGTAGTGGCAGTGTGATACCAAAATTTGAAGAGCAGATTAGAAAAGGTGGACCTCTTACGGTCACTCATGAGGAGATTACACGATACTTTATGCTTATTCCTGAGGCTTGTGAATTGGTGCTACAAGCTAGTGCAATTGCCAAAAAATCAGAAATTTTCGTGCTTGATATGGGTAAGCCTGTTAAAATAATAGACTTAGCTAAGCAATTTAGAAAGTTATCTGGTAGGGAAGATATTCAGATAAAGATTACAGGCTTAAGACCTGGTGAGAAGCTTTATGAAGAGCTTTTGATTAATGAGAGTGATATTCGTACAGATTATAAAGATATCTTTATAGGTAGAAAGACTTTTTATGATATTGAAAAACTAAAGAAAGATATTGATAGTTTAATGAAAAGTTCTAGACAGGTTGAAGTTTTGAAGAAGATTTTGCCAGAGTTTGAGCATAGATTGAATGGGTAGTTAAAAACTAGTCATCCTGAACTCGGTCATTGAGTGGAATAGAAGTGTGATTCAGTGTCTCCCAAATGTGGCTATGAATATAAATTAAACTGTCATACTTGCGAAGAATGGGCTTTTGAATGTTGGATGTGGGTATGAGATTACTGTATACACGAGAATGACAATAAATATGTCATCCTATGGCTTGACCATAGGATCCATAGATAAGGTAAATTATGAATAAAATAAATACAGATTTTTTAGAGAGATGCGTTAAGACATTAGAAAAGGCTTATAAAATGTTGCTGCTAGCAAAGCCTGATGATATTGAGCTTGATTATGATATGTATCGCTCGGCTGTGATAAAAGAATTTGAAGTGATACTTGAACAATCTGGTAAACTTTTGAAAAAATTATAACGCCATATTCTCATTCTAAAAAAGCTGTAGATAGACTTACTTTCAAGGATGTGTTTCGTAATGCAGGACATCATGGTTTACTAACTTTAGAAGAAGTCGAAAGATGGTTGGAATATGGAGATAATAGAAACTTAACTGCTCATGACTATGGTTTTGATTTGGCTGATAAAACATTACCGTTAATGCCGAATTTTATAAATGATACAAATAATCTGATTAGAGTCATTGGTGAAAATGATAATTAGAAAAAGACAAACGAGCATTGCAACAGCTTGCTAAACAATACATAAAAACACCTTGTGAAGTTATAGCTTATGGTAGTCGTGTAGATGGTACTGCTCATGATACTAGTGATTTGGATCTTGTGATTAGGTGTAAAGATGGCAACAAGCTAGAAATTGATGAGTTTATTGCGTTTAAATATGCTGTACAAAATTCAAATATCCCTATTTTAGTGCAGATTTTTAATTGGGATAGGATGCCAGAGAGTTTTAAGGCTGGTATACTAGCGTGTTATGAGATTTTGGTAGAGGTGTAGGTAAATAGGATATGGATAAAAGAATATACTTATCATCTCTCATATGTCTGATGAGGGTTATGAAAGAGATTATGTCAATGAAGCATTTGATACTAATTGGATAGCTCCTCTTGGTCCAAATGTAGATAATTTTGAAAAAGAAATAGTTGAGTATTCTGACTGTGGTCATGCTGTCGCTCTCAGCTCTGGAACAGCTGCTTTACATTTGGCTTTGCAGATATTTGGTGTCACAAGAGGTGATATTGTACTTTGTCAAAGTTTAACTTTTTCAGCTAGTGCAAATCCTATAATTTATCAAGGAGCAACACCGGTATTTATAGATAGTGAAGCTGATACTTGGAATATGTGTCCTATAGCTTTGGAAGAGGCTTTAAAAAAACAGCCTCAAACAAAAGTAGTTATAGTCGTAAATCTATATGGAGTTGCTGCAAAGCTAGATGTTATAAAAACTATCTGTGATAAGTATAATGTGTATATGCTAGAAGATGCCGCTGAAAGCTTGGGTAGTTTTTATAATGGTAGAGCTACAGGTACTTTTGGAGATATCGGTGTTTATTCGTTTAATGGTAATAAGATAATCACAACATCTGGTGGTGGTATGCTCGTTACTAAAAATAAGCAATGGGCAGATAAGGCGAGATTTTATGCAACTCAATCTAGAGAAAAGTAAGCCATATTATGAGCATGCTGAATTAGGTTTTAACTACCGCATGAGTAATATCTGTGCTGGTATAGGTCGTGGACAGTTAAAAAGTTCTTAATGATAGGGTTGCTAAGAAAAATCATATTAATGAATTTTATAAAAGAGAATTGTCAAGCATACCATTTGCAAAGTTTGTAACTGCTTATGTTCAAGACAAACCAAACTATTGGTTAAGTTGTATCGTTTTAGATTCATATGAGCGAAAAGAAAAGGTCATAGCGAAACTAGAAGAGCAAAATATCGAAGCAAGACATTTATGGAAGCCGATGCATTTACAACCATTTTTTTAAAAAACATGACTATGTTGGTACAGATGTGGCAGAGAAACTATTTGAGCTAGGTTTGTGTCTACCAAGTGACTCTAAAATGACTGATGAAGAATTGCAAATAGTATGTAATGTGGTCAAAGAGTTTGTTATGCTTAAGAAAACTATTTATACTGCGTTTTTTAAAAGATTTTTAGATATAGTGCTTTCTGTTGTTGCTTTGATAATTTTGTCACCAGTTATGTTGGTACTAGGAATATTGGTTAGATGCAAGCTTGGCTCATCAGTTCTATTTACACAAGAAAGACCAGGTAAAAATGAGAAAATATTTAAGCTATATAAATTTAGAACTATGACAAATAAAACTGATGTTGATGGTAATTTATTACCAGATGCTGATAGGTTGACTAAATTTGGTAAATTTATCCGTAGTACATCATTAGATGAATTACCTAGTCTTTTTAATATAATCAAGGGCGATATGAGTATCGTAGGTCCAAGACCTTTGTTGGTAGGCTATTTGCCGCTATACAGTATAGAGCAAAAAGAAGGCATTTGTCTAAGCCAGGTTTAACAGGCTATGCTCAAGTGAATGGTAGAAATGCTACAACTTGGGAACAAAGATTTGCTAATGATATTTATTATGTAAATAATTTGTCATTTTGGTTAGATGTTAAAATAATTATTAAGACTTTTGTTAAAGTTGTTAAAAGAAGTGATGTGAGTAATGTTGATCATGTAACTATAGAAAAGTTTGGAGGAAATTGTTAAGTTGAAGAATTTACTAATAATAGGTGCTGGTGGTCATGGCAAGGTTGTTTATGATATAGCTGAAAGCACATGTAGGTTTGCTAGCATCTTTTTCTTGACGATGGTGTTTCTATAGGTAAATTTTATAAAAGTGAGATAATAGGCTCTAGCCTGATATAAATAAATACAGAGATGATTATAGTTTTATAGTAGCTGTTGGATCTAATGCTATTAGAGAAAAAAAATACAAAGCAAATTAATCGATATTCATAATGCTAGAATAGAGACACTTGTGCATAGTTCAGCAGTTATTTTAACTAGTGCAAAATAGGTGTTGGCACTGTAGTTATGCCAAATGTTGTTGTAAATTCTGATACTAAAATAGGTAAAGGTGCGATTTTAAATACAGCAAGTGTTATAGAGCATGATTGCAACATAGGTAAATTTTGTCATGATATCTCCAAATGCGACTGTTTGCGGTATAGTTGACATAGGCGATAAATCATGGATTAGTGCTGGTGCAACGATTATAAATAATTTAAATATTTGTGATGATGCAATAATTGGAGCTGGGTCTGTAGTAGTTAAGAATGTTGTAGAATCTGCAGGTTTATACAGGTTTGGTGAAATAAAAAATATTTGTAATGCTAATAAAATTGATATAAAAAGGATTGGTGTATGTGCGGTATATTTGGACAGATATCTAAAAGTAAAATAGATAAAGAAAGATTTAATAAGCTTGTAAGGCATTCAGAACAGAGAGGAATTGATTCTAGTGGTTTGGTTTATTTTTCTGATGTAAGGTATTGTGTTGCAAGGGCTGATTATAATGTTGAGAAACTTCTTAAAAAATTGATCTATATAGTTCAGAGGTTGCACTAGGACATAGTAGGCTTATTACAAATGGTTTGACAGATAATCAACCAGTAATTAGAGATAGCATTTGCGCTATTCATAATGGAATAATAGTTAATGAGGGTGAAGTTTGGAATCAATTATCCTTAGAGAGGAAATATACAATAGACTCGAAATGATAGTTGCAATAGCTCAAGAGCACTTACAGAAAAATAATTCTAAAATTTCAGAGATACCAAATAAGGTCTTATCTTTATGTAGGGGGGTTGTGGCCTGTGCCTTGTTATTGCCAGAGCATGGAAAGTTACTTTTATTTTCAAATAATGGAAGTTTGTATGTTGGGTGTAAAAATAACATATTTACTTTGCTTCGGAGAGATATGCAGACCTCATAAAGTGCCAAAATATTGAGCAAATTTAAGAAGAAGGTTTGATTTTAGATGTCCCAAAATCAAACAAAGAATTTGGATTTAAAAGATATAAAAAATCGGACAAGAAAATCTTGTCCCAGAGCTACAGACTAATATAACTAGAAGAAAAACTGCTTGAATTTGATAATGTTAATCTTAAGCAAGATGTACAAAATGTATTCTCCCAGAAACAATGCCATATATACAATTCGATGAAAAGGGGTTTGTAATTATTGTCGTAATTATAAGAAAAGAAACCAGCCAAAGCCAAAAGAAGAACTTGATAAATTAATTGCAAGCATATACCGGAATCAAATAATACACCTAGATTGTTATAGTGCCTTTTAGTGGAGGAAGAGATAGCTGTTTTGGTTTGCACTTAATTGTAAAAAAGAATTAGAGATGAAGCCTGTAACATATACATACGATTGGGGATGGTTACAGATTTAGGAAGACGAAATATTAGTCAAATGTGCGGTGACATGGGTGTTGAAAATATTATTGTAGCTGCAAATATATCAAAAAAAGAAAAATATAATGATGAATCTGAAGGCATGGCTGAAATCCCCGCACTTAGGTATGTTAGCGATGCTTACTGCTGGAGATAAACATTTTTTCAGATATGTTGAAGAGATGAAGAGGCAAACTGGTATCAATCTTAATTTATGGGGAGTAAATCCTCTTGAAGTAACGCATTTTAAAAATGGTTTTTTAGATATTCCACCAGACTTTGAGGAAAAAAATGTTTATAGCCATGGAGTTATGAAGCAACTAAATTACCATTCTAAACTTAGATTTAAAGCTATGGCTAAAAAGTCCTGGATATTTTAATAGCTCTCTTTGGGATACTTTATCCGGTGAGTACCATAGAAGTTTTACAAAAAAAACAAGACTATTATCATATTTTTTGACTATTGGAAGTGGGATGAGAATGAAGTGAATACCACTTTGATTAATAAATATGGTTGGGAGACTGCGGTAGATACAAGCACAACATGGCGTATTGGTGATGGAACTGCTGGATTATATAATTATATTTATTATACGGTTGCAGGATTTACAGAACATGATACTTTTAGAAGTAATCAGATACGAGAAGGTCAGTTGACAAGAGAGGCTGCACTGGCTCTTGTGGCGGATGAAAATTTAGCCTAGGTATCAGAATATAAAATGGTATTTAGATACTTTGGGTATGAATTTTGAAGAAGGTTATAAAAATAATCAATTCTATCCCTAAACTTTATAGTGAGTTTTAGTTTATGAATATTTTATGTATTTCTAAATATGGTGCTGCTCCAGCCAAATATAATAAAATATCATCAAGACTTTTATTTGATGGAAGAGTTTGCAAAGTATAATCACAAAGTTAATGTTATAACATCAGATGCAAATCATCTAGCATCTTATCCTAAGACAAATAAAACTTATAATTTTGAAAATATAAATGATGTGGATCTTTGCTGGATAAAAACAAAAAAGTATAAAAAAACGACTTCAATAAAAAGAATATTTAGCTGGTTTGATTTTGAATGGAAGCTTTTTTGGATTTAAAATAAAAGAGGATAATATTCCAGATGTTATAGTGGTTTCTTCACTGTCAATATTCAGTATAATTTATGGTTTTTTTTAAAAGGAGGATAATTCAAAACTTATCTTTGAAATTAGGATATCTGGCCTCTTACTATGACAGAAGAAATCGGATTGTCTAAATTTAATCCTCTTGTTATTTTTGTTGCTTGGGTAGAGAATTTGGGTATAGAAAAGCAGATCTTGTAGTGGAACGATGCCTAAGTTGAATGAGCATGTTAAGCTTTATGCTGGGTTATGAAAAGCCTTTCTTCTGTTCCCCTCTAGGGTTTCACTCAGAGCTTTATAAAAAAAATAAAAATGGAGTGCAATGAAGGTGGTTCTAAGTATGCTTTACCAAGCAATAAGGTTATAATTGGTTGTATGCAGGTAGTATGGGGATAACAAATAATTTGGATGTGTTTGTTGACTGTATATATGCGATGAGAAATCAAGGAAATATACATTTTGCTCTAGTTGGAAGTGGAGATCTGAAGGAAAAGTATCAATCTAAGCTTAATTGTTGTGATAATGTGACCTTTTTACAGAGGCTACCACAGAATGAAGTAAATTCTTTTTTGCAAGAGTGTGATATTTTATATCTATCGACAAAAGATTCAAAAGTATGGAAATATGGTCAATCAATGAATAAGGTTGTAGAATATATGTTAGCCGGAAAGCCAATTATTGCCTCTTATACAGGATATCCATCAATGATAAATGAAGCAGAATGTGGTTATTTTGTTAAAACAAATACTATTGTATCTCTTGAAGAAATTTTTTCTTATATGGGTGAGTTGTCTAATGAAGAGCGTAAAAAAATAGGAAGAAATGGGCAGGAATGGATACATCAAAATAGCCAATCTTCATTATTGGCAGATCAATATTTACAAAAAATGAAATCATTAATGTAGGTGGTT
Organism: Francisella sp.; assembly: GCA_038141505.1. GTDB lineage: Bacteria > Pseudomonadota > Gammaproteobacteria > Francisellales > Francisellaceae > Francisella. The sequence continues at coordinate 21,762 of JAYQIE010000031.1, read as the reverse complement.
ATTATGAAACAAAAAATTCTAAATAAGATTAAAAACAAAGAAATAATTTATAGCACTTGTAGTTGGATTAGGTTATGTAGGTTTGCCTTTAGCTGTTGAGAAAGCTCTAGCAGGATTTAAAACTATAGGTTTTGATGTTCAAGATGTAAAAGTTAAGCTAAAGTTAATAAAGGGTAAAAACTATATTGGAGATATTATTGACTCTGATTTATTGATGTTGTAGATAGCTCTATGCTTATTAAGCAACTACATGATTTTAGTTTTATAAAAGATGTTGATTTCGTGGCTTTATGTGTACCAACTCCATTAGATGCTTATCAACAACCAGATATTAGTTATGTGAGAGATTCTGCAAAGGAAGTTGCTAAGTATCTAAAAAAGGTACTATGGTGGTACTAGAGTCCACTACATATCCAGGAACTACAGAGGAACTTGCTAAAACCTATTCTTGAAAGGTTCTGGACTTAAATGTGGCGAAGATTTTTATCTAGGTTTTTCACCTGAGAGCGAGTTGATCAGGTAACAAACAATTCAAAACAAAAAACACTCCAAAAGTAGTTGGTGCAATAGGTGATGATGCTAAGGAGGTAATTTCAGAGGTGTATAGACAAGTGCTAGAAGGTGAAGTTTTTGTAACATCTACACCAGCTATAGCCGAGATGAGTAAAATTCTAGAGAATACATACAGAAATATAAATATTGGTCTAGCAAATGAGATGGCTATTTTGATGTATCCATTCCTGCCCATTTCTTCCTATTTTTTTACGCTCTTCATTAGACAACTCACCCATATAAGAAAAAATTTCTTCAAGAACGATACAATAGTATTTGTTTAACAAAATAACCACATTCTGCTTCATTTATCATTGATGGATATCCTGTATAAGAGGCAATAATTGGCTTTCCAGCTAACATATATTCTACAACCTTATTCATTGATTGACCATATTTCTTACTTTTGAATCTTTTGTCGATAGATATAAAATATCACACTCTTGCAAAAAAGAATTTCTTCATTCTGTGGTAGCCTCTGTAAAAAGGTCACATTATCACAACAATTAAAGCTTAGATTGATACTTTTCCTTCAGATCTCCACTTCCAACTAGAGCAAAATGTATATTTCCTTGATTTCTCATCGCATATACAGTCAACAAACACATCCAAATTATTTGTTATCCCCATACTACCTGCATAACCAATTATAACCTTATTGCTTGGTAAAGCATACTTAGAACCACCTTCATTGCACTCCATTTTATTTTTTATAAAGCTCTGAGTGAAAACCCATGAGGCAGAACAGAAAAAGGCTTTTCATAACCCATCGTATGGTCGACATGCTCATTCAACTTAGGCATTGTTCCAACAATTAAATCTGCTTTTCTATACCTACTAAATTTCTCTACTTCAAGCAACAAAAATAACAAGAGGATTAAATTTAACAATCCGATTTCTTCTGTCATAGTAAGAGGCCAGATATCCCTAATTTCAAAGATAAGTTTTGAATTATACCTCCTTTTTAAAAAAAAACCATAAATTATACTGAATATTGATAGTGAAGAAACCACTATAACATCTGAATATTATCCTCTTTATTTTAAATCCAAAATTAAAATTCAAAATCAAACCAGCTAAATATTCTTTAATTGAAGTCGTTTTTCGATACTTTTTTGTTTTTATCCAGCAAAGATCCACATCATTTATATTTTCAAAATTATAAGTTTTATTTGTCTTAGGATAAGATGCTAGATGATTTGCATCTGATGTTATAACATTAACTTTGTGATTATACTTTGCAAAAATTCTTCCATCAAGATAAAAAGTCTTGATGATATTTTATTATATTTGGTGGAGCAGCACCATATTTAGAAATACATAAAATATTCATAAACTAAAAACTCACTATAAAGTTTAGGGATAGAATTGATTATTTTTATAACCTCTTCAAAATTCATACCCAAAGTATCTAAATACCATTTTATATTCTGATACCTAGTTGGTTTTCATCCGCCACAAGAGCCAACAGCTTGATCTTGTCAACTGACCTTCTCTTATCTGATTGCTTCTAAAAGTATCATGTTCTGTAAATCCTGCAACCGTATAAAAATATAATTATATAATCCAGCAGTTCCATCACCAATACGCCATGTTGTGCTTGTATCTACCACAGTCTCCCAACCATATTTATTAATCAAAGTGGTATTCACTTCATTCTCATCCCACTTCCAATAGTCAAAAATATGATAATAGTCTTGTTTTTTTGTAAAACTTAAGTGGTACTCACCGGATATATCCCAAAGAGAGCTATTAAATATCCAGGACTTTTAGCCATAGCCTTAAATCTTTTAGAATGGTACCTTAGTTGCTTCATAACTCCATGGCTATAAACTCTTTTTTCCTCAAAGTCTGGTGGAATATCTAAAAAACCTGTTTTAAAATGCGTTACTTCAAGAGGATTTACTCCCCATAAATTAAGATTGATACCAGTTTGCCTCTTCATCTCTTCAACATATCTAAAAAAATGTTTATCTCCAGCAGTAAGCATCGCTAACATACCTAAGTGCGGGGATTTCAGCCATGCCTTCAGATTCATCATTATATTTTTTTCTTTTTTTGATATATTCGCAGCTACAATAATATTTTCAACACCCATGTCACACACATTTGACTAATATTTCGTCTTCCTAAATCTGTAACCATCCCCCAATCGTATGTATATGTTACAGGCTTCATCTCCAACTCTCTAATATCAAGTGCAAACCAAAACAGCTATCTCCTCCTGAAAAAGGAACTATACAATCTAACTGTTTCCCAGGCCTTCCGGTATATGCTTCAATTAAGTCTCATCAACTCTTCTTTTGGTTTTGGTTTATTTCTTGGCTTATAGTTACGACAATAATTACAAACACCACTTTCGTCGAATTGTATATATGGCATTGTTTCTGGGAAGATGCACTTTGTACACCGCTTAAGATTAACATTATCAAATTCAAGCAGTTTTTCTTCTGTTATATTAGTCTGTAGCTCTGGGACAAGATTTTCTTTTGTCCGATTTTTTTTATCTTTTAAATCAAATTCTTGTTTGATTTCAAACATCTAAAATCAAACCTTCTTTTTATTTGCTCAATATTTTGGCAATAACTGAGGTCTAGCGATTATCTCTCCGAAGCAAAGTAAATATCACTATTTTTACACCCAACATACAAACTTCCATTATTTGAAAAATAAAAGTAACTTTCCATGCTCTGGCAAGAACAAGGCACAGGCCACAACTCCTTTACATAAAGATAAGACCTTATTTGGTATCTCTGGTACTTTAGAATTATTTTTCTGTAAGTGCTCTTGAGCTATTGCAACTATCACTTCCGAGTCTATTGTATATTTCTCTCTAAGGATAATTGATTCCAAACCACCCTCATTAACTATTCCATTATGAATAGCGCAAATGCTATCTCTAATTACTGGTTGATTATCTGTCAAACCATTTGTAATAAGCCTGTTTATGTCCTAGTGCAACCTCTGAACTATATAGATCAATTTTTTAAGAAGTTTCTCAACATTATAATCAGCTCCTTGCAACACAATACCTACATCAGAAAAATAAACCAAACCACTAGAATCAATTCCTCTCTGTTCTGAATGCCTTTTACAAGCTTATTAAATCTTTCTTTATCTATTTTACTTTTTAGATATCTGTCCAAATATACCGCACATACACCAATCCTTTTTATATCAATTTTATTAGCATTACAAATATTTTTTATTCCCACCAAACCTGTATAAACCGCAGATTTCGTACAACATTCTTAACTACTACAGACCCAGCTCCAATTATTGCATCATCACAAATATTTAAATTATTTATAATCGTTGCACCAGCACCAATCCATGATTTATCGCCTATGTCAACTATACCGCAAACAGTCGCATTTGGAGATATATGACAAAATTTACCTATGTTGCAACTCATGCTCTATAACACTTGCTGTATTTAAAATCGCACCTTTACCTATTTTAGTATCAGAATTTACAACAACATTTGGCATAACTACAGTGCCAACACCTATTTTTGAACTAGTTAAAATAACTGCTGAACTATGCAAGGTGTAATTTTCTAGCATTATGAATATCGATTAATTTGCTTTGTATTTTTTTCTCTAATAGCATTAGATCCAACAGCTACTATAAAACTATAATCATCTCTGTATTTATTTATATCTAGGCTAGAGCCTATTATCTCACTTTTATAAAATTTACCTATAGAAACACCATCGTCAAGAAAAAAAATTCATCAAACTCATTCATACTTTCAGCTATATCATAAACAACCTTGCCATGACCACCAGCACCTAATATTAGTAAATTCTTCAACTTAACAATTTCCTCCAAACTTTTCTATAGTTACATGATCAACATTACTCACATCACTTCTTTTAACAACTTTAACAAAAGTCTTAATAATTATTTTAACATCTAACCAAAAATGACAAATTATTTACATAATAAATATCATTAGCAAATCTTTGTTCCCAAGTTGTAGCATTTCTACCATTCACTTGAGCATAGCCTGTTAAACCTGGTTTAGACAAATGCCTTCTTTTTGCTCTATACTGTATAGCGGCAAATAGCCTACCAACAAAGGTCTTGGACCTACGATACTCATATCGCCCTTGATTATATTAAAAAGACTAGGTAATTCATCTAATGATGTACTACGGATAAATTTACCAAATTTAGTCAACCTATCAGCATCTGGTAATAAATTACCATCAACATCAGTTTTATTTGTCATAGTTCTAAATTTATATAGCTTAAATATTTTCTCATTTTTACCTGGTCTTTCTTGTGTAAATAGAACTGATGAGCCAAGCTTGCATCTAACCAATATTCCTAGTACCAACATAACTGGTGACAAAATTATCAAAGCAACAACAGAAAGCACTATATCTAAAAAATCTTTAAAAAACGCAGTATAAATAGTTTTCTTAAGCATAACAAACTTTTTGACCACATTACATACTATTTGCAATTCTTCATCAGTCATTTTAGAGTCACTTGGTAGACACAAACCTAGCTCAAATAGTTTCTCTGCAACATCTGTACCAACATAGTCATGTTTTTTAAAAAAATGGTTGTAAATGCATCGGCTTCCATAAATGTCTTGCTTCGATATTTTGCTCTTGCTAGTTTCGCTTATGACCTTTTCTTTTTCGCTCATATGAATCTAAAACGATAGTGCTTAACCAATAGTTTGGTTTGTCTTGAACATAAGCAGTTACAAACTTTGCAAATGGTATGCTTGGACAATTCTCTTTTATAAAATTCATTAATATGATTTTTCTTAGCAACCCTATCATTAAGAACTTTTAACTGTCCACGACTCATACCAGCACAGATATTACTCATGCGGTAGTTAAAACCTAATTCAGCATGCTCATAATATGGCTTATTTTCTCTAGATTGAGTTGCATAAAATCTCGCCTTATCTGCCCATTGCTTATTTTTAGTAACGAGCATACCACCACCAGATGTTGTGATTATCTTATTACCATTAAACGAATAAACACCGATATCTCCAAAAGTACCTGTAGCTCTACCATTATAAAAACTACCCAAGCTTTCAGCGGCATCTTCTAGCATATACACATTATACTTATCACAGATAGTTTTTATAACATCTAGCTTTGCAGCAACTCCATATAGATTTACGACTATAACTACTTTTGTTTGAGGCTGTTTTTTTAAAGCCTCTTCCAAAGCTATAGGACACATATTCCAAGTATCAGCTTCACTATCTATAAATACCGGTGTTGCTCCTTGATAAATTATAGGATTTGCACTAGCTGAAAAAGTTAAACTTTGACAAAGTACAATATCACCTCTTGTGACACCAAATATCTGCAAAGCCAAATGTAAAGCAGCTGTTCCAGAGCTGAGAGCGACAGCATGACCACAGTCAGAATACTCAACTATTTCTTTTTCAAAATTATCTACATTTGGACCAAGAGGAGCTATCCAAATTAGTATCAAATGCTTCATTGACATAATCTCTTTCATAACCCTCATCAGACATATGAGGAGATGATAAGTATATTCTTTATCCATATCCTATTTACCTACACCTCTACCAAAATCTCATAACACGCTAGTATACCAGCCTTAAAAACTCTCTGGCATCCTATCCCAATTAAAAATCTGCACTAAAATAGGGATATTTGAATTTTGTACAGCATATTTAAACGCAATAAACTCATCAATTTCTAGCTTGTTGCCATCTTTACACCTAATCACAAGATCCAAATCACTAGTATCATGAGCAGTACCATCTACACGACTACCATAAGCTATAACTTCACAAGGTGTTTTGCGTATTGTTTAGCAAGCTGTTGCAATGCTCGTTTGTCTTTTTTCTCTAATTATCATTTTCACCACGGACTTTAATCAGATTATTTGTATCATTTATAAAATTCGGCATTAACGGTAATGTTTTATCAGCCAAATCAAAACCATAGTCATGAGCAGTTAAGTTTCTATTATCTCCATATTCCAACCATCTTTCGACTTCTTCTAAAGTTAGTAAACTATGATGTCCTGCATTACGAAACACATCCTTGAAAGTAAGTCTATCTACAGCTTTTTTAGAATGAGAATATGGCGTTATAATTTTTTTCAAAAGTTTACCAGATTGTTCAAGTATCACTTCAAATTCTTTTATCACAGCCGAGCGATACATATCATAATCAAGCTCAATATCATCAGGCTTTGCTAGCAGCAACATTTTATAAGCCTTTTCTAATGTCTTAACGCATCTCTCTAAAAAAAATCTGTATTTATTTTATTCATAATTTACCTTATCTATGGATCCTATGGTCAAGCCAGGATGACATATTTATTGTCATTCTCGTGTATACAGTAATCTCATACCCACATCCAACATTCAAAAGCCCATTCTTCGCAAGTATGACAGTTTAATTTATATTCATAGCCACATCAGGGAGACACCAATCACACTTCTATTCCACCCACGACCGAGTTCAGGATGACTAGTTTTTAACTACCCATTCAATCTATGCTCAAACTCTGGCAAAATCTTCTTCAAAACTTCAACCTGTCTAGAACTTTTCATTAAACTATCAATATCTTTTCTTTAGTTTTTCAATATCATAAAAAGTCTTTCTACCTATAAAGATATCTTTATAATCTGTACGAATATCACTCTCATTAATCAAAAGCTCTTCAAAGCTTCACCAGGTCTTAAGCCTGTAATCTTTATCTGAATATCTTCCCTACCAGATAACTTTCTAAATTGCTTAGCTAAGTCTATTATTTTAACAGGCTTACCCATATCAAGCACGAAAATTTCTGATTTTTTGGCAATTGCACTAGCTTGTAGCACCAATTCACAAGCCTCAGGAATAAGCATAAAGTATCGTGTAATCTCCTCATGAGTGACCGTAAGAGGTCCACCTTTTCTAATCTGCTCTTCAAATTTTGGTATCCACACTGCCACTACTACCTAACACATTGCCAAATCTTACCGCAGCAAGTTTTGTATTTTTAGAATCAACATTTTGCAAATAAAGTTCACAAATTCGTTTTGTTGCACCCATTACATTGGTCAAGCGTACTGCTTTATCTGTTGATATTAGAATAAATGATTCAACATTATTTGCAATCGAGGTATCTATTGTATTTTTAGTCCCAATAATATTATTCTCTATCGCCTTGGATATATTCTCCTCTACCAACGGAACATGCTTATAAGCTGCCGCATGAAAAACTATATTAGGTTTGTGTTTTGTAAAAATCTTCTCAAGCTCTTTTTTATCACAAACTGAAGTCAATACACTCTTTATACATTTATATTGGACACTCTTCTGCTATTTTATACAGATTAAACTCACTATGATCTAACAGTATTAGTTGTTTAGCGTTGTATTTAATGCACTGCCTAACAACAATCTCAGAACCGATACTCCACCAGCACCTGTAACCAATACAACTTTTATCTTCAATAAAATTTTCAATACTTTTTTGATCTAAATTTTTAGAAGTCACGAGCTAGCAAATCATATAAAGATACCGGTTTAAGCTGATTCATAAAACTTTCATCTTGAAGTACATCATCTAAAGATGGCATTATTTTGATTTGAGAGAAATCTTTTTCTAATTCTTTATAAATTTGCTTAATAGCTACACTCTCAACACTTGGAAGAGCTATAACGAGCATATCAAACTTATCTGCCAAAATCTTTCTTTTCAACTGCTCTCTTGATAAAACTCTTTTACCATCGATACTGCGTTTTTGCAAAGACTCATCATCATCAACAAAATAACAAACCTTATATTTAGTGCCAGAAAATTCTTGTGCAATTTTAGAGCCAGCAGCTCCCTGCCCCATAGATAACCACTGTCTCTGTCTTTTCTACCGAACGATTATTTGTAAGATACCAGTAAAAATAAACACTAAAATTCAATAGCAAAGATAAAATAAAAACTCTGAAAATAAAAGAGAGAAAGTTATATGACCATAAAACAGCAACGACACAATAGCAAAAGTAGGGATATTTATAAAAATCTTTCGCAAGAAAGTCTTCTGTGTCGACTTACGCTAGCTTGCCATATAGTCTCTAAGCAAGCAAAAAGGAAAATGCACATCTTAAAAAAACTACAACTACCAAAAAGTAGTAGTTAACTGGCTTTTTAAATATAAAACGACCAATACACAGTAACTACCACTTAGAAAGATAATCACCAAAAAGTTAAATAACCTTTTATCGTACAAAAATGACATAAAATAAAATATATAAGAAAAATTATTAAGTAATTATAGCAAATACAATTCCAACAAACTATATTTGCGAAATATAATTAACTATTTTCTTAAAGAAACAGACTCTATAGTTTTTACATTTTGCAAATACCAAGATATCCACAACTCTTTTATTAAAAATGAGACTTTTGTAACACTATCGCAATCACTATCAAAGATGCTTGCTAGCAATAGACTTTTTAAGTTTATTTTCAAGTGGTCTTCAGCTTCTTTTTATAGCCACGATCTCGCTGCAAATTAGTTTTAGCTTTCTCCAACCGATTGTCTAATGCCTGTATATAGAACTTATAGCGCTCTAGATAAACCACTGGGGAATTTTAAAAATCGTCATCAAATAATTTACCTAATTCTTTTCTAACATCTGTACAGCTCTATGAAGTTTAAAGGAATTTTCTTTACTGATAATTTTTTATCCAAACTAGCCTTGTATTTATATATTTATTTCCGACACTAAGGTTCCTAATTTACTTTATTGTCTTCAAAAGACTCTAACCCATGCTTATAAAACTTCTCAAATTTTGCTGGGTATATGGCAAGCCAAAAAACAGATCATCATCCTGAGTAAGCCCCCTGAGCAGAGTCACAAGTAAGTTCAGATCTCACTATTTGTCTCTTATACTTAGCTTTAGAAAATTCCGGATCGGCGTCCGAATGATAGAAAGAGTTGTCATGCCCACATAGGCGAGTATCTTTTGAATGCACAGGTAGCTTTAAAGATTTCCAAACCTATTACCGTCATCCTGAAACTCTGATCCAGATCTCACTATTTGCCCTTTTATACTTAGCTTTAGAAGGTTCTGGAATGATGTTGTCATTAGTTTGCTTTACAATATTTTGAGCAACATCAATTCCTTGGTACGAAGGGGTGGCTTTGCAGTAAGACGGGGTAGTTTTAAATACTATAAAAACTCATATCAATAGTTTCTATCTATAAGCATGTCTTTTACACTTATCAAGTTTTCTTTATAGCCGCTCTGATAGACTAGCTAAATCTTATTTTGAATTTTCTGAATTAGAGTGTTTACAACTTAATTTTCACAAGTTTAATCAAAGCATTTCATCGAAACTTGTGCCTCTTTTTCGGTAGCTTTATACGACATTTTCACACCATCTTTAAAGAAATCACAAGGCAGTTATAAATCCTCTACTTCTATACCGTACTTTTTAATAGTACTTTTTTGCAAGATATTACCAAATTCCCAATCATGATAAATCTGCTCTTTTGCCTGAGATTTTGGTTTGATTACTACAGATTGAAATTGCTCTTTGAGTTTATTTAGACTTCTTCCAACAGCTAAAATACTACCTTTTTCATCAACCACCTTGATATTCATAATCAAATGTTTTTCAAGCTCTTCATCTTCCTTCCTACAGTCTCATCAACTGGGTAGCCAACAATTCTAGTTATATGCTTAGCTAATACTGACTTCAAAGGTTTGAGCCTATCACTCACAAAGTCTATAGACTCAAAGATAGCTTGTGCATAAGTTGGTACCGGCACAAGACTTACGGTATTTTTCGGCAATGCTCTCAAAAGAGCTGTGATTTTCTCAAACCAAGAAGCCATAAACTCCCCATTCCAACACAATAGGATTAATATCATTCAAAAATGCTAAGGGTAGCGTAAGCGTTGCACCATCATCATCTGCAAGAGGATTAAAATTATACTCAAGCGGTAAATGCATATTACCAAGATTAAAAGTATCGATATTTCTCTTGCGTAACTTGATCCGCATCGTGTTGCATAAGCTTTTCAAGATCATACACAAAAAGATTGTTGTAGATTTATCGAGCTTTTTTAACCCATTTCTCAAAACTCACACCATCAAACACATCTTCAGGAACTATCTCATCATAATGCTCAAACATCGTCTCTCCTCATCAACTAGAATATCTCTACGACGAGATTTATTCTCAAGCTCTACTTCATTTATCAAACTCAAGTTTTCATTGAAAAAATAAGCTTTTGTTTCAAACTCGCCATTTACTAAAGCATCTCGTATAAATATCTCACGAGCTATGACAGGATCAACTTTTGAGTATTGCACCGAGCGTTTTGAGACAATCTCAAGCCATACAGTACAACCCTTTCATTAGCAATTACAGCCTTGCGTTTCTTACTCCAAATAGGCTCATCATAATGTTTTTTGACCAAATGTGTTACCAAGCCTTCTATCCACTCGGACTCGATTTTAGCAATGTTTCTAGCATATAGTTTTGTCGTTTCAACAATTTCTGAGCTTAGCAACCACTTTGGTTTTTTCTTAAATTGCGATGACCCTGGAAATATAAAAAACTTGACTCCTCTCGCACCCAAATATTCAGCTTGCTCAAAGTTATAGCCAATATTGCCTATTAAGCCACTTATTAAAGCTTTGTGGAGGTTTTTCATAATTTACCATACTATTACTGTCATCCTGAACTTGATCCGGAATCTCTTGTAGTATTGTGATTATTCAACTTCCACTTAAACTTATGAATAGTCTCAACCACCTGCCTATAAATATCATTCCACTCATTAAATCTCACTGGAGAAATAAAATTCTTACGAAAATAATCTTTCTTTTGGTTATTAGATAGGTCTTTTATATCCGCCGTTACACGATTTGCTAGGTTTAGAATACTAATGAAATCAGAGTTTTTATCTTTATCTACCGCATGAACATTATCTGCTTTTTGTTGGAAATTTAAAGGTCGCTCACGAGGATCTTGTATACTCAAAAACTAGTGATAGAAATAGCTTCTTTCAAGCATCTCTGCCTATGAGCTTCGATCACAATTTTAGCAAGCTTAGGATCTAGTGGCATCACTGCCATTTTTAGCCCATCTTCTGTGATTTGAGGGTTGTTGTAATTAAGTTTTGATATAGCTTGTAGCTCGAATAAAAGCTTAATACCATCTTTGACAAACTTAAAATCTGGAGGATCTATAAAAGGAAAGTCCTGTACACTGCCAAGCTTCAAAAAAAGCATTTGTAAAATTACAGAAGCTAAGTTTGTGCGTAAAATTTCAGGATCTGTAAACTCTTTCCTTGATAAAAATCTTCCTGACTATAAAGTCTTACACATACACCAGCTGACAATCTACCACATCGACCAGCCCTTTGATTTGCACTAGCTTGAGAAATTTTTTCAATCGGCAAGCGTTGCACCTTGGTGCAATAGCTATATCGACTAATTCGTACTAACCCAGAATCTATCACAAATTTTGTCCGGGGAACTGTTAAAGAGGTTTCTGCTACATTTGTAGCTAAGATAATCCTACGAGTAGAGCCTTCAGGATTAGAAATCTTATTTTGATCTTTATTTGATAGCCTTGAGAAAAGTGGTAAAACTTCCGTAAATCTAAGATCTTGCTTATTCAAATAGGCTAGCGTTTCATGAATATCTCTCTCAGTTGGCAAAAAAACTAATACATCACCACGACTAAGCTCATCTATCGCATATAAAATTCGTTCTTGAAGAGAAAAATCATCAAACTCAACATCATCTTGATAACGAATCTCAACTGATAAGTTCTACCTATAACAGTTATATCTTTTGCATCAGTAAAGTATTCTATAAACTTATTATGATCAATGGTTGCTGAAGTTATAATAATCTTTAAATCTGGTCTAAATGGTAAGATTTTTTTGATACACCCCATCAAAAAGTCTATATTCAAACTTCTTTCATGAGCTTCATCAATTATTATCACTTCATACTGCGACAAAATCTATCATTTTTAATTTCAGATAAAAGCACACCATCAGTCATCACTTTAACTAAAGTATTATCATCGGTTTTATCTGAAAAGCGTATCTTGTATGATACTTTAGAGTGGTCACCTATCTCACTTGCTACACGACTTGCGATAGATCTAGCTGCTAAACGCCTAGGTTGAGTATGCCCAATCAACCCTCGCTTACCTAGTCCCATATCTAAACAAATCTTAGGAAGCTGTGTAGATTTACCAGAGCCTGTCTCTCCAGCTACTACGATAATTTGATTTTCAGCAATGAGCTTTTTTATATCATCGACTTTATCTGCTACTGGTAGATCTGGGTAGGTGATTTTAGGTAAGGGTCTCTGAGCAGTTTCATTAGCTAAAATTTCAAGCTCTAAAAGAGCATCATCTTGACTAACTTTTTGTTTTTTAGAATAGATATATACTTCCCACGCAATTTAGTTGGGATTTGATTGAGAAGGTTAGAGTGATTATTAGTCATGAGATATGAGTTTAGAGAAATTATTCATCTTTAAGTTTAATCATGAAGTTTTTCATAGCAACAATTAGACACCCTAAAATCAATGACAAGATAATACCAGCAAAAAGTATCATCATAGTTTTATCAGATTTTTCGACACTATAGTTTCCAATAGTCGACAACCCTACCAAACCCAGTATTACAACCACTATAAAAGTTTTTATATTATCAAATAAAGTCTTTACCATTTTAGTTATGCTAATCTCTATATACTCATCTTTTTTAACTTCTGACATTATGCTTTCCTAAATTAATATTTCTTAGCTTAAACAGCAACTTTTCTAAAAAGAGCTATCATCAATGTTAGTAGTATAGATATTAGTAACGATGTGAATATCCCAATAGCTAATAATTTAACCATAGAAGTTTTATCAACCTTGAGACTATAAGACTTACCAAATGACGAAAGTTTAGGCTCAACATTATCAAGTTCAAGTTTAACCAAAGATATTGAATCTTGTAATGAGAATATCTTTTTGATAACTATCAATATTTCCAATATACTTCAAAAGCATTGACTGAAATTGACTATCCATCCCAAATATACTTGTCTGCTTAGATATCAAATACATCAAGAATTTTTGGTTTTGCTTTAATAACTCTTCATTTCTTGATAAATTATCATTATCCAACTTCAATTTGGTTTTCAAGCTTCTTTCCCATAGAGAAATTTGCTTTTTAATAACCTCAGAATCTGAAAACTTACTCAAAAGATCGTTATAAACTTTCAACATCGCCTGTGTTAGCATTCTTAGATGAAACAAAAAGCGTAAAAAACATTTTTTGTTGATCATATTGCTGCTTCAATAAGTAATTATCATTTTTGATAACTTTTTTATCATCGCCAGTTCCGTCATAGTCATAAAAAGGATACAATATCTTAACATTCTGCAATGCTGTATCATCAGAATTATCATCTTAGCCGCTTTTAACATACTCTGCAAAATCACATTTATTTTAGTTTCATTAAGAATATTTGTTTCACCACTGTCATTAAAATATGATGGAGTTTGTATCATCTGCTTAACAATGTATTCAGGGCGACTCATGTGCACGACATTGTCACAGCAACCAGACTAAACAATATAAAACTTCCAACTAAAACCTTACTATTTTTATACAAGGCTATAAAAAAACCCATAAAAATCTTACTTATATTAATCTCAATATACTCATCTTTCTTTACTTCTGACATTTTATTTTCTTAAATTTTAGTTAATATAGCATTTAGAGTTTCACTCGGACGCATAGCCTTAGTAAGCTTTTCTATCACAGGATAATAGTAACCGCCAATATCAACTTTTTGACCCTGAACCTCTGACAATTCTTTTTAATTATCTTATCTTCATTGGTCGCCAAATCATTATAGATAGGAGCAAACTTAGCTTTAATTTTGATCTTCAGTTTGATTAGCCAAAGCTTTTATCCAATAGAATGTAAGGTAAAAATGGCTTCCTCTAGTGTCAAGCTCACCAACTTTACGCTTTGGTGATTTATCATTATCTAGGAAATCTTTATTTGCTTGCTCAAGAGCTTCTGCTAATACTTTAGTTTTGTTACAACCAGTTATAGCTAGATCTTCTAATGAAGCACCTAACGCCAAGAACTCACCTAAAGAATCCCATCTTAAGTGATTTTCGTTGATAAGTTGCTCAACATGCTTAGGTGCAGATCCACCAGCTCCAGTCTCAAACAATCCACCACCAGCAAGTAATGGAACTATAGAAAGCATCTTAGCACTTGTACCAAGCTCTAGTATTGGAAATAAATCTGTTAGATAATCTCTAAGCACATTACCAGTTGCTGATATAGTATTCTTACCTTCTTTCACTCTTTTTAGAGAGTAATTAGTCGCTTCAATTGGTGCTAGGATTTGAATATCTAAACCAATAGTATCATGCTCAGCAAGGTATTCTTGTACTTTTGAAATAAGATTGCAATCATGAGCTCTTTCAGAGTCTAACCAGAATACTGCAGGATTACCTGTAATTCTAGCTCTATTTACTGCTAATTTTACCCAGTCTTTTACTGCAACATCTTTAGTTTGACAAGCTCTCCAAACATCACCAGCTTCGACATCATGTTCTAATATAACATTACCATCAGTATCAACCACTTGAACCTTACCATCAGCTTGGATTTCAAAAGTCTTGTCATGTGAACCATATTCTTCAGCTTTTTTAGCCATCAGACCTACATTTGAAACATCACCCATAGTAGTCACATCAAAAGCACCATTTTCTCTACAGAAATCAATAGTTGCAGCATATACACCCGCATAGCATCTATCAGGAATCATCGCTTTCATATCTTGAAGTTTACCAGCTTTGTTCCACATCATACCAGATGAACGAATAGCCGCAGGCATTGATGCATCGATAATCACATCACTTGGTACATGAAGATTTGTGATACCTTTATCAGAGTCTACCATCGCCATATCAGGCTGATCTGCGTATACTTTTTTCAATATCAGCATTTATAGCATCCTGGACATCTTGAGGTAGTTGCTTGATTTTCTCAATCGCATCGCCCCAACCATTGCGTACATTTACACCAAGTTCTTTAAATTCTTTTGCGTATTTTTTAAATACATCAGCAAAGAATACTTCAACAGCATGACCAAACAATATTGGATCAGATACTTTCATCATAGTAGCTTTTAAATGAAGTGAAAGAAGCGTACCTTCTTTTTTAGCATTAGCAATTTCAGTAGTATAGAAATCTCTTAAAGCTTTAATTGAGATTTTAGTAGCATCAATGATTTCATTTTGCTCTAACTTTAGATCTGCTTTTAAAACACTCTCTTTACCACTAGTATCAGTATGAACAATCTTCACAGCGGTTGCTTTTGGTACGATATAAGATTTCTCATTTGCATAGAAATCACCTTCCGACATACTTGCCACATGGGATTTTGAATTTTTTGACCATTCACCCATTGAATGTGGATGTTTCTCAGCGTACTCTTTCACTGCTGCAGCAACTCTACGATCAGAGTTACCTTCTCTTAGTACAGGATTTACCGCACTACCTAGTACTTTTTACCATAACGAAGTTTTATTTCTTTATCTTCATCACTCTTAGGATCAGCTGGATAATTAGGGATTTTATAACCCTTTGCTTGTAGCTCTGTAATTGCTGCAACTAATTGCGGTACAGATGCACTTATATTTGGTAGCTTAATGATATTTGCACCAGGTGTTTTAGCCAAATCACCAAGCATCGCCAAATCATCACTTATTTTCTGATCAGCAGTAAGGTAATCATCAAAAGTTGAAAGTATACGCGCAGCTAGTGAGATATCTTTTGTCTCAACAGATATACCTGCTGCCTTTGTCATCTTCTCTACCATTGGTAAAAAAGAACCTGTCGCTAAAGCTGGTGCTTCATCAGTAATTGTATAAATTATTTTATTCATATAAACATCTCCTATTAATAAACTTAAATTTTAAAATATTTTACCTATGGATACTTCGACTCCGCTCAGCAACCGAGCCGTAGTATGACAATCTTGGTAATTCCCCTTCAAAATCTTGAAGGGGTGGGCAGTCGTTAGGCTGACGGGGTAGTATTTATTTTAAAGCGTAGTCAAAACTTCAGCTATCTTCTCATCAGATCTTGCTATTACAGCAAAATCATTATGCTCAATAATTGGTCGTTCAAGTAGTCGAGGATTATCAGCTACTATTTCAACCAACTCTTCATCAGTGTATGTGCCATCTTTAAAATTTTCTTTCCAGATAGCTTCTTTAGTGCGAATTATATCATTTATTGTCAAACCAAGCTTTACTAAAGTGCTTCTATATCATCACTAGACAATTGATTCTCTAAGTATAAATGTGTAGTGTAAGCAATACCCCTTTTCATCAAGCAACTTTTTAGCTTCCACGAGATTTTGAACACTTAGGATTA
This sequence comes from Francisella sp., assembly GCA_038141505.1. Taxonomy (GTDB): domain Bacteria; phylum Pseudomonadota; class Gammaproteobacteria; order Francisellales; family Francisellaceae; genus Francisella. Next base: position 4,771 of record JAYQIE010000031.1, on the reverse strand, counting down.
TGGTAGATTTTCATGGCAAGCCTATTTAGATATGCTATTTAGATATATATTATATAGTCATAAGAGAATAATTTATAGTATTTAAGACAATTCTTTAATTTTGAGATAAAATACTTTCTATAAGTGCTTTTGATACTAAAGCTATAGAAATTCCCATACCTCGAATATGAGCAGGTAAAACCTCAGACAAAATCAACCAAATACAAACACCTGGACCTACTGCACCACCAAAGACAACCACAACCAACATCACTAACGATAGGTTCATAGAACCAATGAGAAGCAAATTTACAGATGTTAATATGGATACAAAAGAAATAGATAAACCAAATATTATAAGCTTTTTCCTTCCGATAATATCAACAAATAACATACCTATAACCGTTGCCACTAAGTTGGTTAAAGTTAAAGCAGTACCATAATATCCTGAACCACATTGCGTACATCCAAGCATTTCTTCAAATATGCTAGGTGCATAATTTATGAAAACATTGATACCAACAAAACCATTAAGAACAGCCAAAAGACTAACAAACAGTATCGGAACAAAATATTTTCTATCCAAAAAAACTTTTATAAAGTCAAATGCTCCCATTTTGCTATTAGTTACTGAAAAGTTATCAACATTTAATGACAATCTTTTTTCCTGTTGAAACCGCAAGCTCATTGCGTCCTTTCAAAAACAACCAAGATGGTGAAAATGGTGCAGCAACACTAATAACAAATAAAACTACTGAAAATGGTATCGCTAAACCAAATAGCTCTCCAACCATAATCATAAACAAATAAGCTTGCCAATAAATTTGCTATAAAAAATCCCAGAAACTAGTGATAACTGGAATATCCCCATAGCTCTACCTCTAAACTTAGGTATGCTAGTTTCTGCAATATATATAGGGATAACAGTAAGCAAAAACCCTATGGAAACACCTTGTAATAAACGAGATAACATTAGCGTAACATAGGTGTTTGATAACATCATCAAAACCATAGATACTGTAAACAAAAAGCCCCCTAATGAGATTACATTTTTCCTGCTCATAATATCCATCAAGAGTCCTGATACCAGCTTTCTTAGAGAGTAATGCACCAAAAACACTATGCCCGCTATCTCTGATAATTGAATGAGATTTAATAATAATTCTGTTTTTGATGACAGGTAATGTCCCCGATATAACACCTATATCAAACCCAGCACATATCCCAGTGAGGATGATCAAAGTGAACACTAGCTTTTGATACCTTGTTTTAAGATATCACCCCCAACTATAATTTTAATTCACGAATATCTGATAAACTTTGCTCAAATATGATGTTTCCATTCTCAGTAAGTTTCCAACTCACTTTGCAAATGGTGCTCTCCTAGAGCATAACCATCATCAAGCTGGATTGTTTCATACTCACCTTGTAAATTTTTGATTAAATCTAGTCTGCCTTTAGATTTCTTGCCATGATCTGTGATTGGATCTTTGAACACATCACAAAATTTATCACCACGCCTAATAGCTAAGCATTTAATAGCAAATTTAAAACTATCTCTATTGACTGATGATTCATAATTGCCCTGTAACAATGCTCCACCCATACCAAAAGCGATATTTTTCTTGCTGAAAAATCTTTATTTTTCATCGCTTGAAGTATCTCTTCGATAGAGCTGATATTTACACCATCACCTTTGAATCAAAGCAACTTTATCAAGCATCATATAGCCTTTGAATTGGTAGTAAAATCGTAGCTCTTGATAACTCTTCTAAGGCATAAATTATATTTTCAACTGCATCACCAGAATCTGGGCGTATTACTAAGTTTGCTTTTTTAGCTTTGACCTTGTCTTTAAACTAATCCAAGTTTGTATCGCTTTTTTAAAATCCCAACTATCCGAGACACAAGCATAAAGCACACTTTGATCACCAAATTGCTCAATCATATTTTCAAAAGCAGCACTCACACTGTGCACCTTCGCCCCAACTAGTCATAGTCGAATGCTTCACTAGCAGGTATAGAAATCCAGCCATCTCTTCATTGTAGTACTTTTTACAAAATCTAATTGCTGCTAAAGTATCTGTACCCAAAAAGTTGGTTAAATGTATATCCACCAATCCCAGCTGACTCCTCCGAAGATACACCTCTATAACCAAAATCTTGAAGCATAGCTAAGTTTGTCTAAACCATCTGCTGTTTGCTCCAAATAACTTTGATAGTCTCTAATAGTATGACCAATAGTTGCTACAGTCGTTGGATACCATACTTTCAATAGTAAAGTCTCTAGCAATCCTGGCAACCAAAACAGCTCTTCATCAGTACTTTCTATAGTCATCAAAACATTATGTAGTGGAACTAAAGCACCCTCTTTCACTGCTCTTATTCTAACTGAAAATAACCATTATGCTTATTTAGAATCTGTCTCAAAAACCTTTTCTATAAAAAGGCAACCCATGCTCTTTTTTAACAAAACTTCCGCCATCAATCATCGTTTTCGTTATCGGCTTAGAAAGATATTCTTTGATATAGTATTGTAGCCCAAAAATTTTGTACAATCTCCGAGATCTTGGCTTGAACCTCTACTCTCTAAATAAAAGTGTAGATAGTTTGCATCTTGCGGATACTGGAACGGATGCGAATGTTTGTAACTGTCAGTCATCAAAATGAGATTAGTAAAAAATTCATACTAAGTAAATAAGATAAAAAATCATGATTTTAGTATAACTTAAGATTATAGAATATAGGCAATATTATTGAGAGATTGAAATATTTTTATGGAACTTTTAAGCCATTGGCATTGTCATGGTAGACAAGTTAAGAGCATCTAAAGTTTCGATGTATCTTGAGATATTGCGGAAAATAAATTTTCGGATCTTTGATTGGTGGAACCATTTCCATTTGAGAGCCTATTATATTTCTCAGCTAAGTCTAATGCCAAACGCAACACAGAAAAGTCCTCAATTGCAAAACCAACAGAATCATAAATAGTTATTTCACTATCATTTTCACGACCTTTTTTCTTACCTGTCAAAATCTCCCAAACCTCAGCATGCAAAACTTGCTCTACTTCTGCTGGTGTCAAATTTTGAATCTCGCCTTCGACAAGTGATTGCTCTGTATATTCAACGACGACTTTACTCTAAACAAGATATCTTTCTCAAGCTCAGTCTTACCAGGACAATCGCCACCAAGACCACTTATGTGCATACCATCTTTGACCCAGTCATTCTCTATAACAACTGCATGAAGCTTACACGCGGTACATACTATGATGATATCAGCACCTTCACAAGCTTCTTTTGCACTACTACAAGGCACCAAATTAAGTCCTGAATCTTTCATATTATTTGCATACTTTGTCATAGCATTAGGGTCAGTATCAAAGTACTTCAATGTCCCAATTAGTTTGGACCAGTTTATACTAGTGTTTGAAATTCGCTTTGTGCACCTGTACCAATCAATGCAATAGCTTTACTATCTTTACGATAAAGTAAGTCTGCCGCCATAACTGTTGATGCCGCCGTTCTTGTGTGCCGTAAGTACAGTCATTTCTGATATTAGTAATGGATAACCATACTTTATCTCATTGTTGACCCGTTGCTACAACCGTTTGCTTTACTATCAAAAGGATTTGCAGGATGTCCTATTTACATATGCATTTATATGTAAATAGTTTATCATCAGCCGTAGGCAGCAAGCTCAAGTACTCCACCAGGGACATGAGCTGCATAACGAGGTGATTTGGATCAAACTCATTCCATCTAATAAAATCGCTCTAGCATACTCGACCAATCTTTATAAAATTGTCAAAACCATGTTTGCAACCATTTTGCAATATCTGTACTGATAAAATTCTCACTTCACCTCCTTGAGTGTATTTTGATGAGATGATATTTTAAACTATCGACATTGTAGTATAACAAATAGTTTCAAATTTAGTAACTGATGTTAGTAACAGAAGTTAGCGATTTTGTCTTTAACCGTTAAACAATATCTATTTTCTTACGGCTTGACCGTAAAATCACATGGCAAAACCTGTAACTTATGTTACTTCAAACTTCCACTATAAACGATATTATCATAACCGTTTCCACGGAGCTTCCATAGCAAAGTAGTTATATGTAGCTTTATAGATATGGTCTTTAATTTACCGTTGATTTTAACAGTATAAATACCCTCATCAAAGATTAGTAGAGAAAAGACTTACAGCTTTTGGTAGTAAATTCAACTTCGTTGATCGCGCTTTAGTAGTCACCATATTATAAATCGAAGTACCTAATCGCAGTAAGGGCTGCATAATCTCCAGAATTTTGGATTGCAGCAACCGAGATAGCTGTTTTAGTCACTAAACGCAAAACTTCCTCTGAGTTACTATCGCTGGTATTGATCAGAAAGAGACTTTGCTGCCATAGCCGTAGTATCGACCAATAAAGATGTTTTACCTTCTGCTACTGACTTACCACTTTAATACTTCAACATCAACTGTGATTGACTTAAATTATACGGTTTATAATATGGCAAGAGATACTTTGTACACCAGCAACTTGAAAAAAATATAGTAATAGGTAAATCAAATCGCTGAATTGGCTCAACCCAACCATTCATACAAAATAACAAGCTTGCCTTGATTACACCATACAAACTACCTTACCATAAAACGGCCATTTATTTCTTCGGCATCATTTTTACATAAGGATTATTAGGGCACAACATTTACATTTTGCATCGAGAGATTTGTATTGTTCAAATCAGTATCATAAGCCTCATATATAAGAGCTGCTAGATAATA
>JAYQIE010000030.1:0-55754 GCA_038141505.1 Francisella sp. | reverse complement strand
TAATGTCACTTAGAAGTGTACACTTATTAAATAGCTTTATTAGCTACCATTCTAGGAGGAAAACCTCCTAAAGCCATATGTGGTCTAATGTTGTTGTAATCCCATAATCACCCTAGTAGATTGTAACCTAATATCATCTAAACTATCAAATAAATTTTGCTCTAATAGTTCATATCTCATAGTCCTATTAAATCTCTCAACATAGCCATTTTGTTGAGGGTTTCCAGGTTGAATATACCATAGTTGTATCTTATTTCTTTTAGCCCACAACTTTAAGCTATTGCTTATATATTCAGGACCATTATCACACCTGATTGCTATTGGCTTACCCCTTTTGATTTATTAATCTTTTTAAAGTCTTTTCAACTCGATATGATGGTAATGAAAAGTCAATCTCACAATCTAAGCCTTCTCTATTATAGTCATCTATAATATTTAATAGCCTATACTTTTTACCACTAGATAAATTATCGTGCATAAAATCCATAGACCATATTTGGTTTGCTCTAGTAGCTTCAGTTAATGGTTTTGGCTTATCTCTTTTAATTCTTTTTTTAGGCTTTATTCGTAAGTTTAAACACAAATCACAATATATTCGATATACTCGTTTATGATTAAACCTCTTACCCAATACATTTCTTATATGCAGAAAGCATAGCTTAAAACCCCAGTTGTGATGAGCCTGTGTAAGCTCAATTAACTTATTTGCTATATACTCATTATCATCACTATTTTTAGGGCTATAGTAGTATGCTGTTTCACTTATGCAAAAAACTTTACAGCTCCTTTTGACACTGATTTTCTTAGCTTTCACTGTCTGTAAAGCCATCTTCTTTCGCTCAGATGGCTTTACCACTTTTTGTCATCGCTTCCTTTAAAATATCATGATCTAACTGTAAATCAGCATACATACGATTAAGTCTACTATTTTGGGCTTCAAGCTCTTTAACTTTTGTTAGCATTGAAACATCCATACCACTGTATTTCTCACACCATTTATAAAATGTTGAGCTACTTATACCATATTTGCGACACAAATCAGATACGATAATGCCGCTCTATGATTCCTTTAAAATATTTACTATTTGACTATCTGTATATCGTTTTTGTTTCATTTGTAATACCTCTCATTTATTAGTATATTTTTGTACACTTCTAAATGCTATTATTTTTAGGGGTATTACCCCTCTAGTATGAAATTTTAAAAGCGTGTATCTACAATATACATCTATCTTTTGCATATAAGCAAGCAACATTTTAAGCAAAGGTGAAATTTTTGCCAAATTAAAATCTAGAAGAATTTAAAATATAGCAGTTATATAAGACTTTTTTATATCGAATAAAACAATAGCGTCAAAGGACTGAAATCTATAGTTTCTTTAAATGGACTGTCAACTTTTTTTGATAAACTTTTTTGCCATTTTATAGTGAATGTGGTTTGCTACCACCAATGGTTTTAAGTTTTTATCTACTTTAACTTTTTTGTAGTTTTCCAGCCATTGCGTAGCTATTTCATTAAATTTTAGCTTAGACATTGACGGTGTGATTTTCTTGTCAAATACTATCTGATTATAAAAATGCTTTGGCATGCAAAAGAGATTTCTAGCAATTTCATTATTTGCATTTAGCTGTTTTATGGTAGCTAAGTCAGGCTCATTAAAATCTTTTAGATACAAAGCTTTTAGGGTTTCAATACCAATGAAGTTTTTATAGATGTGAGTGAAGAAATCTCTATCAGTATTACTACTATTTTCTATCGAATGACTTACATCTTCAACTAGATGGTGGTAAAGAATTTCCTGGTCAAATACAGTACTTAGCTTTTTCAACTGAGGAGATGAAATTGTTTTATCAGACCTTAGGCTATTTAATTCTTTTAGCCACCAGTTCATCTTTTCATTAGCAACTTCAATATTGTTGTAAAGCTCAGTACAAGATATGATTTGCGACTTTATTTGATCACGAGTAGGTAAAGTAATTTCTTTTTTCATCACTTAGTTTACGGTATGCAAAATAAGGTACAGAACCATAGTTCGGTAATTTATTGTTCGGATACTCAAAATAGTTATAATCCATCTTGGGAACTGTCCTTTAATAAGGTTAAATGATTAATTTGCTTATTTTTGCATACTTTGAGTTGTTAAAATACACCATAAGCACTGCTACGATTATATTTGAACGCCTTAATTATGAAAAAATATTCGGCGTTACTATTTTAACTTATTTATATCCAGTCACTTAGACCTTTTTAAACGCTATTATGTAGTTTACATCAGTATTTCTACCTAGCTTAAAACTGTCATTTAAAGGATTGTAATGGACACCTATTATTTCTAGAGCTTTAAAGTCGTATTTTTCAGCTACTTTAATTAGCTCATAAGGTTTGATAAATTTAGCATATTCATGAGTGCCTTTTGGTACCATTTTTAAGATATGCTCAGCTGCTACGATTGAAAGTAGGTATGATTTAAGGTTTCTGTTTAGTGTTGATGCAAAAAAATAACCATCTTTTTTGATAATTTTAGCTATTGATGCGATTATACTTTCAGGATCAGGTACATGCTCGAGCATTTCCATGCAACTGACTATATCAAACATTTGATCTTTGTTTGCTACAAAGTCTTCGATAGTCGAATCTATATAGTTGATGTTTAGGTTATTTTTTTCAGCGTGTTTTTTTTCGCGATAGTGATAGCTTCACAAGAAGCGTCTAAGCCATTACTTTGTTGTTATTAGTTACTAATGATTCGGTCAAAATACCACCACCACAACCAATATCTATGATGTTTTTACTATCTAGACTAATGTGTTTTTGTATGAATTTCAAACGCAGAGGGTTTACTTGATGAAGAGTTTTAAGCTCTCCGTTGGAGTTCCACCAATCTTGTGCTAAGCGAGAGAATTTACTAACTTCATTATTATCTACATTGCTCATTTGTCAAATTTGTGTTGATAATTTTATATTGTCTAAATAATATCAAAGATATAGGAAGTTAAGCAATTTTTTATTAGAGTTTTATCGTTTAATTTAATATAATGATTAGGTTATAATTTTTTTCTAATTTAATAAAAGAGACATATTTGATGAAACCTAACAAATCTGCATTGATATTATCAATAGTTGCAACCACTTTGGCTAGTTGCTCGAGCTTGAAAACTACTACTGATAATAGAGACCCTTTTGAAAACTACAATAGAAAAATGTACGCTTTTAATGATAGTGCTTATGAAACTTTAACTCCTTTGGCTCATGGCTATGACAATGTTGTTCCTGATTCTGTGCAGAATGGTATTTTCAATATATTCAATAATTTAAGAGAACCTGCTCGTGTTGTAAACGATATGTTTCAAGAGGAAATGGGGCTACGCAGGCGATGATAGTGTGCGTTTCTTGACAAATATAACAGTAGGTCTATTTGGATATTTTGATCCTGCAGATAGCATGTTAGGTAAAGAAATGAGATATCATCAAAGTTTTGCAGTTACGCTTCATAAATGGGGTGTATATAAAGATGGTGAGACTTCGCCGTATGTTGTATGGCCATTAGCAGGTCCAGGAACTTTGGAAGATGCTTCTATGGGTGTTGATGCTTTATTTAATCCGCTTACTTATGTGTTTTCTTTGCTCCTGTTGGAGCTGTAGTTTCATGGGGTGTAAGTGCTGGTGTAACAGGGACATACTATGCTAACCAAGGTGTTGCATATTTGCCTGCATATACTAATCTTAAGGAAGTCTCTATCGACCCATATGTTGCAATGAGAAATGCCTACTTACAAAATTATGATTATGGTATGGCTAAAGTCTTGAAGCAAGAACAAAGTGCAGATGACAGCGTTATCGAAAATGATAAGGCAGTACTTGGTGTACTTGGTCTTGATAGTGCCGATGTAGAAAATCAAGTTGCTACAAATGGCGGTGGAAGTGTATCATCTGAGCCTCCAGTTATGTTGAAAAGTAAGCTTGCAACTATAAACAAAGCATCTCAAGTCGATGAAGCTTTTGATACTGACTATTCTGATAATAGTACGGCAATTGACTTGGCTAGCCTTGATAAAGCCGATGAGAAATCAGCAAGTGAGACTCAGAGTATAGGTGCTCAGCTTCAAGATGCAGCCGCAGATCTTCCTGGTGATGCAAATAGTAGAGAAGCTGCTATTAAGACATTAGATGAGCAGAATTAGTTTATAATCGTTATCAAATATTATAGTATTCAAAAAATTTCTAAATTGACTAATTGGTTACGAATCCCTACTATTATTTGGGGTGTAGCTACGATTTTTTATGCATTTGAAATAATGCTGAAATCTTCAATGGGAGCTATAGCTGAGAATCTTAGTTATGAGCTCTCTTTAAATAGCACTCAGTTGGCTAGCTTAAGTTCGGCATTTTATTTTACATACATAATTTTACAAATTCCCGCAGGTTTACTTGTGGATAGGTTCGGAGTCAGAAGAGTATTTCCATTTGCAGTTATAGCGGCTCTTGTTAGTTCACTAATTTTTAGTTTAGCTCCAAGCTATGAATTTTTATTTCTTGCAAGAATTTTGATGGGGGTATGCGGAGCTTTTGGATTTATCTGTGCTATAACCTTGGCTGTCCAGTGGTTTTCTGTCAAGAAATTTGCCCTGCTAGCAGGACTAACTAATTTCTTTGGTTATCTAGGAGGATCATTATCTGGTTTGCCAATGACTTTACTAGTGAAAAAAGAGGGTGTACAAGTAGTCTATTTGGGTTTTGCTGTAATTAGTATCGTCATTTTAATTTTAGGAAGAGTGATAATTAGAGATAAACGATTATCACAAAACAAATCATATCAGCAAATAAGGTTTAGAGATGTACTAAAAAGTATCTGTAGTGCAGATATAATTGCAAATGGATTGTTCTGTGCTACAACTATGGGTGCGACTTTTGCACTATGTGATTTATGGGGTAGAGAGTTTCTGGAGTCTTTAGGCTATTCTATTTTTTATGCGGCTTTAGCGGACAATTCGCTTATATTTATTGGCATAGCTCTCACAGCTCCCATTTGGGGTTGGCTGGCAGGTTATATCAATACAGCGAAGCTTCTTGCTGTTGGAGCGATGCTTGGCTTTATAGCAAGCTGTTTGTATCTGTATGTTTCATTGCCTGTTATAGTTCTGTGTATACTAGCTCTTTTCATAGGAGCAAGTCAATCATCTCATATATTGAGTTTTTCTTATGTTCATAAGCATACCGATAAAAAGATTATCTCAGCAGTTTTTGCTTTTGTAAATTTATGTGGAATAATTGGTGGAGCATTAGTTCAGTTGATTATTGGTATTATGTTTGATTATGGAATTTCTAATGAGCTTGTAATGGCAATCATACCAATATTCTTCTTTGTAGCTCTTATGATGACTTTTATGATGAAGAAATATTAAACTTCATTAGTTGCTAAAGTCTTCATAGAAAGAGCGTGAAGTTCACCAGAAATTATAAACTCATTTATCTTAGAGTAGACTAGTTGTTGTCTTTTTTTTTGCTTTTTTATATCGTTAAATTCTTCAGCGACTATAGTTGCTGAGAAATGTACATTGTCGTCGCTTTCTACAGTTGCAGAGCAATTTTTAGAGATGATTCTAAGATTTCTTTTAGTTGTTTTTTTGTCATTATTTTTCCTAAAAATTTATTTTATGTATTGGGTTATAATATCTTTTACACCATGAGCTTTTGCTAAAGAGATGGTATCATCACTAAGATTACATAGTTGTAAATCAATACTTTTGTTTTTTGCCTGTTTAATAAATTCTATAATCATAGCTAGCCCAGCACTATCGACTTTATGGCACTTGGAAAAGTCTAGTATACATTGATTGTGGGAAAGTACTTGCTTGGAGTATTTTTTTGCTATAGCAGGGACTGTAGAAGCATCAAGATGGCTCGGCATAACCCAAGTATTGTTCTTTACTTCAATCATTAGACATTTTTAAGTTCGTAATCTTTATCGAGCATTTTTGGGTAATTCTTTTCCTTAATTTTATGAGTTACTTTTTCGGATGCCTTAGTCATATCTGCCACAGTTTTGAAAGATGCAAACTGCTCTTGGTAAGTTCTTAATATACTCACGCCAGCTACATCAAAGTCATATATATGCCATTTGTCATTTTTCTTAAACATCTTAACAGCGAAATCAGAGCTTTGATTATTATCTGTATTGGTTATTTTACCATTTACCACTACAATACTTTTCTTTTTCCAAGTATTGTCTTCGTTATTAAATGGAAATAGCGTTAATTTATATTTTCCAGCAGATGCTACATTTTTAGCATACATGAAAGTTAGCATTTCAGTAGCAGATTTTATAAATGCTTTTTGTTCTTTTGGAGTTGCGGTAGACCATTTTTTAGTTCCAACAATAACTTGAGCTATAACTTTAGGATCTACAACTGGAATAATTTTTTGATCAACAAAAGCTAAAAGTTTGTATGGGTCTTGTTGATACATTTTTAGAATTTGCCATCAGTTTATCTTGCGTAACAACGATAGTTTTATTAAGCATATTTACAGGGTTTTGAATTGCCCAAGCACTTGATACTGCTATTATCAGAGATAATAATATGAATGAAAATTTGCGTAACATTTTTAGTCCTTTAAATTTATTTATTAATCATGGATTTTAATACAAAAAATAGATGTTTAAAAGTTATATTATTTATTATCGTTGCTATCATCATTATCTTTATTTGCAACAAAAGTATTGATAAGAGAGCCTAGGTCAATAGCAGACTCAGTATTTTCTAACTCTATTACACTACCTTGATGTAAATACTTGTCATTAGCATTATCGTTGCTATCATCAGCTATACCTGCGATAGCCATGATGTCTTGTTTTGGTGGGCTAAGAGCTACATAGTTATCACCAAGTATTCCAGACATTGCTATACCAGCAGAATAATTGCCAGGGATTTGCTCATCACTAGAGATAGAAAGATCAACTACTGCCATAAAGCCATTGTAAGTTTTATCAAGAGCTATCTTTGTGACTTCACCAACTTCTACCCCAGCTATCTTGACAGCAGCATTAGTGCGAAGTGAGCCAACATTTTTAAATTGAGCCTGTATAGTAAAACTATCTGAGCTTAAAGATTTAAGTGAATTACCACTTACCTTGAAAGTTAAAAATACTAGGCATAAAACACCGACTATAATAAATACACCAACTGATGTTTCAAAATATTTATTTCTCATTAAAATCCTCCTCCAAACATGAGAGATGTCAATATAAGGTCAGTCGCTAAAATGCTCATGCAGCAGTATACGACAGTTTTTGTTGTAGCTTGTGCGATACCGTTTGAATTTGCGATACAGTAGTAACCTTGGTACAAAGCAATCCATGCTATCACAAATGCAAACACAATGCTTTTGATTATTCCATCAGCAATATCTGTAAGTGTAACTGAAGACTGGATATTGCTCCAAAATTCACCATAACCAATACCTAAATGACTCGATGCTAAAATAAATGATGCGATTATAGATACTGAGCAGAATATTAGCACTAATATTGGCACACTTATCATACAAGCCCAAAATCTTGTTGTAAGTATAAAACTAATAGGATTTACATTCATCATTTTAAGGCTATTTATCTGATCGGTTGCTTTCATTAGACCTATCTCAGAAGTGATTGAGCTACAAGCGCGACCTGCAAAAAGCATAGCTGTAACTACAGGGCCTAGCTCGCGTAATACGCTTAATGCTACCATCACACCTAGTGATGAATGAGCACCAAATTTTGCAAGGGTGTAGTAGCCCTGTAGGCTCAAAACCAGCCCTATAAAGACACCGGAAGTTACTATTATAACTAATGAGTTTACACCAACAGCTTTAGTTTGAGTGATGCAGTCTCTAATGTTCAGTTTACTCACAATAATATGAAAAATTAATTGTAGAGATTTAATGGTGCTAAATATAAGAGACATCACTAATTCGTAGGTTTTATTAAATATACTCATATCAGTCCTTCAAAACCTCGTTTATAAAAAAGTTATCATTAGCATCTTCAGTTTTGGCATTTAGAGATTTACCTTTGAGGAAGTTTTGCACACTTTGATTTTTACTTTTTCTGATGTTCTCAGGTGTATCGTTAGCTAGGATTTTAGTGTCAGCAACTATGATGATATGATCAGAGATATTCAAAGACTCTTCGATGTCATGAGAAACTATGATAGAAGTCATATTTAGTGAGCTGTTTAATGTGATTATAAGCTCAAGAAGCTTGTTAAACGAAGTAGGGTCTTGACCTGTGAATGGTTCATCATACATCATAATATTAGGGTCAAGAGCTATTGAACGAGCTAATGCAACCCTACGAGCCATGCCACCTGAAAGCTCACTTGGCATCATCTCAATTGTATGTGCTAAGCCAACAGCTTGAAGTTTCATTAGTACGATTGTTTTGATTAAATTCTCGCTAAGCTTAGTATTTTTACGCAGTGGAAAGGCTATATTCTCATATACATTTAAATGAGTGAATAACGCACCAGACTGAAATAAAAAGCCCATATTACGACGCAACTCTTCAAGATTTCTTTCTTTTGTTTTTTTATCTATACAAGCTATATCAAAATTTATAGAGCCAGAACAAGGTCTAATTAACCCAGAAATTAATTGTAGGATTGTAGTTTTACCAGCACCAGATGGACCGAGAATAGTCGTGATTTTACCATGAGGGATTGTAAACGAGATATCATCATAGATACAACGAGTGTCTCTATAAAAGAGATGTGCTCAAAAGTGATATCGCTCATAAAAGTTTAGTTAAACGGGATGTTCACTTCGATTGTAGAGTTCTTGCTACTATCTTCTACTTTTAGATCAATATCTCTAATATTGTCTTCAGATAAAGCAACATATTTTTTTACTACTTCGATGATTTCATCTTTTAACTCGGCTAGTAAGTGACTACTAATTCGATTGTTACGAGGTTGAAGCTCATTTCTTTGATGTGCAACAATAATTTGAAGTCTTTCTTTAGCTAAAGAAGCACTCTTTTGTTTTTCTCAAATCCAAAAAGTTTTGCAAACATGATTATTACTTACCTATTAATTTTTTAAAGAAACTAGTTTTTTGTTCAGTATATCTCATTGGGATATCTTTGCCCAAAATTCTATCTACAGCATCATAGTAAGCTTTAGACGCAATACAATCTTCGAAATGTGTAACTGGATGACCACTGTTAGAAGCTTCAAGAACTTCTCTGGATTCTGGGATTATGCCAACAATAGGAGTATATAGGATTTCACTAACATCTTCCGCTTTTAGCATAGCACCAGCTTTAGCGCGAGCTGAATCATATCTATTTAATATCAGATGAACTTCTTTAAATTCACCTTCTTTTTGAGCTTTGATAGTTTTGCTACCAAGCATACCCAAGATTCTATCTGAATCTCTAACTGAAGATACTTCAGGGTTAGTAACTATAATAGCTGCATCAGCACATCTCATAGCCATTAGAGAACCTTTTTCGATACCTGCAGGTGAATCACATAAAATAATGTCAAAACTGTTTCTTAGCTCTTCCATTACTCGGTCAACGCCTTCTTCTGTAAGAGCGTCTTTGTCTCTAGTTTGAGAGGCTGGGATTATATAAAGGTTATCTACTCTTTTATCTTTAATGATTGCCTGGTTTACAGTAGCTTCTTCTTTAACTATATTTACAAGATCATAAACAACTCTTCTTTCACAACCCATAATTAAATCAAGATTTCTTAGACCTACATCAAAGTCAATTACAACAGTTTTCATGCCTCTTTTTGCAAAAGCATAAGCTATAGCTGCACTTGAAGTAGTTTTACCAACACCACCTTTACCAGATGTAACTACAAATATTTTACCTTGTTTCTTTTCACTCATTTTTTAGCCCTTGCCTTATCAATTAAAAATTTTGTCTAAAACCCTTCAATATGGATTTTATCGTCCTTTAAAAACACTACATATCCATCTGTGCTTTTTCCATCAACCGAGATACTTTCATTATTTAAAGTTACATATTTGCCAGCTATAGATACAAGTTCGGCTTTTAAATCTTTGCAGATGATTTTAGCATCTTTATTGCCAGAGCTACCAGCGATGACTCTACCACCTATTCTACCATAAACGATTATATTGCCATCAGCGATTATCTCAGCACCATTATTCACATTTGCAGTCACAATCACATCAGAATCTCGAGCTGTGATAGATTGCCCTGTACGCACGGGTGTAGTTATGATTTTTGCAGAAGTGTGGGCGGTTTCATCTACTAGAGCATTTTCTTTCGCCTTACCATTTTTGAGAATATTGTATCCAGCTTTAGCTAATTGAGTCTTTAACTCCTGATTGCTGACTACAAACCCTATTGGGATCATACCTTTTGCTTTAAAGCAGGTAATGACATTTTCTAAAAATTTAAGTGTACACTTTTCATCTTGGTCTACTTCGCGAATATCGATAGCAAAAGGAGTGTTTTGAAAAAAAGATTTAGATTGAGCAACTTTGGAATTGAGTAAACTCTCAACTTGAGTAAACTCAGTAACATTAATGCTAATAGCACTTATAGTGTAGTTACCACCTTTAAAATGAAAAGCTTGTTTCATGTGAAGGTTCCTAAGTTAGTGATTGGTAGATCTTAGGAACTTTCCGTAAATAAGTTAAACGATTAACTTGCTTATTTTCTCATATTCTGCGTTGTTAAAATACACCATAGACATTGCTATGCTTGTATTTGAACGCCTTGAGTATGAAAACTATTCTGCGTTACTGTTTTTAATTTATTTACGGACAGTTCCCTATTTAATCTTTGCTTCCTTGTACATTACATGCTTACGCACTACAGGGTCAAATTTTTTGATTTCCATCTTACCAGGCATTTCTCTTTTTTGTTTTTAGTCGTAGTGTAAAAGTGTCCTGTCTTAGCAGAAGAAACTAGTCTGATTTTTTCTCTCATTGTTTAAGTATCCTTTTTATAATTAAATTTTATGACCGTTAGCTCTTAGGTCAGCTAGAACTGCATCGATACCGTTTTTATCGATGATTCTCATGCCTTTAGCACTTACTTTCAATTTGATGAATTTGTTTTCACTTTCTACCCAGAACCTATGTGTATGAAGATTTGGTAAAAATCTTCTTTTAGTTTTGTTCATAGCGTGAGAAACATTGTTTCCTGTAGCAGGTCTTTTACCTGTAACTATACATATTTTAGACATTTAGAAACCCTCCTTGGGCAAATTATTTTTTTAATATTTACAGAATATCTCGCTAATTCTAGTACTTTTGTACCAAAAAGTAAACCTAAAATTTAATGATACTCTAAACTTAAATGCTAAGGTGGAGTTCCTCCAGCATTTGAAGAGTCTTGGATGTTTTGGTCAAAGCCAAAGTTATCTCCACTATCAGCTAGCTCATTTGCATGTGGATCGCTAGATCTGTCTGGTTTAGATGGATCATTATCTACTTTTTTGTGTACTGCCGGATGCTATGCTTGAACCAGAAGTTACTATAGTCGAGCCTGAAGCTACTTCGTCTTGCTCTGGAAGGTATAATGCTCCCGTTTGTCCGCAACCAGTTAGTGCGAAAATATAGGCGATTATTGTTAAAGGAAGTAATTTTTTCATTTTTATTTCTCTTATGGTTCTATCTTCTTGTTATCAAATTTATCAATATTGATGAATATTAGCAATGGCTTTATACACATTTGATATTAAGCTGGTAAAATTTAGCTATATGTTGGGTTTAGTCGGTTTTGTCGATGGATTTGTTGGATTGTGCTGGGGTAGGTGAAGCTACTGTCAAGATGCTTGAAAATATAGTGTAATTGAGCCTCAAGATATTCTGACGATATTCCCAAAAGATTATAAAGACACTCGTACAATCACGCCCATAAAAGATTTACAGCTTAGTAAAACAGCACTTATAGAAGGTAGAGTTAGCCATGTGAACTGTCAATCGTTTGGTAAAAAATTCCTACGCTTTGTTGTGACTGATGATACTGGTAGTTGTACTATGGTTTTATTTCGATTTTATCCTAATCAAATAACCATGCTCAATAATGCTGAAACTGTAAGATGCTATGGTAAGGTCGATTTGTCTTCAAATACGCAGATGGTGCATCCAGAATGGTCGGTTGTTAAAAATGGTAAGTCTACAATTGAACAGAAAATATCGGCAGTTTATCGCTTAACTAAAGTATCTGATAGAGTCATATCAAATATTGTTTTAAAAGTACTGCAATCAAATGAGGTTGAGAATTTATTACCCCAACAGTATTTGAAAAATACAATGTTTTAAACTATACAGATTCACTATATATAATTCACGCATTAGCAAATACTCTTGAAGAGAAGTATCTGTATAAGGCTAGATACTCAATTAAATTTGAAGAAATGCTAGCTTATAAACTTGCCGAAGAAAGTGTGAAAGGGAGTGTCAAGCAAACTAGTTCGCCGAGCTTGAAAGTTGCAAATAATGAGTTAGAAGCTTTTGAACAAAAATTTCCTTATGAGCTTACGGGTGCTCAATCAAAATCTATAACAGAGATTCTCGAGGACATAGCAGATACAAAAACGATGATAAGGCTTTTACAGGGTGATGTCGGGGCTGGTAAAACTATAGTTGCGACAATGGCGTTGTATGCTTGTATTAAGTCAGGATATCAGGCGGCAATTATGGCACCAACTGAGATTTTGGCGGAGCAACATTTTGCATTTTTGAGTGATTTTTTTGTTGGTGTTGATACGGAGGTTGTGCCACTTTTAGGTAAGCTAACAGCTAAGCAGACTCGTACAAGTTTGGAGAAAATTAAAACACTAAAAAATTGTCTAGTCGTCGGTACTCATGCGATATTCCAAGAGCGAGTGGAATACAACAATCTTGGGCTTGTGGTGATAGATGAACAACATCGCTTTGGTGTCGAGCAACGCCTAGCTTTGATGCAAAAAGGTAGTGGTAGTGATTTTCAATCTCCGCATCAGCTTATAATATCAGCGACTCCGATCCCTAGAACGCTAGCGATGACTTTGTACGGTAATCTAAAGCTTTCTATACTTGATGAGCTACCACCAAATCGTAAGCCTATTACGACGACTATTTTAAACCGTGCAAAAAAGCAAAACCTAATAACAAAACTTAAATCAGCAATAGCAAATAAAGAACAGATCTATTGGGTTTGTCCTTTGGTAGAGGAGTCAGAAGAACTTGATACTTTGCAGGATGTCAAAACTTTGTATAAAGAACTGATCGACGAGCTAAGTACAGATAGAATCGGACTTATTTATGGTAGTATGAAGTCTAAAGAAAAAGTACAAGTCATGGAGGATTTTAAAGCGGGACTTTATGATGTGCTTGTCGCTACAACAGTTATCGAGGTTGGTGTGGATGTGCCTAATGCTAGTATTATGATAATAGATAATTCCGAAAGGCTTGGTATATCACAGCTTCACCAGTTGCGTGGTAGAGTAGGGCGAGGCTCGAAGGAAAGTTACTGTGTACTTCTTTATAGTGATAAGATTAGTGAAGTTGGTAAAAAGAGACTATCATTAATCCGAGAGTCGCAAGATGGGTTTTATCTCGCTGAAAAAGATCTAGAAATCCGTGGGGCAGGCGATGTGCTAGGTAAAGAACAATCAGGAATATCTA
Source organism: Francisella sp. (assembly GCA_038141505.1). Lineage (GTDB taxonomy): Bacteria > Pseudomonadota > Gammaproteobacteria > Francisellales > Francisellaceae > Francisella. The sequence goes on along the minus strand of JAYQIE010000030.1, from coordinate 42,118 downwards.
CTTTTAGAACTTTTGATATAAACGAATATTATGATAATTTTGAGGAAATCTCGGAGCTGGCTTCAGAGATAAAAGCTAAATACCCAAAAGTAGCTGATAAGTTAATAAGAAAATGGTTTGATAAGAATGTGAATTTTGTGGATGTATAAGATGATAGTTTTAGTGAGTTTGATTGCGATTGCTGTTGGGTTGTTGGTTACGCTGGTATTGACAAGATTCCTTTATAGGTTTAGTGCAAAAAAGGGCTTTTACAAACCCGAAAGGATTATGTTATCAACGCTGTTATTTTGGCGTTTGTGTTTTTCTGTGTGAACAGTCTTGTTTATATTATTTTATTGGTAATATAGTTTGAATTAATCAGTTAGAATTATTATCATTGCCTATCTTTTGTAATACTCAAAATTCAATATGTACTATTTGGTTGTAAGTTTAGTCGTTTTATTGACGATTTTATGTACATTATATATGTTTTATAAATTTGTCACTCATCAGGATAATTATCCTACACCTACTTTTAAAGAAGTAGTCATTCTCGCTTGTGCTGGTGTAGTTTCATTTGTGGCTGATACTATTGGGGTAGGTAGTTTTGCTGTTAATATTGCGATAGCTAAGACTTTTAAATTGGTGGAAGACGCAGGATTACCAGGATTTGTGAATGGTGCTCAAGTTATACCTGGTGCAATTGAGGCTATTTTCTTTTTGGGTGTCTTGCATGTAGATCCACTAACTCTTATTGTATTAGTATCAGTAGCAACTTTAGGAGGTTTTATTGGTGGTATATTTGCCTCTAAAATCCATACTGGAACGATTAGGATTATTATGATTGTTGCTTTTATGGTGGTTATATTTCTGTTACTTGGGAGTTTATTGGGGTTAATGCCCGTCGGTGGTGACTTAATGGCTCTAGCTGGAATCAAGTTAATGCTAGGTTTTGTTGGTATGTTTGTGGTAGGATTTTTAGTGTGCTTTGGAGTCGGATTGTTTGCAATAGTTCAGGCTATACTTTTCTTACTGGGAATGTCTCTTCTTGTAGCGTTTCCAATTATGACAACTGCAGGAGCCATTCAACAACCAGTAACAGCATTTGCTTTTGTATTTAAAGGTAAAATTCCTCTTAGAAGAATATTGATAGTGAGTATGTTTGGTATAATTGGTGTTTTTATAGGATTTAATATAGTTAAAGCACTATCCACAACGCAACTTCATTGGCTGTTGGTGTTGGTTATTAGTTACAATACTGTGAGTCTGATTCGTTCGTATCGCAAGGCAAAGGATTAAGGACTAAAGTTAGTGTCTCTTTGAGTGATTAGTTCTTATTGTTTAAAACTTTTAAAATAGCATAACTCCAGTTAAAAAATCTCTCACAACTGTTATAATGTTTCTAGTTTATTTCATAAAATAAAGGTAGTAATTATGGCAGTTATTAAAACACAAGATTTAATTGATAGCGTTGCAGATGCTTTACAGTATATTTCTTATTATCATCCCAAAGATTTCGTTGATGCGATGTATGAAGCGTACAATCGTGAAGAGTCTAAGCCTGCAAAAGATGCTATGGCTCAGATTCTAATAAACTCAAGAATGTCTGCATATGGACAACGCCCAATCTGCCAAGATACAGGTATGGTTTGTGCTTTTGTGAAAGTTGGTATGGATGCAAAACTTGATGATACTAGCCGTACAATTACTGAGATTGTAAATGAAGGTGTAAAAAAATGCTATGCTGATGAGCATAATCCTCTTCGTGCTTCGATGGTATTTCCTCCTCATGGAGCTAGAAAAACACTAAAGATAATACGCCAGCTATCGTACATATAGACCTTGTTCATGGCGATAAGATTGATATTGATATAGCCGCAAAAGGTGGCGGATCAGAGTTTAAATCCAAGTTTAAAGTACTAAATCCTAGTGATAGTATCGCAGATTGGGTGGAAGAAATGCTACCAACAATGGGAGCTGGATGGTGTCCTCCAGGGATTATTGGCATAGGTGTTGGCGGAACTTCGAAAAAGCAATGATCTTAGCAAAAGAATCTTTAAGTGGCAAAATTGATATGCAAGACATCATCAAAAATGGTCCACAGAATGAAACTGAAGAGCTTAGATTAGAGATTTTCAATCGTGTAAACGCATTGGGAATAGGAGCGCAAGGTCTTGGTGGTCTTACAACTGTGCTTGATGTCAAAATTAATGAATACCCAACTCATGCAGCTTGTAAGCCTGTGGCACTTATACCAAATTGTGCCGCTACGCGCCATATTCACTTTACGCTTGATGGTAGTGGTGTTGCAGATTTACCTTCTCCTAAGCTGGAGGATTGGCCTGTTATTGAGCAAAGTCAAAACGATGATGTGATTCGCATCAATCTTGAAACTGCAACTAAGGCAGATTTTCAAAAGCTAAAATCAGGCGATAATATCTTGCTAAGTGGTAAGATTTTAACTGGTCGAGATGCTGCTCATAAACGCTTAAAAGATATGTATGAAGCAGGCGAAGAATTTCCCTGTAAATTTAAAAGATAAGTTTATTTATTATGTAGGGCCAGTTGATCCAGTAGGTGATGAAGTTGTCGGGCCTGCTGGTCCAACTACCGCAACTAGGATGGATAAATTTACACCATTTATGCTAGAAGATGTAGGTGTGATGGGGATGATAGGTAAATCTGAAAGAGGGCAAGCTACTATTGATTCTATCAAGAAAAATAAAGCTGTATACCTTATGGGTGTTGGCGGGGCTGCTTATCTTATTTCTAAGTCTATCAAGCAAGCAAAAGTTGTTGGGTTTGAAGATCTAGGTATGGAAGCTATCTATGAATTTGAAGTTGAGGATATGCCAGTAACAGTAGCGGTTGATTCGCAAGGTGTGTCAGCTCACCAACAAGGCCCGAAGATGTGGAAAGCTAAGATCGCAGAGATTAAGAAGGTGTGATTTATTAATGGCTATTTTTATACTAATTGTTATCATTGCAGGTGGATTTTTTATTTATAATAGTAATATCAAGTATGGCAAAGAGTTGAAAGAAAAAGCTAAATCAATTGGATTAGTAAAATGCAATAAATGTTGCAAAGATGGGTTTCTAAAGGTTTGTTTTAATAGAAGAAATGATTTCGGACGATTTGTATGTGAGCAGTGTGGATCTTTTGATTGGAAAAAAATAATTTCTCAAAAGAATGAATTTGATGAAAGTGAATTGAATTTATCTAAGTCAACTAAAGTTACTTTAATGGCAGATAGTAAAATTAAAGAATGTCTTGATAACTTTGACATACCTTTGAGAAAAAATAAACAGGAATAATATCATGCAACAAGCAGTTTTTTTATTTACGCAAATATTTTTTGTAGTATTGGCAGTAGCAGTTATAGGAATTGTTATTTTCACTGTAATAAAAAACGGAGGAAGAAACACTGATTTAGTTAGCGACAAAAATATAGAATCTAAACAATCTGATGAATCGTGATAGTTTATGAAGCAGGACAAGATTTTTGAATTTATTAAAAAAGTAAATGCTATCTCTCATACGGGTATGACTTTTTCAAAATGTGAATATGCTCTAGATAATTATCATGAGCTTTTAGAGCTTAGTTCTACTATGCTCCATGAATATATCAAGTCAGAAGTTCAGCCTTATAATATTTATCAAGGTACTTATTATCCAACTCCACAACCTTGTGTCCGAGTTGTCATAATCAAGGATGATAAATTACTTATGGCTCAAGATGTAGATACACCAAATAAATGGACTATACCAGGTGGTTGGTGTGATGTCGATTTATCGCCCATTGAGACTGCTATTAAAGAGGTCAAAGAAGAGACTGGCTATGATATAAAAGTTACAAGATTACTCGCTTTGATAGATAGAAACAAATACACTCAAAGTGAGATTTACAATGTTTATAGCATTGTATTTGTAGGCGAAATTATTGGTGGCAAGAATAATCCTAATTTTGAGGTTAATGAAGTAAAGTTTTTGATCTGGATGATTTGCCTGCTTTGTCAAACAAGGTTGTTAAGAAAGAGATGGATATTATATTAGATGCGTATAAACATGACAAAGTTCATCTTGAATAAGGAGATAATATTATGATAAAAGTTTTTGGTATAAATAATTGTACAAGTGTACGCAATGCTCTTAAGTTTTTTGAAGAAAAAGATAAGCAAGTAGAGTATGTGAATCTTAAAAAAGAAAAGCCTAGCTGGCAAGAGATGCAACAAATTAAAGAAATAGGTGATTTTGAAACTATCGATTTATTTAATTCAAACGGTAAGCTTTTTACAGAAATGGGTTTAAAAGAGAGCTTCGAGAGTCTATCTGAAGAAGATACCTTTAAGCTTTTAGTTACAGATGCTTTACTTTTTAAGAGACCACTTGTAGTTGATGGAAATTTTGCTCGTACAGGGTGGAATAAGAAAGAGTATGAAGAGAGATGGGGATAAATAGAGTAATAATTCTTATCTAAAAAATATCAATAGCATGTAAAAACATTATCAAGCATAGTGCCGAAATTATATTAGCTGTTAAGTTTAATTCTTTACGATTGCAAAATAATGAGATTATAAACCAAACGAGTATCCCACTTGCTATCCCTACAGATATTGATGATGATAATGTCATTATGATTATGGTGAAAAAAGCAGGTGTAGCTTGTACAAAATCACTCCAGTCAACTTTGGTTACTTGTTGCACCATCATTATTCCTATTAGAATTAGGGCAGGGGATATAACTTCTATAGGAATAGAATTAATAAGTGGTGATAGAAATAAAAATGGCAAAAACATCAGTCCGGCGAAAACAGCAGTTAAACCAGTGCGACCACCTTGAGCTATTCCAACTCCCGATTCAATAACAACAGTTGTTGGGCTTGAGCCTATTATGCCTGAAATCGTAGCGCTTGTAGCATCGACCAAAAGTTCTTTTATTTCTTTGTTTGGTAAATTTTGATCTTTTTTCATTTCTGAATAAAGCCCTGCAATAGATCCAGTACCATCAAATATACTTAAAAAACAAAAAGTAAAAATAGTCGGTAGTACAGCAAACTTTAGTCCATTGATAAAGTCAATCTGCCCAATTAACGAAAAGTCTGGAATAGTAAAAAATGAGTAGGTATAGTAATCAACTTTTGGTTACAAGAATAACCAAATATTAGAGATAAAGCATATCCGACTATTATCATAATAATGATTGAGGCTGGAACTTTTTTATAAATAACACTAAAAGTAGCATTAAACAAATTATAAAAACTCCATTATGTAAGTTAAAGTTTGCTATGGTTAGTAGACCATCGCTAGTTACGATGAAACCGCTGTTTATAAAGGCAATGTAGGCTACAAAAAGCCCTATACCTGCTCCTAATGATCTTTTGATGCAGTTTGGAAGGCTAAGCATGATTTTTGTACGGATATTCAAAATTACTAAAATACTAAAAATCACCCCAGACCAAAATGTGGCTCCTAGAACTACTTGCCATGGCAAGTGGTAGACTTTAACAGCTGTAAAGGCAAAGAATATGTTCATCCCCATAGCTGGTGCAATTACAAAAGGATTGCGAGTTGTAAGTCCCATGAGAATGCTACCAAAAGCAGATATCAATATCGTGCTAGTAACTAAAGCATTGGTGGGCATTCCAACGGTTGAGAGTATCTTTGGGTTTAATACTATAATATAAGAAATAGCTAAGAATGATGCTAAAGCACCAAGAAGTTCTTTCTTGATGGTAGAATTATTTTCAGTGAGGCCAAAGAAATTATCTAAGTATTTTTTCATTGCTGTGAATACTTCTTTTAGAAAAACACTATTCTAAATGCTTTTACTTATAAAAGCTATTAGAATTTATACTTTAGTATAACGGTAATACTCCCATTTTTAATGTCACTTAGAAGTGTACACTTATTAAATAGCTTTATTAGCTACCATTCTAGGAGGAAAACCTCCTAAAGCCATATGTGGTCTAATGTTGTTGTAATCCCATAACCACCTAGTAGATTGTAACCTAATATCATCTAAACTATCAAATAAATTTTGCTCTAATAGTTCATATCTCATAGTCCTATTAAATCTCTCAACATAGCCATTTTGTTGAGGGTTTCCAGGTTGAATATACCATAGTTGTATCTTATTTCTTTTAGCCCACAACTTTAAGCTATTGCTTATATATTCAGGACCATTATCACACCTGATTGCTATAGGCTGACCCCTTTGATTTATTAACCTTTTTTAAAGTCTTTTCAACTCGATATGATGGTAATGAAAAGTCAATCTCACAATCTAAGCCTTCTCTATTATAGTCATCTATAATATTTAATAGCCTATACTTTTTACCACTAGATAAATTATCGTGCATAAAATCCATAGACCATATTTGGTTTGCTCTAGTAGCTTCAGTTAATGGTTTTGGCTTATCTCTTTTAATTCTTTTTTAGGCTTTATTCGTAAGTTTAAACACAAATCACAATATATTCGATATACTCGTTTATGATTAAACCTCTTACCCAATACATTTCTTATATGCAGAAAGCATAGCTTAAAACCCCAGTTGCGATGAGCCTGTGTAAGCTCAATTAACTTATTTGCTATATACTCATTATCATCACTATTTTTAGGGCTATAGTAGTATGCTGTTTCACTTATGCAAAAAACTTTACAGCTCCTTTTGACACTGATTTTCTTAGCTTTTACTGTCTGTAAAGCCATCTTCTTTCGCTCAGATGGCTTTACCACTTTTTGTCATCGCTTCCTTTAAAATATCATGATCTAACTGTAAATCAGCATACATACGCTCAAGTCTACTATTTTGGGCTTCAAGCTCTTTAACTTTTGTTAGCATTGAAACATCCATACCACTGTATTTCTCACGCCATTTATAAAATGTTGAGCTACTTATACCATATTTGCGACACAAATCAGATACGATAATGCCGCTCTCTGATTCCTTTAAAATATTTACTATTTGACTATCTGTATATCGTTTTTGTTTCATTTGTAATACCTCTCATTTATTAGTATATTTTTGTACACTTCTAAATGCTATTATTTTTAGGGTATTACCGTCATCAAAATAGCAGATGATAGAGTGATTAGGGCTTTTTAGCCATTTAGATATTTTTTCAATAGGATCGTTATAATCTTTTTCTTCAAGATATCTTATCGTTTCTTCACGAAGAGAAAGCAGTTTTTTAAAGCCGCTTGGTTTAGCTATTATCTCACCAATATCCAAATTAGCATCAAGAGCATTCTTGAATTTGATTTTACTAAAATGAGGGGTTAGAGAGAGTATTAGAGTTTCTTTAGTTTTAGTGTTCATTTATAAGATGGTTGTCGCCATTGAATTTTTACTAATTTCTCGTACAGAGTTGATAATTAAGGCTACTGAGTAATTATCTGATTGACGATATACAAATCCATAACCCGCATATTTTGGAGGTATAGGGAAACCGTCAGTTCTGGATTCAGGTTCATAGATGATTACTTCGGCACCTAATTTTAGACCACTAGAAGCCCCTTTATTTAGCAAGACACTATTGTAACTAGCAGAGAAGGTGTTTGTGTTCATTACATCTTCCAGTACATTTGCTGTGATTTTACTCGTCATTCTAAAAGAGTTTTCTGGAAGAGGTTTAGATACTAGGTCATTCGGTACTACAAAGTCTCCAACATTAGCTTCACGAGATAGTTTCGTTATTGTAAGAGCTGTAATTCCTTTAAATGTGTAGTCATATGTAGCAGTACCAATTTTGTAAACTTTAGTATCACTGTTAAATGATTCTAGAGGTTTTGGTTTAGATATTATATTGAATGATTGCTCACCATCACCTTTTTATTGGGTATTGTTTGTTGGCAAAGATTTTGAAGTTAACACTTAAAGTAGGTCTTTTTTCCTGACTATTATAAATCTGAGCTATATCATCTACTTGTTCTGTATTTAGTAAAAACACATTTGAAAAAAACTTAGAGTAATTTGCCGGCCTAACATGCTTAAGATGACTTTCAATATTATCAATCTGCTCTAAAAGTCTATTTTTGACAGTTATTTCTACTCTTTGGTTAAGAGCTCTATGAGCATTAGAGTCATTTGGGGCTATTGGGTCTTGGTAGCCAAGAGCTTTTATGGAGACATTTTCTATATCTAGACCCTCATCGGCGAAATAGTCTCTTACACTAATCGCCCTATTTTTAGATAGGCGTATATCATGATCCACTAGTAATTCTGGATCTTGTATAAGTTTTGAATCTATTTTTCCAGAATAACCACGGATAGTGAAGCCAGAATTTCCAGTTATTTTTAGATAAGCATAAAGTTTATCTAAGACATCTTTTGCTTGTTGATTTAGGGTAAAGCTATTTGTTCCAAACTTGATGTTTGTTTCAATGAGATCAGTACCTTTTTGTTCTTTAATGCAAATAAAAGATTGGTTTGCATTAAGTAGATTCTCAGAGCACGGTTCTAAAGTTGGGAGAGATGAAGGAGCCTCTTCTTTTTCTTGCCAAGAGTATTGCAGCTTGATAGAAAGAAAACTATTGCTAGGCTTGCCAGAAGGTATTTGTATTTTTTCATTTTTTATAAATTTGGGGAATTAGTATTGATTGATTTTACTATAAAGTTTGTAACTAGAGTAGTTCTTTGTATTTATTTTTTAAAATAAGTGCTACGAAATTTAGTTTTTGAGGCTGTATATATGACAGGAATCAAAGTATGGTTTCTGTTTTTGCTATTCAAAAATTCTTTAATATGAATCATATATTTTGACTTCCGTAATGTATCGGATGACTCGAGACTTCAAATATGGTATCTTAATTGCAAATATTTATACAACAAAAAGCCAATATGAAAATAGCTGCAAATAGTTTTGTCAAAATACACTTTAAATTTAGAATGAAAGATGGCTCAATAGCTGAAGATACCGAAAATTATGGTAAGCCGTTTGTTTTTCAAATGAGACAAGGATGTTTTACCGATAAAGTTGAGCAAGAATTACTAGAGTCGCAAGTTGGTGATAGCAAGCGAGTAGTGCTTTTGCCAGAAGAGGCTTTTGGTGAAAGGCATCCTGCAAATATTTATTCTGTACCTAGAAAAAGGTTTAAAGATATGGAGCTTGAAGAAGGCTTGATTGTTTCATTTAGTCAAAAAGATGGTACTAAGCTACCTGGAATTGTTACGGATTTTGATGAATATGATGTGACTATTGACTTTAATCACCCATTATCTGGTCAGATAATTGTGTTTGAAGCAAAAGTGCTTGGTATTGCAGTCAAAGAGGAGGATTTGAGTGAAGATATTACTAGCTAATCCTAGAGGATTTTGTGCAGGTGTAAGCCGAGCAGTTGAAACTGTAGAAAAAGTTTTGGAAGTTGAAAATTCCCCTGTGTATGTGCGCCATGAAGTTGTTCATAATAAAGTGGTAGTAGATTCTCTAAAAGAAAAAGGTGTAACTTTGTCAAAGAGATAGATGAAGTGCCTGATGATTCTGTATGTATATTTAGTGCTCATGGTGTTTCTTTGAAGGTTGAAAGTGAAGCTACAAAGAAAAATCTTGTGTTATATGATGCGACTTGTCCGCTTGTAACCAAGGTACACAGGGGAGTGAGACAGGCTAGCAACAATGATGCTGAGTGTATTCTTATAGGACATAAGGGGCATCCGGAAGTACAAGGTACTATGGGACAATATCGTAGTGAAAAAGGGGCTATCTATCTTGTTGAAAGTGAAGATGATGTCGCTAAGCTTGATGTTAAAGATTCTCAAAATCTATATTTTGCGACGCAAACTACTCTTTTCAGTTGATGAGACTCAAGGAGTTATAGATGCTCTAAAACAAAAGTTTCCTGCAATAAAAGGCCCTAAAAAGAAGATATTTGTTATGCGACACAAAATCGTCAGACAGCTATAAAATCTATGTTAAAGCATATTGATGTGTTGGTTGTTGTAGGTTCACAAAACAGCTCAAACTCAAATAGACTAAGAGAGCTTGCAAGTTTAGAGGGAATAGATTCTTATTTGGTGGATAATCCTATTGAGATAAATAAGTCGTGGTTTAGTGGTAAGAAAGTTTGTGGTGTAAGTGCAGGAGCATCTGCGCCAGAGTATCTAGTGCAAGATATCATCGGCAAAATCTCAAGTGTATGTGATGGTAATGTCGAGGTTGAAGATTTTGAGGGAATAAAAGAAGAGGTTTATTTTCCATTACCTAGATTGCTTAAGCAAAAGCTAACAAAAAAAGTATAAGAGGTTCTCAGTTTATGCAAAGGTCTGTAAGAGGTGCAACTACAATTAGTTCAGATAGTCGTGATGAGGTGCTTGAAGCAACGGCTGAATTGTTAAATGAAATTATTAAACAAAATAGCATCTATCATGCTGATATTATAAATATAGTGTTTACAGCGACAGATGATATTCGCTCTGAATTTCCAGCAGTTGCAGCTAGAGAGATTGGTTTGACCTCGATACCTTTATTAGATTGTCAACAAATGAAATGTGATAATGCTTTAGCTCTTTGCATTAGAGTCATGTTGACTTATAATACAGCAAAACAGCAAGGTGATATTAAAACATATATACCTTCGCGAAGCAAAAAAATTAAGACCTGATTTATTAAAATAAAAGGATATTAAAGATGTGGTTATTAGAAAATATTGATATGAAAAAGTCAAAATATGTACTTCCTAGTTTATTTACTAGTGCTAGTTTATTGTTTGCATTTTTGGCTATTATTTCGGCTTTTCAAGGTAGGTTTGTATCATGTGCAGTTTACATGTTATTAGCAGCATTTGCTGATGCTTTTGATGGTAAAGTTGCTAGATATACTCACACTCAAACAGATTTTGGAGCAGCTTTAGATAGTCTTGCAGATGTGGTTTCATTTGGAGCAACACCAGCTTTAGTAATGTACTTCTGGAGCTTACATAAGCTTGGTCCAATAGGTGCAGCGATAGCTTTTTATATCTTTTGGCTGTAGCATTAAGACTTGCAAAGTTTGATACTATGCCGATGGAAAATATAACAAAAGATTGTGAAATTGAAAGAAAAAATATTTTTATGGTATGCCATGCCCAGCAGGAGCTGTCGCTATTTCGGGACTTATTTGGTTGGGGCAGAAGACCTTTATTGGGCATTGGGATTTTCTCATGGTTAGTTTGACAGTATTTACTTCGTTATATCTTGCTTTTGTGATGATTAGCGACATTAAATTTAGAAGTTTTAAGGATAGTGATGGTCAGGGTAATGTTAGTAGAATTTATGTAATTTGTTTTATTGGGATTATTTTGATGTTATTTACAATGCCTGAAAAACTTTTATATATTCTTATGATGGGTTATGCGCTATCTGGTCCTGTCGCTTATTTTAGAAATAAACATAAATCAAAGCTTGGTGATCTTAATGAACCATCAGAAGTGGATGGTAAAAAAATAGTTGATGCAGATTTGTAACTAATACGAATCTCAACACAAATCTACACATTCTCTCTTTGTATTTCACACCTTTCTTTAATTCTTTGATTCTTTGATATTTGCCAATAGCTATTGCTATTACTGGCATATCAAAGAATCAAATTAAGTATAAACGCCTTTGATATAATTGTGGGAATTTGTGTTGGGATTGGTATAACTTCTCTAGAGTTATTCTCTAATTGTTAAATCTGAATTATCGTTTGGGTTTCCATCTTCGCTTTCAATGCCCGCAATAACCCGCCAGGTTGTTGAAGAGCTCCGGCCTTATTTGAATCCATGTCTTGTTGTGTAGGAGGTGGAGTGGTATAACCAAAAGAATCCCTTGAGAAATTGTGCAAGAAATTAGTCCAGTAAATACAATTGCTATAGTTATTAATATGAGTTTTTTTCATTATTAGTTTTCACTCCGAAACTTACTACTTTATAAGTGATAAATGATAGCAGACTTTATTTGAATGCAATAGAAATTAATGCTTTTAAAACAGTTTATAATTACGAATAGATTGCGTATAATGGTTTTAATTATATGTAAAATAAACATAAATCTTTTAGGATTAATTATGCAAGATAACTCTATGTCACTGTTTCAGCTAGTATGGCATGCCAATTTTATTGTACAGCTAATAATGCTTTTTTTAGTTGTGATGTCGATATATTCATGGTCAATCATGGTTGAGATGAATAATCGAGTGAAAAAGTATAGAGATGAACAGGCTAAGTTCGATAAACTTTTTGGGCTGGACATCATATTCAAAAAGCTTTATGAGTATTATCTACAGCACAAAGAAAATATCTTTGGTAAATCGGTGATATTCTGCTCTGCGTTAAAAGAGTTTAATAACTTAAAGGATACAGGTATCTTGAAAGGTGAAACTATACTGGAAGGTATGGAAAGAACCGCAAGTATCGCGATATCTCAAGAAGCTAGAGATTTAGAGAGAAAGCTTTCTATGCTATCTACTATTGGTTCGATAGCTCCGTATATTGGGCTTGTTGGTACTGTATGGGGTATCATGTCATCATTTAGTGCTTTAGGTGGTGTTGAGCAGGCAACTATATCTGTGGTCGCTCCTCATATTGCAGAAGCGCTTATTGCAACAGCCTTAGGCTTGTTTGTAGCAATTCCTGCAGTAGTTGGCCATAGTGTGATCTCTACTAAGATAGATGATATCCTTGCAAGTTATGAGTCTTTCCAAGATGACTTGTGTATACTTCTTTTAAAAGAAGCTCATAAAGAGCAAATGAAGCAACATAGCCAAGAAAGCTATTAAATAAGAGCTTATAATTATGGCAAGAAATAGAAGAAAGTCGTTTGTGAAAAAAAGACCAATGGTGGCAATAAATGTAGTTCCGTACATTGATGTTATGTTGGTTCTTTTGGTTATATTTATGATTACAACACCTATTTTGACACAAGGTGTAAAGGTTGAATTACCAAAGGCAGCTTCAGAGAAAATTCCATCAAATGATAGTAAGCCAATAGTCGTTACGGTCAATAAAGATGGTAAGTATTTTGTCAATCAAGGCGTTGATAATCCTAAGGCATCATTAAGTGCTAATCAGCTAAGTCAAGTAGTGATTGATTTATCGAAACAAAATTCAGGAAAGCCTGTATATGTAAGAGGCGATAGCCAAGCTAGTTACGGCGAGGTTGTAAAAGCAATGGCTCTTATTCAAAAAAGCAGGTGTTGATAAAAGTGGGGCTAGTCACTGAAGATGGCAAAATCTTAATTATCATTATCAAAAAACACTTAATTATTGCAAAAAACAAGTTAATGAAAATCCTTATATAGCAAAGGCTATACTTATTCATGTGGGTATAATAGTGTTTTTGTATGTACTGTCTTTCATAAGTACTTTACGCTTTGATTCAAATGTGACGCTAGAAGCACAAATAAACAAAAGTAAAAAAATGCAAGTTATCCAGGCGACATCTATCTCTAGTCAAGATTTGAATAAACAAATCACGGCTTATGAGCATAATCGTGAAGAAAAGCGTAAAGCTCGAGAAGAAGTGAAACAAGCAAGAGAAGATCTAGAAAAAGCTCGTGCGAAAGCTGTGCAGAGGGCAAAAGAGCGAGAAAAGGCAAAGGTCGAAGCACAACGAAAGGCAAAACTTGAAGAGCAAGAAAAGGCTAAAGCAGAGGCTAAGCAAAAAGAGCTAGAAAAATTAGAAGAACAAAAAAAAATCCGTGCTGAAAAAGAGAAGCAAATTAAGCTAGATGAACAAAAGAAATTAAAAGATAAAAAGAAGCTTGAAGAAGAGCAAAAAACGCAAGACTAAAGAAAACGCTGAAAATAAGCTCGCGATGAGAGGTTAGCAAAAGCTAAGGCAGAAGCGCAAGAAGCTGCAAAAGCAAGTTGAGCAAACTCAAGCTCAATCAGCAATTTTAAGTTATATTTCAATGTATAAAGATAAAATTGGTTCAAATTGGATTAAAGATTACTGCAGAGGTATTTATAATTTACCTGATGCTATTATAAAAAATGGTAGGTTTATTAAATTAACGGGAACATCTGGTAATTATAGGTGTGACCAGTCATTGATTGATGCTATTAAGAATACTACGCCACCGACAATATCAAATAATGTGGCAAGAAAAACTATACAAATAGAAAATGTAAGGTTTGAATTTGAATTTTAAATAGAACAAAAAAATAAGGTAATTAGTGTGAAGAAAATTATTGCGAGCATTTTCATTTTAATATTTTTACAATCTAGTCTATATGCTGAGTTGGTTGCAAAGGTGACCACAGGTGTAATTCAAAAGCCATTGGTGGCAGTTGTTTCAAATAATGTAATTGACCAGTTTCCTCAAGATGTGAACTCTGTTATTGATAATGATCTTAATCAAAATGCAAAGCTTAAAGGTAGTGCTCCGATTAAGTATGAAGTGGCTCAAAAGCAAAGTATGCCATGGAAAAATATCAGGGCAGATTATGTAGTCTATACAAAGTATACAAAAAATTTATATAACAACTATAGTGTAGAAGTGCAAATTCTTAAAAGAAATGATGATGCATATATACAATCGATAACTTATAAAAATATCAATACTTCTCTAAAAAGAACTTTGGCGCATAAAATTTCTAACTATGTATATAATAAACTCACAGGCGAACAAGGCTTCTTTTTGACAAAAATGGCTTTCGTAAAGGTTACAAATCCTTATGCAAGAGCTGGTAGAACTTATGAGCTTGTTATCTCTGATTATGATGGTTACAATAAGCATACTGTACTTAGGCAGAGAGACAACCCTATAGCTACACCATCGTGGTCAAATGATGGTAAGTATAGTTTACTCTAGCTATAGTGGTGGCAGTATGGCTGTATATAGACTTGATATTGGCACTGCAAAAGTTACTAGAATATCAAATTACAAGGGTATCAATAGTGCTGCAGCGTACTCTCCAAATGGAGATAAAATTGCATTAGCTCTATCAAAAGGATATTCGGATCAGACAAATATCTATATCATGACTTTGGCTAACAAATCTCTAAAGCAATTGACTATAAATGCTATAAACACAGCCCTAAGTTTTCACCAAATGGTAAAAGTGTGATATTTACTTCAGATAGAAGTGGTAGACCAAATATTTATGTGGCACCTGTAGATAGTAAGTATCCGCAATCTTCACGACTTAGTAGTAAGATATACCAAGGGTATGAACCTAACTATACTCAGATGGCAGTAATGTGGTATTTATGTATCAGCAACCTGGTGTAAAAGGTACGAAAATAGCAAGCTTTAATATGGCTACAAGTGACATGAATATAATAACAAATGGTAAGTCTGATGCTTCACCAACAGTGTCTCCATTTGGTGATATGATTGCATATATTTCATCAAATTCTAAGGGTTATAATTCTTTGGATATGGTATCATTGGATTCAGATAATCACTTTAGCGTGATGAATGTTGATGATAACAACACACTTATTCAGTCACCAAGTTGGTCACCGAAAAACTTTTAGGGTATAAGTATGAAAACTGTAAATAAAATTCTGATTTTAACTTTGATTGCAACTGCAATCTCTAGTTGTGCTTGGTATAAAGGTCCTGAGCTGATGCCAGATGCAAGTCTTGATGGTTCATCTCTTAATGAATCTGGGCCTAATACTATAGATACTCTTGAGTCTATGTATGATTATGGTGGGTCGTATGCTGATAATGGCGGTAATTATGACACTACAAATTTTGATAATGTTACTTAAAAATAAAATAAAAGGAGTTAATAAAATGATGAAAAAGAAACTTTAGGATTGGTTGCTGTAGGGTCGATTTTAGCTTTGGCAAGCTGCTCAAGCACAAGACCTGACAATAGTGATCTTATCAAAGACAAATATGCTGGTGTAGATAGTTCAGAAGCTTTAGAAATGTCTTCACAAATTTTTGGTTCTGACAATATGAACTCTGATGAAGTTGCTAAAATGAAAGAAGAGCTGATGAACATCAACTGCAGATCAGTATACTTTGGTTTTGATAGTAACAAGCTTACAGATGAAGCAAAAAGCTTGTCTTGATAAGACAGCTGATTATCTGATAGCTCATCCAGCTCAGCCGATTAAGCTTTCTGGTAATACTGACCCTAGGGGTAGTGATAAGTATAACTTCAATCTTGGTCAAAACCGTGCAGATGCTGTTAATAAGTATTTATTATCAAAAGATGTACAGCAAGATCAAATTTGTGTAGTGAGTTATGGTAAATTAAAGCCAGCTGCTGAGCCTACTCAATACTACGATGAGTTCTGCACTGATGGCTTAAATGATTCTTGTATGTATAAAGCATCTGAAAAAGCATACTATTTAGACAGAAGAACAGATCTAGATTTCGGTGTGAAATGTGATGAGAGTGACTCTCAAGCTATCGAACAAATGTAATCTTTCTTGATATATTTTATAATTTTATTTAAATTATAATAACAAAGGCACATACGAAATCATAGTTATCCTCCTGCTTGACACGGGGATCTCTCACTATTTGAGAGATTCCCGCCTCAGCGGAAATGACTACAGCATTAAATCAACATTCTTTACAAATCAATTTTCATAATAAAGCCAAATTAAAAAGCATCTCAACCATGAAATGATTTTTAAGTTATGTTAGTATATTTATAGTTCATGAATTGTAATTAAAAAACCTAATATATGACAGCCAAGAGATTGACTAAGAAACAAAGCGGAGTATCGTTGATTGAGACGATAATATCGTCTTGTATTATACTGTTTATATTATCATCATCTTTTTTGGTTTTTAATTCAAATATGGTTAATTCATCTGTTTCAGAAAAGAGTTCAGCTAGTGAATCAGCTAGATAGAAAAATAAATAAATACCTTCTTACAGGCGTGTTTAGTACTTCAAGGATGGGTCAAAGTACTTTTTTTATAGAAAAGCATCAAGCCCTAAGCTAGTTAAATTTGTAGCAAAAAATACAGCTTTTGATGTGGAAGTGTCTAAAGAAATTTTAAGGCACGGAAAGACTATATAGTTAAGGCTGTGTTAAATGTTTCATTTTCATAAAATCAAAAAAACTCAGCGCGGTGTCACTCTCACCGAGCTATTGATTGCGATGACTATAGCTGTGATAGTCGTCGGTATGGGCTTTAAAATATACTTATCATCAAAGCAGATTTATAGATCTAATAGAACTAGCACAGTAGCAGATGTACACGAGCTTAGTGCTAAGAAAGTTATTTATGATGCCGTTACTAATGCAGGACTTTCGTGCAAGTATGGTGCCAAAACTCAAAAGTACATTAACCGAACTGGCGACTTTGAGGCTAAAGATGATTTTGTATACGACGGCTCGACAATAAGGGTTGGTAATATATCTCAAGTAGGAGATTATATTAGGAGGAGCTTGAAAGGAAGCTGTAAAGGTATATGCTATCAGCCTAATAGTGACTTTATAATGCTCAAAAAAGAAGATTCATTTGCAAGATTAGCAGTAGCACCTGTAAATTTGACATTAAAGCTAGATAAAAGAGTTAGTTGGGAACAGGGAGATTATCTAGTATTGTGTAATAATGATGATGTTGATGTTGTCAAGGTTGAGAAAAACAATAATAATGATCAGCTTAATGATATTCGCTTAGCAGCTACACCATATAGTGAGTATGGTAAAGGGGACTATGTCGGAAAAATTTGATGTGAATATATTTTATGTCGGTGATACAGGCGAGAAAGATAAGCAAGGCAATAGACTTTATTCATTGAACCTATTTACAAATAATGGCAATACCTCAAGTAGTTACGCCTGATTGATGGAGTGTCTGATTTGAAAGTCACATTGCCCTTATTAACAATAAAAACCTCCATTGGCGTAATGTTGATAAAATCATAGATATCGATAAAACTGATTATCAAGCTTTGAAAGTATCTTTTAAAGTTAATGATAATAAATTTGAGAGAGTGATACTGCTGTGACTGTACTTTTTAAGAAAATCAAAATATCAGAATGGTTCTTCATTGATGATGGCAATGATTTTTGGCTTTGTGGTTTTAGTCTGTGTTTCTAGCCTTACCTATGTTGCAAGGTATGATTTGCTAAGTGCAAAAAGTCTCGTAGAAAGCGAAAGCTCTGAGCAGATAGAAGAGCAGTATATCAGTCAAGTAAATTCAAAAACACAATAACCTTAGGCAAACATAAAGTCGGTGATTATGAGATTGATAACTCTTTTTGAAGCAATCACAATTGTTATTCTCACATAAAAATGTACCAGTAGCCTTGTATGCGGGTACTCCTACAGCTATAAGTGATGATATTACTCATGAGTTGTATTATAAGGGTGATCACAAATTAACTAAAAACATCATTTTCAAAGATTTACCTAAGCACTCTATGCTTGATTATAATGAAGCTTATGTACCTATAAATGTCCCGTATATAGATGCTGATCGTATGACTGATGAGCAGCAAGGATATCACTTGAATAAATCCAGAAAAGTTAATATGCAAAAGCATGGTTTCGTAGGGTATTTTGAAAAAGAAAAAACTTGGTTGCTTTTGGTCGTAAATAATAAGGCAAAAGTTATTAATCTTGAAAATTTTGATTTAGATGATAGATATAAAATTAAAATTGGTTGGTCACTTATAAAGGGTGATTGGGTAATGTATATAGCAGTTTATGATAAAGAACATCTGTATCTATACAAAACTAAGCTTGCAGATTTACTAGAAAATTCTGTTCAAGTTATGATAGATTTATCTAGTCCTATAAATATAATAGCACCTCCATCACAAATACAAGATTTAACATGGTATTATACTCAAAATGATGGACTGCCTTCGCTAGCAATAGCATCAGCACGCCATGATGATGAGGGTAATTTGTCAGTTACACTTACTGATTTGTCATTTGATCAAGAAAAAAATGCTTATATAAGTGATTTGAAAGATAGTATAAATGGTATTGGTAAAGTTGCTGCAAATAAGGTACATATTGAAGCACTTGATCCGGAGTTTACCTTGTCAAAAAGTCCTCTTTATATAGTCGCAGGAAATAAGCTTGTAGCATATAATGTTGCAAATAATCAGTACAAGGCACAGAAATTTACAATGCTACTTGAGCAAGGTACTTCGCATCAACCAATAGTTGTCAAAAAAATGCTTATAGTTACTATGTCATTACATATGATGATGATAAAAGTTTCCAATATCTATATACAAAAGATAGCGATATGATAAATAAACCAGAGGCTAAGGTTTATTTAGATGAAAAATCCAAAGAATTGTAGTTAAATACGGTTTGAAATTTATCGTAACAAAAAAACATTTATATATAGTCGATTTTGATGATAACCAACTTAATAAAATTGATTTGTGATGGAGTGTGAAGTTGAAAATTAAAGCACTAATATTGGTGGTACTTATTTTTTCTAGTATCAATCTATTTGCTACAAGCTGTAATATGGCTAGCTATGCTAATGGATACAATGGTCGTGTGGTGTTTGAGTGTGATGATGATATTTCACTAAAGGATAATAAGTTAGTGTTTTATGTGACAGGTAAGAATGTCGATATTGAAGGCATATCATTTGATGGCGTTGAAACAGATTATTCAATTGAAGAAATCTCACCACAAATTAAGAAAGTCTCGCTAAATGTCTTTATAAAGGGTTGGCTTGATGATCAGGATTTTGTTGCAGAAAAAGATAAGCAGACTCCATTCAAACTAAAAGTAGCAAGAGGCTCAAACCCTAGCTATGAGATATTATGGGGTGGAATTGTGAAAAACTCATATAAAAACTATAAATCAAAAGCTAATAATATTCAGATATATAAAGATAAAATAGGTAGTATTTATATGCTGAAAAAGGATTGGATTGTACTATAAAAGATGACTGTGATTCAAAAATTTATATAGATGATGAATGCAGTGAAAATGGTGGTTGTGAGAAATTAAATAGGTATTTTGACTCTAAAGTTGGGTTGGGAATTGTACATTAAAGATTAATTTAATACATTTTTCTAAATGATTTGAGTATATACAAACATTTCAATTGTATTATGATAGAATATTGTTATAGCGTGGTAGCAAATTGTTTATGTTAAAAAAACGAATAAAAATGGCTGGAATGAGTATTATAGAGGTAATGATTGCAATTGCCATGCTACTTTTTGTCTCGTATGCTACTCTTATGGTTTTATCTTCTGGTATGAGTACTACTATATATTTGTCAAAAAAAGTTGATTTAGTTGATGAGCTTGATGACAGGGTTAGTGAGTATATTATTTCTAATAGTTTCGATGGTACTGCATCTGGTAGCAGTAGTTTTGTGAAAACTGATATTACAAATGAGGGAAATAATGGGGTCGGTTATGGAAACTCTTCTACTACTGGAAATCAAAGTGGTGGTACGACGGGCAATTCAACAGGTGTTGACTATAATTTATACCAATTTACAGCGACTAATTCAGATAATGGTATAACCATAAACCAAAAATCATTTGAGGTTAATTGATGAGTAGGTATAAAGGTATGTCATTGGTTGAACTTCTTGTGGCTACAGCTATTCTTTTGGTAGTTTCTTCTATGGCTACAACTATTTATATAGGGTCTAAGGAGCAATATAATCGTCTTAAGGATCAAACTTTTGTGGAAGTTAATGAGCTTACTACAAAAAAGCTTGTTAGTGATTTTATTAACAATGCAGGGTTTGCTTGTAAGTTTGGTTATACTAATCAAACTCCATATATAGATAGAACAGGTGATTCACTAGAAAGTTATTTTTTAGGTAGTGGCTCATCTATAAGAGTTGGTTCATTACCCTTTGCTACTTCAAGTAATTTAGCAGGCTCTTTGGAGTCTGGATGCACGGGAGATTGTTATCAAACAGGCACTGATTACATTTTGATAAGAACAGAAGAAAAACATACAAAACTAACTGCTAATAACAGTCTTAGTACATCTTTGGAACTAGATGATGTCGATTCTTTAGCTGCAGACGATTATTTGGCACTATGCAATAAAGATCAGATGAATTTAGTAAAGATTTCTAGCGTTAGTAGTGGTGGGACTATTACTTTATCGCAATCACCTAGCGATAGCATTTATTATGCAGGGGACTATGCTGGCAAGTATGAATTACAGGTTCTTTATACAAGAGACACTGGCGAGCAAAATGATGATGGTAATGATATTTATTCATTATATGCTTATGTTAAAGAGGGTGCATCGCAGGGTATTTTTTATGAGCTAGTTCGAGGTGTAAAAGATTTGCAGGTAGAATATGCTACAGTTAGTGGAAGCAATATCACCTGGAACGCAGTATCATCAGATATCGAGCTTGACACAAGTTATGTAGCAATCAAAGTATTGTTTACTATCGATGGTAAGTCATTTAGTAAGATAGTGGTGTTGTGATGAGTAGTTTTGGTAATAGAACTAAAAAGGATCAGCTTTACTTACGGCTTTGATATTTGCGTTTGTTTTAATGGTTATAGTTTCATCGTTGGCGTATAACCTAAGACTTAGTAAGCTTGCTATAACTTCTTTAATTGATGAAAACACTAATGTAAATGTAGATGAGGGGTATCTTAAAGCCCTCTTTGCAAATGGGGGTGCCAATTCTGATATTACAGACACTGCTGGTGATTTTAGTTTTGAAACAACCGTAAACTCTATAACTCCGGGATTTTATCCTAAAAATACAAATGTAGCTTTATATCAAGCCGAGCCTTACATTATAAGTCATAATTTGACACATAATTTTATCAATAGTGGCTCTACAGAATATGTCAAAAACATTATACTCAATCGCTTGCCTAATGATACTTATGTGGGCTATGATGATAATTTAAAACCATTGAATGTACCATATGTAAAAATATCGACGGTATGTCAGGTGATCTAGCCACATATAAGCTAAGTAGTGGTAGTAGTATTCTTGATTCTGAAAGAGGTTATATAGGTTATATTGAAAAAAACGGTAGTAATTTAAATATAGAAGCTAACGGAACTAGTAAAACTGTTGGAATTCCTGGGGATCTATCCTTAGCAGACTATAAGTTTAATATAGGTTGGAATCTTAAAGATGGTTTGTGGAATGTGTTTTTAGCTGCTTATGATACAAGCAAGGTATATACCTCGTCTACAAGTCTTAGAAATTTGGTTGATAATTCCACCACTCAAGCTCAGACAGATTTAAACAACTGGAAAAATGTTGCAAGTTTACCAAGTGGAAGTAGTATTCCAAGTGGTAGCGTGATTTTGACTAAGTGGATGCACGATGCTGATGATGAAGTACCAAAACCTGTTATTTTGAGAAAGCAGGAGAGTGCAACAACACCTGAAACTTCTTATTAGCCATCTATGATACTACTTACAATAGTGGTACAGGTGTATATACAGCTGGAACTGCTACGACAACTACAGAAACTACAGATGACTTTGATGTAACAAAAGTTTTTATGGTGATACCTGATAATGCTTTTACTTTTGATAAGCTAGATGCAAAAAGACCATTGATTTTTTATAAAGATGGAAGTGTTACAAAAGTTGTACAATTTAATTTACATGGTGCTGGAAGTATCTTAGTGTTAGGAGACTTAAACCCAATAGTTGATTCAGAACCTATTCTAGTTAGGAAAAATGATACGCAGAGCTACCTAATTTATCAGAATAATACTCCAGGCTGGTTGTCTGGTAAATATTATTTTTATACTCATGTATATAGTGCAGGAGTTTTAAATACAACAGCTATTGAACCACTTCAGGGAGTCACTGGGATTATAGAGAAATTGATTCCTAAATTTGGTGTTTTATTTGTGGTGACTAGCTCTAATATTTATATAGATAGTTTTGATGATGGAAATGACCCATTATTGAATAATATTCCTATAACAGGTAATGATTATCAGTTTTTGCGTGATAGCACCACAGGACTAATATATGCTATGAAAAGTGGCTTAGACTGTGCAATTGCTGGTAACTGTAATTCTAATCATAGGCTTTATATACGAACTGAAGGTAGTTGCTCTACAAATGGTTGTACTACTATCGATGAGTTAAATAACATTGCTCCATATCTAGGCTTGGTTTATAGGAACGATGAACATTAGATTTATTATGAAAAAAAAACAAAGGTATCACTTTTATAGAAGTAATAATATCTCTAGCTATACTCCTATTTTTATTTTTTGCAGTCTTCTATACTTTGGGCAATGTGTTGTCTGGTAGTATTTTAGCTCAAAAAAAGTTGAGCTAATTAATGAACTAGATACTCGAGTCAATCACTATGATGTAACAGGTGATTTTGATGAAACTAGCTCAAATGGCATGACTTTTTCTCAGTCAAGCATTTCAGATATGGTTAAAGAGTTTGTAGTGAATAGCCAAGCTTATGGGATATCTGTCATAAAAAGATCGTACGCAAGTCTTGGTGCTATAGAAAGACAACTTGGGCCTTATATGAAGGCAGCCGATGCCATATATATAGCTGCAGGTGCTACGGTGATTGATCCTCCTGAAATAAAAGATGATATAGATGCTGCTAGAGCTACTTATTTATCGCCTAGCACCGCAAAATGGTCTGGTGGTGGTACAGGATTGTTGCTTAATGTAGGTAATACACAAATAGTTACAGCTGTTCCACTTAATCCACCAATTATAGATAGACCTGGACTGTATCTGACTGTAGCACCATTTACAAATGCAGATATTACACGGTAATACTCTCATTTATTAGTATATTTTTGTACACTTCTAAATGCTATTATTTTTAGGGGGTATTACCTTATTTATCTTTACAAACCAATATGTGTATATAAATGATTTTAGTACAAATCAGCTTAATAGAATATCTATCAACAGTACAAAACAATACCAAGTGCTAAGAGATGGTGATGGAAATATATACATTATGCCAGATGGTTTGAATTGCGTCATAGCTGGTAGCTGTAATACTGCTGATCGTATCTATATAGATCAAAATTGTGAAACGAATGGGGATTGTGCAGAAATTCACAAAACTTAATGATCTTTCTGAAATTTTGGAATGGTTTATAAACATAAGAGATAATGTACACAAATTACCTTAAATTTCGCTATAATATAACGATTAAAATATAATATTTTCACCTTATGATTTTACAATTCTTTATCGGGTAAAAAAGAAGAGTTTACCCCTATAATTCCAAATAAAATCAATATGTATGCTTGTGGTGTGACAGTTTATGATGATTGTCATATAGGGCATGCTCGTACTTACATAGCTTTTGATGTGATTAATCGCTATCTCAACTATCGTGGCTATGATGTGACTTTGGTTAGAAATATCACAGATATTGATGACAAGATCATCAAGCGAGCTAATGAAAATGGCGAGTCTACCACAGAGCTTGTGGATAGAAATATCAAAGCAATGCACGATGTATTTGATAGCTTGAATATTCTCCGTCCAGCAAATGAGCCAAAAGCTACTGAGACAATCCCAGAAATGGTGGAGATGATTGAAACTTTGATAGCAAAAGGCTTTGCTTATCAAGGTGCTAATGGCGATGTGTTTTACCGAGTAGCTAAATTTGATGGTTATGGTAAATTAAGTAAACAAAATCTGGAAGCTCTTCAACAGGGTGCAAGGGTTGAGGTTTCTGATATCAAAGAAAACCCAATGGACTTTGTACTTTGGAAGATGGCAAAAGCTGGCGAGCCTGCTTGGGATTCTCCATGGGGTGCTGGTCGCCCAGGTTGGCATATAGAATGTTCAGCAATGTCTAAGAAGCTATTTGGCGATACTTTTGATATCCACGCTGGTGGATCTGATCTTAGATTCCCTCATCATGAAAATGAGATAGCTCAATCTGAAGCTTGTAACGAATGTACTTTTGCTAATTATTGGCTGTTCTGGTATGGTTAAAGTTGATGTTGAAAAGATGTCTAAATCTCTAAATAACTTCTTTACAATTTCAGAAGTATTGCAAGATTACCACCTCTGAAGTTGTAAGATATTTCTTGGCATCTACTAACTATAGAAGTGAGATTAATTACTCTGAGCAAAATCTTGAGAATGCTAAGTCATCCGTTGAGAGGTTATTTACGGCATTACGAGGTGTAGAGCCAGTAGAAGTGAATCTACCAGAAGATGCTAGTGAGTACGAAGATAAATTCATCAAAGCAATGGATAATGATTTCAATACTCCAGAAGCATTGGCTGTGATGTTTAGCTTAGCTAAAGAGATTAACTCTCTTAAAACTACTAATATTTTCAAAGCAAGTGGTTATGCTTTTCTACTACGCAAATTGTGTGGTGTATTGGGAATATTGTTTACAGATACGGAAGAGTATTTCAAGCAAGTAAAAGGTGTAGATGCAGATGAGGTTGAGCAATTAATCGCAGAACGCATACAAGCTAAAAAAGATAAAAATTACGCAAGAGCAGATGAAATAAGAAACAATCTACAAAGCCAAGGAATAATACTAGAAGATTCTGCAAATGGCACTACTTGGAAAAAGGTATAAAAATAATGTATAGCAAAGAAAAACATCAAGATATTCTAGATAATTTACATACAATAAGAGATTACATCCGCTGGACAATCTCTGAAATGAGTACTGAAAAAAGCATACTTTGGACATGGCTCGGACTCTATATGGGATGAGGCTGTGCATTTAGTATTATCCGCGATAAATATGTCGCATGAGATCGATACTAATATGGTCGATGCAAAGCTTTTGACAGCAGAAAAGCAAACTATAATTAGCTATGTGTATCAACGAGCTTGTGAGCGTAAGCCATTGCCGTATATATTAAAAAAGCGTGGTTTGCAGATATGGAGTTTGATATTGATGAACGAGTGATAATTCCGCGTTCTCCGATTGCTGAGCTTATCCGTAATGATTTTTCTCCGTGGGTAAATGATATTGATGTGGTAGAAAATGTACTAGATCTTTGTACTGGTAGTGGTTGTATCGGTATAGCATCATCACAGGTTTTTGAAAATGCTGATGTGACGCTGGTGGATATATCTGATGTAGCTATAGAAGTTGCAAATCACAACATCTCTAAGCACAAATTAAATGATAGAGTAAGGGCTGTAAAATCAGATCTTTTGCTAATCTTGGCGATAAAAAAGTTTGGAGTGATAGTTTCAAACCCTCCGTATGTCGATAGCGATGATCTAGCAAGTATACCAACAGAATATCACTTTGAGCCAAAGCTTGCTCTAGAGGCAGGTAAGGATGGTTTGGATTTGGCTAAGAGAATAATTCTTGAAGCAGATAAACACCTTACAGAAGATGGTGTGCTAATAGTTGAAGTAGGTAATAGTCAGTATGCTTTGATGGATATGTGTCCAGATATTCCTTTTACTTGGTTGAGCTTTGCAGAGGGTGGCGATGGTGTATTTTTGCTTACTTATGCTGAGCTTGTGAAGTACAAAGAGCATTTTAAAAACTATTTTTCGGTATAAATGAAAATACAATCTAAAAAAATATCTTCTGATAAAACTGTAATCTTCATAATCTGCCTTACAGGTTGGTAATACTCCCATTTTTAATGTCACTTAGAAGTGTACACTTATTAAATAGCTTTATTAGCTACCATTCTAGGAGGAAAACCTCCTAAAGCCATATGTGGTCTAATGTTGTTGTAATCCCATAACCACCTAGTAGATTGTAACTTAATATCATCTAAACTATCAAATAAATTTTGCTCTAATAGTTCATATCTCATAGTCCTATTAAATCTCTCAACATAGCCATTTTGTTGAGGGTTTCCAGGTTGAATATACCATAGTTGTATCAGCCCACAACTTTAAGCTATTGCTTATATATTCAGGACCATTATCGCACCTGATTGCTATAGGCTTACCCCTTTGATTTATTAACCTTTTTAAAGTCTTTTCAACTCGATATGATGGTAATGAAAAGTCAATCTCACAATCTAAGCCTTCTCTATTATAGTCATCTATAATATTTAATAGCCTATACTTTTTACCACTAGATAAATTATCGTGCATAAAATCCATAGACCATATTTGGTTTGCTCTAGTAGCTTCAGTTAATGGTTTTGGCTTATCTCTTTTAATTCTTTTTTTAGGCTTTATTCGTAAGTTTAAACACAAATCACAATATATTCGATATACTCGTTTATGATTAAACCTCTTACCCAATACATTTCTTATATGCAGAAAGCATAGCTTAAAACCCCAGTTGCGATGAGCCTGTGTAAGCTCAATTAACTTATTTGCTATATACTCATTATCATCACTATTTTTAGGGCTATAGTAGTATGCTGTTTCACTTATGCAAAAAACTTTACAGCTCCTTTTGACACTGATTTTCTTAGCTTTTACTGTCTGTAAAGCCATCTTCTTTCGCTCCAGATGGCTTTACCACTTTTTTGTCATCGCTTCCTTTAAAATATCATGATCTAACTGTAAATCAGCATACATACGCTCAAGTCTACTATTTCGGGCTTCAAGCTCTTTAACTTTTGTTAGCATTGAAACATCCATACCACTGTATTTCTCACGCCATTTATAAAATGTTGAGCTACTTATACCATATTTGCGACACAAATCAGATACGATAATGCCGCTCTCTGATTCCTTTAAAATATTTACTATTTGACTATCTGTATATCGTTTTTGTTTCATTTGTAATACCTCTCATTTATTAGTATATTTTTGTACACTTCTAAATGCTATTATTTTTAGGGGGTATTACCGTCTCATTTTATAATCCTTTGTGTTATTTTTTTAATGCTACTAAAATAGTGTAGCCTCTATATCATATAGTATTTTAATCAAAATAGTATGCTTGTGTTTGAATAGTGTAACTAAATTGCAGTATTCTGTCTTTAATAGGTTGTTTGATAGCTATAATACCAATCCCAATACAAACCTACACATACTCTCCTTTACATTTTTAACCCTTTGACATTTGCCAATAGCTACTGCTATTAACTACATGTCAAAAAATTAAATTAGGTATAAACTCCTTTGAGAGGAATGTGGCAGTTTGTATTGGGGTTGGTATAAAAAGGTTTTTTCAATATAGTTTTATGATTATTTAGTATAGAAAGAATAAGATAGGGGTTGTCTGGTTGATATTTTCTTCATCAAATAAAGCTATTTATGATAAGGGTGTCCTTCGAGTATCGTATATGCACGATAAAGCTGTTCAGCGATGATGATTCTCACGATAGGGTGAGGGAATGTCATTTTTGAAATAGAAATTTTTCTTTCGCAATATCTTTGATGCTTTTATCAATACCATCAGGACCACCTATTAGAATTACTACATTTGGCGAGTTTTGTTTCCAATTGTGCATTTTTTCAGCTAAATCCTCTGTAGAAATAACTTTCGATGCGACATCGAGTATTACAAGATGGTCATTAGAGTTAAGTTTACTTAGAATCGTTTTAGCTTCTTGCTCCATCCATAATTTGGGGTTGCCAGTTTTGGTGCGTTTTGCTATTGGTAGTTCGACTAGCTCTAGTGGGATTGATTTACTAAGGCGTTTTTTATATTCATCATAGCCTTCTGCGACCCATTTAGGTGGTTTTTCGCCAAGTGATAATATTTTGATTTTCATTAATTATTTACCGAGTAAAACAAAGCAGGTTTTCTTTAGAAAGTTGAGCATTAAAGCTATACCCGGCAATATCAAATTTTTTGATATCTTCAATTATTTCAATTTTATTTTCAAGAATATAACGACTCATCAATCCACGAGCTTTTTTAGCATGAATACCTACAGTTTTAAATGTACCGTCTTTATTTTCTTTGAAATCAATATCCAGCCAGTTAGCTTTTAGTGATTTTCTATCTATGGATTGAGAATATTCATTAGATGCTAGGTTTATAAGAGTCCTGTTTTGTTGCTTTTCAAATAGTTTATTTAATGCTATTGTAGATTTATTTTGCCAATATTTATACAGCATTTTATCATCAATTTTTATTTTAGTACTCATTTCTAATCTATATGCTTGTATTAAATCAAGAGGGCGGATAATTCCATAAAGTCCAGAAAGCATTAATAGATGGTCTTGAGCATATTCGATAGTTTTTCTATCTAAAGTCCCTGCATCCAAGCCTTTGTAAACATCGCCACTAAATGTGAAAAATAGCAGCTTTTGAATGAGGAGTACTGTATTTTGTTGGATCAAAACTATTGTGCTTATCAAAAACTTCGCTAGCAAGTTTTGGACTTATTTTCATAAGTTTCTCAATTTCTTCAACTTCATAATGTTTGAGTTTATTAACTAGTAACTTTATCTCATCTTGAAATATCGGTTGAGTGAAATCATAAGACTGTTTTACTTCATCAAAGTTTTGGCTTTTAGCTGGAGATATTACAATTATCATTTTCTTAAATACAGTTTTGTAAATATTTTGATAAATGATAACAATTTATCTCTAAAAATGGAATTTTCAACTAGTTTGAGTATATTTTAGTTATAATAAGTTAACAGGTTTTCAATTTTTATGAGGTTTTTTTTATGACTATAAAATCCAAAGCAGCGGTTGCCTATAAAGCAGCTGAACCACTTTCTATCGAGATTGTGAATGTAGGTTTACCAAAGGATAATGAAGTTTTAGTTGAAATTAAAGCTACAGGTATTTGTCATACAGATGCTTTTACTCTATCAGGAATGGATCCAGAAGGGTTGTTCCCTGCGATACTTGGGCATGAAGGTGCTGGAGTAGTTGTAGAAGTTGGTAAAAATGTAAAATCAGTAAAAAAGGGTGATCATGTAATCGCTCTCTATACACCAGAATGTCGTACTTGTGAGTATTGTCTCAACCCAAAACTAATCTTTGCCAAGCAATCCGTACTACACAAGGTCAAGGCTTGATGCCTGATGGTAGTTCGCGCTTTACTACAAAAGATGGGCAAGCAATTCATCATTATATGGGTTGCTCAACATTCTCAAACTATACAGTGTTACCTGAGATAGCTGTTGCAAAAATCCGTAAAGATGCGCCACTTGATAAAGTTTGTTATATTGGTTGTGGAGTAACTACAGGTGTTGGTGCGGTGGTCAAAACTGCCAATGTAGAAGCTGGTTCTAGCGTAGTTGTTTTTGGTATTGGCGGGATTGGTTTAAATGTAATCCAAGGGGCTAAGCTTGTTGGAGCGGGTCAGATTGTTGGTGTAGATATCAATAACGACAAAAAAGATTTAGCAACAAAATACGGTATGACAGATTTTGTCAATCCTAATGAGATTGATGGCGATTTGGTTGAGCATTTAATTCGACTAACCGGTGGTGGTGCAGACTATAGTTTTGAATGTATTGGCAATACTGAAGTTATGCGTCAAGCCCTGGAATGTGTGCATAAAGGTTGGGGCGAGAGTGTGATAATCGGTGTTGCAGGAGCAGGTCAAGAGATTAGTACAAGACCATTTCAGCTTGTAACGGGTCGTACTTGGAAAGGCTCTGCTTTTGGGGGTATGCGTGGTCGTACCGATGTGCCGATGATTGTTGATTGGTATATGGATGGCAGAATAGATATCGATAATCTTATAACTTCAAATATTAAAATCGAAGATATTAATCAAGGTTTTGCAGATATGCATAAGAATATTAGAACGGTAGTTAGTTTTTAGAAATGCTTTTATTTCTCTATGATGTGGTCGCCGCTAATATTGTATTTATTAAGGTGCTTTGTACTCCCTGTTACATATAGGAAATAACCATAGTATGCATTTTCTTCTGTAGACACTTTCATGGTATATGAAGTGTTTTTTTTGAGCTGTTAAAATGATGAAATTTATATAGTCTTTGCTATTTGAGTTTGCGATTACATTACCATTACTATCGTCTAGTTCAATATTGAAATGATCTAAAACATTGATAGGAACAACTAGTATCGACAATATTTGATCTTGCGTGTTATTGATAGGATATTCATCAACAGATGTTTTTGTTTTAAGCTTGCCTTTTGTTACAAATGATGTGTCAAGATCGGATGTACTTAAAGCGTAAGCGTTATCATAGTATTCATATAATGGGAATGTCCGAGTGTTATCATTATAATTAAGAAGAATGTTTGTCTCAGTAACAATATTGTTTTGCTTGTCTATATATTGTCCATTACTATTGGATTTAAATCCATGGGAGCCTACAGGACCTAAAATACCTAATGCTCCTACAGGACCTAAAGGACCAGTTGTTCCTAATATATTCCATAATCCTAAAGCTCTTAGGTGAACAGCAAAATTATTTTCTAAAAATAAATCGCCATAGTGATAGTTTTCTTGAGTATATGGTCCATTATGTCCAAGAGGACCATCAGTAGAATTTGAGTCATAAAAACTAGAAAAATACTCACTAAAAGGAGCAATAAATACATTTAGGATGTTTATCCAGTAGCTTGGATCTATAGGGGTTTTTTTTCCTATTGGGCCAAGCAACCCAAGAGGTCCGAATGCACTTATTGGCCCGCTTTTCCCTAATGCGGAGTTTTTGTTGAGATAGGGTTTGCTATAATCATCAACAATAGGGTTAATAGATGAAACATCGCCATTTAGCTTTTCGATAGAAGATGCTGTGACAATTTTTGTTTTGAATAATCACCTTGCCAATTGCTATTTACGCTTGTAGAAAATCCAAATGAGAAGAGTAAAACGATTAAAGCTATTGTTTTTATTTTGTTAAGTTTCAAAAGATATTGCATTTTAATAAATTGTAGTTAGATTTTAACTTTGATAGAGAGTTAAGGCAATAGAAATTATTTAGAATTATAAGCTTTGATAGCTTTATCAAGAAGTTCCATAGCTCTTATTAGGGAATTTTCTTCTAGTATATATGCGATACGGATCTCATCGACACCTAAGCCTTTTGTAGCGTAGAAATCGGCTGCTGGAGAGACCATAACTGTTTCTTTGTTATCTTCAAAATCTGTTAGTAGCCAAAGAGCAAATTTTCAGCATCATCAATTGGTAATTTTGCTACCACATAAAAAGCACCTGTAGGCTTTTCACAAACTACACCTTCCATGTTAGAAAGAGCTGCATAAGTTATATCGCGTCTTTTTTCATACTCTTTATTTACATCTCTTAGGTACTGTTCATCTACACCATAAAGAGCGGTAGAGCCGACTTGTTCAAGCGTAGGTACGCATAGTCTAGTTTGGCATAGTTTGATTGTTTCTCTGATGAAATCTTTGTTTTTAGAACAAAGTGAGCCGATTCTAGCACCACAAGCACTATAGCGTTTTGATACTGAATCTACAATTATCACTCTATCTGCTACGCGATCAATCTGTCCAAAAGAAGTACAAGTTAAACCATCATAAGTAAATTCACGATACACTTCATCACTGATTATAAATAAATCTTTTTCTATAGCGACATCAGCTAATATTTCTAGCTCTTCTCTAGAGTATACAACGCCTGTAGGGTTGCCAGGGTTAGAAATCATAATCGCACGAGTTTTATCTGTTACGCAAGCAAGAATCTCTTCTTTTGATGGTAAGTGAAAACCATCTTCGGCTTTTGTAGTTATTGGTTTGATTTTTACATCTACAGCTGTTGTGAAGCCGTTGTAGTTTGTATAAAAAGGTTCAGGAACCAATATCTCTTCACCTGCATTACATAGTGCTATTGCTGCAAATATAAGAGCTTCAGATCCACCATTTGTGATTAGAATTTCATCTTGAGAATAGTGAATATCAAATCTTTCATAGTACTTAGCGATTGCTTTGATAAGCTTAGGATCACCATTTGATACTGAATAAGCAATAGTCTCTTCATCAAACTTACGGATAGCGTCCATAAACTCATTTGGAGTTTTGATATCTGGCTGTCCAATATTTAAATGGTAAACTTTTTTGCCTTGTGCTTCAGCTTGTAGAGAATATGGCACTAATTTACGCACAGGAGAGGCTTGCATAGCCTGTACTCTTTTTGATAATTGCATTTTAAAATCCTTGAAGTAGTGTATTACTAGATGATTATAATATATTTACCTTTGCTAAAAAATATCTATTTCAATAGTTGTATAAATTTATTCAAGCAGATATATTTATTCATGTGAATAACAATACTTAAGTCAGCAAATGCTACTACATTTATCTATCAAAAATTTTGCGATTATAAAATCCAGTGAAATAGACTTCAAAAATGGCATGACTGTGCTTACAGGTGAGACTGGAGCGGGTAAATCTATACTACTTGATGCTCTTGGTTTTGTACTTGGAGCTAGACTAGAAAAGTCATTTTTACATGATGATGAAGCTACCGAAGTATCGGCTACATTCTGCATAAAGGATAATCTCAAGGCGAGAAAAATGCTTGATGAGCTTTTTTATCGATTATGATAATGAGTGTATATTTCGCAGAGTGGTAAATAAATCTAAACAAAGCCGACTTTTTATCAATGGAAGTGTTGCACGGGCTGGAGATATTCAAAAATTTCAGATAAGCTAATCAATATCTATAGCCAACACTCACATCAAGATTTACTAGATCCAAAATCACAATTAGCATTACTTGATAGCTTTGCAAATAACGATAAGCTACTTAGCGATGTTTCAACTAGTTTTAATAGTCTACAGAAGATTAATCAGCAAATAAAAGATTTACAAGAGCAGGTAGCTAGTCAAAATAGCCAAAAAGAATTGCTAGAATATAAGCTTGGTGAACTAGTAGCATTAGAGCTAGGAGAAGATGAGTTTGAAGAGCTATCACAACAGCAAAAGACTCTCTCAAGTGTTGATGAAATTAGTTATAGCTTAAATTATGTAAATAATGCCCTATATGATGGCGATGAAAATATTATCAGCATCTTGACCCAGCTAGAAAAAGAACTTCAAAACTTGCTGATGATAAATCATTTGCTAACTTACAGGAGCTAATCACTCAAACTAAGGTTTATGCACAAGAAAGTCATGATGAAGCCCAAAAATAAATTAGATAGTCTTGAGCAAGATCCAGAAGAGCTTTTGAAAATGGAAAGCCAATGAGCGAGATTTATGATTTGGCACGAAAGCACAAGATTGAACCAAGTTATTTGTACAGTTATATAAATGAGTTGGAAAACCGAGTTAGATGATTTTTCAAGGAAAATACAAGCTTAAAGCATTGATTGATGATAAAGAGTTATTAGAAGAAAAATATCTGCAATTTGCATCAAAACTTACGCAATCTCGTAGCAAAATCAGCAAAGATTTTTCAAAGCAAGTTGAGAAAAAATATTCGTTCGTTAAATATACCTAAAGGAAGCTTTTAGCAGATGTTAAAACGCTTGAAACTAAAACAGTAAAAGGAGTAGATGGTTGTGAGTTTATGATTAATTTCAATCTCGGTGAACAACTATCACCTGTCAAAAAAAGTGGCATCAGGTGGTGAGTTAAGCAGGATAGGGCTTTCAATACAAGCAGTTTCAGCAGAAAAACGCTCATATCCAACATTGGTTTTTGATGAGGTCGATGTGGGGATATCGGGAGGAACTGCTGAGATTGTAGGTAAGCTTTTGAGAGGATTAGCAGAGAAACTACAGGTACTTTGTATAACTCATCAAGCACAAGTTGCAGCTCAAGGCTCTACTCATCTGTATGTATCAAAAAAATATCTCAAAGATACAACAGAATCGAAAATTGTTGAGTTAACGCAAGATCAGCGTATAACTGAGATCGCTAAAATTGTTGGTGGTGTGGATATATCTGAAAATACTTTTAAGCACGCAAAAGAACTGCTTGGGATTTGATTATCTGCCGGTTTGATAGTGTTAGGCTTACATTACCCCATAATGATGTAATGTTTGGTCTGGCTGTGGGTTGTTGTTATAGTGTGTTGTTAGATGCATAATCGCGAGTTGATTTGAGTACGATTTAACTAGAGGCTTCACTATGTTGTTAAATTAGTGATTTTAAATTAATAAAAATCCCCAAATTCCGTTCTAAATTTGCTATTATATGCATATCTAATTTACTATAAAGAAGTATATAAAAAATATGGCTTTAATCGATGGTAAGACTCTTTGCTCAAAAGCAAAAGCAATTCTAAAAGAGCAGGTTCAACAATTCAAAGCCGAGACGAATATCACACCAAAGCTTACAGCTATAATTGTCGGTGATGATCCAGCTAGTAAAGTTTATGTAGCATCTAAACATAAAGCTTGTGCTCAAGTCGGTATAGATTCAGATGTGATTACTTTAGCCGATACAGTAACAGAAGCAGAAATATTAACTTTGATTGATAGGTTGAATAATGATAAATCTGTAAATGCTATTCTTGTGCAACTTCCATTGCCTGACCATATTAATAAGCAAAATGTAATCTATGCGATAAAGCCAGAAAAAGATGTTGATGGTTTTCACCCTACAAATGTCGGTAGACTACAACTTAGAGACAAAAATGCCTAGAGTCTTGTACTCCTAAGGGTATTATGACTATGCTAAGAGAATACGATATAGATCTAGTTGGCGCTTATGCCGTTGTTGTAGGTGCTAGTAATGTGGTGGGTAAGCCAGTATCGCAATTGTTACTAAACGCTAAAGCGACTGTGACAACTTGCCATAGATTTACAAAGATTTGAAATCTTTTACAACTAAGGCAGATGTTCTAATCGTAGCAGTTGGGAAGCATAACTTTATTACAGCTGATATGGTAAAAGAAGGTACTGTTGTTATCGATGTAGGTATAAACCGTGTCGATGGTAAAATTTGCGGAGATGTGGACTTTGATGCTGTAAAAGAAAAAGTTAGCGCTATAACCCCTGTACCAGGTGGCGTAGGTCCGATGACAATCACAGAGCTTTTATACAATACTTTTCAGTGTGCTAAAGAGCAGAATGGCTAATAGCTATAACCTATAGGAATGTAGGGGGCGTACTTATGTATCGACCCAATAAGATTAAAATAGATTTCATGGTCACTTGTGCTGAGCAAAGTCGAAGTAAGCCATAGAATGATATAAAGTAAGATGGCTGGCACATTCGACTCCGCTCAGTGACCACGGAGTTGAAGCCTCGTTTTATAAACAAAAGCTATTTATGATAAGCTCAATGAGTTTTTTGAAATTGGAATGAGTTAAAAAGGAAATGAAAATGACAGGCTTAAAATACGAAGATGCTGGTGTAAATATCGAAGCAGGAAACAAAGCTGTTGATAGAATGAAAGAGCATGTAAAAAAGACTTTTACAAAAGATGTACTTACGGGACTGGGAAGTTTTGGTTCGCTTTACTCGCTTAAAGATATCGTAAATAAATACGATGATCCTGTACTTGTGCAATCAATAGATGGCGTAGGTACAAAGACAAAAGTTGCTGTGATGTGCGGTAAGTTTGAAAACCTTGGTTATGATCTTTTTTCAGCTGCGACTAATGACATCGTAGTTATGGGTGCTAAGCCAATTACATTCTTGGATTATGTTGCTCATGATAAGCTAGACCCAGATGTAATGGAAGAGCTTGTAAAAGGTATGTCAAAAGCCTGTGCTGAGTCTCAAGTATCTCTTGTTGGCGGAGAAACTGCCGAAATGCCAGGTGTTTACCAAGCTGGTGAGATCGACATGGTTGGTGTGGTTACAGGTGTTGTTGATAAAAATAAAATTATCAATGGCGAGCATATCAAAGTTGGAGATGTAGTTTTTGGTCTTAGCTCATCTGGTCTTCATACAAATGGTTATTCATTTGCACGCAAACTTTTCTTTGATGTGGCTAGTAATAAGCATACAGACACTTACCCAGAATTTAATGGTAAAAATATCGGAGATATCCTGCTAGAGCCACATATTAACTATACAAATATCATCCATGATTTCCTTGATAATGGAGTCGATATAAAAGGTATGGCACATATTACAGGTGGCGGATTTATTGAAAATATTCCTCGTGTACTTCCAGAGGGCTTAGGTGCAGAGATTGCTAAAGATAGCTTTGAGACGCCAGTGGTATTTAAAGTTATGCAACAGATTGGTAATATCAGCGAGTTTGAAATGTATCGTTCATTCAATATGGGTATCGGCATGACTATAATTGCTAGTCAAGATCAATATAGCAAGATGCAAGAACTAGCTACAAAACACACAAATACTAAACTATATCAAATTGGTAAAATTACAAATTCAGGTAAGGTGGAAATTATCTAATGATTGATAAACAAATCATCATCAATAATATAAAAAATGTACTTAAAAACACAAATTTAGATATCAAAGATAAATATATCGGTAAAGTGCGTGATATGTACTTTGTGGGTGACCAGAGTATTTTGATATCTACAGATAGACAATCTGCCTTTGATAGGTCGCTTGGCTTTATACCTTTTAAAGGTGAGGTTCTTGCTCAATCATCAGTTTGGTGGTTTAAAAAAACTGCTCATATCGTCAAAAATCATTTCATAGCATCGCCTGATGCTAATGTTGTGATTGCTAAAAAAGCAAAAAGTTTTACCGATAGAGTTTGTAGTTAGAGGCTATATTACAGGCTCGACTTCTACATCACTTTGGACACATTATGAAAAAGGCAGTCGTGATTATTGTGGTATTAAGTTAGCTGATGGCTTAAAGAAAAATCAAAAATTGCCGCGAAATATCCTTACTCCTACTACAAAAGAGCCAGATCATGATAGACCTATATCTGTTGAAGATATTGTCAAAGAAGGTTGGCTTACACAAGCTCAATGGGATTTTGCCTCACAAAAGGCATTGGAGCTTTTTGAGTTCGGGCAAAAGATCGCAAATGAACACGGCTTAATACTTGCTGATACTAAGTATGAGTTTGGCGTTGATGAAGTCACTGGTGAGATAATTCTTATTGATGAGATCCATACTCCAGATAGCTCAAGATTTTGGCTAAAAGATAGCTATGGAGAGTGTTTTGAGAAGGGGCAAGAGCCTGAAAATATCGACAAAGAATTTTTTAGACTATGGTTTGCTAAGCATTGCGACCCATATAAGGATGCTGTGTTACCACAAGCACCACAAGAGCTGGTAGTTGAGCTATCACAAAAGTACATCACTCTTTATGAGATGATTACTGGCGAGACATTCACACCAATTACAGACAAAGATATAAATCAACGAATTGTCAAAAATACGAGTGATTACTTAAAGATGAATATGGATAATAATATACTTATAATTGGCTCGGGTAGTCGTGAGCATGCTCTTGCAAAAGCTGTAAATAAAAGCAAAGTCGAACATAAACTTTATTGCTTAAGTGGAGCTATAAACCCTGCTATTCAAAAATTAACTGATGGCTATCAAGTTGCAGATGTTTGTGATTGTGATGCGATAGTTAAGTATGCTAAAAAACAAAAGATAACATTAGCAATAATTGGACCAGAAGCACCGCTTGAAGTTGGTTTGGCAGATAAGCTAAAAGAAATTGGTATAGGTGTAGTTGGCCCAACAAAGGACCATGCTCAACTAGAGACATCAAAAGCATTCACAAGAGATCTTATCGAAAGTTATAAGATAGATGCTAATCCGTTTTTCAAAAGATTTGATACTATGGATGGAGTCAAAGAAACGCTTCTGAAATATGAGAAAAAATTTGTAATAAAAGCAGATGGGTTATGTGGTGGTAAGGGCGTACTTGTATGGGGTGACCACCTTCGCTCAATGAATGAGGCTATCAAACATTGTCAATCATTAGTCGATGCAGGTAAAGAATTTGTAATTGAAGAAAAGCTTGTCGGCGAGGAGTTTTCATTAATATCATTTACTGATGGCGAAAACTTTATCCATATGCCGGCAGTGCAAGATCATAAACGAGCACATGAGGGCGATAAAGGTCCAAATACTGGTGGTATGGGAACTTATTCTGATGCTAATCATAGCTTACCGTTTTTATCTGATAGCGATATCGAGCGAGCTAAAGAGATCAATGAAAAAGTTGCTCATGCGTTAAAAGATAAGTTCGGCACACCATATCAAGGTATTTTGTACGGTGGATTTATGGCAACTATAGAGGATGCTAAAGTTATCGAGTATAATGCTCGTTTTGGTGATCCAGAAGCTATGAATCTTTTAAGTCTGCTAGAGGGTGATTTTATTGAAATAGCGAAAACTATAACTACAGGTAAGCTTGACGAAGTAAAAGCAAGTTTTAAAGAACAGGCTACAGTATGTAAATACCTTGTACCGTTAGGTTATCCAAACAATTCGGTTAAGAATTTTGAGATAGATATTTCGCAATGCCCTGATGATGTAGAGCTATTTTTAGGAGCAGTTGACCTAAGAGATGATAAGCTAATCGGCACAGGTTCAAGAGCTATAGCTGTACTTGGCTTAGGGAGCAACTATAGCAGAAGCAGAACAAAAAGCTGATAATGGTATAAAAAATATTTACGGTAAACTTTTTCACCGTCCAGATATTGGCACAAAAGACCTTATTAATAAGCGTATAAAACACATGAATATGCTACGAGGTGATAAATACAAGGAACTTGACTAAATGTCGACTCTAAAGCTGGTAGTATTAGGCTCAACTCGAGGTACTAATATGCAGGCAATTATTGATGCTATAGATTCTAGTGAGATAGATGCTAGCATTGAGCTAGTTATTTCTAATCGTAGTAGTGCTTATATTCTTGAGCGAGCTACAAATCATAATATCTTAAATAAATTTATTAGTGCAAAAGACAAAACTCGTGAGCAATATGATGATTTTGCTTATATCCGAGATAAAAAACCATAATCCTGATTTGATATTGCTGATTGGTTTTATGCGTATTTTGAGTGAGAACTTTACTAATGAATTTAGTGGTAAAATCTTAAATATACACCCATCATTATTACCAAAGCATCCGGGGCTGATGGATTTGGCGGTTCATCAAGTAGTGTTAGATGCTGGAGATAGTCAGAGTGGTTGTACTATTCATCAAGTCAATGAGCAAGTAGATGGTGGTAAAATTGAGCTACAACTAAAGTGTAGTGTTGAGAAAGATGATACTGCTGAAAGTCTTAAGCAAAAGGTACAGGCTTTAGAGAGTGAGGCTTGGGTTGAAGTTATTAAAAATTGGGATAAATAAAAAATACTACCCCGTCAGTCTAACGACTGCCACCCCTTCAAGAATTTGAAGGGAATTGGAGTAAACTCTAAGTAGGGTTATTCCCCTTTGGTACGAAGGGGTGGATTGCGAAGCAAGACGGGGTAGTTTTAAACTCTTGGAGAAAACAAATGACTATAAGTGTTGGTGTAATAATGGGCTCTAAATCTGATTGGAGTACTATGAAAGAATGTTGTAATATTCTTGAACAACTAGGTATTGGTTACGAGTGTGAGGTTGTATCGGCTCATCGTACGCCTGATAAAATGTTTGAATATGCTGAGACTGCAAAAGATCGCGGTATCAAGGTTATCATCGCGGGAGCTGGCGGAGCTGCACATTTACCAGGTATGGTTGCTGCAAAAACACAACTTCCAGTTTTAGGGGTACCTGTAAAATCTAGCGTACTTAGTGGTAATGACAGCCTTTTATCTATAGTGCAAATGCCGGCAGGCATTCCAGTTGCGACTTTTGCTATAGGTGTTGCAGGAGCTAAGAATTCTGCTTTATTTGCGGCAAGCATTTTACAGCATATAGATACTGAAATTGGCGAAGCTTTGGCAAGCTTTAGACATAATCAAACTCAAACAGTACTTGATAATCCAAACCCAAGAGATTAGTAGCATGAAAATAGGCATAATTGGTGCAGGGCAACTTGCGAGAATGTTAAGTATAGCAGGCACACCCTTAGGGCTTGAGTTTCATTGCTTAGGTAAAGTTGATGAATGTACTAGTGAAGTGGTAAAAACTGTCACCAATATTTCACTTGATGATACTAGTAGTGTAATCAGCTGGGCAAAGCAATTTGATGTAATAACTTTTGAAAATGAGAATATTTCGCATGAGCTTATCGAAGCTATCAACCATGAAGTAAATGTCTATCCATCGGCAAAATCTATAGCTATTTCACAAGATAGACTGCTTGAGAAAACTTTTATGCAGGATCATGGTATTGCGGTTGCTGATTTTTTAAATGTAGATAGTTTAGAAGCTTTACAGCAAGCTACAGCAAAATACGGTTTATCAGCTATAATCAAGACGCGTAGATTTGGTTATGATGGTAAAGGTCAGTTTGTGATGAAGTCACAAGATGATATTACAAAAGCTTGGGAAGCTCTTAAAGATGCACCTGATGGTTTAATCTATGAAGCATTTGTGGATTTTGATTACGAAGTTTCTCTAGTTTGCACTGCTGATATCAAAGGTAATATTGCTTTCTATCCATTAGCTAAAAACACTCATAAGCAGGGTATCTTGGTAGAGTCTATAGCACCTTTCGAGAATGATGTTTTAACTCAAAAAGCACAACAAGTAGCAAAGACCCTAGTTAAAGAGTTGGACTATGTAGGTACATTGGCAATAGAGTTTTTTGTAAAATGTGATGCGTTGATTGTAAATGAGATAGCTCCGCGTGTGCATAATAGTGGGCATTGGAGCATTGATGGTTCTACGACTTCTCAGTTTGAAAATCATGTGCCGAGCTATAGCTGGACTAGTGCTTGGTGCGACTGATAGCCAAAAACTGTGATGTTAAACTGTATCGGTGGTATGCCATCTACAAAAGATCTGGCAACATTGGATAGGATGAAAATTCATAGCTATAATAAAGAGCCTCGTAAGGGTCGTAAAGTGGGGCATTTAAATTTAAATCTAAATGATGAGACAGATGAGTATCAGCTGTTGCAAGCTAAGAAGCTTATAGCTTTGTCTGAGGATATATGAAAAGTTAAGGTAGGGACAAGTCGGGACTTGTCCTTTTAAATTTTAAAAAACGCGTCATACATCTACTTAGTTCGAATCCGTTCAGCACAAGTGATAGCGGTATCCATAGAAGTGAAGTGTTATCCAAGTTCAAGATGGATTCCGTGGTCAAGCCACGGAATGACAAGGTTTCGATAATATTTCGTCATCCTATGGCTTGACCATAGGATCCATTTTAAAAGTAAATGCTTTAGCTTATATAGATTCTAGTGTCGTAGCACGAGGATGACAGCAATGGTTAGGTTGTCTAAAAAAATAACAAAACAATACTTGCATCTTTACTTCCAATACCTAAAATTTCACAATTGACAATTGACAGCTTAAACTATGTCTTAAATTTAGTTGTTTAATATAATAGGAAATAGTAATGAATAAATTAAAAGCTTTAGCGATAGTTTTAGGCGGAGGACTAGTTCTTGCTAGTTGTGTAAATGAGAAAAATGGTAGTGAAACAGAAACT
>JAYQIE010000029.1:0-10140 GCA_038141505.1 Francisella sp. | reverse complement strand
CCATTTTTAATGTCACTTAGAAGTGTACACTTATTAAATAGCTTCTTCATTAGCTACCATTCTAGAGGAAAACCTCCTAAAAAAGCCATATGTGGTCTAATGTTGTTGTAATCCCATAACCACCTAGTAGATTGCAACCCAATATCATCTAAACTATCAAATAAATTTTTGCTCAATAGTTCATATCTCATAGTCCTATTAAATCTCTCAACATAGCTATTTTGTTGAGGTTTGTGTTGAATATACCATAGTTGTATCTATTTCTTTTTAGCCCACAACTTTAAGCTATTGCTTATATATTCAGGACCATTATCACACCTGATTGCTATAGGCTTACCCCTTTGATTTATTAACTCCTTTTTAAAGTCTTTTCAACTCGATATGATGGTAATGAAAAGTCAACTTTCACAATCTAAGCCTTCTCTATTATAGTATCTATAATATTTAATAGCCTATACTTTTACCACTAGATAAATTATCGTGCATAAAATCCATAGACCATATTTGGTTTGTCCTAGTAGCTTCAGTTAATGGTTTTGGCTTATCTCTTTTAATTCTTTAGGCTTTATTCGTAAGTTTAAACACAAATCACAATATATCGATATACTCGTTTATGATTAAACCTCTTACCCAATACATTTCTTATATGCAGAAAGCATAGCTTAAACCTCAGTTGCGATGAGCCTGTAAGCTCAATTAACTTATTTACATATACTCATTATCATCACTATTTTTAGGGCTATAGTAGTATGCTACTTCACTTTATGCAAAAAACTTTACAGCCCTTTTGACAATGATTTTCTTAGCTTTCACTGTTCTGTAAAGCCATCTTCTTTTCGCTCAGATGGTTTACCACTTTTTTGTCATCGCTTCCTTTAAAATATCATGATCTAACTGTAAATCAGCATACATACGCTTAAGTCTACTATTTTGGGCTTCAAGCTCTTTAACTTTTGTTAGCATTGAAACATCCATACCACTGTATTTCTCACGCCATTTATAAAATGTTGAGCTACTTATACCATATTTGCGACACAAATCAGATACGATAATGCCGCTTATGATTCCTTTAAAATATTTACTATTTGACTATCTGTATATCGTTTTTGTTTCATTTGTAATACTTCATTTATTAGTATATTTTTGGCACACTTCTAAATGCTATTATTTTTAGGGGGTATTACCGTGACTTCCAACATATATTTTGACTTAGCTTTGAGTAACCATGCTCGTAGTCGCAAGGTCAGCTTACAATTTTAAGATAAGGATCCCCAGTCAAGCTGAGGATTTCGAGATTTTTTAAGCTTAATCTAAATCTCTATTTTATACTTTGACTTAACCAACTCATAAAGCATACCTTCGCGTACTGCTCCATTAGAAATATTCATCTGAGATATA
Organism: Francisella sp.; assembly: GCA_038141505.1. Lineage (GTDB taxonomy): Bacteria > Pseudomonadota > Gammaproteobacteria > Francisellales > Francisellaceae > Francisella. Next base: position 8,742 of record JAYQIE010000029.1, on the reverse strand, counting down.
CCTAAGCTGTCAAATATAGCATACAAAATAGCTACCCCACCAGCAAGTACGCTTTCACGATCTTCACGCAACCCATTAAAGCTAATTTCACCAACAGTTACTCTATCAATCATTGCCATAATTAGATCATTTAAAAATCTCTAGTTATAACTGCTTTACCAGTCATTTGCAGACAAATATCTGCAAATGCAATTATAGTACCAGACGAGCCTAAAACACTATCCCAGCCTATCCTTTTGTACTTTATGAGTATTGGTTCAAGCATTTTTTTAGCATTAAAAACTGCTTTATGAAAATTTTTAAAATCAAGCTTGTCATCTGAAAAACAATCTTTTTCTGAGCCCGACACAACCCATATCAAGACTTCGAGCAACTAAAATCTTATTGCCCTTCCAATTACTAATTCAGTAGAGCCACCGCCGATATCTATAACCATAGTTTTTAGTTTAGGGTCGTGACTATCTCTAGCTCCCACATATACCAATCTAGCTTCTTCAGCCCCTGAAACTATAGTTATTTTGGAGCCTAGAGCTTTATCTAATTGCTTTTTAAAGGCTTTCGTCTTCTTCTTTGCTTTTCTAAGAGTATAGGTTCCAACAGCACTTATATGCTGTACACTATATTTCTTTATTTCCTCTGCGAAAACTCCAAACATCTTATAGCTTTTTCTTGAGCTTCCTTAGTAATAGTAAGATTTTTATTTAACCCTGCTCTTAGCTGCACTTTTGCTTTTGCTTAGATAGTGTAATAACCTCACCATCAGCTTTTATCTCACTTATTAACATATGAAAACTATTTGATCCGAGGTCTACTGTAGCTACTATTTTTGACATTTTAAGAGAGAAAGTTTCTTTAGACTGATATCAATTATAAAAAAAGCATCGAAATAGCTAAAAAAATTTGTCTAGGAGCATTTTTTGTTTATAATAAGACTTAGTTAGTTAATCCTTATTTCAAGCGTTTAGCAAAAATCTTGCCAAATCAGTTTTAAAATCACAAAGGGAAAGATCAAAACATGTCAAAATGTATCGATATATCAGATAGTCAATTTCAAGATGAAGTAGTTAATAGTGATATTTCAGTATTATTGGATTTTTTGGGCACCTTGGTGTGGTCCTTGTAAGATGATATCACCGATACTAGAGCAAATTGCTGAGCACTATGGCGACAAAGTTAAAGTTTGCAAAATCAATATCGATGACAATGAAGAAACTGCTATGAAATTTGGTGTAAGAGGCGTTCCTACACTTATGATTTTCAAAGATGGCGAAAACAAAGAAACTAAAGTTGGTGTAGTACAAAAAAGCCAATTAATCTCAATCGTAGACAAATATACATCAAACCAGTTGAAAATATGGAAATTATATCAAAAGTATTCTTGAATGATTTTAGTTCGATGAATTGCAGTTAATAACTAGTTATTATCAAAATTTAGCGGGCTTAAAAGTCGTCAATAAAACAAAGATAGAAATCTATGTTTTTAAGTGATTTGAGTATATCTATAGTCTCAATAACATCAACCTTTCTTTACAAATAGAGAATCACTAATGAATTTAAATGAATTAAAGTATAAATCAGTCAATGAGCTTGGATATTGCTCAAAGCTTAGATCTTGAATCACTTGAGCTAGAAAACAAGAACTTATTTTCTCAATATTAAAACATCATGCTGATAATGGCGAAGATATTTATGGTGAAGGTATCCTAGAAGTACTACAAGATTTGCTATGGCTTTCTAAGATCCTTCTGATAGCTCATACTTTGCATCTCCAGATGATATCTATGTATCACCGGCATTTATCCGTAAATTAAACCTTTCGTAAACTGGGTGATAGCATCGTCGGTAAAATTCGCCCTCCTCGTGAAAGTGAAAAATACTTTGCTGTTAAACATATTGATAGCGTAAACTTTGATTCTCCAGAATTAGCAAGAAAGAAGATATTATTTGAAAACCTAACTCCTGAATACGCAAAAGAGCGTCTTAAAATGGAGATTGGTAATGGCTCAAATGAAGATATCACAGCTAGAGTTATAGATCTAGCAGCACCATTTGGTAAAGGTCAGCGTGGTCTAATCGTTGCACCACCAAAGACGGGGAAAACAATTATGATGCAAAATATCGCAACATCAATTGCTAAAAACCATCCTGAGTGTAATCTTATCATGCTATTAATCGATGAACGCCCAGAGGAAGTTACAGAAATGCAACGCTCTGTGCGTGGTGAAGTTGTCGCAAGTACATTTGATGAGCCAGCTGCTCGTCATGTGCAATTAGCTGAGATTGTAATAGAAAAAGCTAAAAGACTAGTTGAGCATAAGCAAGATGTAGTTATCCTACTAGATTCTATCACAAGACTAGCTCGTGCTTACAATACTGTATCACCATCATCAGGTCGTGTACTTTCTGGTGGTGTCGAAGCAAATGCCCTACAAAAGCCTAAAAGATTCTTTGGTGCCGCTCGTAACACTTCTGAAGGTGGTAGTCTAACTATTATTGCAACTGCTCTAGTTGAAACTGGCTCTAAGATGGATGAGGTAATCTTTGAAGAGTTCAAAGGTACTGGTAACATGGAGCTTCATCTTGATCGTAAGATATCTGAGCGTCGCGTCTACCCTGCTATTAGCTTTGATAGATCTGGTACGCGTAGAGAAGAGTTACTTACTTCTGAAGAAGAGCTTAAAAAATTATGGATTCTGCGTAAGATTCTTGGTGGTATGGAAGATGTACAAGCTATGGAATTCCTTACAGAGAAGATGAAAGGTTCACTTACTAATGAAGAATTCTTTTGAGACTATGAAGAGAGGGATTTAAGTTCTATTTAAACTCTCAATATAGTAATATGTTTTGGATTGTTTGATACTTGTATATTCACACATCCTATACTTCCCTTAATTTTCTAATATAAATCTTTATACAACTTTATTAATTTTTCTTCTTGTCTTTGCCAACTTAAATCATATAAACTTTCTGTTTTAATTTTTGGAAGTTTTTCCATTTCTTCAAATTCTTTAATTGCATTTAACATATCTTTAGGTTCTAAACTAGTATATTTCCCTAAATTAAATTTATCAACCACTTCAATTATATCTGGAAAATTAGATGCTAATATTGGAATCTCTGCAAAAGCATATTCAAATAATTTATTAGGCAAACAATAATAATCACTCAAAGAAATATTTTGAATAAAACAAAGGCCAACATCCGCACTCTTAGCTACAGAAATAACTCTTTCATGAGGGACAGCATCATGAACATGAATATAACTACATGCATTAGACTCTTGAATCATCCTATCTCTAAGTTCACCGTAACCTAAGAATACAATATGAGAATTTATCTCTTGTTTTTTAAAAATATTTATAAGTAACTCTATTCCTCTTCCTTTCACAAACCCACCAATATAGATAAATATCTTTGATGAATAAGGTATGTTGTATAATTTTCTTAAACAATCACTTTCTTCAGTTGAATTATTATTTTCTATAAAAAAAGGAGCATTAATTATAATTTCGGTATTTTTTTTACCTATTTTCTCATTGTACCATTTAACAATAGAAGGACTTACTACTATTAGATTATTAATATACTTCCAAGATAATTTTTCAACAAAATATACAATTTTACTTTCAATTGATGTTATTCCATTCTTTTGAGATTCTAATTCATGTGCATCATAAATCAATTTTGTTTTATAAAAGATTTTTATTAATACTCCAATTGGTAGAACCATTACATCATGACAATGTATAATTTCAGGTTTTAATTTTTTTTGCAATAAAAAATAGTTTTACATAAAATTCAATTAGTATAAATATTTTTTTAATTAGATTGGGTAATTTTTTCCAACCTCTACTTTTAAGTTTCAATGAGTGAATAATTATTTTTTTATTAGTACTTGAATCTCTCTTTTCATTTCTTTCTATACCAATTCCTTCAACAGTGTAATTGCTGTTTGAATTTGCGACACTTATCATCTCTTTTAAGATTCTTGAATCACAATTAATATCTGTATGTGTTAAATGTAATATATTCATTTTAATTGTCTGTCCCTCTTAATCATTTAAAATAGTGTATAAGAGTTTATCTTTTTGAAAACTCAGCTTTCGTTTTTCATTTCTGTTAGTAATATGTGTAGGTTGTTCAAGCTATTTTTCCTTTCTTTTTTTAAAATACTATCGGTGGGAAAATTAATCCAAGTAAAAACCAAAACGGCATCCATATTATAATCAGTCATCTATAATATTTAATTTTACCTTTGATTAGAAAGCAATATCACTAGAACTACAATACTCAAAATAACAATCAAATAAAATCAATTAAAAAGCCACTAAAACCAGTAATAGCAAGAGACTTATAATGCATAATCAGCCAAACTAAAAAAACCTATTTTTATTGGTGTATTTTCTAATTTAGACACAATACTATCTACATAATAGATAATAAAGCCAATAAAAAAGGAACTATACAAACCCCAATAATTCCAAAATTCGCATATGCTTCAGCCCAAAATACTGTTGGCATACTACCAACAACACCATTAGAGTTAGGATTTACCCAGTTCATGACCTCTACGGTCATTCTAAAAGGTTCAAATGGCAATATACCCATAGGATTAGGAAAACTTCTACCATATAAATAACTATGTACATTTGTAAAATACTCTAAATAATAGTAAGCTGGCTGTATACTTCCATCAAATGCTCTTGAAAAAAATAGATGCTACTGCTGAAGATACACTTAAACTGTGCATAAAAAATAAAAAAAATAGTCAAAACTATAAAAACAATTAACATAAAACAAATAGTTGTTTTTATTGGAATATTTCCCTTATTTTTTGTCAAAAAGTAAGTAAATAAAATACCCATTAAGATTCCAATAAATGGTGCTTTTTCTGTTGCCATAATCGCAGCAAATGAAACACCAAAAAATGAAATTAAAAATAAACATATATTTAACTTTTTCTTACTCAATAGAAATTGAGAAAATAGAATAAATGTTACCAATGAGAATACCTGAGAAAAAACAAATAGTACCAATGATATGATGAGCCAAAATTATTACTCATAGAGCTTCTTGCAGAGGCTATATCAACCCTAGAACTTCCGTTAATCATTACTAAAATCGCCACTTTATCAACTTTAGATAAATACATTAAAAGAATGAAAAAAACAAATAACAAGCAATATTAATATTCCAAAAAACTCTCTTCTGGACATAACTCTAGGTAGTGGAATATTTTTTAACACTCCTCTTTTTCAAAATTGATTTTGCACATGTAATTCCAGACAATACTCCAGTAATAGATATAATTGAATAGCATAACATCTCAAACATAATGGTTCTGTCTTGCACACCCATTCCATACCGGTATTTATCTAAATAAAAATATAATGGAAAAATGCCAATGTATGAATATATAAATAATGAAATAATTAAAATTGTTGAAATAGAAATAGTAAATATATTTAAACCTATATATTTTATATACAATAAAGCTAGAAGAGGAAAAATAAAATATATAATTACAAATAACATATCTAACATATATAGCCCCTACTATTTTTATCTAAAAGCCTAATTCTAAATACTATCAGTAAAATATATATTATATATGATACATATTGATAAATAACAAACCAAAAAAAGAATACTAAATACGACACATGTAAGAAATAGCAAAATACTACAAAACACAATATCCCAAAAAATAAATAAGCGTACTGCCACATAGCTAGTAACTTGTTATCATTAGATACAACCAAAGATATGCTTAATGGAGATACTATAAATGTTATTAGAAAAGTTAAAGATAGATATCTAATAATATTACCTGAGATAACCCAGTTATTACCAAACACTAAAACCACCAAATATGGACCTAGTAAAAAAACTAAAAAAGCAATTGGAACACTTATTATTGATAATTTCTTTATTGCTGTGATCAATATAGGCAAACATAGCTGGTTATTGTTTTTAGCTTCTGTAAGTTTTTGAAAATACACTTGTGAAAATGATGTACTAATTAATGCTGCTGGTAAAGTAACTAACCGCTGTGCAATAACAAAATATCCGACAATAGTTGCTCCATATACTTTAGATATCATAAATATTGGAAGTTGTGATGATACTCCATTTGACAAAGAAGCAAACATATAGTATTTCGGAAAATCCTATATTTTTTGCCACTGCTATTATTTTAAGTTTAGAAACATTAGACATTAAGGTTTTATCTTTAATAACATTTTTAGCTAGTCGCATATTACCAAAAATGTTTGATATGATTTGTCCACTTACCAGCCCAACCGCCCCTTTCTTTATAAAACCAACCATAACTTGAACTAAAGCTGTTAAAATAGATTTGAATATAACAGCATGAGCAATATCTTTATATTGGCTTTTGCGGTTATTAAAATAGTTTAAGATGTTCCAAAGACCCGTAAAAAATACTGCTACTGGAACAAAATATAACCATACAGATAATGAATCATTACCCAACCATTTAATAAAATGTGAATGAGAAGCGACTATAAAAATAAATATCAACAATGATAAAACAATATTTATAATAAAACCTAATGCAAATACATTTATAGCATCTTCATCTTTTTTTGGTAGTATGATAGCCATCTCATACTTAGCGTTAATTATAATTCCTAAAATAGTCACAATAGAAATAAAAAATGCATATGTACCAAAATCTTGGGGGTGTATAATCTTGTGAGTACAGGAGATATAGCAATTGGAATAATTTGAGCTACTGCGGTACCTGTCATAAGTGTTAAAACATTTTTTGTGAAAGATTTTTGTGACATAGTTTTAATACAAGTTAATCGGCAAACTCAAAACTGTATCACACAAATCTTGACAGCCTGTAAAACAATCTAACTCAATCAATTTATTTTTAAAAGCACCTTGCTTGTGCATTGGCTTTGCATAGTAAATCATAGTTGGTATACCTTGTGCTTCGTATTCATTTTTCAGAGTGTCTCTTTCTTTTTTGAGTCAAGTTTTATAGTATATTGAGCAAAACTGGAAATGTAAGATTCTGGTATATATGGTAGTTGATAGCCTTATTTTTTAGCTCATAATTATATTGCTCTGCGACTCCTATTCACGGCGTCTAGCTCGTAGTTAGCAAATGCTTTTAGCTTAACGCGTAAAATAGCAGCCTGGATAGTATCAAGTCTTGAATTTATTCCTATGCGGATATTATCGTATTTATCATCACCATTTTTACCATGTACCACATACGATCTTATAAACTCGGCTAGATTATCATCATTAGTAAAAATAGCTCCACCATCACCATAGCAACCCAAAGGTTTAGCTGGAAAAAAATGAAGTGGTTGGTAATATCTCCAAAGCTACAAGCTTTTTGACCATTAATACTGCCACCAAAACCTTGAGCTGCATCTTCGAGTATTAAAAGATTATACTTATCGGCTATTTTTTGAATTTCTGGATAGTTTGCAGGCAAACCAAACAAGTCTACAGTCATAATAGCTTTGATTTTATCTCCATAGCCTTTTTCAGTTAGCTCAACTATAGTTTCCTCTATCTTGATTAGGCAAATATTATATGTTAGCTCATCAACATCTACAAATACTGGTGTAGCACCTACAAAGGCCACAGATTCTCCACTAGCAAAGAATGTAAAGTCAGGCACAAGCACAATATCATCAGAACCTATGCCGAGAGCTGCAAGAGAAATTGTCAAAGCATCTGTGCCATTTGCACATGTTATACAATGCTTAACAGCGACATATTCAGCTAGTTCTTTTTCTAGATCTTTGACTTTGACGGCTCCACCCTATATATATTGACCAGACTCTAAAACATTTAAAACAGCTTTATCAATCTCTTTTTCAAAGCTTTGTATTGTGACTTTAATCCTCTAAACTCCATTATATTTGCTCCAAATAAAAAAGCCCATCGACTTTATTAAAAAAGTGATGAGCGTTGTTAAAAACAATTATATCACAATATTAAAATAGTGATCATTATTCTAAACTTGCTCTAAAATATTCTTATCTAACTTATATTTTCGATTACAACTGTCACAGCTAAATATATGACTATTTTGAATATTAGATTCCGTGGTGGGGCCTGACGGAATGACGACTGTTTTGCATTATTTTTTTAGTACACTACCACACTCACACACCCCAACCGATATGTTTAGCTGGTATTCCAGCCATTAAAGCATAATCCACAACATCTTTAGTGACTACAGCTCCAGATGCTATCATAGCCCATTTACCAATAGTATTACCACAAACTATAGTAGCATTAGCACCTATAGATGCACCGTACTTGACTAATGTAGGCTTATGAAAAAGCTTTACCTTTTGGGTATTTTGCCCTAGGTGTAAGATCATTTGTAAAAACCATTGATGGGCCACAAAACACATAATCTTCTAATTCTACACCTCATAAACTGATACATTGTTTTGGATCTTCACGCCATTACCAATCTTAACATTATTGCCAACATTGACATTTTGACCAAGTGAACAGTTAGATCCAATATTAGTACCACTATGAATATGTGAGAAATGCCAAATTTTTGTACCATCTCCAATTGTTACATCATCATCGACATAACTTGATTCGTGCATGAAGTATTTCATTGCATATTAACCACTAGATAAATATTCAGAAATTATATTATTCTTATTTGTAACAAAACATAAGTTTGTAGGAATTAAATACCTGACCCATCATTTGTAAGGGTAATACTCC
>JAYQIE010000028.1:0-32556 GCA_038141505.1 Francisella sp. | reverse complement strand
CGTGGTGGCTGCTGCTGATAGTGGTGCTTACTTTACAGGTAAAGCTATTGGTAAGAGAAAGATGTTGCCTCGTTTGAGTCCAAATAAGACTATTGAGGTTTGCTTGGTGGTTTTGGTTTGTGCTGTTGTGGTAGCTGTAATCTTTTTGTTTTATATGGATTTAAGTTTACTTCAATATGTTGTGATGGTTGCAATATCTGCTTTGATTGCGATTGTGTCCGTTATTGGTGATGTATTTGAAAGTATGATGAAGCGAATCGCGGGTGTAAAAGATAGTGGTAATATTTTGCCTGGTCATGGTGGAGTTTTAGATAGGCTTGATGGTTATATGCCTGCATTGCCTATATTTGTGATGTTAGGTTATTTGTGTGGCGTATTTGTACTATAAGGATTGATTATGAAGATTCAAATGAAAATCTTAGATAAAAAAACATTAAACAGATACCTCAGTATGGTACAGCGGGTTCAGCAGCAGTTGATCTTAGTGCCTGTATTGAGTCAGTGGAATTTTTGAAGCCAGGTGAGTGTAAGGTTGATTGGTACGGGTATAGCTATTAATGGTGGCTGATCCAAACTATGCAGCTTTGATTTTGCCAAGATCTGGACTGGGTCACAAAAGGGTTTAGTGCTTGGTAATGGTACTGGCTTGATAGATTCCTGATTATCAAGGTGAGCTTAAGGTTTCATGTTTTAATAGGTCTCAAGAGGAGACTAGAAATGAACCATTGATGCGTTTTGCACAGCTTGTGATTGTGCCTGTTGTTCAAGCTCAATTTGATTTGGTTGATGAGTTTTCTCAAGAATCTGATAGAGCAGAAGGTGGTTTCGGCCATACGGGAGTTTAGTTATGTTTTTCAGCCTTCCTAATCTACTGACTTTTTGGTCGTTTGTTTCTAATTCCTTTTATCGTGATATGTTTTATTATGATTTCCCTCATCATCACGGCGTTACGGCTAGTTTATTTTTAGTTGGTGCTGCTACTGATTGGTTGGATGGTTATTTGGCTCGTAAGTGGGAGCAAACTAGCAAGCTTGGGGCATTTTTGGATCCTGTTGCGGATAAGCTTATTGTAGCTACAGCACTTTGTCTATTTATAGAGATGTATCCGTACTGGTGGGCAACTATACCTGCTATTGCTATGATTTGTCGTGAGATAGTGGTTTCAGCTTTGCGTGAATGGATGGCAGAGCTTGGTCAGCGTAGTGTGGTTAAGGTTGGTATTTGGGGTAAAGTCAAAACTGTTGCACAAATGGCTGCCTTATTTATATTTTCTTATTAAGCCAGCTATCAATTTTGATAAAGCGGTTGATTATACTAGTTTTAACACTTGGTTTATTTATCTTTGGTTTCTTGATGTTGTATGTTGCTGTTATCTTGACGGTGTATTCTATGTGCAACTACCTCTATGTTGCTTTTAAGTCTGTTTTTGGAGTGGCTGAAAAAATAAGCTTTTTCTCTCCTTTCTTTTTCTTTGATTTTTTTGATACTATGGTTGTCTAATGCTATTTTTTTGCACAGAGACTGTGTACCTGTGGTGTTATGAATTTAACTAAACAAAACTGATAATAAAATGGAGAATAATAACTAATGGCAACTATAAATCAGTTGGTGAACAACCCTCGTAAGAGATCGGTTGTTAAATCTAAGGTTCCTGCGTTGAAGGCGTGTCCTCAAAGAAGAGGTGTTTGTACGAGAGTTTATACAACTACTCCGAAAAGCCTAACTCAGCCCTTAGAAAAAAGTGGCTCGTGTAAGATTAACGAGTGGCTTTGAAGTAACAAGTTATATTGGTGGTGAAGGTCATACCTACAAGAGCACAGTGTTGTGCTTATTCGTGGTGGTAGAGTTAAAGATTTGCCAGGTGTGCGTTATCACATCGTTAGGGGTGCTTTAGATACTTCGGGTGTTAATAATCGTAAGCACGGTCGTTCTAAGTACGGAACAAAGCGTCCTAAGTCTTAGTTTGGTGTTTAAAATTTTTAATATAAAGAAGGTGAATTAATGTCTAGAAGAAATAGAGCTCCTAAAAGAGATATCCTACCTGATCCTAAGTATAAGAGTCTTGTAGTTGCAAAGTTCGTAAATCAAATAATGTTGGACGGTAAGAAATCTATTGCCGAAAAAATTGTTTATGGTGCGTTTGATAAAATTAAAGCAAAAGATGCTTCAGTAAATGAAGTTGAAGTTTTTGAAAAAGCTTTAGAAAGTATTAGCCCTATGGTTGAGGTTAAGTCTCGCCGTGTGGGTGGTGCTACATATCAAGTCCCTGTTGAAGTGAGGCCAGAGCGTCGTCAATCACTGGGTATGAGATGGGTCATCGAAGCTGCTCGTAAGAGAAAAGAAAGTACTATGGGTGATAAGCTAGCTGCTGAGTTGATGGAAGCTGTTGAAGGCAGAGGTTCTGCGGTCAAGAAGAGAAAGATACTCACAAAATGGCAGAAGCTAACAAAGCGTTTGCTCACTTTAGATGGTAATTAGGAGAAATTATAGTGTCTCGTACAACAGTTTTAGAGAAATATAGAAACATAGGTATTTGTGCCCATGTAGATGCAGGTAAAACTACAACTACTGAGCGTATCCTATTTTACACGGCCTTTCTCACAAGATTGGTGAAGTGCATGATGGTGCTGCTACTATGGATTGGATGGAGCAGGAGCAAGAAAGAGGTATTACAATTACTTCAGCTGCTACTACTACATTCTGGAAGGGTATGGATCAGCAATTTCCTGAGCATCGCATAAACATTATTGATACTCCGGGTCACGTTGACTTTACTATTGAAGTAGAGCGTTCATTGCGTGTACTTGATGGTGCTGTAGTTGTGTTTTGTGGTTCATCTGGTGTTGAGCCTCAGTCAGAGACTGTGTGGCGTCAAGCTAACCGTTACGGTGTGCCTAGAATTGTCTTTGTAAACAAGATGGATAGAGCTGGTGCAGATTTTGAAAGAGTTGTTGGTCAAATCAAAACTCGTTTAAAAGCAACTGTAGTTCCAGTTCAATTAAACATCGGTGCTGAAGAAGATTTTAAAGGTGTTATTGATCTTGTTAAGATGAAAGCAATTATGTGGAATGAAGAGGACATGGGTTTGACTTATGACCTTGTTGATATTCCTGCTGATCTTCAAGAAAGGGCAGAAGAGCTTCGCATGGAAATGATTGAGGCTGCTGCTGAAGCATCTGAAGAGATGATGGAAAAATACCTTGAAGGTGAAGAGCTTACTGAAGAAGAAATTCATGATGGTTTGCGTAAGCGTGTGATCGGTAATGAAATTGTTCTTGCTTTCTGTGGTTCTGCATTCAAAAACAAGGGTGTTCAAGCTGTACTTGATGGTGTTGTTCGTTATTTGCCTGCTCCAAACGAAGTTGCTGCGACTAAGTGTGAGCTAGAAAATGGTGAGCCTGCATCAAGAGAGTCTTCAGATAGTGAACCTTTTGCTGCTTTAGCATTTAAATTAGCTACAGACCCATTTGTAGGTAACTTAACTTTTGTTAGGGTTTATTCTGGTGTCATCAAATCTGGTGATGCTGTGTATAACTCTGTTAAAGGAAAAAAAAGCGTATTGGTCGTATCGTTCAGATGCATGCTAATAAGCGTGAAGAGATCAAAGAAATCGCGCGGGCGACATAGCTGCGCCGCTGTATTGGTCTTAAGTCTGTAACTACTGGTGATACGCTTTGTGATCCTAGTAATATAGTTATTCTAGAGAGAATGGAATTCCCTGAGCCGGTAATATCTGTTGCTGTTGAGCCTAAAACTAAAGCTGACCAAGAAAAAATGGGTATAGCTTTAGGTAAGCTTGCTGCTGAAGATCCATCTTTTAGAGTTAAAACTGATGAAGAAAGTGGGCAAACAATTATTTCTGGTATGGGCGAGCTTCATTTGGATATTCTTGTTGATCGTATGAGACGCGAGTTTAATGTAGAGGCTAATGTGGGTAACCCGGAAGTTGCATACAGAGAAACTTTAAGAGCTACTGTTGAGCAAGAATCTAAATTCGTGCGTCAATCTGGTGGTCGTGGTCAATATGGCCATGTATATGTTAAGTTTGAGCCGTTAGATGCTAAAAATGAAGATGGTACAGACAAAATATTTGAGTTTGTTGATGAGATCGTTGGTGGTGTGATTCCTAAAGAATTCATTGGTTCAGTATCTAAGGGTATTGAAGAGCAAATGATTAATGGTGTATTGGCGGGCTATCCTATGATAGGTGTTAAGGCTACTCTTTATGATGGTTCTTTCCATGATGTCGATTCATCTGAAATGGCATTTAAAATTGCTGGTTCTATGGCGCTTAAAGAAGGTGCTAAAAAAGCAAAAGCTTGTATTTTAGAGCCAATGATGAAGGTTGAAGTTGTAACTCCAGAAGATTATCTTGGTGATGTTATGGGTGACCTTAACAGAAGAAGGGGTCTTATCGAAGGTATGGATGATAACCCAACTGGTAGAGTTATCAATGCGATAGTTCCACTTTCAGAGATGTTTGGTTATGCTACTAATGTTCGTTCAATGAGCCAGGGTAGAGCATCATTCTCTATGGAATTTAGCAAGTACTCAGAAGTACCAAACAACATTGCTGATGATATCATCAAAGCACGCAACTCATAATTAAAAGGATATAATAAGATGGCGATAAATAATCAACGCATTAGAATTAGATTAAAAGCCTTTGATCATAAGCTTATTGATGTTTCTACACAAGAAATAGTTGATACTGCTAAAAAGACGGGCGCACAAGTTAAGGGTCCTATCCCTTTACCAGTGAGAAAAGAGAGTTTACAATTTTGACTTCTCCTCATGTAAATAAGAAAGCAAGAGATCAGTTTGAGATTAGAACTCACAAGAGATTAATCGATATAGTTGAACCTACGGATAAAACTGTAGATGCTCTAATGAAACTAGATTTAGCATCAGGTGTTGATGTTCAGATCAGCTTAAGCTAATATATAGCCTACTTTTTTGAGAAATCTCAAAATGTAACTATTAGGTCTCTACGGTCAATCGTAATCGTAGGGTTAAAATAATAATAATAGAGGATAAAAATAATGTCTTTAGGATTAGTTGGTCGCAAATGTGGTATGACTCGTATTTTTACCAAAGAAGGCGTATCTATTCCTGTAACAGTTGTTCAAGTTGAGTCAAATAAGGTTACTCAAGTTAAAGCTGCTGATACAGATGGTTATAGTGCTATTCAGGTAACTACTGGTTTCAAAAAGCGTTCTAATGTAAACAAACCTTTGTCTGGTCATTATGCTAAAGCTGGCATAGAGCCTGGAAGAGGGTTGTGGGAGTTTACTGTCGAAGCTGGTCATGAGTACGAAGTGGGAGCATCTCTTGATGCTACTATGTTCGAAGCTGGCCAAAAAGTAGATGTAAGAGGTGTATCGAAAGGTAAAGGTTTTCAAGGTGGTGTTAAGCGTCACAACTTTGCTATGCAAGATGCAACTCATGGTAACTCAGTTTCTCACAGAGCACATGGTTCTACTGGTCAAAACCAGACTCCAGGACGAGTGTTTAAAGGCAAAAAGATGGCTGGACACATGGGTAACGAAAACGTTACGATTCAGTCTCTTGAAGTTGTGAGAGTAGACGCAGAAAATGGTTTATTGCTTTTAAAAGGCGGTATTCCAGGTTCAGTTGGTGGTGATATAATTGTTTCACCAGCAGTAAAGAGCTAGTAGATTAAATACTAATATACCGGAGAGTTATTGTGGACTTAAATATTAAATCATTAACTGGTAAAGAAGCTGGTTCAGTAGATGTTGCAGATGCTATTTTTGCAACAGACTATAATGAATCGCTTATTCATCAGGTTGTAGTTGCCTATATGGCAGGTGCTCGTCAAGGAACGAAAGCGCAAAAAACTAGATCAGAAGTGTCTGGTGGTGGTGCGAAACCTTGGAGACAAAAAGGTACAGGTAGAGCAAGAGCTGGTACAATCCGTTCTCCTATCTTTAGAAAGGGTGGTGTTACGTTTGCTGCTAAACCTAAGAGTTATAAGCAGAAAGTAAACCGTCAGATGTATTCTGGTGCTGTGAAGTCAATCTTATCTGAGTTGGTTAGATCAGGTAGAATGACTGTTGTAGAAGAGCTTAAGCTTGAAACTCCTAAAACAAAAGAATTTAAGGCTTTAGTTGATACTATGGGTATCAAAGATGTGCTTTTTATTGCTGCTGTAGAAGAGTTCACTGAAAATTTATATCTTTCTTCAAGAAACTTAAAAAATGTAGCAGTGTGTGACTCTATGGATATTAATCCAGTTTCTCTTATGTGCTTCGAAAATATAGTTGTAACTAAGAAGGCTATAAAAGAAATAGAGGAGAAATTAGCATGAGTTCTCAAGAAAGATTGTTAAAAACTGTTGTTAGACCTCACGTTTCAGATAAAACTTATGGTTTGTCTGACTCTAACTCTACTGTTGTTTTTCAGGTTGCAAGAGACGCGACTAAGCTTGAAATTAAAGATTCGGTTGAGCAGTTGTTCGAGGTTAAGGTTGAGTCAGTAAATGTCCTTAATGTTAAAGGTAAAGCGCGCAAATTTGGTCGTACTCAAGGTAAGACAAAGGCTTGGAAAAAAGCTTATGTTAAGCTTGCAGAGGGTCACGATATCAATTTTGTTGGTGCTGAATAATTTTAGGAAGGTTTAAATCATGATTGAAATAAAAAAAGCTAAACCTACTTCACCTGGCCGCCGCCACGTAGTGAGCGTAAAGAATGCAGAATTGCACACAGGTAAGCCGTTCAAGGGTCTAGTAGAAGCTAAAAGCAATAAAGCTGGTAGAAACAATGCTGGTAGAATTACGGTTCGTCATCAAGGTGGCGGACATAAGCAACATTATCGTATAGTTGATTTCAAAAGAAATAAAGATGATATCATAGCTAAGGTTGAGAGAATTGAGTATGATCCTAATCGTAGTGCAAATATTGCTTTAGTACTGTATGCTGATGGTGAGAGAAGATATGTGATAGCACCTAAGGGTCTAAGTAAGGATATGTCTATACTTTCTGGTGAGAAAGTAGATGTAGCTGTTGGTAACTGTATGCCACTTAGAAATATTCCTCTTGGTACTGTGATTCATAATATCGAAATGAAGCCAAAAAAAGGTGCTCAGATGATTCGAAGCGCTGGAACTTTTGCTCAATTGGTTGGTAAGGATAATGCTTATGCAATTATTCGTCTAAGGTCAGGTGAGATGAGAAGAATCCTTTTGGACTGTAGAGCTGTTATAGGTGTAGTATCTAACTCTGAGCATAACTTAAAATCTTTAGGTAAAGCTGGTGCTAATCGTTGGAGAGGTATCAGACCTACTGTTAGAGGTGTTGCGATGAACCCTGTAGATCACCCTCATGGTGGTGGTGAAGGTCGTACTTCTGGTGGTAGACATCCTGTGAGTCCATGGGGTATGCCTACTAAGGGTTATAAGACGCGTAGTAATAAGCGCTCTAATAAGTTAATTGTTCAAAAACGTAAGTAATTAGGGAGAAGGTTGTGCCTCGTTCATTAAAAAAAGGACCTTTTGTAGATCATCATCTGTTAAAAAAGGTTTTTGAAGCGCAAGAA
Organism: Francisella sp.; assembly: GCA_038141505.1. Lineage (GTDB taxonomy): Bacteria > Pseudomonadota > Gammaproteobacteria > Francisellales > Francisellaceae > Francisella. Next base: position 24,999 of record JAYQIE010000028.1, on the reverse strand, counting down.
AGTAATTCTAAAAGACCTATTAAGACGTGGTCTAGAAGATCGTTAATCGTGCCAGACATGATTGGTTTAACTATAGCTGTACATAATGGTAAGCAACATGTACCAGTACTTATGACTGAAGAAATGGTAGGTCATAAACTTGGTGAGTTCGCGATTACGCGTAATTACCGTGGTCACGCAGCTGATAAAAAAGCTAAGAAGAAATAGTTGAGGTAGATATGGAAGTACAAGCTAAATTAAAATTTGCAAGAATCTCACATCAAAAGTGTAGATTGGTTGCAGATCAAATTAGGGGTTTACCGGTAGAAAGAGCTATTAATCTTTTGACTTTTAGTAATAAAAAAGCTGCTGTACTAGTTAAGGAAGTTCTTAACTCTGCAGTAGCAAATGCTGAGCATAACGATGGTATGGATGTTGATGCATTATTTGTATCGACTGTCTTCATTGATGAGGGTCCTACTATGAAACGTTTTGAAGCAAGAGCTAAAGGCCGCGGTAACCGTATTTTAAAAAGAACTTCGCACATAACTGTGAAAGTTGCTGAGAAAAACTAAGAGGTATAGTAAAATGGGTCAAAAAGTAAATCCTAATGGTATTCGCTTAGGTATTGTAAGAGACTGGCGTTCAACATGGTATGCTGACTCTTCTAGCTATGCTACTAACCTTAATGAAGATATTAAAGTTAGAGAGTTTTTGCACAAAAAACTTGCAGCAGCATCAGTTAGTAAGGTTCAGATCGAAAGACCAGCTCAAAATGCTAAAATCACTATACATACGGCTAGACCAGGTATTGTGATTGGTAAAAAGGGTGAAGATGTTGAGAAGCTTCGTAATGAAGTGAGTAAGATGATGGGTATTCCTGTTCAGATCAATATCGAAGAAATTCGTAAGCCGGAAATAGATGCTAAGTTAGTGGCAGATAGTGTTGCTCAGCAGCTTGAAAAACGCGTTATGTTTAGACGTGCTATGAAAAAAGCTATGCAAGCAGCTATGAAGTCTGGTGCTAAAGGTATTAAGATTATGGTAAGTGGTCGTTTGGGTGGTGCTGAGATTGCTCGTTCTGAGTGGGCGAGATGGTCGTGTACCTCTTCAAACTTTCAGGGCAGATGTAGATTATTCTACAGCATCAGCTTTAACAACTTACGGTATTATTGGTGTTAAAGTTTGGATCTATAAAGGTGAAATTCTTCCTGGTCAAGTTCCAGCAAAGAATAATAACAGTAGAAAAGGAGCGAGATAATGTTACAGCCTAAGCGTACAAAGTTTCGTAAGCAGCATAAGATGCGTAATAGAGGTTTTGCCTCACAGAGGTAATAAAGTAAGCTTCGGTGAGTTCGGTCTTCAAGCGACATCTAGAGGTAGAATTACTGCTCGTCAAATCGAAGCAGGAAGAAGAGCTATCAACCGTCACATTAAGCGTGGTGGTAAAGTTTGATTAGAATATTCCCAGACAAGCCGATCACTAAAAAACCTCTTGAAGTTCGTATGGGTAAAGGTAAGGGTTCAGTTGAATATTGGGTTGCTCAAATTCAGCCGGGTCGTGTTCTATATGAAAATGACTGGTGTTAAAGAAGAATTGGCTAGAGAAGCTTTCCAAAGAGCTGCTCAACAAAACTACCAGTATCAACAACTTTTGTTGAAAAGCAGGTGATGTAATGAAAAAGAAATGATACTTTAAAAGATTATAGAAGTAAGAGTATTGACCAATTGCAAGAAGCTAAGATTGAGTTGTTACAACAACTTTTCTCCCTTAGTATGCAAAAGGGTACTGGGCAATTGAAAAAGAACCACTTGTTCAAAGTGCTAAAAGAAATATTGCTCGTATAAATACTATAATAGCTGAAAATAAGTAGGTACTTGAAATGCAAGATAAAATTAGATTGATAGAGGGTAAAGTTTCAGCGATGCTATGGATAAAACTGTAGTTGTAAAAGCTGAGAGATTGGTAAAGCACCCTTTATATGGTAAGTTTGTAAGAAAAACTACTAAATACTATGTTCATGATGAAAAGAATGAATGTAAGTCTGGCGATGTTATTAAATTTAAAGAAACTAAGCCGTACTCAAAAAAACTAAAAAGTGGTGTTTAGTAGACATAATCAATAGAGAAAAATAATAAATTTGATTTTATTTCTGTTTATTGGTATATTTATCGGACTGCAAAACTAGTATTTGTGGTCTTATATAAAATAAATAAGGGTTATTTGTATGATTCAAATGCAAACTGAGCTCCAAGTTGCTGACAATAGCGGCGCTAAGAGAGTTGAATGTATTAAAGTTTTGGGTGGATCGCACCGTAGATATGCATATATCGGTGATGTGATTAAGGTGACTGTAAAGGAAGCTGCTCCAAGAGGTAAGGCAAAGAAAGGGTCTGTTTATGACGCTGTAGTTGTGAGAACTGCTAAAGGCGTGCGTAGAGGAGATGGTTCTAAGATTCGTTTTGACGGCAATGCTGCTGTGCTATTAAATGCTAACGGTCAACCAATGGGAACTCGTATCTTCGGCCCAGTTACAAGAGAGCTTCGTAACGAGAAGTTCATGAAAATTGTTTCTCTAGCGCCAGAAGTTTTATAGTTATTTATTAAGGTGACGATAAATGAATAGATTAAAAAAGGTGATGATGTAATAGTTATTGCTGGTAAAGATAAGGGTCGCAGAGGCGTTGTTAAAACATTCGCTAAAGGCGGCTCTTTAGTGCTTGTAGAGGGTATTAATATTGTTAAGAAACATGTTAAGCCTAATCCACATAAAGGTGTTGAAGGTGGAGTTGTTGAAAAAGAACTTCCTGTAGATGCTTCTAATGTGGCTATCTTTAACCCATCTTCAGAGAAAGCTGATAAAGTGGGTTATAAGTTTGTTGATGAGAAAAAAGTTCGCTACTTTAAATCTAATGGCGAACTTGTAGACTTATAGGACTTGAATTTAATGGCAAGATTAAAAGAACATTATCAAACTAAGTTGGTTTCTGAATTAAAAGAATCTCTTAAGTTGGATAATACAATGGAAGTGCCACGTATTGAGAAAATTACTCTTAATATGGGTGTTGGTGATGCTGCGAAAGATAAGAAAATTATGACTTTCGCTGTTAATGACTTGACTGCAATTGCAGGTCAAAAGCCAGTTGTTACAAAATCTAAAAAATCAATCGCAGGTTTCAAAATCCGTGACGGTTGGCCGATAGGTACAAAAGTTACGCTTCGTGGCGAGCGTATGTATGAGTTTTTAGATAGACTTGTAACAATTGCTATTCCTAGAATCAGAGATTTTAGGGGTCTAAGTCCTAAATCTTTTGATGGTAGAGGTAATTATAGTATGGGTATGAAAGAGCAAATTTCTTTCCCAGAAGTTGATTACGATAAGATTGATACTATCAGAGGTTTAGATATTACAATAACTACTACTGCTAAAAATGATGATCAGGGAAGAGCTTTGTTAAAAGCATTCGGTTTCCTTTGAAGTCTTAATCTATTGGGGTTTTAAATGGCAAAAGAATCAATGATTCAGAGAGAATTAAAGAGAGGGAAATTAGTAGCTAAATACGCTCAAAAAAGAGCTGAGCTAAAAGCTATTATTCTTGGCGTAAATTCTACTGAAGAACAAAAATGGGAAGCAACTATTAAACTGCAAAAAAACTACCGGTAGACTCTTCTGCATCTCGTGTGCAAAGAAGATGTCAGGTTACTGGTAGACCACACGCTGTATACAGAAAGTTTGGCTTATGCCGTATTAAACTTAGAGAGTATGCAATGGCAGGGGATGTTCCTGGTTTGAAAAAAGCTAGTTGGTAATAAGGAATTATAAGTTATGAGTATGCAAGATCCTATTGCGGATATGTTTACGAGAATAAGAAATGGTCTTTCTGCACACAAGGAAACTGTTTCTATTCCTTTTCAAAATGAAAATGGAAATCGCAAACTTTTTAGTAAAAGAAGGTTATGTTGCTAGTTGTGCGAAAGGCACGCAAGCGTCAGGTCATCCTTCTATAGATGTTGAGCTTAAGTATCAAGCAGGTGCTCCTGTGATCGAAATGATTAAAAAGAGTATCTAGACCGAGTTTAAGAATCTATAAGTCATCAGAAGATTTACCTAAAGTATATGGTGGTTTTGGTGTGGCTATGGTTTCTACTTCACAAGGTCTTGTGAGTGATAGAAAGGCGAGAACTCTTGGTGTTGGTGGTGAAATTATTGGCTACGTAGCTTAGTTTGGAGGATGTAATATGTCAAGAATAGGTAAGAAGCCTGTTGCTATTCCAAGCGGTGTTACAATTAATGTAGCTGCTGGTAATGCAGTGGAAGTTAAAGGTGCTAATGCAACTTTAAATAAAACTTTCTCAAGAGATGTGAATTTTGAAATCGCTGGTGATCATGCAAATATTACTCCTGTTAATAGTAGTAAGAATGCAGTTGCTCAATCAGGTACGGCTAGATCTATATTAAACAATATGGTTGAAGGTGTAAGTAAGTGGTTTTGAAAGAAAGCTAAAAATTATAGGTGTTGGTTATCGTGCTAAGGCTCAAGGTAATGAAATTAACCTAACTTTAGGTTTTTCACACCCTGTAGTATATAGCTTGCCTCAAGGCATTACGGCTGAAACTCCTGTACCTACAGAGATTGTTCTTAAGGGTGCTGATAAGGAGCTTTTGGGTAAAGTTGCTTCTGAGATTAGAAGTTACAGAAAACCTGAACCTTATAAAGGTAAAGGTGTGCGTTATGAAAACGAGTATGTAGCTAAAAAAGAAGCTAAGAAGAAGTAAAGGATAGTATTATTATGAATAAGAAAACTTCTCGTTTAAGTCGTAGTAAGCGTACAAGAATCAAATTAAGAGAGTTGGGTCATACAAGACTATGTGTTTTTAGAACGCCTAGACATATATATGCTCAAGTAATCTCTGGTGATGGTTCTAATGTACTAGCTGCTGCATCTACTGTAGAAAAAGATATAAAAGCAAAATGCAAATATACTGGTAATGTTTCATCTGCTACAATCGTTGGCGAAGCTGTAGCTACTAGATGTAAAGAAAAAGGTATTGAGAAAGTTGCTTTTGATAGATCTGGATATAGATATCATGGCCGTGTAAAGGCTTTAGCAGATGCTGCTAGAGAGCATGGTTTACAGTTTTAATAAATAAAATATGGTGATTATTCATTATGTCTAATGAAGTGAAAAAAACGAAGAACTAATTGAGAAATTAGTTAGTGTCAAAAGACACTCAAAAACAGTAAAGGGTGGTAGAATCATGAGCTTTGCCGCTTTAACTGTTGTGGGTGACGGAAAAGGCAAAGTTGGTATTGGTAGAGGTAAATCGAGAGAAGTACCTGTGGCAATCCAAAAAGCTATGGAAGACGCTAAAAGAAATATGGTATCAGTTAGTTTAAATAACGATACGCTATGGTATTCAGTAATGTCAAATCATGGTGCTTCTAAAGTATACATGCAACCAGCATCTCAAGGTACTGGTATCATTGCTGGTGGCGCTATGCGTTCAGTTTTTGAAGTTGTGGGTGTCCACAACGTATTGGCAAAAACTTATGGCTCAACTAATCCTGTAAATGTAGTGAGAGCTACTATAGCAGGTTTAGCTAAGATTAATTCACCAGAACAGATAGCTGATAAAAGAGGCTTATCTATTGAAGAAATTCAGGGGTAATTGATATGAGTGAAGCTAAAAAATTTAAAGTTACATTAGTAAAGAGTCTTATCAGTCGTAAGAAAAACCACATAGCATCTGCTAAAGGTTTAGGCTTAAGAAAGATTAATCATACAGTTGAAATTCTAGATACTGTAGAAAATCGCGGTATGGCTAATAAAATTTATTACATGGTTAAGATAGAGGGGTAGTATAATGAAATTAAATACAATTGCTCCTGCTGCTGGCTCAAAAAGCGCACCTAAAAGACTTGGTCGTGGTATCGGAAGTGGCTTAGGCAAAACTTCAGGTAAAGGACATAAAGGTCAAAAAGGCTCGTTCAGGAGGCTATCATAAGGTAGGTTTTGAAGGTGGTCAAATGCCTTTGCAAAGAAGATTACCAAAATTTGGTTTTACTTCTCCAACTAAAAGATTTGTTTCTGAGATCAGACTTCATGAGTTAAATCATGTATCAGCTGAAGAAGTTACGATAGATGTGCTTAAAGATCTTGGTCTTATAAGAAAAGATATAAAATCAGTTAAAGTAATAGCTTCTGGAGAAATTCTAAAAGCCGTTAGCCTTAAAGGTATAGCATGCACTAAAGGTGCTAAAGAAGCTATCGAAAAAGCTGGTGGTAAAGTAGAGTAAGATCGTAGATATGTCTAAGTTTAATAGTGCTCAAGGTACAGGTGAATTAAAATCTCGTTTGATTTTTGTTGTAGTAGCAATACTAGTGTTTAGGCTGGGTGTGTATATACCTATTCCAAATATTGACCCAACTAAATTGGTGGATATTATTTCAAAACAAGGCTCTTCAGGTACAGGTGGTCTGATGAGTATGTTTAACATGTTCTCTGGTGGTGCTCTTACACAAATGAGTATATTTGCTCTAGGTGTTATGCCTTATATTTCGGCTTCAATTATATTTCAGATGCTCTCAGCAGTTTATCCGAAATTTATTGAGATGAAAAAAGAAGGAGAGTCTGGGCAAAAGAAGATTACTCAATATACTAGATATCTGACTCTTGGCTTAGCTATAGTGCAATCATTTGGTATTGTGGCTTTTGTATTACATCAAGATGGTTTAGTTACTACAAATAATATGGGGTTATTTTATTTAACAACTGTTGTTTCTGTGACTACTGGTAGTATGTTTTTAATGTGGTTAGGTGAGCAAATAACAGAAAGAGGTGTAGGAAATGGTATTTCACTACTAATCTTTTCTGGTATCGTTGCTAACTTGCCTTTTGAGATTTCAAACACATTATCACAGGCTAATCAACATGTAATATCATACTTATCTGTTTGGGTTCTTTTAATATTACTTTTGTTAGTAGTAGCATTTGTAGTGTTTATGGAAAGTGCTCAAAGAAAGATTACTGTCAATTATGCTAAAAGACAGCAAGGCAGGAAAATGTATGCGGCTCAAACAAGTCATTTGCCATTGAAGCTAAATATGGCTGGTGTGATACCTGCTATTTTTGCTTCATCAATACTTATGGTTCCAGGTGTGTTATTTGGATGGTTGTCTAACTATAGCTCATTGAGCTGGATGGCGGATATCTCTGAAATGTTGCAACCGGGAAGCATTTTATATACAGTGGTTTTTGCTACTACTATTATATTCTTTTGTTTTTTCTACACTTCTTTGGTGTTTAACCCTAAAGAAACTGCAGATAACCTTAAGAAGTCTGGAGCTTACATTTCTGGTGTAAGACCTGGTGAGCAAACAGCTAAGTATATTGATGCCGTAATGACAAGGTTGACGCTAGTTGGTTCATTGTACATAACAGCTATATGTTTACTGCCAATCTTTGTGGTGAAATTCTTTGCAAATGGACTTTCATTTACATTTGGTGGTACATCACTACTTATTGTAGTAGTTGTAATGATGGACTTTATGGCTCAAGTTAGATCACATATGATGTCTACGCAGTATGACTCGCTTCTTAAAAAAGCGAATCTTAGTGGTAAGAGTAAATAGAGAATATTTTGGAGAAATATAATGAAAGTTAGAGCTTCAGTTAAAAAAATGTGTAGAAACTGTAAAGTTATCAAGCGTAACAGAGTTGTTCGTGTGATCTGTACAGATCCTAGACATAAGCAAAGACAAGGTTAATAAGTCTAGCTTTTTAAATAAAGCTTGATTATTTGTTTTTAAAAAAGCTATCCTAGCAAGTTACAAATTGCTAAAGATAGCACTAAATTAAGAATAATATTAGGAGTGAATAAATGGCTCGTATAGCTGGTGTTAATATTCCTGTTCATAAACATGCGGTAATAGGATTGACTTCAATTTATGGAATAGGTAAAACTAGAGCGATTGAAATTTGCGAAATATGCAATTTGGATCCATCTACTAAGATAAAAGATTTATCTGAAGAACAAGTTGAAAGCTTGAGAACGGAAGTTGCTAAATTTACCGTTGAAGGTGATTTGCGTCGTGAAGTTTCTATGGATATCAAGAGACTTATGGACTTAGGTTGTTTTAGAGGCAGAAGACATCGTCGTAGCCTTCCTGTAAGAGGACAAAGAACTAAGACTAATGCTCGTACTCGTAAGGGTCCAAGAAAGCCAATAAAGGCATAATACAATTATAACTATAACGAATTAAAGGTAGATTATATGGCTAAGTCTGTTAGATCAACAAAGAAAAAGTAAAAAGAGTAGTGACTGATGCAGTTGCTCACATTTACTCATCTTTTAATAACACTATAGTAACTATTACAGATAGACAAGGTAATGCATTATCTTGGGCAACATCTGGTGGTAGTGGCTTTAGAGGTTCAAGAAAAAGTACACCTTTTGCGGCACAAATCGCTGCAGAAAGAGCAGTTGACGCTGCTTTAGAGTATGGTGTAAAGAATGTAGATGTTTTAGTAAAAGGACCTGGTTCTGGTAGAGATTCAGCAGTTAGAGCTTTAAATGGTAAAAACCTAAAAGTAACTAGCATAACTGATGTAACTCCATTACCACATAATGGATGTCGTCCTCCTAAAAAGCGTCGTGTATAATATTTAAAGGGAATTAATAATGGCTAGATATCTAGGACCAAAGTGTAAACTTTCTAGAAGAGAAGGTACGGACTTATTTTTGAAAAGTGGTGTAAAAGCTCACGAAGAAAAATGCAAAATGAATACTGTCCCAGGTCAACACGGTGCGAGAAGATCGCGTCTTTCTGACTATGGTTTGCAGTTGAGAGAAAAGCAAAAAGTACGTCGTATGTATGGTGTTTTAGAGAAGCAATTCAAAAATACTATCTTGAAGCTAATAGAAGAAAGGGTAACACAGGTGCTACTTTATTAGAGCTTCTAGAAGCAAGATTGGATAATGTTGTTTACAGAATGGGTTTTGCTGCGACAAGAGCAGAAGCTAGACAGCTTGTTGTACATAAGGGTATCGTTGTAAACGGTCATACTTGTAATGTACCTTCAGCTCAAATCAAAGCTGGTGATGTTGTTAGTGTTCGTGAAAAAGCTAAAAAGCAATTAAGAATTCAGAATGCTGTAGAACTTGCTAAGCATAGAAAGGAACTTTCTTGGATCGATGTAAATACTGATTCTTTAGAAGGTAATATGAAAGCTTCTCCAGATAGATCTGAATTATCTTCAGATATAAATGAACAATTAATTATCGAGCTTTACTCTAAGTAATAGACTATTAATAATCTATTTTATTAAGCAGTTTATTATTTTTTAGTGGCTCATTTAAGCCTTATTTCAAGGAGATTTTTTAGTGAGTAACAATAATTCAAAACAGGATTTTATACCTAATATTCAACTTAAAGAAGAGTTGGGTGCTTTTGGTTATAAAGTACAACTTTCTCCTGTTGAAAAAGGTATGGCTCATATCCTTGGTAATTCAATCAGAAGAGTACTTCTTTCTTCTTTGCCTGGTGCATCTATTATAAAAGTGAACATCAAAGATGTTTTGCATGAGTATTCTGCATTAGAAGATGTGAAGGAAGATGTCGTTGAAATTGCAACTAATCTTAAAAAAGTGGCAATCAAACTTGATGATAGTATTGACAATGCGGAGCTAGAATTAACAGTTAATAAAAATGGTATTGTAACTGCGGGTGATTTTATAACTACTCAAGGTATTGAGATAGTTAACCCTGAGCAACCATTAGCTACATTAACAAAGAAAAGAGAATTTGCTTTAGTAGCATCTGTAAAAAGAGGTAGAAATATAGGTATTCTTTCTACTTTACCTACTGAGCTTGAGCAAATCGGTGATATAGCAGTAGATTCAGATTTTAACCCAATTAAAAAAGTAGCATTTGAAGTTATCGATAACGGCGAAAGCGAAACTTTAGAGGTGTTTATAAAAACTAATGGTACTGTTGAACCAATTAATGCTGTAACTACAGCGTTAGAGTATTTCTGTGAGCAGGTTTCAGTTTTTGTATCTCTTAAAGTACCTAGTCAAGGTAGAGCTGGAGATATATTGGCTGATTCTAATATTGATCCTATATTACTTAAGCCAATTGATGATTTAGAACTTACAGTTAGATCTTCTAACTGTCTAAGAGCTGAAAAACATCAAGTATCTTGGTGATTTAGTACAGTATTCAGAGACTCAATTGATGAAAATACCTAACTTAGGTAAAAAATCACTTACTGAAATCAAGCAGATCCTTATCGACAATAGTTTATCTCTAGGTGTTCAGATAGACAATTTTAGAGAACTAGTCGAAGGCAAATAATAACAATAATAGTAATCAAATAATATTAACTATAAAGGAGTAATTACTATGAGACATCGCGTTAAGGGTAGAAAATTTGGAAGAACTAGTAGTCATAGAAAAGCAATGTTTAAGAACATGTCTGCGTCTTTGATTAATCATGAGCTTATCAAAACTACATTACCTAAAGCAAAAGAACTAAGAACAATCATTGAACCTTTAGTTACTTTAGCAAAAAGAGAATTTGTACTTAGAAATCAGTTAGATGTAAATTCTAACGAATTTAAAGCACAATCAGTAGCTTTAAGAAGACAAGCATTTGACTTCTTAAGAAACAAAGCTGCAGTTACTAAGCTTTTTGAAGAGTTTGGTGCTCGTTATGCTGAAAGAGCTGGTGGTTATACTAGAATTATGAAGTGTGGTTTTAGATTCGGTGATAAAGCTCCTATGGCTTTCATTGAGTTAGTTGACCGTCCATAAGTTGACGCTGAAGAAGTTGTTGAAGTTGTTGAAGTTGAATAGTCTATCATAATATTCTAATACAAAATTTTCTTATATTTTTTCTTATATTTTCTTTTTTAATTCTTTGCTAAAATTAGATAAATTATTTTAGTTATGTCTCTAATTATGAAGCAAAAAATTTATCAGTTTGTCGTAGTTATACTTGTTATAATTAATTCAATAACACTAATTGCTCAAGTTGATTATGGTGATGTAGATTTTCTTGATTATATAAATACGCTTTTTTCTGTGATTTTTTTCTATAGAATATATTGTGCGTTTAGTAAATTCAGAAAAGAAACTTTCATTTGTCTTTAAGTTTTATAATTTAGTTGATTTTATAGCTATATTTGTGCCAATTATTTTGGCTTGTGTAGGTGTAAACTCTCATGAATTAATTGTGCTTAGACTATTAAGAGTATTTAAGATTTTCCAAAACACATCTATTATGGATCGGCTTATTAGGGTCTTTAATAAGATATATCTTGAGTTACTTGTTTCATACTGTTTGATTTTTGTGATTTTGATTATATCTTGTGTAATGATGTTTTATGCAGAACATGAAGCTCAACCTGAAGTTTTCTCAACTATTTCAAATACATTGTGGTGGGGAGTTACAACGCTTACTACAGTGGGTTATGGAGATATGTATCCAGTTACTTTATTGGGTAGGATTATTGCTACTATTTTGTCAATGCTTGGAATCGGAGTTTTTGCTATTCCTAGTGGTTTAATAGGAGCGTCATTTATTGATGAAATGCGTCAGGAGCGAGAATCGAATCGTAAAGAAAAAGTTGCGACTATTGGCGATTAGTTTTATAAATATCTTCACTTTGAAAGTATTCTAAGAGTTTATTATCTTTCATATTTTCTGTATATCTAATTGGGTTAATATCAATCCCACCTCTGCGAGTATATAAACACTGTACTAAGAGTTCGGTAGGGTTAAATTGTAGATAAAGATCGTTGTAAATATTTTCACAAATTTCTTCATGAAAATGCTGTTCTTTACGCATACTAATAATGTATTGAAGCAAACTTTCTTTGGATGGTAGTTTATCTGCTTTGATATGTATATAAACATCACCCCAGTCTGGTTGGTTGGTTACTCTGCAATTTGAGCGTAAAAGTGCGGAATGGATTTTTAAGGTTCCCGAGTGGTTTGATGTTTCGAATTGGTTAGGAGATTCCGGATCGAAGCTCGGAATAACGGAGGGGTTGGTTGATGGAATCTCTTGAATTTCGATATCTAAATCATCTATATTCTCAAATTTATCGTGAGCGATAGGTCTTTGTATAAGATTTGGGATGTTAGCATCGTATATTTTGAGTTTAATTCTATTGTCATCAATATGCTTTTGTAGGTCTTTTGTGATTATAGCTTCGAGTTCAATTTTTAAGTCGCTGTTTGAGACTGATTTTAACCTATAGAGATTAAAAGAATTTAGATATAATTTAAGGCTTTTTGATTCAACTATATTTGTCGAGTCTGCGGGAAAGAATATTTTCATAATACCAGAAAAAGGTCTACCTTTTGCATTTAATGTAGAAAGTTCGTAACAATTCCAAGTATCAAAACCGCTGAATAGTTTTTCATCAATATTATGAGCTTCTCTATTAAAAATTCTAGGTATATCTACTAGCAGAGAGCTATCGATTTCTTCTGGAGCTTGGTAAGTAGCCATTTGATTATTTAAACTATCTTTGCCTAAAAATTTCGATGCTATTTTATCTATATTTTGCAGGGTAATACTCCCATTTTTAATGTCACTTAGAAGTGTACACTTATTAAATAGCTTTATTAGCTACCATTCTAGGAGGAAAACCTCCTAAAGCCATATGTGGTCTAATGTTGTTGTAATCCCATAACCACCTAGTAGATTGTAACCTAATATCATCTAAAATATCAAATAAATTTTGCTCTAATAGTTCATATCTCATAGTCCTATTAAATCTCTCAACATAGCCATTTTGTTGAGGGTTTCCAGGTTGAATATACCATAGTTGTATCTTATTTCTTTTAGCCCACAACTTTAAGCTATTGCTTATATATTCAGGACCATTATCACACCTGATTGCTATAGGCTTACCCTTTTGATTTATTAACCTTTTTAAAGTCTTTTCAACTCGATATGATGGTAATGAAAAGTCAATCTCACAATCTAAGCCTTCTCTATTATAGTCATCTATAATATTTAATAGCCTATACTTTTTACCACTAGATAAATTATCGTGCATAAAATCCATAGACCATATTTGGTTTGCTCTAGTAGCTTCAGTTAATGGTTTTGGCTTATCTCTTTTAATTCTTTTTTAGGCTTTATTCGTAAGTTTAAACACAAATCACAATATATTCGATATACTCGTTTATGATTAAACCTCTTACCCAATACATTTCTTATATGCAGAAAGCATAGCTTAAAACCCCAGTTGCGATGAGCCTGTGTAAGCTCAATTAACTTATTTGCTATATACTCATTATCATCACTATTTTTAGGGCTATAGTAGTATGCTGTTTCACTTATGCAAAAAACTTTACAGCTCCTTTTGACACTGATTTTCTTAGCTTTTACTGTCTGTAAAGCCATCTTCTTTCGCTCCAGATGGCTTTACCACTTTTTGTCATCGCTTCCTTTAAAATATCATGATCTAACTGTAAATCAGCATACATACGCTTAAGTCTACTATTTTGGGCTTCAAGCTCTTTAACTTTTGTTAGCATTGAAACATCCATACCACTGTATTTCTCACGCCATTTATAAAATGTTGAGCTACTTATACCATATTTGCGACACAAATCAGATACGATAATGCCGCTCTCTGATTCCTTTAAAATATTTACTATTTGACTATCTGTATATCGTTTTTGTTTCATTTGTAATACCTCTCATTTATTAGTATATTTTTGTACACTTCTAAATGCTATTATTTTTAGGGGTATTACCATATCAAACTACAACAAATTAGTTTAGAATAGAAATTAGGTAGAAGAAATTTTCTTTGAATAATGATAGATAAAAGTGGTTATCGAGCAAATGTGGCAATCATATTGCTCAACAAACAAAATAGGGTATTTTGGGGGCAACGAAAAATCGTAACTCTTGGCAGTTCCCGCAGGGGTGGGGTGTCTCAGAATGAGTCGCCACTTGAATCAATGTACCGCGAGCTTCATGAAGAAATAGGTTTGCGTCCACAAGATGTAGAGGTAATTGCTTCAACTAGAGATTGGATTAAATATGAGATTCCTGATCATCTGGTGAGAAAAAAGAACCTGTTTGTATTGGTCAAAAGCAAAAATGGTTTTTGTTGCGCCTAAAAACTTCAGAAAAAATATAGATTTAGAAGCTAGTGATGAAACACCAGAATTTGATAATTGGCGTTGGGTTAATTATTGGTATCCTATAAATCATGTGGTTAATTTTAAGCAAGAAGTTTATCGTAAGGCTTTGACTTTTTTTAAAGAGTATATAGTTTAGCGATATTATACTTTCACGCATATTGTTTGTAGGGGCCTTGTGTCAACCATTTTATCTATGTTGTAGGTAACCACAATAGCTTTTGTCCATAGGTAGCAGAAGATTCCTATGTATGTTGCAAGAATCACATCAGAAACATAGTGGTCTAGTATTAAAATACGGCTAATACCTACTATAGATGCTATAACTATAGCGATCGCTGTAATTTGCTTTTTCTTAAAGAAATTTGCGATAGCTAAAAGTCCTGCAAATGTGAAAGTAGTATGACCTGATGGCATAGAGTTATAGATACTTTTGAATGAGAAGAAATGAAAACCATATTGTTGATCAAATAACCAAAGTTCAGGACGAGATCGGGCTAGAAGCACTTTGATAGATCCTGCTACAAAAAAGTCAAGACTAATGCTAATGACATTATACAAAAGTTTTCAGATGGTTGCTTCCTATAATACTTATATAAACATAATATAGTAGCTAATACTGTAATAATAGCCCATATTTTAGGGAAAAAATCTTTGAAAAAAGTGAAGCAAAGGTACTAATTCCTTGTACCAAAATATCACTACTATATATTATATCGGTTACTTTAAGATCAATAAAGTTATAGCAAAAAACAATAGTTACAAGAGTTAAAATGCCATAGAGTATTGTATTTTTAATAAGTTTGCAGTCTATACAGTTCATATTGTTGTTCAAATATATTTTGTTAGCTGTTAAAGTATATATTAGCACAAACGAATTTCAAAAGATAAATGTTTAAAAGTGGATGGTATTTAGGTTGTAAGCATATTCAAAGTGATAATTATAATGAGCGTCCAAAAAGTGATGGTGTTAGTTGTGATATTAGTTTGGTGGTTATTCATTGTATTAGTTTACCTGAGGGTAAAATATGATAATCAGAATGTTGAAAATCTTTTTCAAAATAATCTAAATTGTAATTTACATGAGAGTTTTGAAAGTCTTGATGGTGTGAAAGTATCTGCTCATTTTTATATAAAAAGATCCGGTGAGATAGTTCAGTTTGTATCTGTAAACGATAGAGCGTGGCATGCTGGTGTGAGTGAGTTTAACGGTAGACAAGGCTGTAATGACTTTTCTGTCGGCATAGAGATGCAAAGGTACAGATAAAACCAGCTATGAATCAGAGCAGTATAATAGTTTAAATACACTCTTGAAAGAGAGCTTAAAAAAAGCTATCCAAGTATAAAAAATCTCACGAGTCATCAAGATAGCTCCTGTTAGAAAGACTGATCCAGGAGTTGGGTTTGAGTGGATAGAGTCAGTTTTTAGTGAGTTTGTCGAGATTATTCAATATCAGCTTTATCGCCATGAACTTCTAACCAATCACGACGATCTTTGGAGCGTTTTTTAGCTAAAAGTCTATCGAGCATTTCATCATCATTTTCAACATTTGAAAGAGTAAGCTGTAAAAGCCTACGAGATGATACATCCATAGCAGATTCACGAAGTTGAGGAGGGTTCATCTCACCAAGCCCTTTGAAACGCATGATATTTATCTTACCTGTTAGTTTTGAATTTTCTTTAAGGATATTTTCTTTCTCGTATTCATCAAGAGCGTAGAAAAAGTACTTTTACCGATGTCTATTCTAAATAATGGTGGCTGAGCAATATAAATATGACCGTTTTCTATAAGTTTACGGAAATGCTTTAAAAACATTGCACACAATAGCGTTGCAATATGTAATCCATCTGAGTCAGCATCGGCTAATACGCAAATCTTGCTATAACGTAGACCAGATATATCGTCACTATCAGGATCAACGCCTATAGCTGTTGCGATATTGTGTACTTCTTGAGAATTCATGATAGTATCAGCATCAAGCTCCCAGCTATTTAAAATCTTACCTTTAAGAGGCATTACGGCTTGAAAGTTTTTATCACGAGCTTGTTTTGCTGAACCACCAGCAGAGTCACCCTCTACGATGAAAAGCTCCGTAGAAGCCACATCTGAGCTTATGCAATCTGTAAGCTTACCTGGTAGGCGGATGGTTGTATTCATTATGCGTTTTCGTGCAGTTTTCTTGTCTGCATTTACACGCTTTTGAGCTACTTTGTTGATGTTTTCAATTATTTCTACGAGCTTCATCTGGATTTTGATTAAGCCATATTGTTAGCAAATCTCTTATAGAAGTAGCTACAAAAGCAGTTACATCTTTATTTGATAGTTTTTCTTTAGTTTGACCAGCAAACTGTGGGTTTGTGATTTTTACAGATATCACATAGTTAAGCTGAGCAAATGAGTCATTTGCCGTAACTTTGATGTTTTTTAGAGCTAGAGAGTTTTTTCTCTATATAAGTCTTAATAGCATCGTAAACACCATTTTTTAGACCTGTTACATGGGTACCATCTTGCGGTGTAGGGATCAGGTTTACATAACTATTTTTGATATACTCAAGTGGAGCGTCACACCAGCAGAATACAGCATCTAAGAAGGACTCACCATTTGAGAAGTTATCTATAAAAATGGCTCGACTGGCAATGTTTCAGCCTCAAGTTTATGCTCAAGATAGCCTTTTAAACCGGCATTAAAGTGCCATGTTTGATCTTCTTTTTTGCTTTCATTTGAGTATTTGATTGTAAGGTCTTTACAAAGTATAGCTTTTGCTTCAAGTAGATTTTTAAGGGCTTTGAGATTTATTTTAATTTCATCAAAATACTTTTTATCTGGCCAAAATCTAACTTTAGTACCTGTATTCTTTTTACCAACAGTACCGATGACTTCTAATTCCTTAGTTTTAAAGCCATTTTCAAAAACTATGCTATGGATATTACCATCGCGTTTGATTTCAGCTTCAAGACGAGTTGAAAGAGCATTTACTACAGATATACCTACGCCGTGCAATCCACCAGAATGAGTGTAATTTTTATTGTTGAACTTACCGCCAGAATGTAGCTTTGTCATAATAAGCTCTACACCAGAAATCTTATGTTCAGGATGAATGTCTATAGGCATTCCAATGACCATTATCTATAACTTCGATACTGTTATCGTTATAAAGGTTTATGGCGATGTTGCTAGCGTGCCCTGCTAATACTTCATCTACACTGTTATCTACAATTTCTTGGATTAGATGATTTGGGTTTTCGGTATTTGTATACATTCCAGGTCTTTTGACAGGATCAAGACCGGTAAGTACTTCTATGGATTTAGCGTTATAATTAGACATAGTTTTTTATAAAAGTTGAATCACAAAGTTAATTAATGTTAATAGTAATTATTTTTTTAAGAAATAACAACTGTAAGGTAGAAATATAGCCAGTCCTATAGTTGGTAATATTACAAATGCAAAAGCTAAACAAAACTCACTACCAAAATTTAATTGACTCATAATAGCTGTAGTAATTGATGCTATTCCATTTGCATAAAGCCCATAATTGAAGCAGCAGCCCCAGCATTTGTAGAAAAGTTTTCAAGGGCGATAGGTGTAAGTAGTGGAACAGTAAAATGATACACCAATAAATGTAAGAGATAGTACAAGAGTTAGGACTATTGAAAGTTCAATACCAGTTAATTTCTTGAAGGCGTAGATACATAAAATTCCGGAAATAAGTGTACAGATCATTCCAAAGTTTATGAGAAGCTTGTATTTAACTAAACGGCTTAATTTTGCACAAATTAGTGAGCCTAATACTACGGCTACAACCATTATAACTAGGTAGATACAGGAAGTTGTGTTTTCTAATTTAAGAATATTTACAAAGATATCAGGTGCTTCTATAAGGCAAGCATAGATCACGCTGATATTCAGCCCCGAGGACAAAAGTAGCAAAGAAAACTGATGATCACTAAAGAGAGATATGTAATTTTTTAGTAGGCTTTTGATAGTAAGGGCACTGTGGTTTTTTTCTTGAATAGTCTCTGGGAAAAAAATAAGACGCTTGTGAAAAGCAGTGTAGCAGCTGCAAGTAGTACCCAAAATATAGCTTTTGGTAATAAAAGTACACCTAAAATAGCTCCAACAGCTGGAGCTAGGGCAAAGGCTATATTTATAATTGCAAATACAGCTCCCTGATCTTTTAGTTTAAACACATCTTTGACAGCAACTGTAGCTATCACTCCACCAGCTGCTGCCCCAAAACCTTGTAGAAGTCTTGCATAGATTAGAGTGTCGATATTTGGGCTAACAAGACAGATTGCTGAGCTTAATATAAAGAAAAGTGAGCCCATGAGCATTAAAGGTTTCCGACCAAATCTATCGGAAAGTGGACCATATAAAATTTGGCTGACTGAGTACCCAACTAGGTATGATGTAATAGTGAGCTGTACATGAGAGTAGTCTGTAGCTAGGATTTTTTTTTAGTTCAGGTAATACGGGAGCATAAATAGTGTCGCCAAATGGACCTAATGAAACCATTAATATAAGTATAAGAATCTGATGGTTTTGCTGCTTTATACATTAGCTTTTTCCAGTTATCTCACTTTTGGGTTGCTTACTGAAATCACCAATTACTACGTTTACATTTAAGCCTTTGTTAATGGCTTTGGTTTTTTGCGTCTTTATTTTATCTTTATATTTTGCAGTTGGAGATATATGTTTAACCTCAGTTCCTCTATCAACCTTATAATCACTCAATATATTATCATAAATAACCTTGTCACTATAAGCATCTACTAGATAAACTCTGCCATTTTGAGATTGGACGATAATACCTTTTTCTGTTGGTATTAGTTGTGCAGATATTCCATTATCAAAGATGCGACTTTTAGGAGTAAGTTTGTAACGCCCGAGATAGTTACCATTTAGCGAATTAAAGAAGTGTAAATAGCCTTCAAAATCAGCAACCACAATAAGCCCTTTATAATATACAGGGAGCAGTGACTTTACGCCACTTCAGAGTGTCGTTTGTCCAGACTGTCTCACCAGTTTCTATGTCAAAAGCTTTTAGTAAGCTATCATCTTGGGTTGTAAAAATTACATTGTCGTTGATGATGATATTATTGACTACGGATGATTTTTTAGCCCAAAGCATTTTGCCATTATCCTTATCTAGGCTACAATAGCTCCTTGATACGATGCAAATATTAAGTAGTCGCCATAGAGTAACGGGTTTGCACTAATATCTACCATTTTGTCAGCAGGAGATGAACCTTTTGCAATAGCAACAGGGATATTGATAGTTCTATCTCCATCAGCAGCGGTAAAGCCAAGTACTGTACCAAATTCTGAGCCAATCATTACAGTATTGTTTAGTACTATAGGTGATGAGTTGCCTGGTAAAGCAATCTCTGGAATATTGTTTGTGACGCTCCATAAGTTTTTACCATTTTTAGCATCAAATGCTGCTACTGAACCATCATGAGTATGTGTGTAAATAATACTGTCATATATAGTTGGTTTGGCAAATATACTGCTGGGAGCGTATGAGTGCCATAGTGTTGCTCCAGTACTTGTATCTAGTGCCATAAGATCACCTTTAATCGAACCTAAAATTACAGCATTTGCAATAGTCTCAGCAGGAGAGGATAGGTTAGTTAGCATATTTCTTTTCCAAATAACCTTGCCGTTTGTTATGGCTAAAGCATAAACTCGCCCATTTTGGTTTGGTACAAACACTTTATCATTTTTGTATGTGGGCGCTACAGAGTAGTTGCCAAGCGTAGTGTTGCCATTGCCTACTTTTTTTTTTTTAGCCATAAAACTTTCACAATAGCATTTTGAGGGGGATTTCATCTAATGGTGTAGGAGGCGGTACATTACTTTTTGAACAGCTAGCAATTAAAAACGCTAAAAGAATTGTGATGAGACCAAAAGAATATTTTTTCATGCTTGGAATATTTCCTTTTCTAAAGTAAACACTACCCCGTCAGTCTACGACTGCCATTCCTTCAACATTTGAAGGGGAATTTGCTTGGTAGTCATGCTATAGTTTGACTGAAGATGTTGTGGATTGCCATACTTACTAAATTAAATTTTTGTAATTTAACTTACATTATTTATAAGTTGAGCAATGATTTTCTTAAATTCTGGTGAGCTATTTTGATCCTGTTCGGCTTTTTATGCCAAGTTTGAATAGCTTTAGTTTTATCTTTTTGCTGTAAGTAAGCTTGTCCTAAGAGCATTAGTGGATAGGCATTATCTTGCAAGTTTGTAGTACTTTGTAGAGTACCTATGGCTTTATCAGCCTGGTTTGAAGCAAGATATAGTTTTGCAAGCCTAGTTTTTTGTGATATTTGTTAGATTGTTTTTTGGATTAGCTTCAGCACTTTGCTGTAAAATTTGTATCGCTTTAGGAATGTTTGCGATATTCATGTTGAAGCTTTTGGTATCTAGCTTTGTAGGAATTACATATAGGTCAGCGAGTTCCCAACTTGCAAATATGCCGTAGCTAGTGCTAGGGTAGTCTTTTGCAACAGTTTCAAATTTTGCAGTTTTGTCAGTAGTTGAAATACTAGAGTTTTCATTGGCAATAATAGCTTTTTGATAGCTAGTTGCAGCTTGAAGTAATTGTTTATGATTGCTTGAATTATAGAATTGTAGGAGTATTACGCACACTATAGCTACAATTAAAAGTCCAGCTATCATATATATAGATTGCATTTGTTTCTTTGAAAGGTTTTTTATATCCATCTTTATTTTTGGTGTTTGTTCATTAATAAACATACAACATCTTAACATAAAATTAGCCTGTTTTTGGTAGTTTATTAGAGTAAGATTGCAATGTAATATTTGTGTTATTTATGCTAAAATAACCTCTGTTTTTTCAATAATATTTACTTACAAGTACTGATTTATAAAATATGGCATTAATATCTTTAGCAATTGATTATAAAAAATCCCCAATCGAGGTGCGAAGTGAATTTGCACTTTCAGGCTTGGATATTGGTGAGCTTTACTCTTCGATACTTGCTATCGAAGATGTATGCCATGCTGTGATACTTTCTACTTGCAATCGTACTGAGATATACCTTGAGATTGCAAATTTAAAAGTGGTTGATGATGTGTTAGCATGGTGGCAAAATCATGTGCGTACGACAAATTATAAGATAAACGACTACCTAAAGCTAAGACAAGGCTCAGAAGTTATCAAGCATCTTATGAAGCTTGCTTGTGGACTAGAGTCAATGGTTTTGGGAGAGCCTCAGATTTTGGGACAGGTTAAAGATTCTTATATTTCAAGTAAGGATAATAACGCTTTAGGTAAAGAGCTTGATAGGGTGTTTCAAAAGGTATTTGCTACTGCCAAGAAAGTTAGAAGTGAGACAAGAATTGGTCATTGCCCAGTATCGGTGGCATTTTCAGCTATTTCATTAGCTAAAAAGCAACTAGAGCATATCCATACCAAAAGTGTATTAATCGTAGGAGCAGGTCAAACTGGCGAGCTTTTATTTCGTCATATAACCGCATTAAACCCTAAGCGGATAATGTTAGCAAACAGAACTATAGAAAAAGCACAAAGAGTTGTAGAGGCTTTTGATAATGCAGAAACTCATACGCTAGATAATTTGAATTTGCTCTTAAAAGAAGCAGATATTGTGATTGCTGCAGTTACTGTTAATGAATACATAGTTAAAATGAATGATATGGGTAAGCCAAGGGTATTTATAGATTTGTCTATTCCTAGAGCGATTGACCCTAAGCTTGGGGAGCTTGAGCAAAATGTCTACTACTGTGTGGATGATGTAAATGCTGTGATGGAAGAAGGTAAAGATAGACGCCAGCACGAAAGCAAGCGAGCTGATAAGATTGTGATAAAATCATTAGAAGAATATCTTGAGAAAGAAAAAACTATCGTCTCAAATGCTGCTATACAAGAGCTTTTTGAAAAAGCTGATAATATGGTAGATTTCTCGCTAGAGAAGAGTCTCGCAAAGATACGCAATGGTAAAGATGCTGAAGCAATCATGAAAAGATTTGCCTATGAGATTAAAAAGAAAGTATTGCACTATCCTGTGATTGGCATGAAAGAAGCTTCTAAAACAGGTAGAAAAGATTGTTTGTCGTGTATGAAACGCATGTTTGGTTTAAATTTGGAACAATAAATAAATGAAAGATTCTATAAAAGCAAAATTGCAAAGTCTAGTTGAAAGACATGAAGAGATAAGTGCTTTGTTAAGTGAAGCTAGTGTGATTTCGAATCAAAATAAATTTAGAGATTTATCGCGTGAGTACTCTAACTTAGAGCCTATAGTTGTAAACTTTAAGAGCTATAGTCAAGCTATAGAAGATAAGGCTGCTGCTCAAGAGATGCTTGGTGAAAAAGATGCTGAAATGATTGAGATGGCGAAAGAAGAGCTAAAGCTTGCTAATGAAGCGATTGAGATTCTTGAAAATGACTTGCAGATATTGCTTTTACCGCGTGATCCTAATGATGATGCTAATGTATTTTTGGAAATAAGAGCTGGTACGGGTGGTGATGAAGCTTCATTGTTTTCTGGTGATTTATTCAAGATGTATACAAAGTATGCAGAGCAGAGAGGTTGGAAAACAGAAGTAATCTCAGCTAGTGAAGGCGAGCATGGAGGTTATAAAGAAATTATCACAAAGATCAATGGAGATGGTGCTTATTCGCAACTGAAGTTTGAATCTGGGGCCCATAGGGTGCAACGCGTACCAGCTACAGAGTCACAAGGTCGAGTACATACTTCGGCTTGTACAGTCGCTGTAATGCCAGAAGTTGATGAAGTTGAAGGTATCGAAATAAATCCTGCTGATCTTAAAGTTGATACTTTTAGAGCATCTGGAGCTGGTGGGCAGCATGTCAACAAAACTGATTCGGCAATTCGCTTAACTCACTTGCCAACAGGTGTGGTAGTTGAGTGTCAGGACCAACGCTCACAACACAAAAACCGTGCGGCTGCAATGGGAATGCTAAAGTCTCGACTTATGCAAGCTCAGATAGATAAACAAAATCAAGAACAATCAGATACTCGCAAAAGCTTGGTAGGTAGTGGAGATAGATCAGAAAGAATTAGAACTTATAACTACCCGCAAGGTAGAGTTACAGATCACCGTATAAACCTTACTTTATATAAGCTTGATGAAGTGATGGAAGGGGCTGTGGATGATATAATTCAACCGCTTATACTTGAGCATCAAGCGGATCTTTTAGCTACTATGTCTGATGACTAATCTCAAAACTATCTCTAGCTTAGTTGGTTTTTATACTACTGAGCTTCAAAAAAAAATACGCACAAATTTGACTCTTACTTTAGGAAATTCTGGATCGGAGTCCGGAATGACAGATGGATGTACTGGGAGTGAGATAAAAAAGGTTGCCGCATTCCCTCTTGAGAGAGATGCTGGTAGGTTGGGTGTGGCTTATGATTTAGTTACATTTAAAAGTGATATCCAAGCTATAGTATGTGATGTATTGAGTGTTGATAAGTCGTACCTTTATATGTATGGCGATAGAGAGCTAGTAGAGAGTGAGATAGTTCAAATTAAAGATAAAATAACTCGTTATAAGAATAGCGAACCACTTGCATATATACTTGGCTATAAATATTTCTGGGATCAAAAACTAAAAGTAACACGAGATACTCTTATACCTAGGGCTGATACAGAGATTTTAGTTGAGACTGTTTTGAATGATTTAAAAAAACTACCCCGTCTTGCTACGCAGTCCACCCATAGCGAAGGAGAATGCTATTCCTTTAATCAAGTTCAGGATGGCGGTAAAAATTTAAAAAAAAAATTTTGATTTAGGTACAGGGACTGGCGCAATAGCTCTAGCTCTAGCAGGAGAGTTGCATGATGCTGAAATTACCGCTGTGGATTTCTCTGAAAAGGCACTTGTCGTAGCTAAAGAAAATGCTATTAAGAATGATATAGCTAATGTCGAGTTTATCCAAAGTGATTGGTATAGAAATCTTGAAGGTATGCAATTTGATATTATAGTTTCAAATCCTCCATATATAGATAACTATGATAATGATATCGATGTTGAAGTAAAAGCATATGAACCAGCATCAGCACTATTTGCAGATGATAATGGTTTGGCAGATATTGAGAAGATAATCTCTCAAGCAAAGAGGTTTTTTCTTGAAAAGGGTAGATTATATATAGAGCATGGTTATACTCAGTCAGCGAGTGTACGAGCTATATTTAAAAAATATGCTTTTTGTGGATGTTGAAACCATTAAGGATTTAAATGGCAGAGATAGGTGTAGTAAAGCGAGGATTTCTCTTTAGTAAAATATTTTAGTAGGAAGAAAAGTAAGATGTTGGCAGTAAATAAAAAAACAATTTTATTATTTGCATTGGGATGCTTTTGAACAATAGTTTTGCAACTACTATTCCTACAAATAAAGAACAAAATATAGAGTATCAGAAAGAAGCTGATAAATACAAAGAGCTATACGAGAAGTATCAAAAATTAGCTGATGAAGCAAATTCTAAAAAGTAATAAAAAAAAGCCGATGAAAAAAGAAGATTCAAAATCTGCTGAGAAACCTATTGTTGAGCAAAAAAATATAGTCCCACCAGTACAAGATAAATCTGATATAAAGCCTACAAAAGACTCTAAAGAACCGGAAGCTGTTGCTGAGCCATGGAAAGGTACAGATATTGGTATTGGTGGAACGGTTGCCACTGGAGATAATGCCACAACTAATGTCAATGCTCTAGCTAATGTAAGTTATCAACCTAGGGAAGAATGGAAAAATAAGCTATTCTTTAACTATGTATATAGCAGAGATGATCGATCAACAACACCAGAAGCAAAGCAGGTGAAATAAATAA
>JAYQIE010000027.1:0-11270 GCA_038141505.1 Francisella sp. | reverse complement strand
TTGATGCAGAGTAAGATTACTAGCAGCAGTCAAGTAACGGCAAATGAAATAGGTGCTCAGGCAACTTTTTTGACTTTGTGTGAATTTTTGATAAATTAATTTTAAGCAAAAATCTTTTGTATAACTTTGATCAGAAAAATAAGTCAATCTATCAAAGTATTTCAGCATTATCATTCCAGATATATAAAAACTTTAGTGCAATTGACATATCAGTTAAATGGAACAACGGTAGTTGCCCCTGGTAAAAGTGATATTAACACTCTTACATCAACGAATATTATGTATACTTTTTATAGAATAACTTATGGGCATCTCTAATAACTCATGAGCACGCATCTTAATGTCAAAATTCACCACACCTGCGTTGCAAATTTTAGCAATAGACATACTATTACCCTCAATTTTTCGCCTTGTTGTGATAAGTTTGAAACTAGTTAATCTGCATACACACAGAGTTTTTAGAGGTGCCCTTATTTAGAAGAGATAACAGTCTCATCAATTACATCAGTATCTTTTGGAGCTTTGAAATCAAAGTCGCTTGCTTTGATGCTATTTGGAATTGTCTTTTATATCACTAAATTTGATTTGAGTGTATTGATTTAAAGATGTCGATATATCTAAATAATCAAGCTCACCATTTTCAGTAAATTTGATAGTGATGCTATTGATCATCTCATCATTTTTTGGTTTTAGTATATATTTTGTCTGTAGATTTTTCTTTTACGGTAAATAATTTGTTTAGATTGTCAGAGTTTTTTGACAATAAAAATTAAATAAGGAAATTGGGATATATTGTTTGATACCGGCTTGATAATAAGTTGCTCAAGGTCACCATCATATATCCAAAGCTTTTTACCATTTGAAACAATTTCTTGATTGTTTGGCGAAGTTGTTATCCACTTAAAATACTGAGGTTTTTTTAAACTCATAGTACCTTTTGAGTTTACATTGCTATCGCTTTGACCATCTATAAGCTTTTGAGTGAAGTTAGCAGACATAGATTGGATGTTTTTTATTTTAGTAATCAAATCATCAGTTGTAGATGCAAAAGCAATATTTGTAAGCATTATTAGGGTTATAATTATTTTTTTCATTATGACTCTCTGCTTATTAGTACATCACGCATACCGTTTTGATTCATCTCAGACTATACCATTTTCTTCCATCTCTTCCATAAGTCGAGCTGAACGATTATAGCCAATTTTCAGCTTGCGTTGGACTGCTGATATAGAAGCTTTTTGTGATTTGATAACAATTTCAACCGCATCATTGTATAGAGGGTCTTCACTGTTACCATCGCCACCGCTACTTGAGCCTTCGTTACCATCTTCACTAGTTTCTAGGATACTTTCGATATATTCAGGCTCACCAAATTCTTTCCATTTATCTACTATTCTATGGACTTCATCATCTTCTACAAACGCACCGTGAATACGCATCGGAGCGCCGAGACCTGGTTTTAAGTAAAGCATATCACCCATACCTAAAAGTTGCTCAGCACCTTGTTGATCGAGCATGATTCGAGAGTCTATCTTGCCAGATACTTGGAAAGACATTCTTGTAGGGATGTTTGCCTTGATAAGACCTGTCACAACATCTGCTGACGGTCTTTGTGTTGCTAATATAATGTGAATACCAGCTGCACGAGCTTTCTGTGCTAGACGAGCGATTAACTCCTCAACCTTTTTTACCTACAACCATTATCATATCTGCAAACTCATCTGCAACTACGACTATATATGGCATCTTAGTGAGGGTAGGGGCTTCGTGAGCTCTCTCAGGATTCATCTTGATAAACATAGTATCTTTAAGTGGAGTACCTGCTTTTTCAGCCTGCTCGATTTTATCATTAAGCAAAGCAATATTTCGTACACCAGCAGCAGACATAAGAGCATAGCGGCGTTCCATTTCTTTTACACACCAACGAAGAGAGTTAGCGGCTTCTGTCATATCTGTAACTACAGGTGTCAAAAGATGAGGTATGCCATCATAAATCGAAAGCTCAAGCATCTTAGGGTCTATCATGATAAATTTAAGCTCATCAGGCATACATTTATAAAGCATGCTGACAATCATAGAGTTTACACCTACAGATTTACCAGAGCCTGTTGTACCAGCTACTAGCAAGTGAGGCATTTTTGCAAGTTCAGCAAATGCTGGTTTACCTGATATATCTACGCCGATCCCCATCATAGTAGGTGCTTTTGAATTCATAAATTCAGGACAGCCTAGTACTTCTTTTATGCGTACCATTTGTCTAGTAGCATTTGGTAGCTCAAGTCCGACGAAAGGCTTACCTGGGATTACTTCAACTACACGCACAGAAGCCGTTGATAATGCACGAGCTAAATCTTGAGATATTCCTACAAGCTTGCTAACTTTTGTACCACGAGCCAAATCAATCTCAAACCTTGTAATTACAGGTCCAGGATAAGCTCCTACTACTTTTGCACTGATATTGAAGTCATTTAAAGTTTGCTCAAGCAATGCTGAAGTGTCGTTGAGTTCTTGTTGGGAAACAGTTACTTTCTTTGCTTCTGGCTCAAATAACAAATCTATAGACGGTAGGCTATCTTTATTTAAGTTATTGGTGGCTTTATAAGCTGTTTGTTTCTTTTCGACAGGCTTAGTAATAGCAGAAGGGGTTTTTGTGATTACCTGCTTGGGAGCTATTTCGGCTATAGGTTTTTTATCTTCAAAAGTAAGCTCATTGTCTGCTTTTGCTTTACTTAAAATCTCTTTAAACACATCATCTTCAGATTGTGGTTGAAAATCATCATCAGAGCTGTAATCATTTTTCAAGATTATTAATTGGAATACTAGTAGATTGATTGTTAGTCGCAAGGTTGGTTGTACCTTTAAAATCTTCAAAGTCATCAAATTTAGGTGAATTTTTATCTTCAGTAGCTTTAGCTTTGGTAATGTAAGAAATTGCTTTAGCTATATACTTAGCAATTTTACTAGTTGATACAGCACTTGATTTTATCAGTTGTAACCAAACTGTGCCACAATATAGCGTTAAGCCTACAAATAGCATTATAACCAAAGAGAATGATCCGCCAACTAAGCCTAAGTATTTAACAAGTGGTTTAACAACTTCATAACCAATAATTCCACCAGAGCGTTGTGGCACCCAGTAGTTGGCAAAGCTTAGATATAGCTCAGCAAGTCCACAACAGCTAAGTATAACTGCAATGATTCACCTACTGTTTTGATTGTAAACATCAAGTAGCTAAGCTTTTGTTCTTTACGGCTTAACAGTAATGCTCTAATAAAATCTATAAGTAAGAATGGCATCAAAAAGCCAATTACACCAAAAATTGCCAATATAAAGCTTGCTATATATGCACCAACAGGTCCTGCTGAATTTTTAGTAACGGTTTCTGATGATATGCTACTCCATCCAGCATCATTGATGTTGAATGTAAAAAGGGCTATAAACAGGTATATAACCATAGCTGCTAATATAACCACCAGTGTTATTTTTAATCTGCCTACGGCATGATTTGAGTTTTTTAACTTACTATCTGTCATGATTTTGTATAAACTATAAAATTAAAGTTAACTAATGTTATGCACTAAAACACAAAACTTGAGTGGTATAAGTTGTATTGAAGTGCTAGGCAGTAAGATACAGGAGCTACTAGTAGCTTCAAGTCTTACTAACAACGCAATTTGATGTAAATTATACCATCCTTCGGACAAAAAGGTAAAGCATCATCTGACTGCGTTAGAATTTACCACCATAGCTACTACTATGCTGATAAAAATCTGCCTTGCATATATCGCTTTCTTTTTTGCTCAAGATTGTGTTTAGTGCATAACATTAGTTACTAATGAAATCTTACATATTCTAACAAGAAAATACTAAAAAATGTTAGAGACTTTAAATTTATAAATAGCTATGCGTGGCTTAGGAGGTTGTTTTGGCTAAATTTCACATTATATGGGGTTTTGTAGTGTGCTTTGTTGCATGGATATTCTTTTTTAGTTTTTCCACATTTAGATATCACTGTGGCAGGGCATTTTTATGACCCAGCTACACAAAGCTTTATCGGCAGTACTTCTGATGGAATTCTGGGGTTTTTGCATCGTTTTGCGAGATTTTTCCCTATATATTTCTCAATCATTGTTATTTTGTTTTTACTAGGATCGCTTTTTATCGCGAAGTTTAGGATTAAGCATCGCAAAGCGATATTTTTTGTAGCTGTGTGCTTGTGGATAGGTCCTGGTTTGGTTGTGAACTATGTGTTTAAAGATCATTGGGGTAGACCAAGACCTGTTATGGTACAAGAATTTGCAGGCGATAGGGTGTTTCAGAAACCTTTTGTAATATCTAATCAATGTGGTAAAAATTGCTCGTTTGTATGTGGTGATGCTTCAATGGGATTTTGGGTTTTTGCATTCATGCCACTTTTAGCTACTCGTAGAAAGAAAGTTTTAGCTTTTGGTGCTGCTATTGTCGCTGGTGGTGGTTTAGGGCTAATGAGAATTGCTCAAGGGGGACATTTCTTTAGTGATGTGGTTTTCTGCGGGATATTTGTATATATCTGTACTTGGATTGTGTATTGGGCTATGTATGAAAGGAAAAAAGAATAAAAATACTTTTGTAATGATGCTAGTGAACCAAGTTTGACAGCTTTTAAACTATTGTGTTACACTACCATCAAGTAGGTTGTTAGAAACCTAGAAATTTAAAGAAGAGGTGCTTAATCTACGGAGCTAATCTGAAAGCCATAACGCTTAGAGATGATTAGAATTCTAGAGATTATGCCGAAGAAATCTAAAGGTTATGTTTTGGGTTTTTGGGTCTGATATTGAAAGGTATCAGAACTGTCACGCTAAATGTTTTGCGTGGAGAGCTTCTGGTCTTAGCATTGTATTTCTGCAAGGTCTTAATCTCTTATTTTCTTTAAGTTTTCAAGAAGGTTTGTTGTTTAGTCAAATCTTAGTTATGAAATATTAAAAGAAAGGAAGATAAATGTCAGAAAATTTAAATAGAAACTTGTTATGTCGCCATATGTCAATGATAGCCTTAGGTGGCTGTATTGGTACGGGGCTATTTATAGCTCTTGGTGGTGCTATTGCTGATGCTGGACCTGGTGGTACAGTTTTAGCTTATGTGATTATTGCTGTAATGGTGTATTTCCTAATGGCAAGTCTTGGTGAGATGGCAGCACACAGCCCTGTAAGCGGTACTTTTTGTGAATATGCGACTCGTTATGTAGATCCAGCTTTAGGTTTTAGTACTGGTTGGAGCTACTGGTTCAATTGGGCTATAACGGTTGCTACAGAAGTTATAGCAGCAGCTTTAGTGATGCAGTATTGGTTTCCTGATTCCTCTATACTTATGTGGAGTTCATTTTTCTTTTTCTTAGTGCTTGCGATGAATTTATTTTCGGTAAGAATATATGGTGAAGTAGAATATTGGCTTTCATTTATAAAAGTTACAACAGTTATTATCTTTATAATTGTAGGAGCTTTGGCAATTTTTGGACTTATAGGTAATCATGAAAGTGTAGGTTTTAAAAATTGGCATATTGGTGATGCTCCTTTTCATAATGGCTTTTGGGGATTTGTTGCAGTCTTTATGATTGCAGGATTTTCTTTTCAGGGTAGTGAGCTTATCGGTGTGACAGCAGGGAAGCCAAAGATCCAAGTACTTCAATTCCAAAAGCAATTAAGAAGACATTTTGGCGTTTATTTATATTCTATATTTTAACTGTTATAGTTGTAAGTTTTTTTGATGCCTTATAATAATCCGGCTTTGATTAAAGCAGGTACAAGTGAAGATATATCGGTAAGTCCATTTACAATAGTTTTTCAGAATGTTGGGCTTAGTTCAGCAGCTACAATTATGAATGTAATAATACTGACAGCTATTATTTCGGCTTGTAATGCGAGTATGTATAGTGCAACTCGAGTGCTTTGGCATTTAGGTAAAATTAACCATGCACCAAGAATATTTGCTGCTACAAACAAAAATGGTACCCCTGTGTTTGCATTATTGGCAACAGGACTTATTGGATGCTCATTTTTCTTTGTGTCATTTATAGGTATTGGGACGATATTTACTTGGTTGATAAATGTATCAAGCTTGGCTGGGTTTATCGCATGGTTTACAATTGCCTTAAGTCATTATCGTTTTAGACGCGCTTATGTTAAGCAAGGTAAAAATTTAAAAGATTTACCGTTTGTAGCTAAGTTTTCCCTTGGGCACCTTTGATAGCTTTTGACTCTTGTGACAATTATTATAGTTGGTCAAGGAGTTAGTATTTTCAGAGATGTTGATAGAGGTTGGTTAAGCTTAACTTTTGAATTTTTATCTACTTATGTAGGATTTATTGCATTTATATTGTTATACTTTATATATAAATTTACAAAAAAAACCAAGCTAATAAAGCTAGAGGATTGTGACTTGACTCCAGAGTCATAAAACATATATTATGAATACTTTTTTATAGAAGGTAAAGCTGGGCGAATCGAAGCTGCTCACGATAAAGTAAAAGACGCTAATCTAAATAAAGTGGCTATAATTTGCCACCCTCATCCCTTGTATCAAGGAACTATGCACAATAAAGTTGTCACAACTCTAGCTAGAGCTATGAAAAGCTGTAGTATAGAATCTTTTCGATTTAATTATCGAGGTGTTGGTGATAGTCAGGGTGAGTACGGTGAAGGTTTTGGTGAGCTAGAAGATTTGTTATCGGTATATGAATGGGTAAAAGCAAACACTTCTGCTAAGGAAATCATCTTGTGTGGATTTTCTTTTGGTGGGGCAATTGCTTACATGGGTATAGAGAAAATGGATATAGTTTCTAGCTTGATAACTATTGCACCTGCTGTGGACAGGTTTGATTTGAGTGGATATTCTGCACCAATTAAGCGATGGCTAGTCGTACAAGGTACTGATGATGATACGGTTAATCCACAATCAGTATTTGACTTTATAGCAAGTCAAGATGATACAAATTTGACATTGGTAAAAATGGATGAAGTAGGTCACTTTTTCCATGGCAAACTTACCGATTTGAAAGAAGTAGTAGAAAGTTTTGTAAAATAGTTAATTAATCAAAAAATAAAGGGTCAGATAATGAACAGAAAAGTAGCATTAGATGCAGTAAGAGTAACAGAGCTAGCAGCTTTAGCGTCGTGGAGTCAAATGGGTCGTGGTGACAAAGTAGCAGCAGATCAAGCCGCAGTTGATGCGATGAGAAAAGCTTTTAATGATGTGGATATCGATGGTACTGTAGTGAGCGGCGAAGGCGAGCTTGATGAAGCTCCGATGCTTTATATAGGCGAGAAAGTTGGTGCTGGTGGTTGTAAGGTTGATATAGCTTTGGATCCGCTTGAGGGTACAACTATCACTTCAAAGGGTGGGCCTAATGCTCTTACAGTACTTGCTCTAGCTGATGAAGGTGGCTTTTTGAATGCTCCTGATGTGTATATGGAGAAAATTGCGGTAGGCGGTATCACAGCACCTAAAGGTATCGTTGATTTAGATGACTCTGTAACCGAAAACCTGCAAAGAGTAGCTGAATATAAAGGTGTGCATGTGTCAGCCTTAGTAGTATGTACTATGGATAGACCAAGACATGCTCATATAATCAAAGAAGCTAGAGAGTGTGGAGCTAGAGTAGTACTGATAGATGATGGCGATGTTTCAGCTATTATCTCTACAGCGACAGAGGGTTCAGGTATAGATGTATTTATCGGTACTGGAGGAGCTCCTGAGGTGTATTATCTGCAGCAGCTTTGCAGTGCTAGGTGGTCAAATGCAGGCTAGACTAGTCTTTAATAATGAAGATGAAGTTAAAAGAGCTCATAAGTGGGGAATTACAGACCTTGATAAAAAATATATGACATAGATGATCTTGCTTCTGGGGATATAGTGTTTGCTGCAACAGGTGTAACAGATGGTAATATGCTTCAAGGTGTAAAGCGTATAAACAGTCAACTTCGAGGCTCTTTTGCAGTTACTCATAGTGTAGTGATGAGATCTACTACAAAGACGGTTCGTCATATTACAGCTGAGCATAGCTTTGACTTTAAAGACGGTGTTGAGAGGTTTATGTCTTAAAACATAATTTACTTAGTTAGCATAAAAACATCTGAAATAATCAATTTATTCTTTCAAATTCAGTTTAATTAATAATAATCTTACAATTGACAATTAACAATTGACAAGCTAATCTTATGCCAGAATTAGTTAAATATATGTTTATATGAAATTTAATAAAATAATAAAATCTTTAACTGCTGTAATAGTTATCGTGTCAGTAGGTTTTTCCGATGATAAAACGAATGATAATCTTAAGAGAATAGATGCCTTTAAACATAAGTTGGATGGAGCTATTGTAAAGCATTTGGGAGTAAATGGTAAGCTCCCAGAATTTAATGTGAGTCTAGTTATTAAAAATAAATCAATTTGTCAAATAGTTCAGACTGGGTATGACGATAAGGATGAGTATATATATCAGCCGAGTATTGAATACAGTGTCCTGAAATATGGTAAGACATTTACTAACTATCATTTTGTACCTACAAGTATAGCTCGAGTGTGTCGAGATTTAGCACATAATACAGAGTTTTCGAGATCTGTGATTTGTGAATTTAAATTTAAAATGCAATGTCTTGGTATTAGTAAGAAACTTCGTGTGATAGCCGACTATAATGGAGATACTGATGAGCTTCTGAGGTGGCGCTTTCTTGATGACAAGAAAAATGAGCAAGTGTTTTCTTCAAACCATAATGCGACACTTAATATTAGTATTAATCCAGATAGTAAAGAATTTAGCTTTTCATTTTAAACCATTAGACATTAATCTCTAACCAACTCTATCTTTATAACCAGAAATAAATTTAACATGCATAAGCTTTAAAAATCATTTTTAAATGTTAAAATTATTGTAGATAACAATGATTAAATAGGGTTTTTATGAGCAACTTAGCTGTTCTTTGGACTACTTTTGTAGTGTATATAGCTATTATTATATTGCAATAGGTTTATATTCATATTTTCAGACAAAAAAGTTTCAGACTATATGCTTGGTGGGCGTTCTTTAAGTGCACCGGTAATACTCCCATTTTTAATGTCACTTAGAAGTGTACACTTATTAAATAGCTTTATTAGCTACCATTCTAGGAGGAAAACCTCCTAAAGCCATATGTGGTCTAATGTTGTTGTAATCCCATAACCACCTAGTAGATTGTAACCTAATATCATCTAAACTATCAAATAAATTTTGCTCTAATAGTTCATATCTCATAGTCCTATTAAATCTCTCAACATAGCCATTTTGTTGAGGTTTCCAGGTTGAATATACCATAGTTGTATCTTATTTCTTTTAGCCCACAACTTTAAGCTATTGCTTATATATTCAGGACCATTATCGCACCTGATTGCTATAGGCTTACCCCTTTTTTTTATTAACCTTTTTAAAGTCTTTTTCAACTCGATATGATGGTAATGAAAAGTCAATCTCACAATCTAAACCTTCTCTATTATAGTCATCTATAATATTTAATAGCCTGTACTTTTACCACTAGATAAATTATCGTGCATAAAATCCATAGACCATATTTGGTTTGCTCTAGTAGCTTCAGTTAATGGTTTTGGCTTATCTCTTTTAATTCTTTTTTAGGCTTTATTCGTAAGTTTAAACACAAATCACAATATATTCGATATACTCGTTTATGATTAAACCTCTTACCCAATACATTTCTTATATGCAGAAAGCATAGCTTAAAACCCCGGTTGCGATGAGCCTGTGTAAGCTCAATTAACTTATTTGCTATATACTCATTATCATCACTATTTTTAGACTATAGTAGTATGCTGTTTCACTTATGCAAAAAACTTTACAGCTCCTTTTGACACTGATTTTTCTTGCAGCTTTCACTGTCTGTAAAGCCATCTTCTTTCGCTCAGATGGCTTTACCACTTTTTTGTCATCGCTTCCTTTAAAATATCATGATCTAACAGCAAATCAGC
Source organism: Francisella sp. (assembly GCA_038141505.1). GTDB lineage: Bacteria > Pseudomonadota > Gammaproteobacteria > Francisellales > Francisellaceae > Francisella. Next base: position 1,276 of record JAYQIE010000027.1, on the reverse strand, counting down.
ATACATACGCTTAAGTCTACTATTTTGGGCTTCAAGCTCTTTAACTTTTGTTAGCATTGGAAACATCCATACCACTGTATTTCTCACGCCATTTATAAAATGTTGAGCTACTTATACCATATTTGCGACACAAATCAGATACGATAATGCCGCTCTCTGATTCCTTTAAAATATTTACTATTTGACTATCTGTATATCGTTTTTGTTTCATTTCGTGTAATACCTCTCATTTATTTGTATATTTTTGTACACTTCTAAATGCTATTATTTTTAGGGGGTTTACCCACCGATTGCATATTTTTAATACTTAGAAGGTACACTTACAATAATAGCTTTATATCTCATGCTATTATTTTAGCCATTTTGTTGAGGGGGTTGAACATACCATAGTTGTATCTTATTTCACAACTTTAAGCTATTGCTTATATATTCAGGACCATTATCACACCTGATTGCTATAGGCTTACCCTTTGATTTATTAACCTTTTTAAAGTCTTTTCAACTCGATATGATGGTAATGAAAAGTCAATCCTCACAATCTAAGCCTTCTCTATTATAGTCATCTATAATATTTAATAGCCTATACTTTTTACCACTAGATAAATTATCGTGCATAAAAACCATAGACCATATTTGGTTTGCTCTAGTAGCTTCAGTTAATGGTTTTGGCTTATCTCTTTAATTCTTTTTTTAGGCTTTATTCGTAAGTTTAAACACAAATCACAATATATTCGATATATCATTTATGATTAAACCTCTACCCAATACATTTCTTATATGCAGAAAGCATAGCTTAAAACCCCAGTTGCGATGAGCCTGTGTAAGCTCAATTAACTTATTTGCTATATACTCATTATCATCACTATTTTTTAGGGCTATAGTAGTATGCTGTTCTAATTTATGCAAAAAACTTTACAGCTCCTTTTGATACTGATTTTCTTAGCTAACTGTCTGTAAAGCCATCTTCTTTCGCTCAGATGGTTTACCACTTTTTGTCATCGCTTCCTTTAAAATATCATGATCTAACTGTAAATCAGCATACATACGCTTAAGTCTACTATTTTGGGCTTCAAGCTCTTTAACTTTTGTTAGCATTGAAACATCCATACCACTGTATTTCTCACGCCATTTATAAAATGTTGAGCTATTTATACCATATTTGCGACACAAATCAGATACGATAATGCCGCTCTCGATTCCTTTAAAATATTTTACTATTTGATTATCTGTATATCGTTTTTGTTTCATTTAGAATACTTCTCATTTATTAGTATAT
>JAYQIE010000026.1:0-29244 GCA_038141505.1 Francisella sp. | reverse complement strand
TGTAACCTAATATCATCTAAACTATCAAATAAATTTTGCTCTAATAGTTCATATCTCATAGTCCTATTAAATCTCAACATAGCCATTTGTTGAGGGTTTCAGGTTGAATATACCATAGTTGTATCTTATTTCTTTTAGCTCCACAACTTTAAGCTATTGCTTATATATTCAGGACCATTATCGCACCTGATTGCTATAGGCTTACCCCTTTTGATTTATTAACCTTTTTAAAGTCTTTTTCAACTCGATATGATGGTAATGAAAAGTCAATCTCACACCTAAGCCTTCTCTATTATAGTCATCTATAATATTTAATAGCCTATACTTTTTACCACTAGATAAATTATCGTGCATAAAATCCATAGACCATATTTGGTTTGCTCTAGTAGCTTCAGTTAATGGTTTTGGCTTATCTTTTAATTCTTAGGCTTTATTCGTAAGTTTAAAACACAAATCACAATATATTCGATATACCTCGTTTATGATTAAACCTCTTTACCCAATACATTTCTTATATGCAGAAAGCATAGCTTAAAACCCCAGTTGCGATGAGCCTGTGTAAGCTCAATTAACTTATTTGCTATATACTCATTATCATCACTATTTTTAGGGCTATAGTAGTATGCTGTTTCACTTATGCAAAAAACTTTACAGCTCCTTTTTGACACTGATTTTCTTAGCTTTCACTGTTCTGTAAAGCCATCTTCTTCGCTCAGATGGCTTTACCACTTTTTGTCATCGCTTCCTTTAAAATATCATGATCTAACTGTAAATCAGCATACATACGCTCAAGTCTACTATTTTGGGCTTCAAAGCTTTTTAACTTTTGTTAGCATTGAAACATCCATACCACTGTATTTCTCACGCCATTTATAAAATGTTGAGCTACTTATACCATATTTGCGACACAAATCAGATACGATAATGCCGCTCTATGATTCCTTTAAAATATTTACTATTTGACTATCTGTATATCGTTTTTGTTTCATTTGTAATACCTCTCATTTATTTGTATATTTTTGTACACTTCTAAATGCTATTATTTTTAGGGGTATTACCTACCTATTACTTTAGTATCAATTTTTGCCATTTTAATAGGAGTTTCTTTAGGTTTTTTATGGAAAGTTTCGTTAAATGTTTGTCTTAATTCTACGGGAGACAGAGATGAGTAGCTAGGAAATTTTGACAAATTATATGTATCTATTATATTTTGCATCTCTTTTGAAAGAATCATAATTTTTTCCTCTTTGTTAATGTTTGTTTTGCAGTGAGTTGCTCTTTCAAATCTCCAGTTTGCAAATATTTTATAAACTATATTTGCAGTTTGCCTAATAATTGGTAGAGAAACAATAGTAGCCAAAATTCTCCATCGCTTTGAGTTGACGCCAAATTAAGATAAACGCATCTGTACCAATATGTAATTTTCCATCATCATCTTTTGCGTGAAGAAGTCGTAGAGTATCTTCTAGGTCTAGGTTCTCTTGTTTTAGAATTTTAGTAGATTGAGTTATATCTATCCACTCAAAAATATTTTCAGGGGCTATTTTTCTATAGTGATTTATTTCTTTAGAGCATAAGCCGCATTTACCATCATAAAATACTTTTATCATTTTTGAGAGTTTTAAGTTTGTGTATAGATAATTGTATTCGATATTGTTTTAAATCTATAGAGCATTACATATAATTCGTTTTAATTTGAAGTGAAAAGTAATTGTGCTAAGTCAGAAAGAGATAATAGTTTATATTATAAGAATTTAGCTATAGCATTTATAGCACCATCAGATTTTATGGTTTTATAAGCCAGTAAATAATCACTTGCAAACTCTGCATTATCAGCAAGGGGTTGTGAAATATCTCTTTTGATTTTAATAAACTCTAAAAGGGTCAGCATTGTTGGTGATGAAGTCTAGTAAGAAATCTTTCTTATTATCAACAATATCAATTTTTTTGCCATTTTCATCGACACCTTCAAGGTAAACACGCCAAGAGGCAACGATCAATGCAGATAGCTTTAGGTTTTTATCAGAATCTAATTGCTCATGAATTCAGGTAGGTTGAATACAGGTATTCTATCGCTTGTAAACTCACATATCCTTTGTAAAGTATCGGCAATATTTGGGTTGGCAAATCTCTCTATTACAGAGTTTGATATTCACTAAGATCAATGCCTGGGACATTATCTAGCGTAGCTTTCAACTTCACTGTATGTAGTTTAATAAAAACTTTTGGATAGTACTATCTTGAGCAGATTCATGGACATAGCGATAACCATGTAAATACCCAATATAAGCCAAAGCTTGGTGCGAGGAGTTTAATAATCGTAGTTTCATCTTTTTCATAAGAGATACATCGCTTACAAATTGAGCTCCCACATGCTCCCAGTTAGGGCGACCGTGCGACAAACTTGTCTTCAATTACCCATTGAGTAAATGGCTCACAAACTACAGGCCATTGATCTTCTATTCCAAAATTTTCAGATATGAAAGTTTTATCTTCATTAGTAGTTTTAGGTGTTATACGATCAACCATTGAGTTTGGAAAACTACAACTTTCAAGCAACCCAGTTTTTAAATTAGCATCTTGTTTTGATAGAAACTCTAGCAAACAGTATTCTAAAACCTTTACGCCATTATGTTGGACATTATCGCAGCTAAGTAGCGTTACGCCGTTTAGATTATTTGATTTTCCTCCCTTAAGCATAATGCCAAAAACCAAAGATGGTTTTAGGAGTGCTAGCATTCTCTAAATCAAATTTAATATCAGCGTTATTCCAGTCAAACTTCCCAGTATTTGGTCGATATTGTAACCGCCTTCTGTAACGGTCATTGATATGATGGCAAGCTCTGGAACTTTTTTAGCTTTTTCAGAGCGTCATAATTATTATATGCGTGAATATAGTGAGAGAGATAGTGTTTACAATACTTAAAGAGTTTTCATCTTTGTATGGTTTTACCATTAGTGGTAGTTATAGTCGTGGGCTTTTAGTGCGTCAGCCATAGTTTGTATCACTTGCCAATATCCCAACGCCTGTAATTCCACAACTATAGTCATTACAATGCTCCATAGCTTTAGTTGTATAAACAGCTTGATGAGCACGATGAAAGCCTCACCAAAAAATGTAGTATTTTGAATGAGACTTTGGTTTAGCATATGATTTTTATTTCATAATTATTACTTAGTATTTTATCAATATTAGAGTTATTTAATTGCGTATACAATTTCTATTTATTTTTTTATAAAAAATATAATTTGCAGAACTATAACAAAAAAGCAAATACTGCACTTCAAACCATTTTGGTACAACGATGAACCAGTCAGGTTTGCAAAAGCCGTAAACAACCCATGATGTGAATGTTAAAAACAGGAACGAGAAAAGGAATAATGAAAGTCCCTCGGTTGATTTAAGCTTATAGTTTTTTTGACTTGATCAGGTAAGCCTATAGCTGTGTAAATGATTGTGATGATGCAGGCAATCCAGCCAAGTATATCGATATATGCCATGTGATTATTGTTTTTTTTAAATTGATGTAAATTTAGTCTAGCAAATGAATATCTGCAAATCTATAAATATTGAGTTAATATCGCAAAGGAATAACACTAGCCCAACCCAGTGATTATCTGAAAAAGCTTTGACAGTTTTTGCAATACCTAATTTTTTATAGACAAGATAATTTCTAATAAAAAATACACCAGAAATAATAATTCCAAAATAGTAAATAATATTAAAATGATTATGCATCCCTAGAATAACCAAAAATATCAAGGCTAAGAAATTAAAAACAAAAATATACCTAAAAACCTTGCCGCCAAATAATACAGCCGATGAGTTAATGCCTATTTCTAAGTCAAACTCTCTATCGGCTAAAGCATAGACCGTATCATAAGCAATAGTCCAGCAAATAGTAGCAATATAAAATATCCAAGCCTCTAAAGGAATACTGTTTTGCGTGGCTGAAAAAGCCATAAATATACCAAAATTAAAAAGCCAACCCAAGCACTAGCTGAGGAATAGCAAAAAACCTTTTGCAGAAGGGATAAAGTACCGCCAAAAATAGAGCTACAAATGATAATAAAATTGTGTATAAGTTTAAAAATAATACACAGCCAAAAGCTACGAGTGTAAGGACTAGGCAAAGTACAAGTGCATTTTTGATAGTTAGCTTACCATTTGTTAATGGGCGTGTATTTGTACGAGCAACATGCTTATCAAAATCAATATCTGCGATATCATTTACAATGCAACCTACGGTACGCATTAGCACTACACCAAGTGTAAATATAGCTAGAAGCTTAAAATTAGGTAGTCCATGACTTGCTAATACCAAAGCTGTAAGAGTAGGGTATAAGATCAATAATATCGGAATAGGGCGATGAAGCCTCATTAGCATAAAGTAGGCATTTAACTTTTCTCTATCAAACATCGTATTGCTCTGGTAGGATTAAAAAATATTCTGTAATCAATAGTTTAAGGTTAGCATTGTTTTTATATTCAAACACGGAGCTACGAGAATAGATGTCTCTAAGAGCTTGCTGATTTGTTTCGGCTTGAAATTCTATAGCTGAAAGTTTACGGATGATAAACTCTCTCCTTGCAAATTTTGATTTATCAAACAATAGATTGTCACCTATCGGTTTAGTGCCTAAGTCTTTTAGTTCTTGTATGAAATGTTGGTAAGTATTTTCTGGGACTATAGTTCGAGCGTAAACAAATTTATTTTCGCTATTAGAAAGCGATATTTGTCGTACAAGTGAGTTTGTTGTGTTGAGTAAATTAGATTCAAAAGCTGTTATCTCATCGAACTTTTGTGAGATTTTGTCCAGCGTGATGTCGCCATAAAATTTAGACAAGCTTGTAACTAGGTTTTTAGCATCATTGAGCCAAAACTTTTGGTGTTTATCTAGTGTTGTTTTGTCTATTATTTTCATTTATTACGAAATACCTTATGGTTAAGGTATCTTATTTCATTTTCGATTTGTATAATTATATTCTATATAAAGCTATAATACCAATCCCAATACGAATTGGTGCAATTATCACAAAGTAGTAATATGTGTTGGGGTTGGTATTAAATTAATCAAAAGGATTTTAAAATGCGTCCAAGCGGTAGAAATAACGATCAATTACGAAATGTGAAAGTTACACATCAATTTACAAAGCATGCAGAAGGTTCTGTACTTGTGGAATTTGGTGATACAAAAGTGCTGTGTACAGCTTCTGTGATTCCAGGTGTACCAAGATTTAAAAAAGATTCTGGCGAAGGTTGGTTGACAGCTGAATACGGAATGCTTCCTCGCTCAACTCATACTCGTATGGATCGTGAAGCAGCTCGTGGCAAGCAGTCTGGTCGTACGCAAGAAATTCAACGCTTAATTGGTAGAGCATTGCGTGCAAGCTTAGACTTGACTCAAGTTGGAGAAAATACTATCCGTGTAGATTGCGATGTACTTCAAGCTGATGGTGGCACGCGTACGGCTTCTATTACAGGAGCTTCACTTGCTATCAAAGATGTTATCGATTATATGAAAGCAAACGATAAAATCCCAGCTGATGCTAAGCCAATCATTGCTCAGGTTGCTGCAATATCTGTAGGTATGTACAATGGCGAGCCAGTACTTGATCTTGATTATGATGAAGACTCAAATGCCGAAACAGATATGAATGTAGTGATGAACTCTACTGGTGGTATGATTGAGATTCAAGGAACGGCTGAAGGCAAAGATTTCTCTGAAGAAGAGTTTGCTAAAATGCTTGGTCTTGCTAAAAAAGGTATCAAAGAGATTTTTGAGACTGTATTTTAAAAAATACAATCCTAAATTAAAAAATGAATACTTCTAAAAAAGATATTTTAAGTGCTTTGTTTATGTGTTTACTAGTATTGCTTATGCATTGATTTTGTATATCTGCTTTAAGGTTAATATGTCTAAGCAAATTTATAATATATATGAGTTGATTAATTTTACAGAGCTAGAGGATACTTGTGAAAAAAATTAAATATGTATGTGTACTTGTATTGATAGCAATGCTTATGTCAGCATGTAACGATAAATTATCTGTAAAAAAAGAAGAGTCATTAGAGTTTATAGATAGTGCGAAAGATATAATCAAGCTTGAAATATATTCATTGTCTGATGGGAGTCTTAACTTTACAAAGGCATACTATCAAGGGCAAGAGTTTACATTGCCACAGGTAGTATCAGCAGATGGTGCTAGATATAGTGCAGGTAAAGATATAACTATTTGGCTAATTGGAGATAGATTGAATTTTGAGCAAAAAGTTGATGGTAATACTAAAGAGATCAATTTTTTTCTAGTTACTAATTAAAGAGTTAATTTTTGAAAGTAATTCAAAATCTTTAGTTTTTAGCTCAAATAAATATTCTTGTAAAGGTTCGCTTTTTGCAAAAGAAGTCTATGTTCCATTTGTTTTATTTGATTATCAAGAGTTTGTCTTTCGCTATATATAAATTAGAAAGCTCTTTGTTTGCTTTTCTAAAAAAGTCAGCGACATTATCTTCCTTTTTAGCTTGTAGCTTAGTTTTGAGATTGGTACTAATAGTAGAGGTTCTATTTGTAGTGAGAGTTTTTCTACCCAGCGATAGTTTTTTACGAGGTTCTTGATTTGACATTTATTGTTTCACTTTTGTTTGTTTTATAATTTCTTGAGGATTCAAGAGTGTTGAAAAGATATTATATAAAAGATTATATTATATTTACTCGAATTAAACAATTTTTCCAGGAGTGATTTTTAGAGAGTTTAGATCAATCAATGCTCCGTAACTCTCATCTTCTCCAGCTTCTTTTATTCTTAATTTCTGTGAGCTTGCATTTTCCACATTGCTTAGATCTATATTTATATTTTGCCATTCTTTTGTAAAGTCACTTTGGGTGTAGATTAATTGATCACCTAAATAAACTTCAAAACTACTAGAATCATCACCTGTTCTAGGGTAATAATCAAATGATAGAGCCATATCTTTGAAGTTTTCAGAAGTTAAGTCATGGGTGAGTTCAATAATTTCATCTCTATCACCATCTAATTCAGCTACATTATCACGCCTATCTGAAACTATATCAAAATCATTCCAGAGTTCAATTTCTTCATCACCACCAGCTACCTCCCAGTTACCTAGAAAAGGGTCTCCATTTGCGATACGCTTCCAACTATTATTCTCCGCAGGATTATTTTCGAGATCAAAATTTTCATTTGATGCGACTATGTTGTTGTCTTTAAGAATTCTAAAAAATGTTGATGAGCCATATACACAGTTATTAGGGATACTAGATTTATTTAATTCGTCACTAGTAACTATACAACGCCATCGTACAGAATCAACAGGTACACTCTCAGGACGAATCATTATCTGAACAGCCACTTTTAGGGCTTTACTACCGCTATCTCCTATGTCTTTTATTACAGCTCCATATTCATTGACAGTGGTATGGTCACTATTTAAATAAAAATTCTTACCATCTTTTTTTAAATCATAAACCTCTTGAGCTCTAGCTGTAAGCACGGATACTTCAGCAGCTATTTTAGCCCTTGTAGTATAGTTTGAGTAAGTAGAAACCCCAAACATAGCAACTATACTTATGATCGATACTGTGACCATAAGCTCAATAATTGTCAGCCCTTTGTTCGCTTTTAGTGGTTTCTTGTTGTCCATTAGATATTTCTAGTTTTGTGATTTTACGCCCATCGATGCCAGTCGCTTTTCGATAGAAGGGTGAGTAGAGAAAAGATCCGACATATCAGAGCTAATCGCAAAAAAAAGGGTCTGTTTTAATACTTTTTGCCATTATTTACTAAGAAGTAATCAACTAGTTTTTTCTTCAGCAGTTTAGATAAACCTCTATGTACTCTAATCCTATTTTTTAAATCTGAAAACTTACCACCATCAAGATGATTTGTCGTATTTGGAGTACAAAATTCTTTGTGATTTTTATATGTGAAAAGATAGTCCAAATTAGAGCATAAACTAGAGTAAGCCGCTCTTAGCTTATAGTGAGTGTAAGTTGCTTCACCAGTCTCATAATTGACTGTCATCTCAGCTAGAAAATCTTCATGTTTCGAACGCCAACATTGAAGGGTAATACTTCCATTTTTAATGTCACTTAGAAGTGTACACTTATTAAATAGCTTTATTAGCTACCATTCTAGGAGGAAAACCTCCTAAAGCCATATGTGGTCTAATGTTGTTGTAATCCCATAACCACCTAGTAGATTGTAACCTAATATCATCTAAACTATCAAATAAATTTTGCTCTAATAGTTCATATCTCATAGTCCTATTAAATCTCTCAACATAGCCATTTTGTTGAGGTTTCAGGTTGAATATACCATAGTTGTATCTTATTTCTTTTAGCCCACAACTTTAAGCTATTGCTTATATATTCAGGACCATTATCACACCTGATTGCTATAGGCTTACCCCTTTGATTTATTAACCTTTTTAAAGTCTTTTCAACTCGATATGATGGTAATGAAAAGTCAATCTCACAATCTAAGCCTTCTCTATTATAGTCATCTATAATATTTAATAGCCTATACTTTTACCACTAGATAAATTATCGTGCATAAAATCCATAGACCATATTTGGTTTGCTCTAGTAGCTTCAGTTAATGGTTTTGGCTTATCTCTTTTAATTCTTTTTTTAGGCTTTATTCGTAAGTTTAAACACAAATCACAATATATTCGATATACTCGTTTATGATTAAACCTCTTACCTAATACATTTCTTATATGCAGAAAGCATAGCTTAAAACCCCAGTTGCGATGAGCCTGTGTAAGCTCAATTAACTTATTTGCTATATACTCATTATCATCACTATTTTTAGGGCTATAGTAGTATGCTGTTTCACTTATGCAAAAAACTTTACAGCTCCTTTTGACACTGATTTTCTTAGCTTTCACTGTCTGTAAAGCCATCTTCTTTCGCTCAGATGGCTTTACCACTTTTTTGTCATCGCTTCCTTTAAAATATCATGATCTAACTGTAAATCAGCATACATACGCTTGAGTCTACTATTTTGGGCTTCAAGCTCTTTTAACTTTTGTTAGCATTGAAACATCCATACCACTGTATTTCTCACGCCATTTATAAAATGTTGAGCTATTTATACCATATTTGCGACACAAATCAGATACGATAATGCCGCTCTATGATTCCTTTAAAATATTTACTATTTGACTATCTGTATATCGTTTTTGTTTCATTTGTAATACCTCTCATTTATTAGTATATTTTTGTACACTTCTAAATGCTATTATTTTTGGGGTATTACCGTGGGATTATTTTTAGATGAGAGTTTTTGATTTTTACTATATAATCGGTTCACTTAAAATTTGGAAGTTTAGAAATGTTTAAAAAATTACTTTTTGGAACTATTGTGTTTTTTGTATTGGGTATTGGTTATTCTCATGAAAATACAGATAGATCTTATGCTGATTTTGTGGATGATATTGTAAAGACATTTAACTTATCATCAGATAAAAATCTTAAAATGCTTGGTGTACAAGACTATCCGCAAACTACAGATATTACTTGTGGACCTGCTGCGGTAATGAGTTTGCTACATTATTATGGTACGCTAAAAGATAGTGATATGAATAGCAAGACAGAGTTACGTATAGCCAAAGAGATGGGTACTAATGAAGATGATGGTACTACGCTTAAGCAAATGGTAAAATGGCTTGAAAATCATGGTTTTGAGGTTGAGTTTGGCACTAAAGGCGATATTAAACTTTTATATAAAAGTATAGATGCGGGCATACCTGTTCTTGTTGATTGGATAGATTGGGGTGGTCATTGGGACTTAGTTTCAGGTTATCAAAAATTAGGCGAGGCTGTAGATGATGATAAAGATACTATGTTTATGACAGATCCTGCAGTGCATTTTAATAATGTCAAAACGATTTATGGTTTAACGGCTATTAATCCAGATAGATTTCAAGAAATGTGGCAAGATTCAGAAGGTGTGAAAGGGATATATATTATCGCTTATCCAAAAGAATCTTTAGAAAAATGATGGTTTATTTATTGCTAAAGCTATTTACTATTAGATAGCAGTTTACTATAGTAAATATATCAGTATTTCAGATATAAAATATATGAAAAAAAATACCTTAGTTCTCGGTGCAGGTGCATGGGGCACGGCCTTAGCATTACAGCTTGCTTACAACGGTCATAATGTAAAAATAAATTCATGGCGTGATGAACATAATCAAGAAATGCTTAAAAATCATAATAATGCTAAGTATCTGCCAGATATCACTAAATTTCCAGATAACCTCTCAGCGATTCAAAACTGGCAAGATGAAATTGCAACTTTTGATGATGTTCTAATAGCATCGCCAAGTTCAGGATTTAAAAATACTATCTTACAGCTTAAAGAAGTCATCTTACCGCACCAAAATATCATAAGTGCTACCAAAGGCTTTTGTCATAATAGTTATGCTCTGTTAAGTGAGATGTCGACTGAGCTATTACCTAAGCATAAATTTGCACTAATCACAGGTCCAAGCTTTGCTAAAGAAGTTGCCAAACAAATGCCAACAGCAGTTGTTGCAGCATCTGTAGATATTGAGTTTGCAAAGTATGTGCAGAAGCTTTTAGTAATGCTACATTTAGATGTTACTCAACTACAGATATCATCGGGGCTCAAATTGGTGGAGCGGTCAAGAATGTAATAGCAATAGCGGCAGGTGTAGCAGCAGGATTGGATTTTGGTGTAAATGCTCATGCTGCACTTATCACAAGAGGACTGGCAGAGATTAAAAGTTAGGAATGAAACTTGGAGCAGATTCCGAGACATTTTTAGGATTAAGTTGTTTGGGTGATTTACTACTTACTTGCTCAGATAATCAGTCGCGTAATCGCAGGTTTGGGTTGTACCTAGGGCAGGGTTGCTCGATTGAGGTCTTTGGCAAAAAGTAAATAATGTAGTAGAGGGGTATTCAACAGCTGAAGCGGTTTATAAATTAGCAACTAAGCATAATGTAGATATGCCACTAGTATTTGCTACTTATTGTATGCTTTATGAGGGTGTAGATGCTAAGGATATAGTTAAAAGAATTAATGCAACGAGACTTGAAATCTGAGAGTTGAGTTAATGCAAAAAAGATAATTTCAACTTAGTCATCTTTAATATTGTCCGAATCTCAACAATAATCGAATTTCCGGACTTGATCCGGAATCTTTGTAATAGTCGAATCTATTTCCGTTTTTTAAATTTTGTGATAGTAAAGAGACCCTGAAACGAGTTCAGGGATTCGGTTTTTTATAAAATCTTGCTCCTACAGTTAGGATTGGTATTAGTCATATCATTTATAGCGGAGACTAAAGTCGCTATTCTGCTGAAGTTAGTTTCAGTATCTTAACCACCAGCAACCTCTTTAGGTACATAATCTTTAAGATTAGTTTCTTGCATTCTTATTTTTGTGTTGTAAGCATAATCGCCAGTTTTTACCAATACTGGTACAAGTCTTGAATTTTCCCATAATACACTCTCTTTTGCAGTATCAAATGAATTCAGTGTTGAGCATATCAGTGCCCAGATGAAAAAGAATCTTATTAATGCAATAAAGAAAGCAAAGAGAGTGTTTGAGAGACTTTCTTTTTCCTTATTGTTTTTAAAGAATACTTTCATGACACCGAAAATTATAAGATATGCACCAACTAAAACCAGTATGAAAGAAGTTATATAAGCTGTGTTTGTGTCTGTTATAAGTTTGTTAATATAATTGATTTGAATTTTTTGAGCGAGTATTCCAGCTAAAACTATGGCAAATATCATCAGGATCAAAAGTACAATATTCTTAAAAAGACCTTTCACAGCAGCAAATAAACTAATAATCACAGTTATTGCAATAATCATAATATCTAAAAAATTAAGGCTTTCAAAAAAACTCATATCTATAAATCCGTAATTATTTCTTTAAGTTGATTTAAATTAGTTATGCCGATTACTTCAACAGCACCACCTTTGGTAAGCTTTGAGATGTTTGCTTGTGGTACGATTATCTTTTTAAAGCCATGTTTTTTAGCTTCGTTGATTCGTTCTAAACCATACGGCACAGGACGAATCTCTCCTGATAAACCAACTTCGCCCATTATGAGTAAGTCATGTGGTATCTCAACTTCACTAATGCTTGAAAATATAATCGCTATCACAGCTAAATCTATGCTTGTCTCAGTGATTTTGATACCACCAACCACATTCAAAAATACATCTTTATCGTACAAATCAAGGTGCATGTAGCGTTGGATAACTGCAAGTATCATTGCTAAACGATTGCTATCAATACCGACACATAATCTTCTAGGTGGTTGGTTCTGGTTTTTATCAACAACTAAAGATTGTAGCTCAACCAAAAGAGGACGCGTACCTTCCCACACTGAGACAATTACACTGCCAATAAGATTGGTGCGACCGTTATTTAAAAATATCGCAGACGGATTTTTGACTTCTTTCATGCCCTTATCAGTCATTGCAAATACACCGATCTCGTTGACAGCTCCAAAACGGTTTTTCAATGCACGCATCATACGATAGCGACCGTTATCTTGCGATTCTATAAATATCACAGCATCAACTATATGCTCTAAAACCCTAGGTCCTGCAACTTCGCCAGACTTGGTTACATGCCCAACTAAAAATATAGAGATCTGATGTTGCTTAGCTACTTGTGTGATATAAGCCGATGATTCACGCACTTGTGACACACCACCGACCATTGAAGATAGCTCTGGATTATAAATAGTTTGGATAGAGTCTATAACCACAACTTCGGGTTTGTTTTGAATTATATAGTTCGCTATAAGCTCGATATTTGTCTCACACATTACGAGGAGATTATCTTTTGGTAGATTAAGTCTTTCAGCTCTTAAAGCTATTTGCTCTAGTGATTCTTCACCACTTACATAGAGTACTTTTTTTCTTGGGATAAATAAGCCATAATTTGCAAAAGTATCGAAGATTTACCAATACCAGGGTCACCACCGACCAAAGTTACAGAACCCCTTACAATACCTCCACCTAACACACGGTCAAACTCGGCTATATTGGTAGGTATACGGCTATGTTCTTTACCTTGTATATCTGATAGTGCTGTAGCTTTTGATACACTGCCAGAAAACCCTACGCGTGACATAGCAGGTTTTTTTACTTCAGCTTTTATCTCTTCAACTAGAGTATTCCAAGAATTGCAGCTATGGCATTGACCTTGCCATCTAGGAGATTCTGCACTACATTCATTACATATAAATACAGTCTTTTGCTTAGCCATAATTATTTTGCTTTGTAGCCTAGTAGGTATTTTGAAAGTACGCGTTCCGTCTCGGTAGCATTTGGGCCTATAAATTGTACGATATAACGGTACTGGTGTTCATTGTTTTCAGCGGCACGAATATTGCGTGGAAATACAGATATAACTCTAGCCTCACAACCGACCTGTTCTTTTAGTTCACTTAGAGTTACAGATATTCTTATAATGTCTTCAAGATGAAGAATTTTTGAGGCAGCGACTTCTAGCCCACCATCTTTTATGACTTTTACATGGCTATTATAAAGCTCATCTCGTTGATCAAAGCTGTATTCCACTTCTAATTTGATATCCTCTTCGCTATAGTTGACGCTTAATTCAGCTTCAACGATATCATTTTCATTATCATCTTCTATAGACTGTTCAGATTCAATTTTAGTACTAGTATCATCGGATTCTGCATCATAATCCATAAGAGAAGGATCTATTTCTAAGCCTTTTTCAGAGTCTAAATCAATATCAAGCTCAATTACATTGACTTCTTTACCATCATCTTCCTCGTCGTCATTTAAGTCATACTCCCCAGAGGTTGTAGCAGGGGCATCTTCTAGCTCATTCTCAAAATCATCATCAGCCAATATATCATCATTAAGATCATCTTCACGAGCTTGAGATTTTTGGGTTTTTTCACCCATCATACCGCCTCGTCCAGTTGGTTTGGCGGTTGTTTTTTTTACTGCCTTGTTTTAGAAGATCTAATCTACTCATCTGTTTGCCTCTTTGAAATCTTATATAATATTTTGTAGCTAAGGTATATGATACTTGAAAGTAGTATAAGTATAAATATAGATAAGTATTTATTGTGAGAAATCCATTTAGCTATATCTACATGGTTAATAAAATGTAAAATTGCATGGTAATACCCCCTAAAAATAATAGCATTTAGAAGTGTACAAAAATATACTAATAAATGAGAGGTATTACAAATGAAACAAAAACGATATACAGATAGTCAAATAGTAAATATTTTAAAGGAATCATAGAGCGGCATTATCGTATCTGATTTGTGTCGCAAATATGGTATAAGTAGCTCAACATTTTATAAATGGCGTGAGAAATACAGTGGTATGGATGTTTCAATGCTAACAAAAGTTAAAGAGCTTGAAGCCCAAAATAGTAGACTTAAGCGTATGTATGCTGATTTACAGTTAGATCATGATATTTTAAAGGAAGCGATGACAAAAAAGTGGTAAAGCCATCTGAGCGAAAGAAGATGGCTTTACAGACAGTGAAAGCTAAGAAAATCAGTGTCAAAAGGAGCTGTAAAGTTTTTTGCATAAGTGAAACAGCATACTACTATAGCCCTAAAAATAGTGATGATAATGAGTATATAGCAAATAAGTTAATTGAGCTTACACAGGCTCATCGCAACTGGGGTTTTAAGCTATGCTTTCTGCATATAAGAAATGTATTGGGTAAGAGGTTTAATCATAAACGAGTATATCGAATATATTGTGATTTGTGTTTAAACTTACGAATAAAGCCTAAAAAAGAATTAAAAGAGATAAGCCAAAACCATTAACTGAAGCTACTAGAGCAAACCAAATATGGTCTATGGATTTTATGCACGATAATTTATCTAGTGGTAAAAAGTATAGGCTATTAAATATTATAGATGACTATAATAGAGAAGGCTTAGATTGTGAGATTGACTTTTCATTACCATCATATCGAGTTGAAAAGACTTTAAAAAAGGTTAATAAATCAAAGGGGTAAGCCTATAGCAATCAGGTGTGATAATGGTCCTGAATATATAAGCAATAGCTTAAAGTTGTGGGCTAAAAGAAATAAGATACAACTATGGTATATTCAACCTGGAAACCCTCAACAAAATGGCTATGTTGAGAGATTTAATAGGACTATGAGATATGAACTATTAGAGCAAAATTTATTTGATAGTTTAGATGATATTAGGTTACAATCTACTAGGTGGTTATGGGATTACAACAACATTAGACCACATATGGCTTTAGGAGGTTTTCCTCCTAGAATGGTAGCTAATAAAGCTATTTAATAAGTGTACACTTCTAAGTGACATTAAAAATGGGAGTATTACCATTTGAATATAAAATGTTATAATTGTTCTCATAGATTAATTAATAAGAAATTACATTATGATAACTACAAGATTTGCTCCTAGTCCTACAGGGTTTTTACATGTTGGCGGTGTGCGTACAGCACTATTTAGCTGGCTTTATGCCAAAAAAACAATGGTAAGTTTATTCTAAGAATAGAAGATACTGATTTAGAGCGATCTACACAAGTTGCAGTAGATGCTATCTTAGATGGTATGAGCTGGCTTGGTTTGAAAAATGATGGAGAAGTTTACTATCAAACTAAAAGATTTGATAGATACAAAGAAGTCGTTGCTCAGTTAGTAGTAGAGGGCAAGGCTTACTATTGTCAATGCTCAAAAGAACGACTTGATGAACTTAGAGAGCACCAACAAGCTAATAACCTAAAAACTGGTTATGATAATAAGTGTCGCGATAGTGGCTATATTCCTAAAGGTGGTGATAGCTTCGTAGTGAGATTTAAAAATCCTACAGAGGGTGTGGTAAGTTGGGATGATGCGGTAAAGGGTAAAATCTCGATAGCTAACCAAGAACTTGACGATATGATTATCCAAAGAACGGATGGTTCACCGACTTATAACTTCTGTGTAGTGGTTGATGATATGGATATGGGTATAACTCATGTAATCCGTGGTGATGATCATGTCAACAATACCCCTAAGCAAATAAATATTTATAAAGCATTAGAGGCTAAGATACCAGTATTTGCACATTTGTCGATGATACTTGGTCCTGATGGTGCTAAATTGTCAAAACGCCATGGTGCTGTAAATATCATGCAGTATCGTTCTAAAAGATGGCTACCTACCACAAGCGATGCTTAATTATCTCGTACGATTAGGGTGGTCTCATGGCGATCAGGAGATATTCTCTATAGAAGAGATGATTGAGAGCTTTGATTTGGAGCATATAAACGCTTCATCGGCTCGTTTTGATTTTGAAAAACTTAAATGGATAAACAAACATTATCTAGTAGAGTCTAAGGTTGAAGATATTGCTGAAGAAGTAGGGTGTCATTTTGCAAAAGCAGGCTTAGATACTCAAAATGGCCCTAGCTTAGAAGATTTGCTGCCAGTGATGGCTGAAAAAGCTGAGACACTAGTAGAGCTTGTTGAAAGTCGCGTTATTTTTATTGTGATGATTTTGAGTATGATGCAGCAGCTGTTAAAAAACACATTAAAGCGACTACAGGCGATATATATATCAGTCTTTTGGAAAATTTTGAGACTTTGAATTCTGAGCAATGGCAAGATCCACAGGTATTGCATGAGATTGTAAGTACTACAGCAGAGCAATGCGAGTGTGGTATGGGTAAGGTTGGTATGCCACTTAGAATAGCTATTACAGGTTCAGGTCAGTCTCCTGATATAGGTGTTACACTTAAGCTTCTTGGTAAGGCTAGAGTTGTAGCTCGTATTCATAGAGCTATTAAAAGTGCTTTGTGGGTTGTAGGGGTTTTTAAAATAACAGTTTTCTGACAATATTCTTTAAAATAGAGCTAAATGTAAAAAATCAGACAAAAAGTCTTGACTGATGAAAAAAAGTAGCTATAATACTCAACATATTGCTAGCAATAGTGATTATAGTCTTATGTCCCGTTCGTCTAGAGGCCTAGGACACTGCCCTTTCACGGCGGCAACAGGGGTTCGAATCCCCTACGGGATACCAAATTTAGCCTCATAGCTGAAAAGTTATGAGGCTTTTTTCATTTTGGAGAATGGATAATGTTTTCTAACTGAAGTTGCAGATTTTTTGTAGGGATAGCCCAAAATTTCTGTCCGTTGTATAGGCTATGAAAGATATTAAATTACAAATGCAAAAAAGTATAGAAGATAGTCTATATTATGACAAAGAAAATGCTATAGATAGCATTCTAAAACTAGTCTTCTCAGTAAAAATCGACTAAAGTCGCACTTCCAAACTGAAGTTACGGACTTTAGTTTTTTATTATTAGAATGGTAATACAAAAAGGAACCGTCAGCTGCGTCGGGTGGTCACTGAGCGAAGTCGAATGTGCTTGACCCTGCAATCTATTGATAATACAATCAGCAAACATGGATGCTACGGTCAAGCCGTAGCATGACAAATTTTTATAGATTTAACTCTTCCTCTCTAGAAAACTATTTTTTTTCAAAACTAATTGCTCTAATAATTAAGAACGATGGACAGCACAATGTGCTATCCCTACAAAAAGTCCGTAACCCAAGTAAATTTAGCTCTTTCCTCTTGTGAGAAAATTCTTACTTGCAAAATACATTGGTAACCTGTCGGTGGACAGTTTTGATGAGCTGTCCCTACAAGAAGTCAGTAAAGAGACATCGGCAGGTAATACTCCCATTTTTAATGTCACTTAGAAGTGTACACTTATTAAATAGCTTTATTAGCTACCATTCTAGGAGGAAAACCTCCTAAAGCCATATGTGGTATAATGTTGTTGTAATCCCATAACCACCTAGTAGATTGTAACCTAATATCATCTAAACTATCAAATAAATTTTGCTCTAATAGTTCATATCTCATAGTCCTATTAAATCTCTCAACATAGCCATTTTGTTGAGGGTTTCCAGGTTGAATATACCATAGTTGTATCTTATTTCTTTTAGCCCACAACTTTAAGCTATTGCTTATATATTCAGGACCATTATCACACCTGATTGCTATAGGCTTACCCCTTTGATTTATTAACCTTTTTAAAGTCTTTTCAACTCGATATGATGGTAATGAAAAGTCAATCTCACAATCTAAGCCTTCTCTATTATAGTCATCTATAATATTTAATAGCCTATACTTTTTACCACTAGATAAATTATCGTGCATAAAATCCATAGACCATATTTGGTTTGCTCTCTAGTAGCTTCAGTTAATGGTTTTGGCTTATCTCTTTTAATTCTTTTTTAGGCTTTATTCGTAAGTTTAAACACAAATCACAATATATTCGATATACTCGTTTATGATTAAACCTCTTACCCAATACATTTCTTATATGCAGAAAGCATAGCTTAAAACCCCAGTTGCGATGAGCCTGTGTAAGCTCAATTAACTTATTTGCTATATACTCATTATCATCACTATTTTTAGGGCTATAGTAGTATGCTGTTTCACTTATGCAAAAAACTTTACAGCTCCTTTTGACACTGATTTTCTTAGCTTTCACTGTCTGTAAAGCCATCTTCTTTCGCTCAGATGGCTTTACCACTTTTTGTCATCGCTTCCTTTAAAATATCATGATCTAACTGTAAATCAGCATACATACGCTTGAGTCTACTATTTTGGGCTTCAAGCTCTTTAACTTTTGTTAGCATTGAAACATCCATACCACTGTATTTCTCACGCCATTTATAAAATGTTGAGCTACTTATACCATATTTGCGACACAAATCAGATACGATAATGCCGCTCTCTGATTCCTTTAAAATATTTACTATTTGACTATCTGTATATCGTTTTTGTTTCATTTGTAATACCTCTCATTTATTATTATATTTTTGTACACTTCTAAATGCTATTATTTTTAGGGGGTATTACCGGCATATTCGACTCAGACCTGTTAGCGACAAAAATGATTACGAAATTTAGAAAAATCAGAAGACCGTAACTTATGCTTTTAAACAAATAAATTCACGCAGTCATTCAAAAATAAATAACCGTTGCTAGTTGGTTTAATATGATTATCAGTTTTTTCTAATAAACCTTTTGATATTCCAGAATTAATTTTCTCTGATAGTACATCTATATTCAAAAAAGTTTGCTGTTTAAAAGTATAGAGATTAAAACCATCTTTGAGTCTAAGGGCATTGAGCATAAATTCATAGATTAAGTCATCTTTTGAGATAGTAGATTGTCCTTGAATTAAGTTTTCAGTTTGAGTATAGATTTTAGGATGCTTTTGTTTCCAAGACCTTTTTACTTCTTTGGTCGCAAGATTAGTGATTTTGCTATGAGCACCAGCACCGATGCCGATATAGTCACCAAACATCCAGTAGTTAGAATTATGTACTGATTTTTTACCTTCTTTTGCATAAGCTGAAACCTCATACTGATTAAAACCTGCATGAGTTAGTAGTTTTTTACCAAGAGTTTCGATGTTTTCTAAAGTTTGCTCATTTGGTAGAGTAGGTGTCTTAACAGCAAATAAAGTATTTGGCTCAATTGTAAGTTGATACCATGAGATATGTGTTGGCTTCATCGCTATTGCTTGAGAAATATCAAATATGCCATCTTCAACAGACTGATTGGGTAAACCGTGCATGATATCGATATTGAAGTTATTTATAGCGGATTGATGAATTTCTTCGACAGTATTGTAAACATTTTCTACATTATGAATGCGACCTAGAGTTTTTAGCTTATCATCCTGAAAACTTTGTACCCCAAGAGATATACGGTTAATGCCGATATCTGCGTAACTTGTAATTGATCCACGCTCTACAGTACCGGGATTCATTTCAAGAGTAATCTCACAATCTTTGCTTAGCTTCGTATTTGCTTTGATATGTTCTAGTACTTTATCAAGGTATTCTGGTTTAAATAAAGATGGCGTACCACCACCAATAAATATACTGGCAATCTCTCTGCCTTGAATATCTGTAAAATCAGCGTCAAAGTTTCGTATTAGCGTTTTGTAATAGTTCTCTGAAAGATATTGATCATCTTTGATTGCATGAGAGTTAAAATCACAATATGGACATTTTTTAACGCACCATGGAAAATGGATATAGATGCTTACTTGTTTGTTTATATTAAACATAGAGCCAACTTAAAATAAAAAAGGTTAGGTTGTAAAGTTCAGAATTTATTTATTGCTAGTATCTTTGTCACATTCATAAACTTTTCTCGCGATATATAGTGGACGGTGCTTTGTTTCTATAAATATCCTACCAATATAACTACCAAGCATGCCTATACCTATCATTTGCAAACCACTAAAAAATAGTAAAAAAGTTATCAAAGATGGATAACCTGGTACATCTGCTCCAAAAACTAATGATTTAATGATTATGAACGAACCATACACAAAGCTTGATAGTGCAGTTAGTACACCTATATAAGACCAAAGTTCAAGTGGAGCTTTACTAAAGCTAGTTATACCATCAATAGAAAATTTGAAAAGTTTCCAATAATTCCATTTAGTTTCGCCAGCAGCTCTTTCTTCTCTTTCATGGTAGACAAGTTTTTCTTTAAAGCCAATCCAAGTAAGAAGCCCTTTGTTAAATCTAACTTTTTCTTTAAGTTCTAAAAAGCATTGATAGCAGGGCGACTAAGTAGACGATAATCGCCAGCATTTGGAGTAAGCTTGGTGTCATCACTTATTTTATTTATTATTTTATAAAATAAACCAGCGGTTTTCTTTTAGTTGCGGTATCTGTATCACGATTTTCTCTGACTGCGGTTACAACTTCAAATCCTTGTTGCCAATGCTCGACCATTTCTGTGATTAATTCAGGTGGATCTTGCAAATCGGCATCTATAGATATAGCGGCATCACCACTACAGTTTTCAAAGCCAGCATAAAGAGCTGCCTCTTTGCCAAAATTCCTTGATAGATCAATGCTTTTTATCTGAGGAATTTCTAGCTGTTTTTGTAGTAATAGCTCAAGAGTGTTGTCTGTACTACCATCATTTACAAACACAAGTTCATATTTAGTTGGTAAGTTTTCTACAATAGGAATGAGTCTACTAAAAAGATGCTCTAAACCTTCAGCTTCTTCTTTTACAGGAATGATAATGCTAACAGTAAGTTTTTTGTTCATTTGAGTTTTTACTATTTTGTTTAAGACACTATGAGATTATAAGTACTAAAAGTATTATTTTAAAGACATTTTAATCGAGTTGTATTGTATAGAGTGAGGATGACGAGTATTATTATCTAAAAATAGATAAATAGACTATGTTATGTCAAAAATTAAGAATTATATATTTATAACTATAATGGTAATATTAGCTTTTTGTTTATACGGGGTACCTACCTTTTATGCTCCTGATGAGACTAGATATTCTGAAGTGGCTAGAGAAATGATAGCCAATCATGATTTTATTGTTCCATATGTTAACGGAATTGTATTTTTCCATAAACCACCATTGGTTTATTGGATTATTGATGTTTTTATGAGTGTTTTTGGTCAAAACACATGGGGTGCAAGGCTTGCTAATCCTTTCTTGGTATTGGTGTGTATGCTGTTTGTTTATTTCGTAGTTAATAAAGTTTTGCAATCAAAAGTAGTTGCGTTATTGTCCGTGATTATTACATTGACAACTGTGCTTGTGCTATTTGTAGGAAGATATCTAAATATAGATATGGGCATTGCGGTATTTTTGAATTTAACAATGCTAAGTTATTGGCTAAGTTTGAAATACGATGATGACTATAAGATGAGTTCGTTTTGGCTGTTAATGGCTTTTGTGTTTTCCGGATTAGCTGTAATGACAAAAGGATTGGTGGGAATTGTCTTTCCTATGGCTATCGTTGGATTATATTCTATAACTATGAATGAGTGGCGTAGGCTGATTGATATTAGATTGTATATAGGTCTTTTATTGTTGGTATTATATCTTTACCATGGATTTTATTGGTTGATCAGCAATATCCTGGTTTTGCATATTATTATGTCGTAGTACAACAAATACTTAGATACTCTACAGATGAGCAGAATAGAGATGTCTCTAAGATTTTTTATTTGCTTGTATTTACTGGAGCATTTTTTCCATGGTTTGGTTTTTACCTCAGGCTTTTAAAGAGTTTTTTTCTAAAGCAGGGTTTAAAAATAGAGAACAAAATAAAAATAGCTGGTTTTTATTCATATGGGGGACTTTTATATTTGTATTTTTTTGGGGTTTCGCGGTCATTTTTATTTGGATATTTAGCTCCTTTAATGTTGCCATTTTGTATATTGATAGCTATTTATATTGCTAAGTTATCTACTAAGAATTTTTCAAGGTGGGATAAAGTGGCGGTTGTAATTCCTATGATTGTCTTTGGATTATTGTCGATAGTTGGAGTAGTTGTTATAGCTTTACCTCAAGTTAGAGATAATATATTCACTGTGGCAGTATTAACTATACCTATAATTATTGTGCCAATATTTGTTATAGCTAAGTCTATTGAAGCTTTAAAAAGTCAATGTATCAAAAAAATAGTAATTTATTTTTCAATAATGATGATGGTAGTTGCTAACTTTGGCTACGGAGTTGGACAGTATTTGGGTAGTAGGAATGTAGAAGTATTAGCAAAAGATATAAGTGTTATGCTTGAAAAATACCCTAATGCTAAGGTATATACTAGTCATAGGTTTTATGAAATAGGGTTTATACCAAAAATATTCCAACAATTATAAATGATGAAGATGAGTTGGTATATGCTAAGGATTTTGTCGATTCTGGCGTTGAGAAATATATGATGGACTATCATGGCTTTATAAATAAGTGGAATACTTCAGGTGGCTTAAATTTCCTAGTAATTAAAAATAGTGTTTTAGGTACTTATAAAAAGAGTATAGAAAAAGACAAGTTCTTTATTTTAGATAAGAATAGCTACGCTACATTAGTTTCTAGTAAAAAAGTATCTATTTAAGGGCACCTCTAAAAAACCATGAGCACGCATCTTAATGCTCAAATTCCCCACACCTGCGTTGCAAATTTCAGCAATAGATACACTATTACCCTCAATTTTCGCCTTGTTGTGATAAATTTAAAACTAGTTAATCTGCATACACAGAGTTTTTAGAGGTGCCCTTAATTTGTAACATCAGTTATTAAGCTTTAAAAATAAAGAACTTGCTTACAACAAAAGTGTAAACAGCAACTAGTCCCATAGTTATAAATAATGCTACTAGGTACTGAATGTGCAATACATGTAAAAGCACATAATAAGTTATTTCATTTAAAACCAAGCCGATAAGAGCATTTATAAAAAACTGCGAACCAGCTTTAGTATGAGACTGAGTTGTAGTCGAGAATGTAAGAAATCTATGTCCAAAGTAACTGATGTTAAAAGCTATCAAAAAAGCAAAAAAATTTGCAACTAAAGGTTTAGCTAAACCTAACTGTACGATAATAAAAACTAAAATAAAGTTTACTATAGATGCTAATGCACCGATGACTAGGAAATAAAAAGCTTGTTTTCAGCATTGTTAGTAGAGTTTTTGTTGAGTTGTTTATATTATATATTTTATAGAAAGGTTTATAAGGGTTAAATTATGGAAATCACAAAACATCAAGTAGGTATTACTGAAAGTGTGCCATCATCAGCACTATTTATTTCATTTGATATAAGCGAGCAATCACAAGTTGAATTTGGTCTAAAAATATTACAAAAATTCGTCGATGGAAAAAGTGTAGTAGCTGGTTTTGGTAATAATCTTTTAAATATGTTTAATATGCCGAATGATGAAAACTATCAAAGAGCTAAATTTAATAATGAAAGAATGTTAGATAATGATGGTTATGATCTTGTGCTATGGCTTCGAGGTGAAGACAAGGGCGAGATATTTCATCACGCGATAAATATTAGAAAGGCTCTGCAAGATTTTTTCGAATTTAAAAAATGTGTAACTAGTTTTACTTATCGTAAGAAATACGATTTAGCAGGTTTTGAAGATGGAATAGAAAATCCTAAAGAAGAAGCTGTAATGCCTGCTGCTATAATTAGCGACGGTAGTATGGAAGGATCGAGCTTTTTGGGTACTACAACAATGGCAACATAACTTTGAATGGTTAAATAGCGTTTCTCAAGTTGAAAAAGAAGAGTGTATCGGTAGATCAATGGATGATTCTCATCAGTTTGAAAATCTTAAAGATTTTGCTCATGTAAAACGCTCAGCTAAGGAAAATTTCTCTCCAGAAGCGGATATATTTCGTAAGTCTATGCCATGGGCAGATGATAGTCTAAATGGTGGGTTTATGTTCTCTGGCTTTGCGACTTCATTTAGATCATTCAACTTACAAATGGGTAATATGCTAGGTGGCAGTGATGGAATAGTCGATGGAGTATTTAAATTTTCAAAAATATTAGAAACTAGCTACTTGTGGTGTCCACCATTTAAAACTGGGAAGTTGGGTTTGTCATCAGTTAAGAAGTAATAAATTTAAAAGTTTATTTTATATACAAATATTCTTTTAAAGGTTAAAATATAGCGGTAATTGTATAAAAAATAGTATCTAATCTACGGAGGATAAGCATGTCTGATATTAAGAATATCACTAAACTACAAATCGAGGATAAGGGGAATAAATATTCTCTTTACAGTTTGAAAAAGCTATCTCAAGAGCTAAGCAAGGATGTAAGTCGTTTACCTTACTCTATAAGAGTATTGCTTGAAAACCAGCTTAGAAATATAGATGGTTACAAAGTAAAAGAAGATGATATGCACAAAGTCCTAGACTGGGATGCAAAAGCAACTTCTCGTCCTGAAATCCCACACATGCCTGCGCGTGTGGTAATGCAAGACTTTACAGGTGTACCTGCTGTAGTAGATCTAGCTGCAATGAGAAAAGCTATCAAAGATGCTGGTGGTGATGCTGATAAGATCAACCCTCTAGTAGATACTGCTATGGTGATTGACCATTCTGTTCAAGTTGATCATTATGGTACAAAAACAGCTCTAGCACAAAATGTAGCTAAAGAATTTGAAAGAAATGGAGAGAGATATAGCTTACTTAAATGGGCTCAAACTGCATTTGATGATTTTGTAGTTGTACCACCAGGTATGGGTATTATCCACCAAATTAACTTAGAATATCTTGCAAAAGGTGCTTTGGTTAAAAATATAAATGGCGAAAATGTAATCTATCCAGACACACTTGTAGGTACAGATTCACACACTACTATGATCAACGGTGTTGGTGTAGTAGGTTGGGGTGTAGGCGGAATTGAAGCTGAAGCTGTAATGCTAGGTCAACCGTACTATATGGTACTTCCTGATGTGGTTGGTGTGAAACTTACTGGTAAACTAAAAACTGGCGTAACAGCTACGGATTTAGTTTTAAAAATTACAGAAACACTTAGAAAACACGGTGTAGTTGGTAAGTTTGTAGAGTACTACGGTGACGGTATGGTAAATCTATCTCTACCTGACAGAGCTACTATTGCAAATATGGCTCCTGAATATGGTGCTACTATTGGTTTCTTCCCAGTTGATGAAGTTACAATGGACTTCTTCACTAACACTAACCGTAGTGAGCTAGTAGATGCTTCACGCGAGATGTATAAAGAGCAATTATTGTTCAGAGAAGATTCAGCAGAAGAGCCAGAGTATTCTAGTATCGTTGAAATAGATATGTCTGAAATAGAGTCTAACTTAGCAGGTCCTAAGCGTCCGCAAGATAGAGTGGCTTTCCATAGTATGAAAAGCTCATTCCAAGAAGCTTTGACTCATGAGCAAGGTTTACATGGTTTTGGATTAACTGAAGAGCAAGTAACTACATCAGTACCTGTAGCAGGTATGGATGAGACTATTACGCATGGTTCATTAGCGATTGCTGCAATTACATCTTGTACAAACACTTCTAACCCATCACTACTTTTAGGTGCTGGTTTATTGGCTAAAAAAGCAAATGAATTTGGTTTGAAAGTTAAGCCGTTTGTTAAAACTTCTTTGGCACCTGGTTCACAGGTTGTGACTCAATACCTTGAGAAAGCTAACTTATTATCTGAGCTTGAAAATCTTGGCTTTAACCTTGTAGGTTATGGTTGTACTACTTGTATCGGTAATTCAGGTCCATTAGATCAACCAGTTGTAGATGCTATCAATGAAGGTGACTTAGTTGTATCTTCTGTAAGCTCAGGTAACCGTAACTTTGAAGGTCGTATTAACCCTCATGTGAAAGCTAACTACTTAGCATCGCCTATTCATGTAGTGGCTTATGCTTTGGTTGGATCTGTTGATTTTGATCCGGTTGAAGATGCTATCGGTGTAGATAAAGACGGCAAGGAAGTATTCTTAGCTGATTTATGGCCAACTACAGAGGAAATTGCTGCTATCCAAGCTAATGTTGTAAATTCGGCGATGTTTGAGAAAGCATACAAAACTGTACTTGACGGTACAAAAGACTGGCAAGAGCTTCAAGTTCCAACAGGGCAACTTTATGAGTTTGACAATAACTCTACTTATATTCAATGCCCAAGCTTCTTTGAGAAGTTTGCTGATGGTGGTAGTGCGGATCTTGACATCAAAGGTGCTAGAACGCTACTTATGCTTGGTGATTCTGTAACTACAGACCATATATCTCCAGCCGGTGCTATTCCAGAAGATTATCCAGCGGGTCAATACCTAAAATCTCACGGTGTTGAGAAGAAAGACTTTAACTCGTATGGCTCGCGTCGTGGTAACCATGAAGTGATGATGCGTGGTACATTTGCAAATATTCGTATCCGCAACTTACTTCTTGGTGGAGTAGAAGGTGGTTATACTAAGTATCACTTTGATGGTTCTCAGCAGTATGTATTTGATGCTGCGATGAAGTACAAGGAAAGAGATATTCCGTTAGTAATCTTGGCAGGTAAAGAGTATGGTACTGGTTCATCTCGTGACTGGGCAGCTAAAGGTACATTCCTTTTAGGTGTGAAAGTTGTGATTGCTGAAAGTTATGAAAGAATCCATAGATCTAACCTAGTTGGTATGGGTGTATTACCGTTACAATTTATGGAAGGTCAATCCGCTAAGACTTTAGGTTTTGATGGTTCAGAGATGTTTAATATCAAAAATGTTGCTGACATTAAACCTCGTCAAACTGTAGTGGTAGAGGCGGTTCATCCTAAGACTGCTCATATAACTACATTCGAAGCTCTAGCTAACTTGATGCTGATGTAGATGTGGATTACCTTAAAAATGGTGGTATCTTGCAAACAGTACTTATGGATATGATGGCTAATTCTAGTGTTGTAGATAATGTATCATCAACAACGAAAGAAGAATCATGTGCATCTGGTGACTCGGAAACATCATGCCCATTTGCTAAAATGGCTAATTTCTTTAAGTTGTTTAAGTAAGTTTTAGTATCTCAAAAATAGACAGTACAATGTACTGTCACTGCATAATAGTAATAAGTAAATATCTATAATATATCAAATCTTCTATTTTCTTTATTTTATAATAGTGGTAAAGTTTACCTATATTACTTAAAATGTATATTTCAAAATATGATTAGAAAATTCCTTACTATATGTGTACAAAAAAAAGCATCAGATTTACATTTATCTTCTGGCTGTAAAGCTAAGTATAGAGTCGATGGCGATTTGATTGATATTGAATCATCGCCAGTGCTAAATGATAAAGCTATATCGCAGATGCTGCTTGATATAATGACAGATGATCAAAAAACAGAACTTATAGAAACCTTTGAATGTGATTTTTCTATAGATGATAAAGAAAATGATGCTAGATTTAGGGTAAATGCTTTTTTCCATAATCGTGGTTATGGCGCAGTTTTTCGTAGGCTTGAAAATAAAATCCCAACGCTTGACCAGTTTGGTGCTCCAGGAGTTCTTAAAACAGTGCAAGCCAAAAAAGGTGGTCTAGTCCTTGTAACAGGTCCAACAGGCTCTGGTAAGAGTAGTACACTAGCGGCACTTGTAAATGAGCTTAACCATAAGGAAGATGTTCATATACTTACAATTGAAGATCCAGTTGAGTTTGTGCATGTAAGTCAACGAGCATTAGTAAATCAGCGTGGAAGTAAAGAGAGATACCAAGAGCTTCAACCATGCGCTTAAATCAGCTCTCCGCGAAGATCCAGACTGTATTCTAGTAGGTGAGATGAGAGATTTAGAGACTATTAAATTAGCTTTAGAGGCTGCTGAGACAGGGCATTTGGTATTAGGTACGCTTCATACTATGTCTGCTATTAAGACTGTAGATAGGGTTATATCAGTATTTCCACCAGCTGAGCAAGAACTTGTAAAAATATGCTAGCTGAATCTTTAGAGATAGTTATATCTCAGCGATTACTTAAACGCAAAGGTGGTGGTCGAGTAGCTTCCTATGAAGTTTTGATATCTAATTCTGGTATCAGAAATATGATCAAAGAAAACAAACTTCCTCAAATATATACTTCACTACAAACAGGCTCAGCAAAAGGTATGATTACTATGGAGCAAAGTATCGAAAACCTACTTAAAGCTGGTACAATCACACCTGAAGAAGCTGCTAAGTATATAATTGTTAGATAAGTACTTGATTGTATGTAAACGTAACTCTCTTTTAAACTAAACGATATTCATTTTAAGCTGAATTTTTTAGCATTTATGTTTAGCGACTCGCCCAGTTACTCTTTTACGCCACATTCTAAAGCTTGAGGGTTTTAAGTTTTTCTCATAATACGAATTACTTCTGCTTCTGAAACACCCATCTGTGCTTTTATATCATCAAAAGAAGTCTTAATCGCACCACGCCATATCTATGATTTTGTTATCATTATCGCTTATCATGGTTGTATCTCCTTACCGTCCCATGCAAAGCATTTCCCAGTATCTAAAGTTGTTAGGTTTCCTAGTACTTCTATGAGTCTTTCCGCTGAATACTCTGGTGTGAAAAGTTTACCATCAGGCACACGATCTTGAAAAGGCTTAGATAACTCACTATCAACAGTACCAGGATGAATACCGATTATAACGGCATTTTTATTAGTCCGAGCAGTTTCAATTCTGGCTGTTTTAATAAACATATTGAGCTATAGGTAAAAATGGGGGTCTGTTTTAGTGTTTTTTACCGCTGTTTAGCATATAAAAATCTACTAGTTTTTTCTTATTTATTTTAGACAATCCTCGATGCACTCTAATCCTGTTTTTAAGATCAGAAAATAGACCTCCATCAAGATGGTTTGTAGTATTTGGAATGTTGAATTTCTCAAATCT
>JAYQIE010000025.1:0-77294 GCA_038141505.1 Francisella sp. | reverse complement strand
TACTGTCATTACGGATGCTTGTAATGCTGCAACACAAGAAGCGCATGATGCGAGTTTAAAAAATTTTGAGCATATCGCAACTATAAGTACAATTGAAGATTTCTTGTCTTTGGAAGTGTGACTTTATTTATATCTTTTGTTGTTAAGGCTAGAGGTTTTATTCCTAGTTTGCAAGTAAACCTACTTTGCAATCTCAACTAAAATTCGATGATAATTTTTAAATCTTAGCGGATGGATATTACCATTTTCAACTTGTTTAACTATTTCACAACCTTTTGAGTTTTCTTCGTGAGCACAGTTTCTATATTGGCACATACCATTGTATTTTGAAAAGTCCCTAAAGCCACTAAAAAGCTGATCTTTTAGTTATATGCCATAGTCCGAATTCTCGTATACCTGGTGAATCAATAATTGAAGTAGTATCATCAATCTCATAAAGAGTAGAAGCTGTAGTTGTATGACGACCTTTTTTGTTGATTCAGATATATTTTTTGTACTAGTTATTTGATCGCCGATTATAGTATTTAGAGTCTCAGATTTACCTACGCCAGATTGCCCAAGAAATATCGAGGTTTTGCCTTTTAGAGATTCTAGGAGCTTATCTATACCGATATTATTTATTGCGGATATATAAAACACCTCATATCCAATAGCTTTGTAGATATCAGCAAGATAATCCATATCTGCTTTGTCTTGCTTAGTTTGTGAGTCAACTTTGTTGATGATGATGATTGGCTGAATATTGCTATTATGCAAAGCAGCAAGGTATCTATCTATATAATGCTCAACAGGTGCTGGTGCATGAGTGATGATAATCGCAGCTTGATCGATATTTGCGGCAATATTTTTATTTTTGCGTTGGTATGGATTCGGTCGAGAAATCAGGTTTTTTCTTTCTAAAAATTTATTGATAACATAAGTATCGTTATTATGCTCAAGCTTGACGATATCGCCTACAGTTAGCTCACCTTTTGAGGTTGCTACGCATTGTAGCATTGATTTTTTCGCCATCAGCGAGTTTAACGACGATGCTACCACCAAAATTGGTGATGATTTTTCCAGTATATGTCAAAAGTTATCTATAAAAAATGTTTGATGCTTAATTATAGCGTTATCAGCTAACTTATGAAATAAACATAATCAAGTTTGAATAAAAATATTATCTCTGCTACTATGAATTACACATTATTAGTAAAAATATGTTCAAATAAATAATTAGGAGAAATAATAAATGAATAAAACTAAATTAATTTCAATGCTAGCTTTGTCTAGTTTCGGTACTTCAGTTTATGCTGCAGAAGCTACAAAAGCTAGTGCTAATCCTTATGAAGGGTATTGGGTACAGTTTGATGAAGATAAAGACGCAGGTCGTGGTAAAGTGCAAGGTATAATTCATAGTGAAATAGCTACTAAAGATAGTGATTATGGTAAAAAAGGTACTCTACAGATGAGTATTGCTGTGCCAATTATGAAAGTTAATGCTTCTGGTAGTGTGATTCCACCAGTTGTAAGGTTCCAAAAAGGTGGCGATGTTAAGTCAGTTTCTGGATCTATAAATGGCTTTAAGTATGATTACTCATCAGATAAATCAAATTTATTACAAGGATTAGTATTCTCAGGTAACCTGCAAAAACAAGGTGATGGTACTTTTGATAAAGGTGGTGTACTTAATCCTAATGATGGTGCTACTTATAATGCAAGTGCTAAAGTTGCCGATGGTGGTAAAACTCTTAATGTAAGAGCTTATAAGGGTAGTGGTTGGTACTCTGTAGGAAAAGATGCTCATTGGAAGAAGATTACTAAAGAGCAGTATGAAAAAGTTAAAGCGCAATGTGGATATGATGATAAGACGGGAGCGTATCCTTATCAAAATAATAGCAAAGATGCAGAAGCTAAATTCAAAGCATGCTACAATTATGATTTTGGTGTAGTAAATCCTACTAAATAATAATATCTTTTGGGTGAAAACCTAGTCTAATAAATTTGTATAATTACAACTTTTCTTTATACTTAATTCTATAACTAAATCTATATATTTTAACAATGCTAAAAAAATCTCTTTAGTATTTTTTGCCATGTATTCTATCGTAATTTTTGCAACTGATAAAAATTCTTTACTTAATGGTTATTGGCTACAGAAAGACAAAAAGATATTAACATAGCTGTAATTCATGCTTATAATAATCAGAATGGCAATCTAAATGCTGAAATATTCGTA
Organism: Francisella sp.; assembly: GCA_038141505.1. Classification (GTDB taxonomy): domain Bacteria; phylum Pseudomonadota; class Gammaproteobacteria; order Francisellales; family Francisellaceae; genus Francisella. Next base: position 75,076 of record JAYQIE010000025.1, on the reverse strand, counting down.
CCACTTGCAAATGTTGATGACAGTAATAAAGTTTATGCTCCTATGATTTATTGTAAAAATTGTGGTAAAGGTAATGCTTATGGCAATAAGTATGGATTATTCAAGCGGTAAAGATAAGTACCAAGGTATGGAGTTTGTTTGGAATGCAAAAAACTCGAGCACTAATTCAAATGATACAAAAGGACCGCTTTATAAAAATGGTGCTGTATTAAATCCTCATGATGGTAAGTATTATCACATGAAAGCACAAACTATCAAAAATGGTCAAAAGGTTTTTGTAAGAGCATTTGGGGATTTTTAGGTAAAGATGAATATTGGGAAAGAATAACACCTGAAGAAGCAAAAAAAATTAGAAAATTATGCGGCTTAACAAAAAATAATGTTTATTCGTATGAAGATAAAGATGGTAATGTTATAAATCAAAAGCTTTTTGAAGAATGTTCAACTAGAGATTTTATGAAAAAACCATTATAAGGCTTAATTGTGGAAAATATTCGTAATATAAAAATTCTTCCTTCAATGTTGGCTAATCAAATAGCTGCTGGTGAAGTTATCGAACGCCCATCATCTGTCATCAAAGAGCTTGTTGAAAACTCTATAGATGCTGGTGCTACAGAGATTTATATCGAGATGCAAGAGGGCGGTAAGTCATTATACGCATTCGAGATAATGGTAATGGCATTTCAAAAGATGATCTTAGTCTTGCCTTAGCACCTCATGCGACTAGTAAGGTTTATACTCTTGATGAGCTAGAGGCTGTTGCGAGTATGGGTTTTCGTGGCGAGGCTTTGGCTAGTATTGGATCAGTTGCAAAGGTCAAAATACTCTCAAAGCATATATCTAGTGATGATGCTTGGCAGATAAACAATACTACTAACGAGGTCGTGCCAGCTGCCCATGTAACTGGTACAACTATCGAAGTTGCTGAGCTTTTCTACAATACTCCCGCTAGGCGTAAATTCCTAAAGAAAGACAATACCGAATATCTACATATATTTGAGCTACTTAAAAAAGTATATGCTTTGTTATTTTAATGTCGCATTTAAGGTTATTCATAATGGTAAAGAGGTCAAAAACTTATTTGCTGCAAAATGAAGCTCAACTAAAATATACTCGTGTACTTGATTTGTATAGTCGAGAGTTTATCGAAAATGCTATTTATATAGATGAAGATGTCGGCGATGCTCATCTATGGGGGTGGGTTGCTAGTCCGAGGTACAATCGAGCTAGAGCAGATATGCAGAGCTTTTATATAAATGGTCGCATCATCAAAGATAAGATAATTAGCCACGCTGTAAAAAAGTGCTTATAAAGATGTGATGTTTGGTAACCGTTATCCTGCATTTTTGTTGTATTTGGATATGGATCATCGTGAGGTTGATGTAAATGTGCATCCAGCTAAAAAAGCGAAGTGCGATTTAGAAACCAACGATTTATCTATGATTTTCTATATGGCAAGATCAATAGAGCTATAACCACAAATTCAGATATTCAAACTGATGATAGTGATGAAAATACATATTCAGAAGATTTTGGTTCTTCTAATAATAATCCGCTAAACATCGGTAATATGAGTTTAGATATTGAGGTTAAGACTCAAGGTTTTGAAAATAAAGAAGAGTTGAGTTTTTCGCATAATAACCAACCGCAAGAATTTAAACCTACTGTAAACCAAACAAATACATCTCAAGAAAGCTCAGGTCTAGGGCAAGCAATTTGTCAAATTCATGGTATATACATCCTCTCTCAAGTTGAAGGTGGTGTAGTACTTGTAGATATGCACGCAGCACATGAACGGATACTCTATGAAGAGATGAAAACAACTTGGCACGCTGATGCTCAGAAATTCAAACAAACTCTTCTAATGCCAATGACTTGTCAGCTAGCTATAAATCAAGTTGCAACTATAGATGAGAATTTAAAAGTATTTGAAAAGCTTGGGTTTGATATATCAATAGTTGCAGATGATGCCGTGCTTGTGCGTACTACACCAAACTATGTAAAAGATAAAGACATCAAAGATCTTATCTCAAATGTAGCTACTGAACTCAATACTTCAGGCAAGACTAAAAGCGTTGAGTTTTATCTCAATCATATATTAGCTACGGTATCTTGCCACGCAGCAGTTCGAGCAAACGACAAGCTCACACTACCAGAGATGAATCATCTACTAAGACAAATGGAAACAGTTGAAAACTCTGGACAATGTAATCATGGTCGACCAACTTGGGTGAGATTGTCTAATTCTCAGTTGGATAATTTCTTTTGAGGGGTAGGTAGTTTTGATAGAATTATCATTGCCAACTAGTTTATTGAAGTCATTGTGGAATCAAATAACAAAAATTTTGTTTTTAGAATCATACCAGATCTCTCATAAAATGTACTGGAAACGTAATCAGTTGGGTAAAAGCTTCACGAAGCTCGGAATGTTTTTTGAATATGATATTCATTTGCAGTGTAAATATTTATCCAATTCAGAAATACCTGTGTCATCTATCCTTATTCGTAATAAATCAAAAAGAAACTTTTAAAAAGATTGAACTAATTGTTGAAGTTAGTAGAAGGACTATAAAATTTTTTGACTCGGCTATTTTATTTGATGTTGATAATGTTCCAATAATTGTTAAACTTCCAAAAATTCCTTTAAGAGAAATAACTTTTGAAAAGGATTCAAATTTTTCTTCACATACAATAGTTATAAAGTAAAAATTAATGGGTAATACCCCTAAAAATAATAGCATTTAGAAGTGTACAAAAATATACAAATAAATGAGAGGTATTACAAATGAAACAAAAACGATATACAGATAGTCAAATAGTAAATATTTTAAAGGAATCAGAGAGCGGCATTATCGTATCTGATTTGTGTCGCAAATATGGTATAAGTAGCTCAACATTTTATAAATGGCGAGAAATACAGTGGTATGGATGTTTCAATGCTAACAAAAGTTAAAGAGCTTGAAGCCCAAAATAGTAGACTTAAGCGTATGTATGCTGATTTACAGTTAGATCATGATATTTTAAAGGAAGCGATGACAAAAAAGTGGTAAAGCCATCTGAGCGAAAGAAGATGGCTTTACAGACAGTGAAAGCTAAGAAAATCAGTGTCAAAAGGAGCTGTAAAGTTTTTTGCATAAGTGAAACAGCATACTACTATAGCCCTAAAAATAGTGATGATAATGAGTATATAGCAAATAAGTTAATTGAGCTTACACAGGCTCATCGCAACTGGGGTTTTAAGCTATGCTTTCTGCATATAAGAAATGTATTGGGTAAGAGGTTTAATCATAAACGAGTATATCGAATATATTATGATTTGTGTTTAAACCTACGAATAAAGCCTAAAAAAAGAATTAAAAGAGATAAGCCAAAACCATTAACTGAAGCTACTAGAGCAAACCAAATATGGTCTATGGATTTTATGCACGATAATTTATCTAGTGGTAAAAAGTATAGGCTATTAAATATTATAGATGACTATAATAGAGAAGGCTTAGATTGTGAGATTGACTTTTCATTACCATCATATCGAGTTGAAAAGACTTTAAAAAGGTTAATAAATCAAAGGGCTAAGCCTATAGCAATCAGGTGTGATAATGGTCCTGAATATATAAGCAATAGCTTAAAGTTGTGGGCTAAAAAAATAAGATACAACTATGGTATATTCAACCTGGAAACCCTCAACAAAATGGCTATGTTGAGAGATTTAATAGGACTATGAGATATGAACTATTAGAGCAAAATTTATTTGATAGTTTAGATGATATTAGGTTACAATCTACTAGGTGGTTATGGGATTACAACAACATTATACCACATATGGCTTTAGGAGGTTTTCCTCCTAGAATGGTAGCTAATAAAGCTATTTAATAAGTGTACACTTCTAAGTGACATTAAAAATGGGAGTATTACCGTAGAAATGAATGACCATGTGCTAATGAGCCAAAAAATATATTTTATCAAAAGTATAAGATGATTAGATTAATAATAGGCAGGCCTATCTATAAGGTCTTGAGTGAGAAGCGAGTTTTAGCTATTCTATTTTGGCTTCCAATATTTTTAAGGATTAGAAAATTAGAGCTTAGTGAGAACTTAAATTTTTAACTCAGTAACCCACCCTAATACTTCTTAGTAACCACTTGTCGTAGATGACTTTTGAATTCATAAAAACAAAGCTTACGATAGGCACAGCCAACTTATTTGTGGATATAATATAGCTCTAAAATTTTTGGTGAAAAAAGATTGTGTTGAAAAATGAAAGCAATGCTATCATACTCAAAGCAGTTCAAGTCAAATGAATAATAAAGTTAGTCAATTAGTTATATAGTTTCAAATAGTCTATATTTCAATTATTTGGTAAGTGAAAATATGAGAAATTATTTTAAAGCAAGAAGTGAATTATTTACAAACAAATCTTTTAGCTATGCTTGTGCAATGTCTTTCTTTAATGCTGTCGTTGTTGGTGTTGCATATGTATCTATTAGTTGGGTATTACCCAACCCATCCAAATACTTCTCAGCATCTAAAGCAGCCATACAGCCAGTTCCGGCAGAAGTTATAGCTTGTTTGTATACATGGTCAGCAACATCGCCAGCAGCATATACACCTTGGATGTTTGTCTGAGTAGCATCGCCTGCTAGACCTGATTTTACTTTTATGTAGCCATTTTCCATATCTATCTGATTTGCAAATATGCCAGTATTTGGCGTATGACCAATAGCTATAAATACACCGTGAATATCAAGCGTGGTTTGTTCGCCATTTTTCACATTTTTAATTTTGATAGAATCAACGCCCATGTCATCGCCACAAACTTCTTCAAGAGTTGTATCCCAAATGATTTTGATATTGCCAGTTTTAGATTTCTCCATAAGTTTATCTATAAGGATTTTTTCAGATTTTAAACTATCCCTACGATGAATTAGAGTTACAGATTTTGCTATATTTGAAAGAAAAAGAGCTTCTTCAACAGCAGTATTACCACCACCGATTACAGCTACATCCTTGTTTTTATAAAAGAAACCATCACAAGTAGCACAAGCAGATACGCCCTTACCCATGAATTGCTCTTCTGATTCTAAGCCTAAGTATTTTGCAGTAGCACCAGTTGCGATAATCAAAGCATCACAAGTATACTCTTCAACTTCACTTATTAGTTTAAAAGGTTTGTTAGTTAGTTCGACTGCATTTATTGAGTCATAGACAATTTGTGTATCAAATCTTTCAGCTTGCTTTTGGAGATTTTCCATAAGCTGTGGACCCATTATACCATCAGCTTCACCTGGCCAGTTATCTACATCGGTAGTAGTAGTAAGTTGCCCACCTGGTTGCATTCCTGTGATAATAACTGGGTTTAAATTTGCACGAGCTGCGTAGATTGCTGCAGTATAGCCAGCAGGACCTGAGCCTAAAATTATAAGTTTGTGATGAGTTGCCATTTTATATTTTTATTGAATAATCGTTGATTAAAATTATAGCATAATGTTGAAATGAGAATATTGAATAATTAGTGTCGTTGAATTTTGTTGTGGAAAATAAACGGGATATAAATAAGATGCTATATCATTTGCTGTAGTGTTGGTTGGTCAGTATAAAATTAGCGTATAATGGTTGTTGAAGTCGAGATTGCGGCGAACACAGGAGAAGTAAATATGCAGATTCTAATAAACACGGATAAGAATATTTCAGGAAATGAGGCTATGGCTCAACATACTAAAGATATTTTAGAACGGATTTTGTCACATTTCTCTAGTCAAACCACAAGGTTAGAAGTGCATCTTAGTGATGAGAATAGTGCTTCTAAATCGGGTGTGGTTGACAAGCGATGCGTGCTTGAGGCAAGACTTGCGGGTCGTAAACCAACATCAGTAAGTGATGTGGCTTTTACTATAGACCAAGTAGTAACGAGTGTTGCCATAAGATGTCAGCTCTACTAGAAAGCGAGTTAGGTAAGCACTAAATATGTGAGTTGCTTTTGAGTAACTGGTATTAATGTTTGGGAAGTGTGACTTTAGTCGCACCTTTTACCGTGAAGACTAAAGTCTCTGTTCCAGATGGTTTTTAATATTAAACATTTCATCAATTTGAGAAATCTTGATTTCTAAACTTTCGGCAGGAAAGCTTCAAAATTATTACAACGCTGAATTTTCTTTGAAGCAGAGCAATGGATATTTGTTACTTTTGTGGTATTTAGAATTTCTTTTATATTATTTGAGTTGATACCACCACCGGGCATGATTTGTATTTGACTACCAAATTTTTCTTGGAGTAATTTAATGGTTTGTAATCCTTTGATTACATTTTTAGCTCCACCGGATGTGAGAATACGATCAAAACCTAGTTCAATAATTTCTTTAGTAGCTTGATTTATATTGTTGGCAAGGTCAATGGCGCGATGAAAAGTTAATTCTTTGCCGGCTTTTTTTGTAAGCTCAATAAATGGTTTAAGAAATTCCCTATCGATTGTATTATCTTTAGTTAAAGCTCCAATAACGATACCATCAACACCTAACTCAAGCATCGTATTTAAATCATCTAGCATAATTTTTTGGTCGATATTATCATAGTAAAAATCACCTGCACGATGTCGAATCATTGCTTGTAGTGAGCCTGTGAAATTTTCTTTTGCAAACCTCACAAGACTAGGTGATGGCGTAAGTCCTTCGACTCCAAGAGCAGAACATAGCTCTAATCTATCCGCTCTAGCTTTTTGAGCATTGATGATTGATTGGTGGTTGTCGATACATATTTCTAGGGTTGTCATTGTTAGAATAAACAAGCTATAATAATGTTATTATATTTAGTTAAATTTTAGATGTACATTGTTTATTTGATATACTTTTAAATATAGATGGTATAAAAATTGGTATGTAGTTTCGTGAAGTTTGCAACAGATAGAACAATAGTTAAAGTATTAGAATCAAAAGATGCTCAACTTATGTTAAATTATTACATTAAAAATAAAGAGTATTTAGCACCGTGGGAGCCAGTAAGAGATGAGAATTTTTTCACACTGCAAAATTTTTCTAAAAATTTAGATGATAACCAGCAAGAGCTTAAGAGTAAATCAGCTTTAAAGTTTGCAGTTTTAGATAAAAATCAAAGCGATGTTATTGGTGTTTGTAACTTTACAAATATAGTTTATGGTCCATTTCAAGCTTGCAATCTTGGATATTCTTTAGCAGAAAAACATCAAGGTAAAGGGTTAATGAAAGAAGTTTTAGAATCAGCTATTTACCATGTATTTAATGAGTTAAATATTCATAGAATTATGGCTAACTATATACCATCAAATATTCGAAGTGAAAGATTGCTAACAAAATTAGGGTTTGAAAAAGAAGGGTTAGCAAAATCATATCTTAAAATAGCAGGGAAATGGCAAGATCATATTCTTACAGCAAAGATAAATCCTCAGCATAATGATTATTAGTAACTAAAGTTAAAAATAAGGAAAGATTTTTATGAACAAATTATTTATAGTCTACCTAGGCGGTAGTGCACCAAAAGCAAATATCGAATTACATGATATACAGTTTGTGGTTGGTAATACCATTGAAGATACTTTCGAGCAGCTTAGAAGTAATTGGTTCGGCACAGTTAAGGGTTACATCTTGATAATTACAAAGCTCTTAAAGGAGCCGATGGATATAAGATTTCATTAGAAGATAAGCCACAAAGTCTTAATAAGAAATTGTATTTTGTAAATCTTGGTGGTTATGATGAGAATAAGCTCAATGAATTACATGAGTTTGCACTATTTGTAGCTAGTGATAAAAATGAGGTAAAAGAAAAAGCAAAAAATAGTTTACTAAAAAAATCTATACACCAGCATAAAGATAATCTTATGGAAGTAGATAATTGCTTAGGTAATACCCCCTAAAAATAATAGCATTTAGAAGTGTACAAAAATATACTAGTAAATGAGAGGTATTACAAATGAAACAAAAACGATATACAGATAGTCAAATAGTAAATATTTTAAAGGAATCATAGAGCGGCATTATCGTATCTGATTTGTGTCGCAAATATGGTATAAGTAGCTCAACATTTTATAAATGGCGTGAGAAATACAGTGGTATGGATGTTTCAATGCTAACAAAGTTAAAGAGCTTGAAGCCCAAAATAGTAGACTTAAGCGTATGTATGCTGATTTACAGTTAGATCATGATATTTTAAAGGAAGCGATGACAAAAAGTGGTAAAGCCATCTGAGCGAAAGAAGATGGCTTTACAGACAGTGAAAGCTAAGAAAATCAGTATCAAAAAGGAGCTGTAAAGTTTTTTGCATAAGTGAAACAGCATACTACTATAGCCCTAAAAATAGTGATGATAATGAGTATATAGCAAATAAGTTAATTGAGCTTACACAGGCTCATCGCAACTGGGGTTTTAAGCTATGCTTTCTGCATATAAGAAATGTATTGGGTAAGAGGTTTAATCATAAACGAGTATATCGAATATATTGTGATTTGTGTTTAAACTTACGAATAAAGCCTAAAAAAAGAATTAAAAGAGATAAGCCAAAACCATTAACTGAAGCTACTAGAACAAACCAAATATGGTCTATGGATTTTATGCACGATAATTTATCTAGTGGTAAAAAGTATAGGCTATTAAATATTATAGATGACTATAATAGAGAAGGCTTAGATTGTGAGATTGACTTTTCATTACCATCATATCGAGTTGAAAAGACTTTAAAAAGGTTAATAAATCAAAGGGGTAAGCCTATAGCAATCAGGTGTGATAATGGTCCTGAATATATAAGCAATAGCTTAAAGTTGTGGGCTAAAAGAAATAAGATACAACTATGGTATATTCAACCTGGAAACCCTCAACAAAATGGCTATGTTGAGAGATTTAATAGGCACTAGTTTAGAGATATTAGGTTACAATCTACTAGGTGGTTAATTACAACAACATTATTTGATTTTCCTCCTAGTTTAGATGATATTAAAAATGGTTACAATCTTTAGCAAATTGTTTCTGTGGTTATTTAAGGTTGCGTATTTGATGGACAACAACATTAGACCACATATGGCTTTAGCCTCAGGAAAGCCTTTATCAACAGATTTTCAGAATATCCTTAGAATCTGTTTTGTAGGTCAGTTAATAAAAAACTATTTAAGATAAGTCCTAACACTTTTTTGCCTTCTAAATTAACTCTAAAACAGACATTAAAAATGGGAGTATTAAATGATATATCTCATTGAGAGGTCTCTTTTTCCATTCTTCTAATTTAGGTATAAGTTTATCGGTTACGGCTGTAATAGCGGGTTTTGAAAAATGAACTCCATACATATCTTCAATGTGATCAGCTATCTGTGAATAGCTATTACCTAAGGCAAATAATGAGAGCATCTTATTTTCTAATTCATCGCTCATATGGGTTTGATGTTTTTTAACTATCTCTGGCTCAAAGCTACTGTTTCTGTCTCTAGGTGTATCTAGTTGAAATTCTCCATCAGAAGATTTCATCGTTTTACTAGTAACTCCATTTTTGCGATTTTGCTCTAGATCTTGAGCTAAATGGGTCTCTAATTCTGCTTGTAAAGCCATCTCTGTGAGTTGCTTTATTAATGGTGTTAAGGCTCCATCTTTACCGCCTATACCTTTGCCAGCCTTTAATTGTGCTGCAAATTCTGCTACATCTATTTCTAATTTCATTTTTGTAATTCCTTCTGTTATCAAATTAATTATATCAATTTGACACAGAATTATTTACAGTCCCGGTTCAATTGGTGGATTTGTAGGCTCTCTAACATCTCCTCCAGCAGGAGTTGTCTTCACTAAGGCTGAAAGTATAGTAGTATATGGCGATGTATTCTTGAAATTAGGAATATTTGTGACTATAGTAGTTATCGTAATGTGGATAGCTAGAGGCTGGTTAAATTCTATTATTGAAAGTACGTGTATTCATATAGCTGCAGAAGGTCTTCATGGTATACATGAAGAGGCTAGTGTATTACCCAAATATTAAAGTTTAATTTCTAGGTTTCTTAGCTCTTACACTCTTATTGTCATTATCTTTTTTTTGATTTGTTTAGAGAAATCTTTTACATGAGCAGATGATTTTCTTGCTTGATTAGCTCTTTTAGCTGCGATGATTTTCACTTCATCAACCTTTTTAACTCTAGTTCTACGCGACATAGATGTAATTGGAACAATATGCTGAGCTTCAAAACCTTCCAACTCTTCTCTCTCAAGTAAGTTACCGATTAAATGTTCTATATTTGATAGTAGTTCTGCTTCATCGGCACTAACTAAAGATACTGCTTGACCATCACGCCCTGCTCTACCTGTTCTACCAATCCTATGTACATAATCTTCTGCAACACTAGGTAGATCCAAATTAACCACATGAGGTAGTAATGCAATATCTATACCACGAGCGGCAATATCTGTAGCTACAAGTACAGATATTTCATTAGCTTTAAAAGTCTGCTAAAGCTTTAGTCCTAGCACCTTGGCTTTTATTACCATGAATAGCACTACTGCTTATACCTGCTTTATTAAGTCTTTCAGATATTTTGTTAGCACCATGCTTAGTCCTAGAAAATACTAGTACTTGTTGCCAATCACCTTGTTTAATAAGTTCAATTAATGCATCTACTTTTCTTGCTTTATCTACCGTTATTATTTTTTGTGAGATTTTCTCTACAGTAGTATTTTCCACATGTGCAGAAACTGATTGTGGATGATGCAAAAACTGTTTTGCAAGTTCTTTTTATTTCTGGAGAAAAAGTTGCTGAAAACATCAATGTTTGAATTTTCTTTGGTAAAAGCTTATAAATTCTTTTTTAAGTCATGAATAAACCCCATATCTAGCATTCTATCCGCCTCATCAAGAACTAGAGTGGTCAGGTCAGTAAACCTTATAGCTTTTTGATTGTATAAATCTAACAATCTGCCTGGCGTAGCGATTAGTATCTCAACACCTTTTCTTAGTTTCATCATCTGAGGATTTATACTTACACCACCAAACACAACTGTCGAGCGAATATAAGTATTAGCACCATATAGCTCAACCTGCTCTTGGATTTGAGCTGCTAGCTCACGAGTTGGAGTTAGCACTAGACTTTCGAGTGTTTTGCTTGAGCTTGCGTTAATAATTTTTGAATAATTGGCAAAGTAAAACCTGCTGTCTTACCTGTACCTGTTTGAGCAGATGCCATTACATCTTTATCTTTTAAGATAAGTGGGATAGCTTTTTCTTGAATTGGAGTTGGCTTAGTGTAGCCTTTTTTTCTAGTGCTTCACATATAGAAGACGATAATCCTAGATTTGAAAATTGTGTAGACATTAATTAACCTATGTATTTTATTAAACATTGGTATTTTAACACTAATAAGCTTTTTTTACCCTATAAAGATAGTCTATTAAAGAATACAATATATCTTAATCTGATATATTTGATAATTCCATATTTCTAATGAGTAATAAATATAGTACTGAGCTTGGATATAAAGTTCGTGATCATTTAATTAGTTTAAGGTTAGAACAACCTAGAGATTTTAATAATAATGCTCAAACAAAAATAGATTCAATAGCTAAGTCATATAGAGATATACTCGATACTTTAGACCCTAAGAACCCAAGAGTTTGAGCGCACTCCTCAAAGAATAGCCAAAATGTTTACTCAAGAAATATTCTATGGACTAGACTACAATAACTTCCCAGCTTGTGCACTATATGAAAATGAGTTTCCATACAAAGGTAAATTAACACAAAAAAAACATCAACATAATGTCTATTTGCGAACATCATTTTGTGCCATTTATGGGAGAAGCAGAAGTTTCTTTTATCCCAAAAGATAATAATATCATAGGTTTATGCCGCATAAATAGTATGTGATTTTTTTGCTAGACGCCCACAAATTCAAGAACGAATGACAGCACAGATATTTGAAACATTGAAATTCATATTAGGTTCAGAAGAGATCTCTGTAAAAAATCAAAGCGAAACATACTTGTGTGTGTCTTTTTAGAAGTACAAATAATAAAGATAGTGAAACTTACACCGAAATGTTGGGAGGGGGTTTTTAAGTGAGCTACTTACTTGATATTGATTTTATTTTTTGTCGCTCTAGTTTTAGGATGTTTATTTAGTAGAAAATATACAAGAATGTTTTTGATTGTCGTTACAGTTATATATTATCTTCTCGGTAGTGGTATTATCGGGTCTTTTTAGCTAAACAAATCACGACTACTTCTACAAATATCGAAAATTGTATCGATACTAAAGGTATTATACTTCTTGGTGCTGGTGCTTCAAAAACACTAGGTGGATTAGAGCCAGGGCAAGCGGCTTATGATCGTATATTAAAAGCAGCTGAAACTTATCAGGCTCATCATCAAAAGATAATAATCAGTGGCGGCTTTACAGAAGGACACAAACTATCAGAAGCTTATATCTATGCTCAAGAGCTATATAAACTAGGTATTCCTAAAAAAGATATATTACTAGATGAGAAATCTAAAAATACTTATCAAAATGCTGAATTTGTAAAAAATATACTAGATAAGTCAGATGATAAATATTGCTTAGTTACAGATGGGCTACACCTAAAGAGATCTCAATTATATTTTGACTCATTCGGCATTAAAACTGTACCTCTAGCATCGTCTTTACCAAGTACCGATATCAGAATTTTACCAAGTGCTTACAACATCTATGTAACACAAAGAATGCTACATGAGTATTTAGGGCTAGTTAAGGCTTATCTGTAAACTGCTAAAAGCTAAGAATAACAAAGTAATTTTTTTAGCGTTACTCTTATGATCGATTCGCTATAACAAAGCGTACTAACCATTATCTCTAAAAAGACTTTCGCCAAGTCTATAGTTTTTTCAATATCTTCATCACTATGAGCTATAGATATAAAGCCTGCTTCATAAGCAGATGGTGCTAAATACACGCCATTATCAAGCATATAAGCAAAAAAACTATTAAATAGTTTTAAATTGGTTTTTCCCAAATCAGAAAAAGTATCTATTTGAGCAGCTTTTTTACAGAAATAAAGTCCAAACATTCCACCGATACTTTTCGCATGAAAAGCAAAATCTGTAGATTCTGCAGCTTCATTTAAACCATCAGCCAACTTAGTAGCTTTTGCTGATAGCTCATCATAAAAACCAGGTTGTGAGATTTTCTCTAAAGTTTTTAAGCCGGCTGTCATAGCAATTGGATTACCAGATAAAGTACCTGCTTGATATACAGGGCCTGCTGGAGCTACCATTTGCATGATATCCTTACGACCACCAAAAGCTCCTACCGGCATACCACCACCAATGACTTTACCTAAAGTCGTCATATCTGGTTTGACATTATAGACTTCTTGAGCTCCACCTAATGCAACTCTAAAGCCTGTCATTACTTCATCAAACATCAATAATGCACCATGCTCATCACAAACGCTACGAAGATTAGCAAGAAAATCATCTTTAGGCATTATTAAGTTCATATTTCCAGCAACTGGCTCAACTATGATACAAGCGATTTGATCTTTATATTTCTCAAATAAAGCCTTGATAGTATCTATATCATTAAAGCTAGCAATAAGTGTATCTTTAACTACATCTTCTGGTACACCAGGAGAATTTGGTTGACCAAGTGATAATGCTCCAGATCCTGCAGCAACTAAAAACTCATCAGCATGACCATGATAGCAACCTTCAAATTTGATGATTTTATCTCGCTTAGTGAATGCTCGTGCCACGCGAATTGCACTCATTGTAGCTTCTGTACCAGAATTTACAAATCGCACCTGCTCAATATTTGGCATAAGCTCTGTGATTTTCTTAGCCAATTCTGTTTCTAGTTTACAAGGAGCACCATAGCTCAGACCTTCGTCTAGTTGTAGTTTGATTGCTTCGATCACATCATCATCACCGTGACCAAGTATCATAGGTCCCCATGAGCCGATGTAGTCGATGTATTTATTCCAATCTTCATCAAACATATAAGCACCCTTAGCAGATTTCATAAGTACTGGAAAATCTTGACCAACACTTTTAAATGCTCTAACAGGTGAATTTACACCACCAGGGATATATTGTTTTGCTTCTTCAAATAACTTTTGTGAACTAGATTGACTGCTCATTTAATTGTTCCTGTTTCATCTCAATAATTTTCTCTGCAACAGCTTGCATTAGCAAACTCGCTATATTAATTTTTGTAGCTTTGTAGATTTCTCGCATACATGTTGGGCTAGTTATATTTATCTCGGTAAGCTTATCACCAATCACATCAATACCTGCTAGCATTACACCTTGCTTTTTAAGCTTTTTACCAATTTTCTTAGCCATTTTATATTCAGCATCTGTAATCTCTCTTACTTCCCGCAGTAGCTCCAGCAGCTAAGTTGCCACGATTATCGCTATCACTTGGGATACGTGCTAATACATGCTTGATAGGATTACCATCTACTATAAGTACCCTTTTATCGCCTTGGGATATAGCTTCTTGATAATCTTGTACCATAATATAACTAGTCTGATGCTTAGTTAAAGTTTCCAAGATAACTGCTTTATTTTTATCACCATCTTTTATACGAAAAATAGAGCTTCCACCCATTCCATCAAGTGGCTTTACGATAATGTCTTTATATTTAGCATAAAATTTATTTATCTCAGCATAATTACGAGTAATCAGCGTATTTGGCGCATATTTTGGATAATATGATATAGCCACTTTTTCATTGAAGTCTCTAAGTGCTTGCGGATTGTTTACAATTAACACACCTGCTTTTTTAGCTAGATCTAGCATGTAAGTCACATAGATATATTCCATATCGAATGGAGGGTCTTTACGCATAAATATACAATCTAAACTAGTCAAAGATATATTGCTTTTATTAGCTGTGACATCATACCATGGTGTTTTATCTTTTTTTACTTTGATAGTAAAAGGATTACCTTTTTGATCGCCATTAATAATAAAAAGATCGCTAAAATAAAAAACATTAATCTCCCAGCCTTTATCTTGGGCTGCACACATCATCATATATGTACTATCTTTAGCGATATTAAAAGTATCTAAATCATCAACTATAAAACCAACTTTCATAATTTACCCTATCTTGTGTCCTATGTATTTACTTAAATCTTTACCATTTAAAATATCAGCTATATTTAGCATTTTTTTATTAGGAAATTGTAATTGTTTGAAATTTATAGCTTTATCTTGACTAGCTACAACAAACCCTGCTTTGTGATGTCTACTATAGCTCCAGCATTAGCATTTTGCGTTTGTTCAAGTATTTCAAACTGCCCTACTTTTATAGTATCATCATCTAGCTTAAAAAATGCTGATGGCCATGGTGTGAATGCTCTTATATGGCAACTTATTTCTTGTGCTGACTTATTAAAATCAATCAGACCCTCTTCTTTTGTAATCTTGTGAGCATAAGTTGCTTCGCCTTCTTGAGATTTAGCTTTTATAATTTCAATATTCTCAAGCGTCTCAAGCAATGGCTTTATCGCAAGTTTAGCAAATCTATCATGTAGCATTGCTGAAGTATCATCAGGATGAATATCAACTACTGAAGTATTTAAAATATCGCCAGTATCAAGCCCTTTATCCATCCGCATGATAGTGATACCAGTTTTAGTATCGCCAGCCTGTATAGTTCTCTGAATAGGAGCAGCACCTCGCCATTTTGGTAATAATGAGACATGAATATTTAAACAACCGTACTTCGGAATATCCAAAAACACTTGTGGCACGATAATCCCATAAGCAATCACAATCACAACATCAGGGGTTAGCTCTTTTATTTGCTCTAAAACCTCTGGATTTTGCTTAAATGAAATTGGTTGAAATATAGGTGTGTTATTTTCTAAAGCTAACTCTTTAACTGGCGAAATTTGAACTTTTTACCACGACCTTTTGCTCGATCTGGCTGAGTAAGTACTGCTTGGATATTATGATCGCTAGCATATAAATCTTTTAAAACTTGAGCAGAAATATCAGGAGTGCCTGCAAAGATTATGTTTAATGGTTTCATTTAACTTAATCCCTAAAAAGCATAAGCCTGTAAAGAAACGCTGCTTAGTTGATCAATCTGACCTTCAGGGTATAAGCAAGCATATTTGATTTCATCAGCTCCATTTTGAGCTGCTAGCTCAACTGCTTTGTGAAGGTCTTTGTCGCACAGTTTCTGAAAATCTTTTTCATCACTTACATGAATAAAAGTTCTAATCATGCCAATAGACCCTTCTGTATCACTCTTGTAACGTAAGTTATAGACTTTCACATCACTAGGCTTTGTATCTGGTAGGTCTATCTCTGTATTTGGCAAATACACGCCTTTAGCTTCGTAATTTTTATTAAAAGTGAAAAATAAATACACGCTGCAAATATCGCAACGAATATGACTGCATACATAATGTTTTGAGTAAATCTGTTCATAAATGATTCTTGATAAATTTAATAGATGAATTTTAACATATTGATGTCATATTGAATATGTCTTTACCAACAAATTAAAATATTAAAACTGAATTATTTAAACCTAATCTCCCAACAATTATGGATATTCTTATTAGATAAAAAATCCCGAGATAAGCACTTCTCATCTATATTTTTACAATCATATCTATCTAAAATTTCTTGTGACATTTTAAAACGACGGTAATTGTTTGAGAAATATAACACACCATCTTTTTCCAAAGCATTCATAGCTAAATTCACAAGTGATTCATGGTCTCTTTGTACATCTAAAGTATCATCCATGCGTTTTGAGTTTGAGAAAGTCGGTGGATCTAAGAATATCACATCAAATTTCTGTGTATTAGTCTTTAACCAGCCAATACAATCAGCTTGAATAAAATCATGTTCTGATGCTTTAATATCATTCAGCTTAAAGTTTCGTTTTCCCAATCAAGGTAAGTATTAGACATATCTACACTTGTGGTTTTAGCACCCTTTAACGCAGCATGGACACTTGCCGTACAAGTATAGCTAAAGAGATTCAGCAAAGTCTTATTTTTAGATTCTTTTGCTACTAGCTGTCTAATCTTACGATGATCCAAGAATATACCAGTATCTAGGTAATCTTCAAAATTTACATGAAATTTAGCATCAGCTTCATTGATTACATAAAAGTTATTTAGATTGTCTTCTTTTTGATACTGATCTTTACCCTTTTGGCGTTGTCTTACTCTAGTATGAATATCCTCATAAGCTATGCCCAAAGTCTTATGGATCTGATAAATCGCTTGGTAAAATCTTTGCTTAGCAATATTTTGATCGATAGTTGCATCGGCACGGTATTCTTGTAAAAAAACTTTGTCATTATATATATCTACCGCAATTGAGAAAGTAGGAATATCTGCATCATAAAGTCTATAGCACTCGATACCTGTTTGCTTTAACCATGGTTTTAGAGTTTTTAGATTTTTTTGAAGTCTATTACCAAAATCTATATGCTCATCTGACTGACTAGCTGCATTTTCTGCTATACGGATATTTTTATCTAATTGAGACTCATGTTTAAAAACAGAATGCTCATTGATATCGAACTGATAAAGTATAGTTTCAATAGCACCATTATAAAATTTATTACGCTTATTAGTACGCAACTGCATTTCTTTGATACTATCGCTAAAGCTAGTAAGTATCGCTACTTTCCAGCCACCAAAGTCTTTACCTAAACTATCTCCAAAAGCACTAAACACATCTAAAAGCTCATCTATCTGATCACTATATAATCTCTCTCCATACGGTGGATTTGTGACAATAAGACCAGTAGACTCAAAGGTATTTTCAATATCGCGGATATCTTGTTGTTTTATATTTACAACATCATCAACATCTGCTTGGTAGATATTTTTATCAGCCTTATCTAAGACATTATCATCGATATCATAACCTTGAATAATAGCATTAGTAGTTTTGATAGCTTTTTTAGCTTCGATCAATAAGCTATTCCAAAGCTCTTCATCGTGTATTTTTGAGTCAAAAATCTTGAAGTTTTCATTTAGTAATACAGGAACGACATTCTTTGCCATCAAAGCAGCTTCAATAAGAATAGTCCCTGAACCACACATTGGATCTACAAGAATTGGCTGTTCTTTTTCAAGCTCTTCTAACCACCCAGCTTTTAACAATATAGCCGCCGCTAGAGACTCTCTCAAAGGAGCTTCAGCTTGATGTTGTCTATATGTACGCTTATGAAGACTGTCGATATTTAGGCATAAAAACACATTTACATAATGCTTATTAAGATGAAGTTTGATGACATTATCAGGATTCTCAGTATTGATATCTGGGCGTGTATCAGTCTTATGACGAAATTGATCAACTATTGCATCTTTTGCTTTTTGCGATACAAACATCGTGTTATTAAAATCATAATGCTTACCAGAAACAGCTATTTTAAAGCTTTTATCAACATCAAAATAATTATCCCATTCAATATCAGATATAAGGTTATAAAGCTCTTCTTGAGTTTCCGTCTTTGCCGTAGCTATCTTTAGCATAACTTGACTAGCTAAATGAGAATGTATACAGGCTTTATATGCCTGCTCCAAAGTCCCATCAAACTCTACTCCAGCAAGCTTTTCATAAGCCTCGATGCCAATTCTTGCTAATTCTTCTTTTAAAAGGATTTCTAAACCCTTTGCACAACTTATAAAATATGTATTTGTCTTCATTAAAACTTCTATAAAAATATTATCCCTTAATGATAGCGTATATTGAGTTATTAATGAATTGTTATCAGCTTTATTGATAAATAATACCCTACAGGTAGCTTCTCCAGTAAGTAATACTAACCCCAACACCAATTACTGTTTTCTCACTTTGCATTTTATACCTACTTCACTCTTTTGATGTGTATAAGACGCTTTTAATAGTATTGCTTCTGCAGGCTTATTACACCAATTATAATAATCTTTATTTTCATAATCAAAACCCTAAAATTAGTGTTATATCTTGCCAATTATCACACACAAGATTATTCAAATCAATTTTGCACTTTAAATTTGAACATCGTAACAAAAGTCTTTAAACTGATACTGACTTACAAAAAATAGGAATCTAAAAAATGTTATCAAAAAAATTACTAGACGCGTTAAATGTGCAATTTAATTATGAACTAGAATCTGCGAATATCTACCTTGCAATGGCAGGTTATACATCTGACCTAGGTCTTGGTGGATTTACTAATTGGTTTATGGCTCAGTATGAAGAAGAATTATTCCATGCTAAAAAAATCATGAAATTTATAAATGATAAAAATGGCCGTATAGAAGTAAAAACTGTAGCAGCTCCACAAAACAATTTTGACTCTTATTACATGTGTTTGAAGAAACTCTAAACATGAGGAAGAAATAACATCTAAATTATATGATTTAATGGATATAGCTCTTGAAGAAAGAGAACATGCGACTAAAAGCTTCTTACAATGGTTTATAGACGAACAGGTTGAGGAAGAAGCTACTGTTGGGGATATGATTAATAAAATCAAGCTTGTAAAAGATAGTGGCTTATATTTACTAGATCAAGAAGCTGCTAAAAGAAACTTTAATGCTCCTACTCTTGCTTAGTAATTATTTTTAACCTGCTATTTTCTAGTATATTAATATAAGGTTTATCTATTTGGCTTAAGTGCTATAATTATCACAATAATTTTTAATATTGATAACCCTATGAAACTTTATGTATACCACCATTGTCCGTATTGCATCAAAGCAAGGCTTGTAGCTGACTTAAGCGGTTTAAATTATAAATTGGTATTTTTAGCTAATGATGATGAGAAAGCACATATTGATAGAATAGGCTCAAAGCAAGTGCCTTTTTTAGAAAAAGCTGATGGTACATTTATTAAAGAAAGTGATGATGTCTGTAAATATATCGCAGAAATTCAAAACTTAAAGATTGCAGATTCAACTATTGATTATACTGTAAAAAATGCCTTAGCTGAGATGCCTGATCATTATCGTAGAGTTGTATATCCTCGTATGCCACATCACCCTGCTAATGAATGTGATTTTCCAACTCAAAGTGCCAAGGATTATTTTATAAATAAAAAATCCAAATATATTGGCGATATGGATGCTCTATTGAAGAACCCTCCGTATGATTCAATAGTTGCGATAAATAAAGCATTAGCTGAAATTGATAATCATATAAAGCAACCATTTATAAATGGGGATCAATTTTCTTGGGATGATATAAACATTTTCCCAACATTCTTTATATTAACGATGGCAAAAGGAATGATTGAGTTTCCAGAGAATGCAGCAAAATATATGCAAAGCATCGAAAGCAAAACAAATATCGAGTTATATTAAAATGATAACATCAGTTGAAGCAATAGATAAAATACTCCCTCAAACTCAATGCCAAAAATGTACTTATGATGATTGCCATAGTTATGCTAAAGCTATTACAAATGGTGAAGCTCACAACAAGTGTATAACTGGTGGCACCAAGACTTTAAAAGAACTATCAAAGCTTTTAGACAAGCCTGAAATACCTTTAGATAGCTCACTTGGCAAACATAAACCTAGAGCTGTAGCTGTGATTGATGAACCAATGTGTATTGGTTGTGAAAAATGTATACTAGCTTGCCCAGTTGACGCTATAGTTGGTGCTAAAAAATATATGCACACAATCATCGAAAGTGAATGTACAGGTTGTGAGCTATGTATAGAACCTTGTCCTATGGACTGTATTTCATTAGTTGATATTGCAGGTGAACGACAGCCTGAAAACTTATCTGACAATGAATATGAAGAGCAAAAAAATCATTATCGTGATAGGTATAAATTTCATAAAGAAAAAGAACTGCAAAACCAAGCTAAACAACGAGATATCTACAAAAATATAGCAACAGCTCAAGATATCGACAAAAAAGCCTATATAGCGGCATCGTTAGCTAGATACAAAAATAAAAAGAATAATAAATAACCATGAATAAACAAAAAGAACACAGATATTCAAGATTTGGCAAGAAAATGATCCAAATCCTACAACGGAGCTAGAATATTCATCTACTTTTGAACTACTGATCGCGGTGATACTGTCAGCTCAAGCTACTGATGTATCTGTGAATAAAGCTACAGAAGTTTTATATAAGGTCGCTAACACTCCAGAGCAGATATTTGCATTAGGTGAAGAAAACTCGCCAGCTATATCAAATCTATTGGGCTTTATAAAACCAAAGCTAAAAATGTAATTAAAACCTGCAAAGATCTAATCGAAAAATTTGATAGCCAAGTGCCTAATAATCTTGATGATTTGATATCACTAGCAGGTGTAGGACGCAAAACTGCAAATGTGATTTTAAATACTGCTTTTAGGCAATACGCTATGGCAGTTGATACCCATATATTTCGACTGTCTAATCGCATCCCATTAGCAAAAAGGGGAAATGTAGTCGAAGTCGAAAAAAACTAATGAAAGTTATTCCAAAAGAATATTTACTAGACGCTCATCATTGGATAATTTTACACGGTAGATATATTTGCACAGCTCAAAAACCAAAATGTCGCAATTGCATTATTTATGATTATTGTGAATTTAAAGATAAGGAAAAGTACTTATGATACTTTCAAATGATAGGGTTGAATTGCGTGGCTTAATGATTTCTAGCTGGCAGAAATTCCAAGCAAAGCAACAAGTTACAGCTATCGAAGAGCAGATTGCTAGAATTATCGAGCTTCATCCTGAATACCATAATCTCATCACTATGCAAAATATTGATACAGATTATTCCCCTGAAATGGGGCAAGTAAACCCTTTTTTACATATCAGTTTACATTTGGCGATAATCGAACAAGTGCAAACTAACCGCCCTAACGGCATAAATCAAGTCTACAAAGATTTACTTATCAAACACAATCACGATGAACACAAAGTTCACCATACTATGATAGACTATCTAGCAGAAGAAATGTGGCTCTCTCAAAAGTACAATACTCTTCCAGATGAGCAAAAATATTTAGTCAACTTGCAGAAATTACTTTTTTAAGCTAAAACATGAAAAAAATGCTGTAAAAAATATCACTAGAGCCAATATTCACTTTAAGCAGCCTGTAGGCTTGCATATTATAGCTATAATGACATTTTGTATCTGTATAAGTGTTGCTCCGTTTATATCACTTTTAACTCAATACGGAGATATAAATTTTTTTATAACCGTAATGACCAAATATTTGTAGTATTTTTTGCGGGAGTTTTTGGTTGTATAAGTAATTATCTTTTAGGCCCTACTAAATCTATCATCCATGGATTGCAATTTATTATTCTAGCAATTATTTTATCTTTCATTAGAAATATAGATATTTTCAGCTCTGCTGTTTTATGGGTAGGTCTTGCGGTGGTAATAGTCAATTTATTGCTAAACCTTAGTTCCTTTTACCTAAAAACAGATCTGCGTCGCTTATATGGTTTTATTGGAATTTATTCAAGTGTAATACTAGGAGTAGCTGTTGGTATTTTAATTTATTTTATAATACTTAATAACCTACATTATTTTAAGATATTTTATCTTTTTATTAATGGTTTTTCTACTTATATTTTTTATGAAAAACAGTTATAAACTCAACACATCTCTAACAAGCAGAACAGAAAGATACGAAATTAGTTTCTATGGTGTTTTTGTTATTTACTTAATCTTTGCTCTAATACTCTTCTATTTATTACTACATATACAAATTTTTAGTTTTATAAATATATTGGCGCTACCTATTTGCTTAATAATACTCCATGTCTTAACAGTATATGCAAATAAAGAAAATGGTTTTGAACTTCTTAAGTATATTTATTTTAGTTTAGCAATTTTGTTTTAAATAAGTTTATTTACTTGGGCTTTTTAAAATATGAGGAAGCTATAAATCCGGTATATTTAAATTCAGCAATTAGTATTTTTATATTTTTGATATTAACTTATGTCCTTTTGTGCAGTAATATATATTGGTTGGCGATTTAAGCTTATAACCTTAAAAGTTGAAGCAATAACAAACTCTAGCCTCATAAAAGCCATGCTTTATATTGAAATTTTTAGGATATTTATACTACTCTCAGCTATACTTACTAGTAGTTACTTAATGAGTAATATTTTATTTGTAATGGCTACAATGCTAGATTGATTTTAAATGTATTTATAGTACCTATTTATTTCTCTCTCGGTAAAATACTTGCTGGTGGTAAGAATGAATTATTTGTGACATCTCTTCTATACTTAATATTTTCATCATTAGTTTTTGTTTCTTTTTATATGATACTTGTAGCTCAGGTTTTTCTTGTAATTTTTAGTATTATCCCATATTATAATTTAGCGTAATTATGTTATAATGCTCTTTTTATATAAAACAAGCTGTTTTGCCGAGAAGTTCGATGACTAGAATTTTTAAAAGTTGAATAAATAAATACCTCAAAGGAGATAAATGAATCAATTTAAACAATAATACTCGTATTATAAACTCTCTAAGCCCAGAGATGGCTTTAAGAGCAAATAAAGTGTTAAGAACACTTACCTACTACTTTCACGACGCTACTATTTAGTGCATTCACAGCTTATGTAGCTTTTGTACAAGCGTCTAATGGTAGTGGTGCTATGCTAAACCCGCTAATCCTTATAGTGGCTTATATTGGCCTACTTTTTGGGGATTAATGCCACTAAAAATTCACCTTGGGGCATAGTCCTTACATTTGCTTTGACTGGTCTCTTAGGCTATTCATTAGGTCCTATCTTAAATATGTACATCAAACAGTTTACTAATGGTGCTGAGCTTATTATGATGGCTTTTGGTACTACTGGTCTTATATTTTTAGGATTATCAGCTGTTGCTATGAGTCCTGCTAGAAACTTTAATCGTGTAGGTTCTTTCTGTGCAGTTGGTGCTATCGTTGCGATAGTTGCTTTAGTTTTAAATATATTTTTACAAATACCTGCTTTAGGTTTTGTGATTTCATTAGTATTTGCTTTTATTTCTGGTGGTTTTATTCTTTGGCAGACAAACGCTATCGTAAGAGGCGAAGAAACTAACTATATACTAGCTACTGTGAACATCTATGTTTCATTATTTAATATATTTGTAACTTTATTGCAGATCTTTGGTGCAGTTGCTGGCAACAGAGACTAAAATCGATTCCAACACATATCTATCATTCTACGATACTGAATCAAGTTCAGCACAGGCTTTGATCGTAGAATCCATCTTTTAAACTATCACTAAACATACTTACTTGGATCCTATGGTCAAGCCATAGGATGACAAATGTAGTTTTTTCATGATATCTACAAAATAAATAATCACCGATATTTAATAATATTTTAGAAGCATAAAGAATACTATATTTTAATAAGATAAGTTATCATTTACCTAAAAGTTTATCTTATAATTTTATAATGCTTTCAAATCAAATATCTACCAAAGATACTATAGTATCTAATGCTTATGGTGCTTCTTTTAGCATTCTTTTAAACGAGTGTGCAAAATCTAATAATAATTTCAATTTTGTAATTACAGAAGATTCTCAACAAGCTTACAAAATCTACAAAGAGCTACAGTATCTATCAAAAGACTCTAAAATTGAAATTTTATACTTTCCAGATTTAGAGATTTTAGCTTATGATAGATTTTCAACATCAATAGATATAATTTCAGCTCGCCAAAGAGTTCTCTATAAGCTAACTCAAACTCCTAAAAATACAATATTAGTAGCAAGTATAGCTACAATCCTAAGAAAACTTCCACCAACTAGCTTTATCACAGAGCATAGTTTTGTACTAAAAGTTGGTGATATACTAGATATAACTAAACAAAAAACTCAACTTGTAGAATCTGGTTATACTCTAGTAAATAATGTTTTTGAAAAAGGTGAGTTTAGTATCCGAGGTAGTATCATCGACATCTACCCTATCGGTGCAAAGCAAGCTTACAGAATTGATCTTTTTGATGATGAAGTTGATAGTATCAAAGAGCTAGATCTAGAAACTCAACGCTCAGCAAATGAAGTTAAACATATAGACCTTATGCCTTCACATGAGTTTATTTATAATTCTCAAAATACAGATTTAGCATTACAGCAACTCAAAGAATTTTGCTCAACACAAGCTTTAGATGCAAACATAGCAAAGGCAAATTAAAGATAATGAATATTTTAGTGGTATAGAATTTTATCTACCACTCTTCTATGAGGAATTAGATAGTATATTTGATTATCTGCCGAGTAGTTCAAAGGTTCATTTATTTGGTAATATAGCTAACTCAATAACAGCTTTCAATGATGAAGTTAAGCAAAGATATAATGAGCTTAGGTTTGATGCTGAACGCCCTATCTTGCATTTTGACAAGCTTTATTTATCACAAGAGAATATTAAAAAAAATATTGAAGAATTTTCTAGTATAAAATGGCAGTCAGATACTATGTCAAAATCTAAAATTTTAGATATTAAACCATTAGAAAATGTTTCAGCAAACTATAAACTTTCAAACCCATTTAAAAATCTACAAGAATTAATAGCAAGATCAAACTTTGAGAAAATAATATTTTCAACAGATTCTAATGGTCGGGCAGAATTATTGTTAGAGCATTTAAACAAACTACACCTTAATATAAAAACTCAATCAAGCTTTGATGATGCTTTATCTAGCCCAGATAAATACTCTATGATTGTCTCTCCATTTGAAGATGGAGTGATTATTGAGGATAAAGTACTATTTGTTACAGAAACAGATCTTTTTCCTGAGCATATAACCAAGTCAAAGTATCTGAGCATGATCACCACCCTACTGTTGACTTGAAAGACTTAGCTGAGCTAAAAGTAGGAATGTACATTGTCCATATTGACCATGGAATCGGTAAATATATGGGGCTTGAGACTATTGAGCTTAATGATAAAAAAGATGAGTTTATATTACTTTTATATGCCAATGATGCCAAAATTTATGTGCCTATTACCTCGTTAAATCTAATCAGTATCTATAACTCTTCGATAACTGATAGCATTGCCTTAAATAGGCTTGGTTCGGATAAGTGGCGTAAACAAAAAAAAAACTATCAAGAAAATAGTTGACACGGCTGCAGATTTACTTGAGATTTATGCTAAACGAGAAATGCGTCAAGGTTTTACAAACTCATTAGATGAAGAAGAATATCTTCGTTTTAGTGCAGATTTTCCTTATGATGAAACTGCTGACCAGCTTCGTGCTATTGATGATGTCTTTAAAGATATGATATCTAAAAAGCCTATGGACAGGTTAATTTGTGGGGATGTGGGTTTGGGTAAAACAGAGATTGCAATGCGCGCAGCGTATCTAGCAACTCACAATCAAAAACAAGTTGCCATTCTAGTACCTACTACAATTTTAGCACAACAGCATTTCAATAGTTTCCGTGATAGATTTGCTAATACAGCTGTAAATATAGAGGTAATAACTCGATCAAAAACCGTCAAAGATCAAAATGAACTTTTTGCTAATCTAAGAAATGGTAATGTCGATATAATCATTGGTACGCATAAACTTATTTCCTCAAAGATAGATTTCAAAAACCTTGGGCTTTTGATAATAGATGAAGAACATCGTTTTGGTGTAGCTCAAAAAGAAAAAGCTCAAGGTGCTAAAAGCTGAGATAGATATTTTAACAATGTCAGCAACACCTATTCCAAGAAGTTTGAGCATGGCATTTTCTTCACTTAGAGATTTGTCGATTATTGCATCACCCCTGCTAAAAGATTATCAGTGAAAACATTTGTAAAAGAATATGATACAAATATCATTCGTGAAGCTGTAACTCGTGAGACTATCCGTGGTGGACAAGTTTTTTATCTTTATAATAATGTCGACACTATTCTAAAGAAAAAAGAGATTATTCAAGAGATATTTCCTCGTCTGAGAATAGCCGTGGCTCATGGACAAATGAGTGAAAAAGAAATCCAAAAGATTATGTTTGATTTTAAACATAACAAATATCATATCCTTATTTGCACTACAATTATTGAAACAGGTATAGATATACCAAATGCAAATACCTTAATTATCGAAAATGCCAATAATCTTGGGCTTGCTCAATTGCATCAGATCCGTGGTAGAGTTGGTCGCTCACATCATCAAGCTTATGCTTATATGCTTACACCGAATGAGTTGGGTATAACTAGAGATGCTGTAAAAAGACTAGAAGCTATCGGTAGCACAGAGTCGCTTGGCGGAGGGTTTACGCTTGCAAATCATGACCTTGAAATTCGTGGGGCTGGTGAGATACTCGGCAAGGAGCAAAGTGGTAATATCAACGGTATTGGTCTAAACCTCTATATGGAGCTTTTAGATAAAACTATCGAAAATCTAAAGACAGGTAAAGAAGTTGATATTGAAAAGATTGTTAATTCTCAAACTTGCGAGATTGAAATCAATATTCCATCGCTAATAGCTGATTATTATATTTATGATGTAAATACTCGTTTGAATGTTTATAAACGCATATCCCAAGCAAACCATGATGATTTAATAAGCATAAAAATAGAGCTGATTGATCGTTTTGGTAAATTACCAGTTGAGGTATTATATTTGCTTAAAACTGCTCATATTCGCCTTGATGCTATCAAACTAGGTATTGCTCAAATTAAGATGTTTGCTACTATGGGTAAAGTCGTATTTGCTGAGCCTGAAAAGGTTGACCTGCAAAAGCTAATCAAGCTTATACAATCAAAATCTAGTGAGTTTAGGCTTACCAAAGATCATGATTTACAAATCACAAAAGCTACTAAAACTGCCGAGCAAAGAATTGAGTTTGTGGAGAATTTTTGAGAGAATTAAAATGACTTTTAATTTAAAGCACTTCGACTATGTCATCCTAAGGCTTGACCGTAGGATCCATTTTTATTCATTGAGAATAAAACCAACTTGTCATATCACTACCAGATCCCTGAGCAAAGTCAAAGGGGAGTTATTTAATTTACTTCTCAGCCAAAAGCCTATCATAAACCTTTTGAATACCTTCTGCCTCGTTTTGAATTCTATATTTAGAAGTAACTAAATTATATCCATTTTGAGCTATTTGTTCTCTCAAAGTATCATCATTCATAAGAATTTCTAGCTTTTCTGAAATTTGACTGGAGGATTTTACATCGACTAAATAGCCGTTTTTGCCTTGCTTGATAATCTCCTTCCAGACACCTGTTTTTGTTGCAACTACTGCACATTTGCTAGCCATAGCTTCTAAGCATGGAAGTCCGAAGCCTTCTGTATAGCTAGGACAAACCACAATCTCTAGCTCACGGTAGCAACTTGGTGCTTTCTCAAACTTTACAAACCCCTCAAATATAATTCTATGCTCAAGTCCCATTTTTTCAATTTTTTTCTCTAAGCATTAATTCAAAATCGTTATTTTTAGAAATTGTTTCTCCATAAATATGTGCTATCCATTTAGGATTACTCGGTAACACCGCAATCATTGCATCTATAAATTCTTCGACACCTTTTGATTGTTTAACTCGACCAAAAATTCCTATTTTAGGATTTATCTGCTTTTGTTGTAGTGGATAAAATTTTTTGATATCCACACCATGATGAACAATTTCTAGTTTTTCATCAAATCTAGAAGCTGCAATTTTTGATACCGGGATAATTGCTTGCATTTTACTGCAGTAAAATTTCTGAATGCTTGATCTTTTTCTAGCACCTGCAGTAGTAAAGACTAAAATCAACTTATATTGAAATATATACTTTAAAATTATCCCAACTAGCATATCAATGTTTCTACGAGCATGCCATATACGCCATTTATCTCGCCAGCAGCCAAACAAAAACTGTTTAAAGGTAATCACTGATATTTTATCAGCATCAAGATTGAACCCTAATCCTGCGATATTTGTTAATTTAGTTTGCTCTGGAATTACAGCCATCATACTGGCGTTTATTCCAGAAAATCTACGGCCTAATGATGGGGCTATAATATCTAACCTAGATTGTTTTGAAAACATCGACAATAAAATATTTCATGAATAATGTTGATAGTCTAAATGAAAAAAAATATATTACAAATAAACTGACTCTTCTCAAGTAAAGTGTTAAAATCTTCTCATTAAACTGGAATCTATTATTAGAAAAATATAATGAATTTACAAAAGGAAAAGTTGTCTTATTTAACTTTATTTTTAATTAGTTCGATATTTATTAGCCTTTGGTTTTGGGCTAGAGCTATTCTCTATAAGCTTTATAATAATTACTCTTATTTACTTGTACTCAAATCGAAGTTCATTTTTAAGCTCTATAAAAGAAAATCTCAATCAAAACCCTTCTTTTACATTCTTACTTTTTGCAGGAGTGTTATACTCTGTCAACTGTATTTATTTAAGCATTATCAATCAAGAAATACACACAATAAAACTACTTTTTGTTTTAAGCTAACCCTCTAATAGTAACCCTATACACTTTTGCTTTAATTCACTTACTATCTAAAAATAAAAATCACGCAAAATACCTAATAAATGTGGTAATACCCCTAAAAATAATAGCATTTAGAAGTGTACAAAAATATACTAATAAATGAGAGGTATTACAAATGAAACAAAAACGATATACAGATAGTCAAATAGTAAATATTTTAAAGGAATCAGAGAGCGGCATTATCGTATCTGATTTGTGTCGCAAATATGGTATAAGTAGCTCAACATTTTATAAATGGCGTGAGAAATACAGTGGTATGGATGTTTGGTGCTAACAAAAGTTAAAGAGCTTGAAGCCCAAAATAGTAGACTCAAGCGTATGTATGCTGATTTACAGTTAGATCATGATATTTTAAAGGAAGCGATGACAAAAGTGGTAAAGCCATCTGAGCGAAAGAAGATGGCTTTACAGACAGTGAAAGCTAAGAAAATCAGTGTCAAAAGGAGCTGTAAAGTTTTTTGCATAAGTGAAACAGCATACTACTATAGCCCTAAAATAGTGATGATAATGAGTATATAGCAAATAAGTTAATTGAGCTTACACAGGCTCATCGCAACTGGGGTTTTAAGCTATGCTTTCTGCATATAAGAAATGTATTGGGTAAGAGGTTTAATCATAAACGAGTATATCGAATATATTGTGATTTGTGTTTAAACTTACGAATAAAGCCTAAAAAAAAAGAATTAAAAGAGATAAGCCAAAACCATTAACTGAAGCTACTAGAACAAACCAAATATGGTCTATGGATTTTATGCACGATAATTTATCTAGTGGTAAAAAGTATAGGCTATTAAATATTATAGATGACTATAATAGAGAAGGCTTAGATTGTGAGATTGACTTTTCATTACCATCATATCGAGTTGAAAAGACTTTAAAAAGGTTAATAAATCAAAGGGGTAAGCCTATAGCAATCAGGTGTGATAATGGTCCTGAATATATAAGCAATAGCTTAAAGTTGTGGGCTAAAAGAAATAAGATACAACTATGGTATATTCAACCTGGAAACCCCCAACAAAATGGCTATGTTGAGAGATTTAATAGGACTATGAGCTATGAGCTATTAGAGCAAAATTTATTTGATAGTTTAGATGATATTAGGTTACAATCTACTAGATGGTTATGGGATTACAACAACATTAGACCACATATGGCTTTGGGAGGTTTTCCTCCTAGAATGGTAGCTAATAAAGCTATTTAATAAGTGTACACTTCTAAGTGACATTAAAAATGGGAGTATTACCCTTTACCTAACATAAACTTATTGTGTGTAGGACAGAAAAATTCAATTGTCTGATTTTTACTTAGTTGGCTTTTAATCTCCTTAGATCTATTAAGGCATGTAACCTCTCTATCTATCATATTTTTGAGCTGAGCTATTTCAATAGTATCTAAAATTTTAATACATTCGAATAAATCATTTATCGTTTTTTCTTCCATTTTACATACCCATTAGATATTACATAACTTTAATTACTTTAAAATATTTACATTGTTGGATGTTGAGCATTTATTCCAGCCATCAACAAATCATATATTACATTGGCAAAGCCATCTTTAACTCTTTCTTCCCCTAATACTTTTTTAGCTATATCTTGATTTATATCTAAACTTGAAATTACAGCATCATCCATTGCAGTTTTAAAGCCACCTATCATAGCTTGACTGCGGCTATTATTCTGTATTTGTTTGATGACATCTTTGTTGCTACTCATTTTATCAGTTATTGTTTTGGCATAATTTATAGCATCTTCATCAAGAAGATTGGCAATATCACCAAACAATTGATTTAGCATAGATATTATTTCTGATAAGAAATCATGCTCAAGATCTTTTGGAGTTTGACCAGAACTATCAGCTACATTAGTTAACTCTTTATCACCCAATAGAGATATCGGTTGATCTTTTTGTTTATGTAGTTTGTAATGAGTCAATCTAATGTCACTAAGATCTATTTCATCTTTATTGATTTCAAGAGTTTTAATATTAGGGATTAATCCCTTTATAAATGCACAAAGTTTTTCTAGGTCTGCATCATCATAATCTACAATTTGAGATAAGAACTCATACTGCCTTACAAACCTAATCAAATCCTTTTTAAAAATATCTAATTCTGATTTATCTTCACCTAGATGCAATAAATCTTGCTCAAGGTTACTAGAAGACCTCATATCACCACTATCTTTGGCATTTTTAAGCAACTCCTGAGCTTTTTTAATACTTGTTAGTATATCTTTATACCTAACCTTATATTTGTCAACAGGAGGCTTTAGTGCCGAGCTCATCTGAGCTTGTGTTCCTTTAGGGTCAAAATAAGCATTACTATAGTTTTCAATATCTAAACTTGTAAAGATAGAATTAGATTCTAATTTTAGTTGAGTGTCATAAACTATGTTAGGGTCTATAACATCATCTATAGAAGTATCTTTATAGTATGGTTCAAAGTAAGACTGTATTTCTTCTGCTGTATTAGTAAAATCGATAATAAAAGTTTGATCTTTGCCTTCGTAAATTCTGTTTAAGCGAGAAAGTGTTTGAACACAATTTACACCACCTAATTTTTTGTCAATATACATAGCACATAGTTTGGGCTGGTCAAAACCAGTCTGGAACTTATTAGCTACTATCATCACTTGATATTCATTAGTCTCAAAAGCCTTTCGCATATCACGACCTTTTAGGTCTATGTTTGCATTAGATTCAGTATGCTCAATACCATTATCATTAACTTTGCCAGAAAATGCTACCAATGATGAAAGGTAGTTCAAATCATTATCTTTGATATATTTATCAAAAGCATTCTTGTATCTAACCGCACTAACTCTACTAGATGTTACAACCATTGCTTTGGCTTGGTTATCTAACAAATGAGCAACTTTATTTCTAAAATGCTCAATTATGACTTGTACTTTTTGAGATATATTATGGGGGTGTATATTCAACCATTTTGCTATTTTAATCTTTGCTTTTTTACCATCAACCTCACGATCTTTAGCTGGATCAGCATGCTCTAATTTGTAGTAAGTTTTGTATGTGGTATAACCTCTTAATACATCTAGTATAAATCCTTCTTCAATAGCTTGTTTCATAGAATACAAATGAAAAGGTTTAGGTTTATTTTCTGCTGATGCAGGTTTACTAGAATCTGGCACTATACCAAACAGCTCTAATGTTTTAGGTTTTGGTGTTGCTGTAAATGCGTAAAAACTCAAACATCCATTATTGGCTTTTGATTCTACTGATGCATTAATTACATCTTCTGCACTTATTTCTTCCTCATCCTCGATCATCTCCGCATTAAGTACTTCTTTTAATTTTTTTGACGCTGACCCAGTTTGTGATGAATGAGCTTCATCTGCAATAATTGCATATTTATTACCCTTTAAAGAAGTTCTTTGCTGTATAGCATCTAATACAAATGGGAATGTTTGTATTGTAGTGATGATTATTTTAGCACCTCGTTCTAATGCATCTGCAAGCTGATTAGATTTAGATTCGCTAGAATATTCTCTGCTAACACATACAACTACACCGCTCTTATGCTCAAAGCCAGATATAGTTTCTTGTAACTGGCTATCTAAAACAGTCCTATCAGTGATGACAATAGCAGAGTTAAATATAGCATTACCATTGTTATTATGTAGTGATGAAAGTTGATGTGATAGCCATGCTATCGAGTTAGATTTGCCAGATCCAGCACTATGTTGGATTAGGTATCTTTTACCACTACCATTAGCTTTTGTATCTGCTAATAATTTTGTAACTACATCTAATTGATGATAACGAGGAAATATCAACGCTTTCTTTGAACGATTTTTGCCCTCATAATTTTCTACTTCTTTAGACTCTAGGTGTATATATCTAGAGATAATATTTAGTAGCATGTCTTTAGAAAATACTTCTTGCCATAGGTATTCTGTAGCAAATCCTTTAGACTGAGGATTACCAGCACCACCACCTTCACTACCTTTGTTAAATGGTAAAAAGAATGTCTTATTACCTGCTAGTTTGGTAGTCATATAGACCTCTTGCGTACTAACAGCAAAATGTACTAAACATCTTTTCTTAAATTCTAATAATGGTTCGCCTTTTGGTAATCTATCTTTTTTTTTTATATTGCCAAATAGCATCTTGGATATTTTGAGTAAAATCAGTTTTTAGCTCTAATGTTGTGATGGGAATACCATTCAAGAATAATACTAAATCTATAGAGTTTTTTATTATTTTTAGAATAATAAACTTGTCTGACAACTCTTAGATATTGGCATCATATTTTGCCTGTAAATCTGTATTATCTAATTCAGGTTTGAACTGGCAAAGCTTAAATTTTGAGCCAATGTATTTAACTTCATTACGTAAAAAAAATGCAAACTACCACTTTTATTCAGTTCTTTAGCAACATGTTTTAGTAATATTTCATCTGTTTTATCACCCTCTCTCCTTGCCATTTTTTCGTAGGATAGGGGTTGGGTTGTTTTGATGAATGACAATAAGTCTTCTGAATATAGAGCTAAATCTTTATCGTAACCACGACTTGAACCTTCTAACCAACCATTGTTAGCTAGGGTGTTCTACTATGGATAACTCCATTTTATCTTCTTTGTGTTTGTCGTGTATGCTCATAATACTTCCTTATTAATAGTAAGTAATTTTCGTTCTCTTAAAAGTTCTATTCTAAGCTCTTCTTCTGTAGGTAAAAATGGTAGGTATTTGGAGCTAAAAAGTTGTTTACTGTCGCTTAGTACTGAATATTTGGCTACCGCTTCAGATTTTCACTACATAAGATTAAACCTATAGTAGGGTTATCGTCTTCACCTTTATGGAATTTATCATATATACGAACATAGGTGTCCATCTGCCCAACATCTTGATGAGTTAGTTTGCCAATTTTCAAATCAACCAGTAGAAAGCATTTTAGTTTAAAGTTGTAAAAGACCAAATCAATATAAAAATCTTGATCTTCAACATGCAATCTTTCTTGCCTAGATACAAATGCAAAACCTCTGCCTAACTCTAATAAAAACTGCTGTAAGTTGTCAATAAGGCTTTGTTCTACATCTGACTCTAGTAGTGATTTATGAGGTAAATTAAGAAAATCAAAAATATATGGATCTCTTAAAACATCTTTTGAGCTTATTTGTAAATTTTGAACTTGTTTATGTGCTTCTAGTTTAACGGGTGCTTTCTCTTTGCTAGATAAAAGTCTTTCATAGTACAAAACTGATATTTGTCTATCTAAAGCTCGTACACTCCAGTTATTTGCGATAGCTTCAGCCATATACCATTCTTTTGCTGTAGTGTTTTCAACCCTCATCAGTCGCACATAATGACTCCAACTCAATTCGGTAGACACTGTCTGCCATTTTGGGAAACATCTATAAAACTGTCTCATATTACGGAGGTTTCTAGTATCAAACCCTTTACCAAAGTCTTTTGTTAGTTCTTCTGGAAAGTATTAATAATTGTTGCTTACCATACTCGGCACGATTATTACCATTTTGCTCTTCTTCGACAATCAATCTACCAATGTGCCAATAAGTCTGCACCATTGCAGTATTTACGGTTTGTTGTAGTTGTTGCCTTGATGATTCAAGTAAGATTTTAATATTATTGAGCAATGATTTATCTACAATATTCATTAAACAAAACTCCCCTCACATCAATTTTACCAGTAACAGCAGCACTGATTATAGCTACTCTTTTCTTTAGAGCAGATCTATAGACTGTTTAGCCTTGTCAACTAAAGTATCAGTTTTTAGTAGCTTTATCATCTAAGTAATCTGCTATGGCTTGTTGTTCTTGAGTGGTGGAATAATAAAATGTAGCTCTGATAAATCTTCTTGAGTCATCTTGATAAGCTTTGTTTAGCTTGACAAAATTAAATGGAAACAGTTTTGATTGGGCATAAATATATTTAATACAGGTATTCACACCAAGCTCATTTCGGTATAAACATTGTATCTACTGTCCAAAATTTACCATTTACAATAAGTGGTCTATCTACAGTTCCTTTTACGACCAAAAAAGAATAGATCTCACCATCATGTAAATATTTTGAGCTTAGTTTAAAAACACCTCCAGAACCGTAAACTGGATAGCCATTGACTTCAACCTCTACATGCTTATAATCTTTTTCCATTACGGATTTTAAGTACATTCTTTAATCTTCCTTCAACCAATTGTTTAGGCACATCGCCTAACCACTCAACACCACTGTCTTTAAACTCAACAGTTGGATCAAGTCCTTTTGTAACTGTACATTTACAGTTTGGCGTTTTCTTTTTAGGAGTTTGATTAGGTCTTGCTGTTTGGCAATTAGAGTATCTATCTTACTTGTGGCATTGTCGAGAAAATCAGCTATGGCTTGTTGTTCGGTTAGTGGTGGGATAATTACTTTTTAAAATCTTTCAGTTGATTAATATTACTACTTGGTATTAATCCTGTAGTGGCTAAAGAAAATGAATAATTAAAAACTGTGCTTCTTACTAGGTAATGATTAAAGTTATTAGATAGTCCATTATAGCTATCTATACAAGCTAATTTATTAACAAAACCCGAGTCTTCTAATAGTTTACTTAATTTTTTGCCAGCACTACCATTCCGATATATATAAGAGTTGAACCTTTTTTAAAACTTTAAAAATGGAGTTTTGGAACTCTCATTCCATTGCAATAATTAGCTATTAGTGTATTAGAATTTATATCTTTAGTTGAAATATATGGGACTGTAGCATTAGATAAGTTTTCATATTGTGACTTTCATCGTCACTTATACTGTTTCCATTAAACACTAGTGCATGATATTTTAATTTTGAGCTATACCACCTACTAGGCACTTTTCCCAACCACTCTACACCACTATTTTTATAACTTGGGTATGGTTTGTATTTACCATTGTTTTTACTCCCATCGTTATTTGTAGTATAGAACTTTTGATTTGGACTTGTTGGCTTATCTGGAATTGTCATAGCTATTTTCCTGATTCTAGTAGCGGATTGAGTATGGTTTTCCTAAAATGCTCTCTATCCTTTAATCCTAAATATTCTTGGATTTCATTTCTAGTTTTAGACTCTTGGCAAAAATCTAATACTTTAGCTTGCGGGGTAACTTGCGGGTCAGCTTGCGTGGTGCTTGCATAGTATTCTACAAAACCCTTGGTAAAGGGTAGAGTTATTCTGATGAAATTAGCTGTAAATTTATAGATACTTTGCGGGTATGCGTTGAGTATTCTAGTAATACCAGAACCCATTTGCTCTACCATATCCAAATCTCTAAATATTCTCATTAACTCTTTGTTTCTAGGTATTGAGTACCCTTCAAAAATTCTTCTTGGCTGAAACCATCAGGCAATTTTCCCACAGATGTAATTTCTAATCTATCACTAAATAGTTCAAACTTTGGTGGTATCTCATTACTATAGTCATTATGAATAATTGCATTAATAACAGCTTCTCGAAGTGCTATAGGGTCTAGCATCTTTCTTTCAACTCGTTCTTTAGCTGTAATCTGTGTGAACGTGCGATTTTCTACATTTAGTTTATCTAACACCGACTTAGTAGCCTTTACCAAACAACAGTGACCAAACTCTTTATTCTCAATCAAATCTATTCTATCAGTACCGCTATACTTACCTATCTTTATAGATAAGCCATTTTTATCAGCGAGTAAATATCCAGCATAGTTATACTCTTTATTCTTCGTGAGTAGTTCTAGATTGTTGGCAAATTGTTCATTAAGGCTATAGCCTTTTTCTTGATAATATATTCTAAGTTGTTCAAAGTTTAAATCTTGATATCTTGATGCTATATTACCGATAGAGTTACGAACTCTAGTTGCAAACAGTGTTTCTACCATTTCACTAGGAATTGGTTCGCTAGCACTACCTATGCGGATAAAACAACCTTTTGAAGACATATCTCTTTTAGCTAAATAATATGGTTTTTCACTACCACTAGCTATGATGATTTTGATAACTGTTTTATTGTCTATCTGCTCCAAAACCACATCAAAAAGACCCATAGTAGATGGTGTGATATTGTGCTTTAATTTATCTTTGATTTGTAGCTGTAATTTATCTGCATTGTCTACACCAAATACGCATCCACCATCATCAATACCAATTATAACTACACCACCTTCTTTAGAGTTTAAAAAAGATACAACCTCTTTTTTAACTTGTCGGTTAGCTCCTTCTTTAGCTCAAGGTGTTGAGACTCTTGTTTGTACTCGTTAGATTTCATTCAACATCACCATAATTTCTTTTGTAAGAGTTTCTAGTTCTGTATCAATTTCAGCTAAATCTCTCGGTGTTGTATATTCATAAAAATGGCGGTTAAATGGTATTTCATAACCTACTATTCCAATCTTACCATCTTTGTCATCAGTCTTTTTAGTATCTATCCATGCGCTTGGGACATGTGGCTTTACTTCTCTATCGAAGTAACTGTTTATATTTTCACTTAGTGGAATATTTTCATAATCTCGTAAATCTGAACTAGCTTCTGGCTTACCTTTGCTATCCTTACAGATGACAGCATTTTCATCATGCTCACTTAGGTGCTTTTGTAATAGTTTGAGGTTACTAACCGTTAGTTTAGTGGGTGTCTTAGCTTGCAGTTCTTTATTGAATTTGTTTCTATCTGTATAGTGTGGCTGCATATTTTCTAATGCTGATAATATCTCTGTCTGTACAATTCCCTTTAACTTATTAAAAGCATTGTCAGATTTTAAAGCCTCTAGCCTGTCATTATCTTTTGTATAAAAACTTAGCTGTAATGGTCTCTCGATAGTTACTCTTCTAAAACCAAAATCAGTTGTATCAAATATTTTTGACATCTTAGATTCAGAATTATCACCATAAGTTTTTACTATATCTACTATCTGTTCTTCATTTAGGTATTTTCTTTTGCTACCTAATGATTTTCTCATTGAATTGCCGAGGTTTGAAGCATTAATCAGTTGTACTTTACCTTTTCTATGATCTGGCTTGTTGTTTGATAATATCCAAATGTATGTAGCAATACCTGTGTTAAAAAACATGTCATTAGGCATAGCGACTATAGTTTCTAGGTAGTCATTTTCTAGTATATATCTACGAATTTCACTTTCACCACTGCCAGCCCCACCAGTAAAAGCGGCGAACCATTTAAAATAATGCCTATACGACTACCACCCTCCTTAGAGGGTCTCATTTTAGATACTAGGTGTAATAAAAATAATAATGAACCATCTGATACTCTAGGCAGTCCTGCTCCAAATCTGCCATTAAACCCTTGTGACTTATGTTCATCCGTAACTTGTCTTTGTACTTTCTTCCACTCTACACCAAATGGCGGATTAGAAAGCATGTAGTCAAATTCTTTACCTTTTAATTGATCATCACTAAGAGTATTACCTAGTTTAATATTTTCTGCTGGTTGACCTTTTATCATCATATCTGCTTTACAGATTGCGTACGATTCTGGGTTTAGCTCTTGCCCAAATGTTACTAGGTTTGCACTAGGGTTTAATTCATGAATATATTCACTACCACTAGATAAGAAACCACCTGTACCAGCTGTAGGATCATATAGACTTCTTACTAAACCATCTTTGATTAGTATTTCATCGTCTTCATTAAACAATAGTGATGTAGTTAACCTAACGATATCTCTAGGTGTAAAATGTTCCCCTGCTGTCTCATTAGACTGCTCAGCAAACTTTCTGATTAGTTCTTCAAACAATAACCCCATATCGTGATTAGATATCTTATCTGGAGTAAAATCAAAACTACTAAACTTTTCTATAATCATATAAAGCAAGTCATTGTCGCTTAACTTATCTATCTGATTTTCAAAATCATATTTTTCAAATATCTCACGAGTATTTGTACTAAAATCATTTATATAGCTTTTTAGGTTATCAGCGATATTATTAGAATCAGCCATCAACTTATCTAGAGTATAGTTAGATTTATTATAAAAGCTATGCTTTGATTTTCTTGTTAATATAGCGTCTAAAGGTATTCCTAAATCTTTTCTAGCTTCAAACTCAGCTATAACATCTTTTCTGGTTGGCTCAAGTACACATTCTATTCTTCTTAGTAGTGTGAATGGTAATATAATCTTGCCATATTCTGATTGCTTATAATCGCCGCGTAAAAGGTCGGCTGTACCCCATATTAATGCTGATAGATTCATCTGTTTGTTTTGCTAAAAAAATTGTTATAAAGGTATTATAGATTTATATGATGTTTTTTTAAACATATTATGACTAGATACTATAGTTTTATCATGAAAGAGAGCCTAATATCCTGTGATTTAAACTTCCATCTACTGAGAATAAAAACATATTTATAGTAGGAATTGTTCTGTGTCCTTTTAATACTTTAATTTCCTAAACCTTTTATTCGCAAACATTTTATATGTAGTAGTAACGCAACAATATACTATAGGTAAAGCTACTATTCTTGCTAGTATTCTCCATACCCTTAGTTGTTTCCATATTAGAATAAATGCATCTACTCCTATATGTAGTTTGTTTTTATCATCTATAGCATGTAATAGTTTTAATGACTGTTCTTCACTGATATTTAGCTTTGCTAATTTATCCTTGGAATAGCTTATTCCTGCCCAGTCAAATACCTCTTTTAGGAGCAATTTTTTTATAATAGTTTATTTCTCTAGAGCACATTCCACACCTATCATCATAAAATATAGTTATCATATTCCTTCCTCTGTTATTTTAAATTACTTAAAAAAAGATCACTATCTTGTTCAATGGCTAACTTTTATTTTCATCCATTTTATTATATGAACTATAAATCATTGCTAGACGATTATTGTTAGATAGTTTATCTTTATTTTTTACTAGAAAATTCCAATATAAGTAGTTAAAAGGACATGCTTCTGAACCATTTTTAACAGAAACCTTATATTTGCAGTTCTTACAATAATTTGACATTTTGTTAATATAACTACCACTTGAAGCATATGGTTTACTTGCTAATAAACCACCATCTGCGAAAAGCACCATCCCTGATACATTGGGGAGTTCAACCCACTCATATGCATCAGCATATACAATTAAAAACCATTCATTCATCTCTTTTGGAGAAACACCAATTAATAATGCAAAATTACCTAGTACCATTAATCTCTGAATATGATGAGCATAGGCATTATTTTTAGTTTCCTTAACACACTGGTGTAAACAATTCATGTCTGTTTTAGTATCCCAATATAGACTTGGTAATTTTCTGTTTGACATTAAAAAGTTTTCATTTTTATAATCTGGCATTTTCAACCAATATATTCCTCTGACATATTCTCTCCATCCAATAATTTGCCTAATAAAACCTTCTACTGCATTTAAAGGGGCTTTACCTTGATGGTATGCTCTCTCAGCAGCTCTAACACATTCAATAGGTAATAAGAGACCAGAATTTAGATAAAAACTTAAGTATGAGTGATATAAGACAGGCTCATTTTCAAGCATAGCATCTTGATAATCACCAAATTTTATTAATTTATTTTCAATAAATTCTTTCAAAGATTTAACGGCATCTCTCCTTGTCACAGCTAGATTAAATGGCTCTATATCTCCAAAATGGTCATTAAACTTTTCTGATACCATCTTTATAACATCTAGAGTTATTTGATCTTTTGTGAAATTTAATAATCTTGGTATATCAACTTTCTTGTTTATAGGGTTACGATTTTGACTATCAAAATTCCACTTATTTCCTATAGGATTATTATCGTGCATTAACACAGAATATTTTTTACGTATTTCTCTATAGAAATACTCCATTCTTAACTGCTTGCGAGGTCTTGCCCATTTTTCAAAATTATCTATAGAACAAAGAAATCTTGTGTCTTTAAGTATTTCAACCTTAACACCAAACTTATTCTCCCAACTTCTAATATATTGCAATACTCTATATTCACTGGTTCTGTAATAATAATTTTATTTATATTATTATTTTTAATCGCTCTTTCTACTTCACTTGTAAGTGAGCCTGAGTTGTTAATGGCTTCAAGTTTTGTGTAGCTTACGTTATAGTCTTTTTGGATTAAGTCTTGAGCAAAGTGTCTCATTGCTGAGAATACATACACTAATTTTTTTTGATGATGTTTAACATACGTAGCTTCATCGATAACTTCTGACATCATTATCAGATCAGCATTTTTTGTCACAGTGCTCTAAACTTGATAAAGAGCATGACAATTGATCTCCCAGTATGACTCTTAATATTCCCATTTATTAACAACCTTTTTGTAATATAAAGTTTTGGCAGTTATATTTTAAACACTGCCAAAATCATTTAGTTAACTCTAATTCAAAATCATTTACTGATGACTTGATTGCTTCTTTGAATAAATT
This sequence comes from Francisella sp., assembly GCA_038141505.1. Taxonomy (GTDB): domain Bacteria; phylum Pseudomonadota; class Gammaproteobacteria; order Francisellales; family Francisellaceae; genus Francisella. The sequence goes on along the minus strand of JAYQIE010000025.1, from coordinate 33,313 downwards.
ATCATAATCACCTTTTTTATCCTAAAAAAGTTCGCTCTTTTATATCATGTTTTTTAATAATCGATTTATTGCTTAAACCTCTGTTCAAATCATCCTTAACAGCAAATACTATTTCTTTAGCAATTTGAGGTGGGCGACCTGCTTTCTTAGACTCTTTGCTATCGTTAAACAAATCTAATTGTATTGTATGTTTCAATCATTGCCTTAAATACCTGTAGAAAGTGGCTCTAGATATTTTTAAGGACCTGCAAATATCATCAATACTCATATCATGATTCTTATGCATCTGTTTAGCTGTAATTACTTTAGGATCATTGGCGTCTAATTGACTCCTACCTCCTTTTCTACCTCTAGCTCTAGCTGCACTCAAAATAATCTGTGTTCTTTCTTGTATGAGCTTTCTTTCAAATTGAGATAATGATGAGAATATATTAAATATTAACTCACCTGATGCTGTTGTTGTATCTATAGCACCATCACTTATTGATTTAAAATAAACACCTCGTTTTACTTAAATCTTCTACTAAGCCAACTAGATGAGACATTGACCTGCCCAACCTATCAATTCTCCAGACAACAAGAGTATCACCCGACTCTAATGTTTCTAAACAATTATCTAGACCTGGTCTTTTTGATCTAACCCTGTTATCTTATCTGTAAAAATATATTTAGCCTTACAACCTACTTTTTTTGAGCTCGTCTATTTGCGACGATAATTCCTGTTCTTTAGTGCTAACTCGAGCATAACCTACTATTTTCGACATTTTGTATCATAATTTCTATTAATATTGATATTTAAGACTAAGAAAAGCGACATGTCAATATGATAATTAATGTTAGCCAATTTATTGGCTTTCAGAGGCTTAAAAAGATTTCAAAAAAAGTGTCTCAAAAAACGGTCCTTTGATGAGACTGATGTAGAATCACATATTTAAAAAATTAACGGAAAACATTAAAATTTATATTTCCGTATAGTTCTTCAAAGCGACATATATTTTCATATACTACTGGCCTTCTTTTTAGATTATATCCTAGACTTCGAACCTATCTGTCGTAAAACAACTGTTTTCCTTTAATAAAGAGTATTTCTAATTGTGCAAATTATATTGATATTTATTGCACATTAATGCACAATATTGCCTACTATAAAATAATCAGAGCTAATCGCAAAAAAAAGGGTCTAAAAAGGGTCTGTAAGCTATGTATAATAAGAGTTTAAAAAGGATTATTTACAAGTGCCTGTAAAAAAAGACTAAAATATGCCCAAAATGTAGCTCTAGTTTCACTAAGAAAATAGGCAAGCAGAATAATATTCAACGATATAAATGCAATGCTTGTAGCAAAAAATTTAGCTCTAAAAGAAGAGTCCTAAAACTTTCAGAAATAATCTTTAGAAAATATGTTTTTAAACATCAAACTCAGACAGATTTAGCATTAGAATACAATAGGTCAAAAAGATGGGTTTATACTCAAATTCACGATTATAAAGTACCCTATAAATGTCATAACCCTAGAGCGGTAACGCTAGTGTGTGATTCCACTTTTTATGGCAAGAAGAAAGATAGGTTGGGAACAGTTCTTTTCTATGATGTCCTAAAAAGCGAAGTGTTGCTGTGGGAGCATGTTGAAACTGAAAAATGTGCATCTTATAAAAAGTTACTTAATCAGTTGCTTGCACTAGGATATATCATCAATAGTATAACTATGGATGGCAAAAGAGGCTTAAACACCGTGTTTATGGAGTATCCAATACAGATGTGTCACTTTCATCAAAAGCAGATAGTTCAAAGGTACATAACTAAAAACCCTAAATTACAAGCGAGTAAGGATTTGCAAAAAATAATGCAAGCTCTCACTAAGACAACTGAAAAAACTTTTAAAAAGAAGCTTCAATGTTGGCGTTCGAAACATGAAGATTTTCTAGCTGAGATGACAGTCAATTATGAGACTGGTGAAGCAACTTACACTCACTATAAGCTAAGAGCGGCTTACTCTAGTTTATGCTCTAATTTGGACTATCTTTTCACATATAAAAATCACAAAGAATTTTGTACTCCAAATACGACAAATCATCTTGATGGTGGTAAGTTTTCAGATTTAAAAAATAGGATTAGAGTACATAGAGGTTTATCTAAACTGCTGAAGAAAAACTAGTTGATTACTTCTTAGTAAATAATGGCAAAAAGTATTAAAACAGACCCTTTTTTTTGCGATTAGCTCTCTATTTCTGAAAATAAATTAGATATGACTATTGGTTGTGGGTTAGAGAGTAATAGCAAACCTGTTCTTTTTACAGAAGGAATTACAGATAAAATTATTTTAGAAGCAGCATGGGTAATACTCCCATTTTTAATGTCACTTAGAAGTGTACACTTATTAAATAGCTTTATTAGCTACCATTCTAGGAGGAAAACCTCCTAAAGCCATATGTGGTCTAATATTGTTGTAATCCCATAACCACCTAGTAGATTGTAACCTAATATCATCTAAACTATCAAATAAATTTTGCTCTAATAGTTCATATCTCATAGTCCTATTAAATCTCTCAACATAGCCATTTTGTTGAGGGTTTCCAGGTTGAATATACCATAGTTGTATCTTATTTCTTTTAGCCCACAACTTTAAGCTATTGCTTATATATTCAGGACCATTATCACACCTGATTGCTATTGGCTTACCCCTTTGATTTATTAATCTTTTTAAAGTCTTTTCAACTCGATATGATGGTAATGAAAAGTCAATCTCACAATCTAAGCCTTCTCTATTATAGTCATCTATAATATTTAATAGCCTATACTTTTTACCACTAGATAAATTATCGTGCATAAAATCCATAGACCATATTTGGTTTGTTCTAGTAGCTTCAGTTAATGGTTTTGGCTTATCTCTTTTAATTCTTTTTTAGGCTTTATTCGTAAGTTTAAACACAAATCACAATATATTCGATATACTCGTTTATGATTAAACCTCTTACCCAATACATTTCTTATATGCAGAAAGCATAGCTTAAAACCCCAGTTGCGATGAGCCTGTGTAAGCTCAATTAACTTATTTGCTATATACTCATTATCATCACTATTTTTAGGGCTATAGTAGTATGCTGTTTCACTTATGCAAAAAACTTTACAGCTCCTTTGACACTGATTTTCTTAGCTTTCACTGTCTGTAAAGCCATCTTCTTTCGCTCAGATGGCTTTACCACTTTTTGTCATCGCTTCCTTTAAAATATCATGATCTAACTGTAAATCAGCATACATACGCTTGAGTCTACTATTTTGGGCTTCAAGCTCTTTAACTTTTGTTAGCATTGAAACATCCATACCACTGTATTTCTCACGCCATTTATAAAATGTTGAGCTATTTATACCATATTTGCGACACAAATCAGATACGATAATGCCGCTCTATGATTCCTTTAAAATATTTACTATTTGACTATCTGTATATCGTTTTTGTTTCATTTGTAATACCTCATTTATTAGTATATTTTTGTACACTTCTAAATGCTATTATTTTTAGGGGTATTACCCATGGGGGAAATTACGAAGTATCGAGATGCCTTTTTTATATCCAAGATTGTTTTGATGCAGGCTTTTTAAGAAATATGCTACAAAGGAATGATAGCAGCCTATATACTACTTATAGTGACAGAAGTTTTATCGCTTTATTTGATTTTGATAAGGCAGGATATGACTGTTGGAACCCTATAAATGGGAATTTAGTTGAGAGCGATCCTAAGAAGTGTTTAACTAAAAAAATAAATAACAAACCAAATGATAATGTTTATGCCATGTTATTGCCAGTACCAAATAATTCTAGTATAGAAAAGCAGGTTATTAAAGAAGTCAAATAGACATTCAAAAATAATTCTGTATTGACTATAGAACATTTATTTTATGGTAAATAGTGAATTAGAAAGTTATTTTACTGAAGTCTCTAATGTTGGAAGTGGTAAAATAATAGAATTTAAAGGAGATAAGTATAAAAAGGAATTTTCAAAAAAAATTAAGTCATTGGAAGCTAATGATTTTTTTATAAATTTTGAACCCTTCTTGAAAAAATAGAGCAAATATTGCAAAAGAAATTTTAGTTATTAGAGCCTAGCGAACTGCTACAATAGCATTAGCACCACGTTCTTTAGCTTGAGCTATCATCTCTTCTTCGGCATGTAGGCGTGCTTCTTTGCATACATTTGTATAGGAAGTATTTCTACCACCGATAATGTTTTTTAAACCACCCAAAATGCCTTGAGCAATAGTAGGGGTGCGTACAATTATACCTGTTACCAATACCTTTGGTTTCAAGTACCTCACGATTTTCTACTTTGTCTGCAGTTGTTAGAATTATGTTTTTTCCCTTAAACCATAGTCACAAGTTCTTCAGAAGCTGTAGGGTGGATAGCGATAGTATCATCAAAAGTCTTGTTTAGTTGCACCACATATTGATAGCTACTGTGAAGCCTTGAAGCATCTCATCAACATTTAATCCAAGCATGTGGCAACCGACAACTTTCTCATTTTCACCAGTTACAACTAGTTTCATTACTGTAGGCATTCTATGACCAGATATTGCACAATATAGATTTGTAAAAAACGAGAGTTATAAACTTTTACATTTTTATCGCCATACTTAGCTCTAGCATCTTTTTCAGAAAGACCAACTGTACCAATAGCAGGGTGAGAGAATATAACCGTTGGAATATACTCTAGCCTAGGTTTTAAGCCAGTCTCACCGTTAAAAAGCCACGAGCCAGTCTACGACCACAAGCGATAGCTACAGGCGTAAGTTGAGCACCACCAGAAGCATCACCGATAGAGTAAACACCGCTCACATTAGTCTCTTGCCATTCGTTAGCAGGGATTACACCTTTTGCCGTGATGTTTATATCAGTATTTTCTATACCCATATTATGAGTATTAGGGAGCACGACCTGTTGCCCAATTAGAGTATCTACATCTTCTAGCACTTTGCCAGTATCTGTAGTTATTTTTAGAGTATCGCCTGTTTTCAACTTTTTGTTATATTTGTATGGCTCATGACATTCATATTAGTCATTTTCATACATTCAACTAAAGCATCACTGATAGTATCATCAAATTCCATTAGAGGCTTGTCTCTACGCACCATGATAGTCGTATCAGTATCATGAGCATTTAGTACCCCTGCAATTTCAACACCGATATAACCACCACCTACAATCACAGCTTTTTTAGGAGTATCTTCTAGCTCAAAGAACTCATCAGATGTTATACCTAGCTCGGCACCTTCTATATTTTTCGGTACAATTGGGTAAGCACCTGGTGCGATGAATATATTATCAGCAGTAAGTGTAGTGCCATCATCTAAAACGATAGTTTTATTGTCTGCAAATTGACCCCAGTTATTAAAATGAGATATTCCATTTTTCTAGCAGTCTATCGTAAAACCCATGAATATTACCAATATATGTTGCTCTTTTTTTGTTTTAGAGTAGCCCAATTAAAACCTTTAACATCTACATCAAAGCCATAGCCTGTTACATCGTGTTTTAACTGCTCAGCAATCATAGCACCGTAAAACATCGCTTTTAGGTACGCAACCACGGTTTACGCAAGTGCCACCTAGTTGTAGCTTTTTTTGATAATCGCAACTTTTTTTACCAAATTTAGCAGCCTGCACAGCCGAAGCTACACCACCAGAACCGCCACCTAAACTTATTACATCAAAATGTGTGTTTTTTCATTTTTATTTTATTCTCCTTAAATTTTATATTCATTCTTACAGCAGTTGTGAATATTATTATTAATAATATTCGATTGTATCTGTTTTAGTAGACAATAGGTATTTGAAGAGTTTTAGCTAAAAAATTTTGTTAGTGTCATTTTACCTGCTTTTGGCATATAAGAGAAAGGGTAAATAATTTGTATGTTACTCATTAGCTAACTTTTACTAGTCACTACTTTGTTATCTATACACTCTAAAATATTTTTCATTACTTCACTTAATAAATCTGCTTTATCAGTTAGTGATAGGTTCATCTTATCTAAAAACTTCTTAAGTTGAACAGAGGACATCTGGGATATTGATTCAATATTTTTTAAAGAAATATTCATTATTATCATTAATAGCGATATTTAAAGCATTAATGCAAGAATTATATAAAAAATATGCTCTAGTAGTATTTTAATATTATATGTAAATAATTTTTCATAGTCTTTTGTTAAAATAGCAAAATGTTTATCTATATTATTACAAGCTTTAGTAGATTTAATTAGTACTTCTTTTTTACTTGTATCATTTAACTCCGCTAAACTATTGTCATTTAAATACTGGTGTAGCCCTGAATATTTTTTTCCATAATTAAAACTTTTTCTTTTATAATTGTTAAAGCTATCGCATTATTAGCTTTTGCAGTTTTTCTATCTTTTAGTTCTAAAAAATAATATGAAGTTCCAGCACCTAAACTAGCAGAAATTATAGATACTAGTGATGTTACTAATATTGAAGCCCAACTAAAATTATCAGGTTGTGTTATTTCTATAAACATTTAAACCTCAAGCTCATAACTTATAGTCAGGGAGCATGATCTGAAAACCAGTTTTTTTATAGACATACTCAGAGCCAGAGACTACTTTATCTTTTAAGCCAGCTGTAGATATATGATAATCGATTCTCCAGCCGACATTATTCGCACGAGCTTGACCACGATTTGACCACCAAGTGTATTGAAGTGGTTCTTGGTTTATAACTCTAAAAGTATCAACCCAACCTAAGTCATCAAATATATGATCTAACCATTCTTGCTCCTCGGGAAGTACGCCGGAAGTTTTACCATAGTTTGGTTTCCAGTTTTTGATATCTATTTCTTTATGGACAATATTAAAATCTCCACAAACGATAAAATCGCGACCAGACTTAGCTTGCTCAGCTAGTATTTCTTTATATTTTTCCAAAAATTGCATTTTGTATTCTTGACGCACATCGCCACTTGAGCCACTCGGAAGGTACAAGCTAGCAATACTGAAATTCTCATAATCAAATTGAATATATCTACCTTCATTATCAGCCCAATCAAGTCCAAGTTCTTTGATGACTTTTAGCGGTTTTTTCTTAGCATAGATAGCAGTACCACTATAGCCTTTTTTACCGCATCTTTGAAGTCATAGTGATAACCATCTGGAAAGTATTGGTTATCTCCTCTAAGTTGATGAAACTGAGCTTTTTGTCTCTTGGATACATAGAAAGTCGATATCTTGAGTGCCAAACCAATCCCAAAACCCTTTGCGAGTTGCAGCTCTTATACCATTAGCGTTGAAGCTTGTTACTTTTATCATTAAGTTTTATAAATTTAAGAAGTTGTTAGAGATATTTTAGCATTTTAAGAGTAGGGGTGTAATAGTAATTATTCATTGAAGGTATAAAAGTTTTTGATAGCGAAAATTTTTTTAAGACTATTATCTTGATATAATATCTACATTAACAAAATATCGTATAATTGCCATGCAAAATTACATCTCAAAACAAAAAATCAAAGTAAGTCAATCTTCTGCAGGTGAAGATATTTTTATCGAAAAATTACTATCGAGGGTAAAAATACTAATGCTCCGAGCGTATATCTTCAAGCAAGTATGCACGCTTCTGAGTTACAAGGTAATGCCGTGATGATTGAATTATTAGAGTATTTTAATAAATATCAGCCAGAAGGGTGTAGTCATGATTCCTCAATGTAATCCGATTGGTATGGATCATTTTCAAGGAGCAGGACATCAAGGTCGTTTTGATTCTGCTACAGGAGATAATTGGAATAGGTATTATTTTAGTCCGGATATTGACTATAAAAATTTTGTTAAAGAGCACATTAACTCTACTACGCTAGAATATAAAAAAGCTTTTGAAAAGATTTTACAACAACAGATAGATCAAGCTTTAAGTGAAGATTGGTTTTTATCTCGAGCTAAAAGACTAAATTATATCGTGCAGAGAGAAGCTCAACAGGCTAATTTTGTTTTAGATTTACATACAGATACAGATGCTATTACATACTTATATACACCTACCTTTGCTAAGAAAGTAGCTGAAAAATTTGGTTATAAGCATACTCTAGTAATTCCGAATGAATTTACAGGTGCTTTAGATGAGGCTATATTTGTACCGTGGTGGAAGCTCCAAGAAGAGTTTAAAAGCCAAGGCAGAGAAGAGGGTGTTTTAAAGGAATGTTTTACTCTTGAGCTTGGTTCTGAAGAGTATATAAATTCTAGTGATGCTAAGATGCAAACTCAAGGCGTACTCAATTATCTGAGCTATCGTAAGGTTATAAATACTCCATATAACAAAGATAAATTACATACTGATATAACACACCATGAGATATCTAATTATAAATCAGTCCGAGCGAAAGAAGGTGGGCTATATGAATGGTTTGTCAAATCTGGTGATAATTTTAAAGCAGATGATATTGTCGGTCAATATATTCAAACCTCTAAAATGACTAAAAAACCTCTATCATTTCCATTTAGTGGGACTATCATAAGCATTCATACTAAAGGGGCTGTTTGCCAAGGTACTCAATTATTGAATTTGGCTTTAGATGTTAATTCATCAAAATAATACTTTTAAACTAAGGAAACTATGAAAAATATACTACTAATAAACGGAAAGAAAGAATTTGGTCACTCAAAGGGTGCATTAAACCAATATATGAATGATTTAGCAGAAGCTGAATTGAAAATATCGGACATAGCGTACAAGTTACAGTTGTAGATGATGGTTATGATATAGAAAAAGAAATAGAAAAGTGGCTTTGGGCAGATGTCGTAATCCACCAAATGCCGGGTTGGTGGATGGGAGCTCCTTGGATTGTTAAGAAATATCTTGATGAGGTTCTTACTTATGGACATGGTAAGCTATATGCAAATGATGGCAGGTCTCGCCACGATAGCTCTAAAAATATGGCTCAGGTGGGTTACTTCACGGTAAGAAATACATGTTATCGCTAACTTGGAATGCTCCAATGGAAGCATTTACAGATCCAGATCAGTTATTTGAAGGTGTAGGGATTGACGGTGCTTATATAGCTTTTCATAAGGCACATGAATTTTAGCGATGACATCACTACCCACATTTGTTTGTAATGATGTAATCAAAGAGCCAAATTTAGAGAGATATACCAAAGAGTATAAAGAGCATTTAAGTAATGTGTTTGCTAATAAATATTGCAACTAGCAAAAAATCACACTAAAAGATTGTTGATTTAACTGGAGTTACGGGGTAATACTCCCATTTTTAATGTCACTTAGAAGTGTACACTTATTAAATAGCTTTATTAGCTACCATTCTAGGAGGAAAACCTCCTAAAGCCATATGTGGTCTAATATTGTTGTAATCCCATAACCACCTAGTAGATTGTAACCTAATATCATCTAAACTATCAAATAAATTTTGCTCTAATAGTTCATATCTCATAGTCCTATTAAATCTCTCAACATAGCCATTTTGTTGAGGGTTTCCAGGTTGAATATACCATAGTTGTATCTTATTTTGTTCAGCCCACAGTTTTAAGCTATTACTTATATATTCAGGACCATTATCACACCTGATTGCTATTGGCTTACCCCTTTGATTTATTAATCTTTTTAAAGTCTTTTCAACTCGATATGATGGTAATGAAAAGTCAATCTCACAATCTAAGCCTTCTCTATTATAGTCATCTATAATATTTAATAGCTTTGGTTTGCTCTAGTAGCTTCAGTTAATGGTTTTGGCTTATCTCTTTTAATTCTTTTTTTAGGCTTTATTCGTAAGTTTAAACACAAATCACAATATATTCGATATACTCGTTTATGATTAAACCTCTTACCCAATACATTTCTTATATGCAGAAAGCATAGCTTAAAACCCCAGTTGCGATGAGCCTGTGTAAGCTCAATTAACTTATTTGCTATATACTCATTATCATCACTATTTTTAGGGCTATAGTAGTATGCTGTTTCACTTATGCAAAAAACTTTACAGCTCCTTTTGACACTGATTTTCTTAGCTTTCACTGTCTGTAAAGCCATCTTCTTTCGCTCAGATGGCTTTACCACTTTTTTTGTCATCGCTTCCTTTAAAATATCATGATCTAACTGTAAATCAGCATACATACGCTTAAGTCTACTATTTTGGGCTTCAAGCTCTTTAACTTTTGTTAGCATTGAAACATCCATACCACTGTATTTCTCACACCATTTATAAAATGTTGAGCTACTTATACCATATTTGCGACACAAATCAGATACGATAATGCCAACTCTCTGATTCCTTTAAAATATTTACTATTTGACTATCTGTATATCGTTTTTGTTTCATTTGTAATACCTCTCATTTATTAGTATATTTTTGTACACTTCTAAATGCTATTATTTTTAGGGGGTATTACCACGGACTTTTTGTAGGGATAGCACATTGTGCTGTCCATCGTTCTTAATTATTAGAGCAATTAGTTTTGAAAAAAATAGTTTTCTCGAGAGGAAGAGTTAAAATCTATAAAATTTGTCATGCTACGGCTTGACCGTAGCATCCATGCTTACTGCTGGTATTATCAATAGATTGCTGGGTCAAGCACATTCGACTTCGCTCAGTGACCACCCGACGCAATGACAGTTCCTTTTGTGTATTACAATTCTAATAATAAAAAACTAAAGTCCGTAACTTCAGTGATTTAATACAAAAAAGTGCATTGAGCCTGTCATAATGACTTTTTCAAGTAACTGAAAACAACAAGGTTCACGATAGACTCAGCCAACTTGTTTTCATTAGGAGTAGAATTAAATCATCAGTTACTAAGCACTTAAGAGACTCCGGATCGGTGTCCGGAGATTCGTAACGTTTTTTAAGAAATATATTTATTTAGAAAAATCATAATTTTTGTTATAAAAGAGAAAACTGAGCTTCTTCTTTAGCAACTTCTTTTTCTTGAAAATTTCTTCTAGTTTGTACAGCTTTAGCAAGCATTTCTAGCATTTCAATAGTTTCATCAAAATCCACACAAGCATCGGTTACGCTTTGACCATAAGTTAATGGTTTTTTGTTGATATCTTGATTACCCGCAACAAGGTTGCTTTCTATCATTACACCAAATACATCGTTGCTTACGCTAATCTGCTCACATATCTGCAAGTACAGCTTTCTGTTTAGAATGATCTTTTTGGCTATTGCCATGACTACAGTCAATCATGATTTTTGTATCTATGTCAGATTTTTTTAAGCTTAGCAATACAGTCATCGACATGACTCTTACTGAAATTAGTACCAGAAGCACCACCGCGTAAAATCACATGACCATTTGGATTGCCTTTAGTTTCAAATATCGCAGTAGAACCAGACTTTGTAGTACTTAGGAAGTGGTGCGAATATGTAGCTGATTTGATAGCATCTACAGCAACTTGAGTATCGCCATTTGTAGCATTTTTAAAACCAATAGAAGCAGACAGACCAGAAGCTAGTTCTCTATGAACTTGGCTTTCAATAGTTCTAGCACCGATAGCTCCCCATGAGATTAGTTCAGCAAAGTATTGTGGAGTTATTACATCCAAAAACTCAGTAGCACATGGTAAGCCCATATTTGTCAAATCTGATAGTAAATTGCGAGCTAAGCGAAGACCTTTATTGATACAAAAAGAATCATCAAGATCGGGATCGTTTATCAAACCTTTCCAACCAATAGTCGTACGAGGCTTTTCAAAGTAAACTCGCATTACAATTATGATTTCATTCTCAAACTTTTTAACTTGATCTTTAATTTGGTCGCATATTCCATAGCAGCAGTAGTGTCGTGTATAGAACAAGGTCCAACTACAACTACAACTCTGTCATCATTGCCGTGAATGACTTTAGCTATTTCTTTACGCGAGTTTTTTACAGTTTCATAAGAGCCTTTTAGCAAAGGTGTCTCATCAATTAGAACTTGCAGGAATCAATACCTTTTCCTTTCTTATGTTTATATTAGAAACTTTATCAAACTTCTTATCGCCTATCATTGATATTAATATCCTTTGTGTATAAATTATTTTTTGCCTAAAAGACCAGCCATATTGCCCATACCTTGCATACCAGATATACGCTTCATCATATTTGCCATACCGCCTTTTTACCAACAACAGATTTCATCATTTTTCTCATTTGAGTATATTGTTGCAGCATTTTGTTTAAGTCTTGTATAGTGGTACCAGAACCTTTAATGATTCTTTGCTTTCTACTGTGCTTGATTAGCTCTGGTTTTTTTCGCTCAAGTGGAGTCATAGAGTCTATTAAGGCTTCTGTTTTCTTAAACATATCATCACCAACATTGCCTGGTATACTTGGCATGTTTGGTAGTTTAGACATTATAGATTCTACGCCACCTAAATTTTTCATCTGAGTTATTTGACTTTTAAAATCATCTAAATCAAAGTTTTTACCACTTTTAGCTTTTTAGTTAGCTTATCAGCAGAAGCTTTCTCTGTCTTTTGTTCGATACTTTCTATCAAACTAAGGACATCACCCATTCAAGAATTTTAGATGCAACTCTATCTGGATGGAAAGGTTCTAGTGCATCAGTTTTCTCACCTACACCTAAGAATTTAATCGGCTTACCTGTAATCTCTCTTATAGAAAGAGCAGCACCACCTCTAGCGTCACCGTCTGTCTTAGTCAGGATAATACCCGTAAGCTCTAAAGCATCATTGAAAGCTTTTGCCGTCACAGCAGCATCTTGACCTGTCATACTATCTACAGTAAAGAAAGTCTCAATTGGTTTAGCAATTTTGTGGATTTGCTTAATCTCATCCATCATCGAGCTATCGATATGTAATCTACCAGCAGTATCGACAATCAATATATCCATTAGCTTATTTTTAGCAGCTTTTATGGCTTCTGTAACGATGTACTCTGGTTTTGTGATATATCAGATTCAAAAAAATCTGCATTTACACTGCTAGCTAAAGTACGCAATTGATCAATAGCAGCAGGGCGATAGACATCGGCCGATACAACCATGACTTTTTTCTTGTGTTGCTCTTTTAGGTACTTTGCTAATTTTGCAGTAGAAGTGGTTTTACCAGCACCTTGAAGACCTGCCATCAAAATCACAGCAGGAGGCTGAGTTTTAAGATTGATAGGTACAGCTTCTTCGCCTAAAGCTATTTCTAATTCTTTTTTTACAAAGGATATAAATGACTGATCAGGAGTTAGGCTTTTGTAACCTTTTCACCAATAGCTTTTTCTTTTGATATTTGCTATAAACTTTTTAACAACAGGTAAAGCAACATCAGCTTCTAATAACGATACTCTGATATCGCGTAATGCTGATTGTACATTTTCTTCTGTTAGTTTCGTTTGACCTTTTAATTTTTCAAAGGACAACTGTAATTTGTCGGATAAACTAGTAAACATAAATCTTAAGTTTTTACTCTTAGAGTCTATTAATTTTTATTACAAAAATATTAACATTTTTAGAAAAGATATACCATATCAATAGACTATACTTGCTGCTATAACTACAAATAATGCCAAACAAATGGCTATATAAGTATAATTTCTTATTTTGATGAAATAAAGAAGCTCTAACAATACCCTGATAACAGGCATTAAAATCACATATAAAAGACCAATATTTATAATTTTAGTAGAGAAACTTTGATTAAGTATTTGCAAAAAGTAAGCCTGCAATCAGTATAAATACTGCCATGGTTAGATTAAGCTTTAGTATTTTTGCTATGATTTGATTCTTGTTCATACAAGCCCCTTATATAACATTTGTAAGGTTGCTATAAGTATAACTACAAAAAATAATGTTCTAAGTAGCTTTGTATCTATATGAGGCATGAGTTTTGAACCGATAGTAGCCCCTAAAAGAGCTCCGAGAGCTACAGGTAGAGTTATGTTAGGATCGATATTTCCTGAGAAGTAATAAGCCGATGCTGCAGCAAAGCCTGTTATTCCCATGATGAAATTACTTGTAGAAGAGCTGACCTTGAATGGTACTTTCATGATTTTATCCATCGCTAAAACTTTAAATAAGCCTGCCCCCTATGCCGAGTAATCCTCCAATGAAACCAGCACCTATCATTGCTGTAAAACCTAGTATAGGATTGCTGACATTGTAGGTGTGGATTTGATTTTTAATTGCATACTGATCATTAAGCTGTAGTGTCTCTGCGATTAATGAGGGTTTTGCTTCATTAACCTTTTTGCGTTTTATGAGGTTTAAAACTAAAACTACCATCAAAACCATACCAAAGGTCAAAAATAAAGGCTTAGCTGATATACTAAGAGCTAGTTTTGCACCAAAAATAGCCCCAAAAGCTGTAGCTAATGCTAAAAACAAGCCAAGCTTTTCTTTTGGTTAAACCGTGAGATTTAAGCGAGACTATAGAAGTGGTTGTAGATGTGCATATAGTAGCAACTAAAGATGCGCCTATAGCATGATGAAGTGGTATTCCCATAAGACTAACTAAAGCCGGTGTGATAACTAAAGCACCTCCTAAGCCAATCAAGGAGCCTATAGTTCCACCAAGGATAGCAATTAGAAAAATCAAAAATTCAATCAATAGGATGTTTTCCACAATAAAAAATAGCAATATAAAGCATAATTTATATGGAGTATAACAGAAGTTATTTTTCAAAACGATTGTGTTTTTGTGTAAATGCTTTAAAATAGAGGCTGTCTTATAAAAAGTTTATGTTAAAATTTAAAATCGGAGAATAAGCCAATGGCAAAAGAAGAATGTATAGAAATGGACGGTGTAGTTTTAGAATCACTTCCAAACACAATGTTTAGAGTAGAGCTTGAAAATGGACATGTTGTTACAGCTCATATTTCAGGTAAAATGCGTAAAAACTATATTCGTATACTTACTGGTGATAAAATTAAGGTTGAAATCACTCCCTATGACCTAACAAAGGGTCGAATTATTTTCCGTAGTAAATAATTTTTCAAAATACCCTCTATTTCACAATATTATATTTTCCACGACTAGAATAGCTGGGGTTAATATTGTAAATATAAGTCCTATAGATATAGCTAATGGAACCATTTTTGTGCCGTAATTGTCTTTGATTACAGGTAGGCAAAAAAGTCCATGGCTGTATTTGCGGCATAGCCTACTAGCTCTACATTTAAGGTGTTTCTTAGTAATGGTATAGCAGCGATAACTATTATCTCTCTTGCAAAATCTACCAAGAAAGTAACTATTCCATAGTATTCACCTATAAATTCAGTATTTAATATAGCTGATAGAGAGTACCAACCGAGTCCAGAACTCACCATTATGCTTTCCCTTTAATGGGATGTTCAGAGCTAGCCCAATGATTATCGCTGAGATTATTGATGTAATAATAACTATTGCGACTATCAATAGTGCAAATTTGTTTTTAAATATATCTAAGATTGTGATGTTTTCTGATCTAAGAAGTATCCCTATTATAAGCATAAGCATAAAGAGTAGAATAAATACACAATTATCTATAATGTGAGTAATATTTAAGTTAAAAATTTCACCAAGAATATAACCCAAAACCAGGTAAACAATGTATTTAGATGATTTTATAACTAGCATCAAAAATTTTACAAATTTATTTTCGTGAGACTGTTTTTGTTTTGGAGTGTTAAATTTATTTGCTTTTGTGATTTTAAGAAATAGTTTTATGCCCAAAATATTAGCAATAAATATAACTACTGTATAAATTAAACTTAGCCCTAAAACTTCAATAATTATGCTATTTGTCTGAGTGAAAATACTAAAGTTATATCCCATCATAAATATAATAAGAATGACTATTATATCTAGGCTACGATTAGCTAGCTTAAAATGTTTAGCAGGATTTTTAAACCTAAAGAAATGGTAGCCTATTAATAGCCCCGCAAAAAGAATTAGAGATTCAAACATGAGTTTATAGAGACTTAAGCTTTTGCTTTCTGTATAACATAAATAAAACTACAGGAATAATAGATAGTACTAAGCATATAGATAGCGTTTGGATAAATTCGATAGGATTGTTAGTACATATTATCCGGTGGAATAAAGCCGACAGCCACACATAAAAGCGTACCTGCAATACCTGCAAAGCAAGCTATACTCATACCAAATTTGCCACCTGGGATATGAAAAGTATCAGTATTTTTTAGGACTGATTTATTTGTGAATTTAAGCTTTAATGCAGCAAAAAACATCATCAAATACATTAAAGAATATATCTGTGTACTAAGAGCTGTAAGCAACCAATAATAAGCCTGTACAGATGGTACTAGTTCAAGTAATAAGCAGATTACAGTCATAATGATTGCTTGTAAAATAAGTATCCCACTTGGTACATCGTGTTTATTTGTCTTATCTAACACACCTGGTAAAAAGTGATCGTCAGCTGCTTGAAGTAAACCTCTAGCTGGCGAGATCATCCAATTAATCATCGAACCGATAGATCCGATGACTATCATCATACCTAACACATAATAAAAGAAATGCGGTATGCCCATGTTATCTAGGTATATTCTAAAAGTTTTGATGGTACCATGAACGACATCTATTTCTGATGCAGGAAATATAAGGCTTACTGCCAAAGCACCTAAAATCATTGTAAAAATGATGAATATCACAGATATTAAAAGGGCTATTGGAAAAGTCTTTTGGGTTTCTTACATTTGTAATATGAACAGTTGCAAGCTCTAATCCTAAGAATGATGCAATGATAGCCGTTAAGCCCATCCATGATTCAGTTGAGTCAAAATTTGGAATAAGGTTGCTAGCTTCAAAATGAATGTGTGTAGCACAAAGTCCACAGCTAAGAAGTATCAGTGCAAATACCACCATAAGTATCATCGGTATAACCATACCAATAAAAGTACAAATACTCGCAAAAATAGCAGAGACTTTTAGACCTTTTAGATTTAGTATAGTTAAAGCCCAGAAAACTACAGTTATAAAAATAATTGTGAATTTGATGTTTTGAGCAAAATCAGGATTAAATAAATAAGCTACAGTACCTGCTAGAAATGTTAGGATACTAGGGAACCATATAAGGGTATTTACCCATTGAAACCATATTGCAAGCATAGCCACATTTGGCCCAAAAGCTTTTTTTACCCAGCCATATACACCTTCTTCGCCTTTCTCTGTATAAGTGGCAGTCATCTCAGCAGAGACTAAAGCTACGGGAGCTAGAAACAGAATTATAGCTACAGCAAAAAAGAAAAATATATATGTGCCAGAGGTGGCAGTCGATGGTAGATTTCTGATATTATCGATAGCTCCTGTCATTAGAAGTACTAATAAAATCAGTCAATTTTTTCTTTAGGGAACACTTTTTGTCATATTGATTTACTAATATTTATATACATAAATTAATATGATACGCAAGCTCTCCGTATTAGGCAATTAATTATTAACCGATATTATGCTATGTATAGAGGCATTACTTGAAAAAGTCTTTCTAAAACGCTCATGGCTTGTTTATCATCAGCTTTGATTACTAATCTGTCACCATCAGCTACGATAATGTCATCCGCGTAAAAAAGAGGGATATTATTTCTCATGATGGCTAATATTTCTAACCCATTAGGAAGCTTAAAATCAGCCAGATTTTTACCAACAATAGTGGACATGCTTTCTTCACCGTGGACTTTTAATTCTACTAAATGCTCATCGGTACCTTCAATTTCATACATGCGAATCATATCTACCTGGGTAAGAAATGACTTGATAGTTGTATAAGAAAAGCTATGTGGAGAAATGGAGATATCTATAAGGTTTAAATCTCTAGTAATTGAGTAGTATTCTGCACTATTTACAGTAGCTACAGTTTTTTTTGCTCCTAGTTTTTTTGCCAAAATTGAAGACATGATATTTATTTCATCAGCATTTGTTAATGCAAAAAACATATCAGCTTCATCGATACCTTCTGCAACTGAAAGATTATTATTGACTGGGTTATAATGAAGAATTGTTGACTTAGAAAGTTCTTTAATAGCCATTTCACATTTTTTAGCACTAGGATCTATCATCTTGATTACAAAGCCTTTAGTCTCAAGTGACTTTGCTAGAGTGATGCTGGCATGATTTATACCTGCTATAAATATCTTGCGAATATTTGAGTTTTTAGGCTGGAATATCGAGAGAATTTGCGAAGAGTATGCTTGCTCTGATAGATACATAACTCTATCACCTGGCTCGACGAGTATTTCAGTATTTTCGATATCTAGCTTTAAATCACCTCGATATACAGATATTATGTCAACTTTAATGTCGCCTAGACCAAGGTAAATATCCTTGATTGCAAAACCTACTAATAGAGAGTTTTCTGCTACAGCAACACCAATAACTTGTACTTTTTTATCAAAAAAACTAGATATAAAGTAAGCACCCGATAGAACTATAAGCTGCTCTAGTTGCTTGGTAGTTTCAAAAATGATTTAATGACAAGATCAATATTATTCAAAAGCTTAGGAAATCTGCTGTATTCAGACTCTCTGATACGAGCTATTTTATAAGGAGTTTTGTAAAGTTTATAAGCCATATCACATACTGCAATATTAGTAGTGTCATTTGATGTTACTGCAATTATCATATCAGTATCTTTGAAATTTGCTTCCATCATGATGTTTGGTTTTGTGATGTCGCCCTTGACTGTTTGGACATCAAAAGCTGATGAAATAAACCCCAATTTTTCTTCATCTAAATCAACTACAGATACTTGGTGATCTAAGCTTAATCTTTGTGTTAGGTATATCCCTAATTGTCCTGCACCTAGAATAGCTATTCTCATATTAAACCAGTTACCGTATTTGTGTATGTATATTTAGTTTAAACATAGTAATCTAACGCGTTTTAATAATCAATTTTAATTTACATTGTGATCTTTTAATATTATCATACTCTTATATGATACTAAATTGGTATAGTCAGCGTTATGTTAAAGATAAGTAAGCTGTTAGATTATGGGTTGTTAGTAGTTATTACAATTGCTAAAAACAGTGATTCTCCATACAGTGCTGCAAATATAGCCGAAGTTACAGACTTAAATTTGCCAACTGTTAGAAAGTTGCTAAACTTACTATCTAGTAAAAATATAGTCGCATCAAAGCGAGGCACTGAAGGTGGTTATGTACTTACAAAAAGTGCAAAGAGTATAAAGGTGCTAGATATCGTCAAAGCTGTTGAAGATAATGTTAGAATTACTGAGTGTTGTGATCGTAGAACAAAAGGCTGCAGTGTAATCAAAAATGTACAGTACATAATTACTGGAAAATTATGAATAAGCAAGTGCTAGAAATACTTTCAAACACTTCAGTAGAAGATATCGTAAATGATAATGAAAATAATCCGAATCAACTAAACTAAAACTAAGAGTTAAACCTAATGAGTGAAAACTTAGATAAATTAATAAAACAAGATTACGAGCATGGCTTTTCTACAGACATTGAGAGTGATACTATCGCTGTAGGTCTAAATGAAGATGTAGTTAGATTTATATCTGCTAGAAAAGATGAGCCAGAATTTTTATTAGAATGGCGTTTAAAAGCTTATGCAAAATGGCAGGAAATGAAAGAGCCAGAATGGGCAGACTTAAACTATCCTAAAATAGACTATAACGGTATAAGTTATTATTCATCGCCAAAATCAATGAAAGATCATCCTAAAAGCTTAGATGAAGTTGATCCTGAGATTTTAGATACTTATAATAAACTTGGCATCCCACTTCATGAGCAAGAGTTTCTTGCAGGTGTAAAAAATATCGCGGTAGATGCAGTATTTGACTCAGTATCTGTGGTAACTACATTTAAAGAAAACTAGCTGAAGCAGGGGTTATATTTTGCCCAATCTCGGAAGCTGTACAAAAGTATCCTGAGTTAGTGCAAAAGTATCTTGGTACAGTAGTCCCACAAGCAGATAACTTCTTTACAGCTTTAAATTCAGCAGTATTTAGTGATGGCTCGTTTGTGTATATTCCTAAAGGCGTAACTTGTCCGATGGAGCTTTCTACTTACTTTAGAATAAATGCCTTAAATACAGGGCAATTTGAACGAACTTTGATAGTTGCCGATGAGGGTAGTTATGTAAGCTATCTTGAGGGTTGTACAGCACCAATGCGTGATGAAAACCAACTTCATGCTGCAGTTGTTGAGCTTGTAGCTTTAAAAGATGCTGAGATTAAGTACTCAACAGTGCAAAACTGGTATCCGGGCGACAAAGAAGGTAAGGGCGGTATTTATAATTTCGTAACAAAACGCGGAGTATGTAAGGGCGATAACTCTAAAATTTCTTGGACACAGGTTGAGACTGGTTCTGCAATTACATGGAAATATCCATCAGTAATTTTGCGTGGCGATAATTCTGTCGGCGAGTTTTATTCTGTGGCCCTTACTCGTCATGCTCAAAAGGCTGATACTGGTACAAAGATGATTCACATCGGTAAAAATACTAAAAAGTACAATTATCTCAAAAGGTATATCAGCAGGTAAGGCCCAACAAGCATATCGTGGTTTAGTGAGAATATCTCCTATCGTTGATAACGCTCGTAATTTCTCGCAGTGTGATTCTTTATTAATAGGTAATAAATGTGGTGCTCATACTTATCCATATATTGAAAATAAAAGTAATTCTTCACAAATTGAGCATGAGGCAACTACTTCAAAGATTTCAGATGAGCAATTATTTTACTGTAAGCAACGCGGTATCTCAGAAGAAGATGCTATTGCAATGATTGTAAATGGCTTCTGTAAAGAAGTCTTTAAAAAGCTACCACTTGAGTTTGCAGTTGAAGCACAAAAACTTATGGAAGTAAGTTTAGAGGGTGCGGTTGGTTAATAAAATTATTTGTCATTCTATGGCTTGACCATAGAATCCATTTTAAAATTGATTAAGAAATATATCAAAAGGTATAAATATGTTATTAGAAATTAAAAATTTACATGTAAATGTTAGCGATAAAGAAATCTTAAAAGGTCTTAGCCTTTCGATGAAAAAGGGTGAAGTTCATGCAATCATGGGTCCAAACGGTGCTGGTAAAAAAGTACTCTTAGTAATGTGCTAGCTGGTAAAGCTGGATATGAGATAACTAAAGGTGAAATTTTATTTGACGGTAAAAATATTGATGATTTGAGTATTTCTGAAAGAGCAGCTGCTGGGATATTTTTTAAGCTTACAATATCCTGTAGAAATTCCTGGTGTTAGTAATGTTCAGTTTTTAAAGACTGCTGTAAATAGCATCAAGAAGCAAAAGGGCGAAGAAGAGATAGACGCTATTTCATTTATGAAGAAATTAAAAGCAAATATGCAAACTCTGAAATAGATCAAAAATATATGTCTCGCGGTGTAAATGAAGGTTTTTCAGGTGGTGAGAAAAAGCGTAATGAAATGCTACAACTTATGATGCTAGAACCGAAATTAGCAATCCTTGATGAGACTGATTCTGGTCTTGATATTGATGCTTTACAAGTAGTTTCACATGGTGCAAATAGTATGAGATCACCTGAGAGAAGTTTTTTGATGATTACACATTATCAAAGACTTTTAGACTATATTACACCTGATTTTGTGCATGTCTTAGCTGATGGTAAGATTGTCAAAACTGGTGGTAAAGAGCTAGCTTTAGAGCTGGAAGAAAAAGGTTATTCTTGGATCAACGGCTAAAAGGCTTTAATCATGCAAATAGATAAAAATGCTTTACCTAGTACGAAGCAAGAAAGCTGGAAGTATACAAACTTGTCAGCTATATATAACAAAAATGATATTTCTGAGATTTTGTTAGAATCTCAACAAAACTAAAGATTATCTACATGGTTTTCAGCTTGATGCAGAGGAAAATATTGTCATCATATTAGATGGTGTGTTGGCTATTGATTATAATAAAAGGTTGAACCATATTTCAAAAGCAGAATTTAAATGCTGATGCTAGAAATATGTCTGTACTAGCTAAGGATAATGCAAAATCATTTAGTATAACTATACCAAAAGATACTAAGGATAGTCTTACTTTGATATTTGTAAACACACCAAATGCAAAGAATAAGCTTACAAATGTAGCGCTTAAATTAAATGTTGAAATGTTTGCCAGTCTTGATTTAGATGTAGATTTTGTTAATTTGACAGATGAGTCGGCTATGAATGTGTTCTTAGACATAGATGTAGCAGAGTCTGCAAAAGTAAACTTTACAAATAATGCTGATAACCCAAATAATATAAAGCTTCTAACTACGGCTAATTACTTAGTGAATTTAGATAAAACAGCTGAATTCAATGGTTTTAATCTATTAAATAAAGATAGTCTGTTAAGAAATGATTATGTAGTTAATCTAAACGGTGTACATTCAAGATTTGATGTGAGAGGTTTGTATTTGCTTAATGATAATGCTGTTGCAAATGCTTGTTTCTTGGTTAATCATAATGCATCTAATACTTACAGTAATGTAAACTTCAAAGGTGTAGTAAATGGTAGCTCAAAGGCGTGGTTTAATGCTAAAGCTATTGTGAATAAAGATATTGAGCAGATTCAAGCATATCAAAATAACAAAAATATCCAGCTAAGTAAAAAAGCTGAAATCAATACTAAGCCAGAGCTTGAGATATATTCTGATGATGTGGTTTGTACTCATGGAGCTACTATTGGCGAGCTTGATAAAGATGCGTTGTTTTATCTTCAATCTCGTGGTTTAACATTAGAAAAGTGCTCAACACCTATTACTTGAAGGCTTTGAAAGCACAACTAACTTCTGATGATTTTCCTTTTTCTAATGAAGTCATAGATGGTGTGATTGATGATTTAGATGAGATTTTACAATCAATTGTTTAATTAATCTTACGCGATCATACTCGCGAAGGCGGGTATCTTTTTTCGACATTAGTAATAACTGTAGTGATAGCGCACATTGCACGGTAATACTCCCATTTTTAATGTCACTTAGAAGTGTACACTTATTAAATAGCTTTATTAGATACCATTCTAGGAGGAAAACCTCCTAAAGCCATATGTGGTCTAATGTTGTTGTAATCCCATAACCACCTAGTAGATTGTAACCTAATATCATCTAAACTATCAAATAAATTTTGCTCTAATAGTTCATATCTCATAGTCCTATTAAATCTCTCAACATAGCCATTTTGTTGAGGGTTTCCAGGTTGAATATACCATAGTTGTATCTTATTTCTTTTAGCCCACAACTTTAAGCTATTGCTTATATATTCAGGACCATTATCACACCTGATTGCTATAGGCTTACCCCTTTGATTTATTAACCTTTTTAAAGTCTTTTCAACTCGATATGATGGTAATGAAAAGTCAATCTCACAATCTAAGCCTTCTCTATTATAGTCATCTATAATATTTAATAGCCTATACTTTTTACCACTAGATAAATTATCGTGCATAAAATCCATAGACCATATTTGGTTTGCTCTAGTAGCTTCAGTTAATGGTTTTGGCTTATCTTTTTTAATTCTTTTAGGCTTTATTCGTAAGTTTAAACACAAATCACAATATATTCGATATACTCGTTTATGATTAAACCTCTTACCCAATACATTTCTTATATGCAGAAAGCATAGCTTAAAACCCCAGTTGCGATGAGCCTGTGTAAGCTCAATTAACTTATTTGCTATATACTCATTATCATCACTATTTTTAGGGCTATAGTAGTATGCTGTTTCACTTATGCAAAAAACTTTACAGCTCCTTTTGACACTGATTTTCTTAGCTTTCACTGTCTGTAAAGCCATCTTCTTTCGCTCAGATGGCTTTACCACTTTTTGTCATCGCTTCCTTTAAAATATCATGATCTAACTGTAAATCAGCATACATACGCTTGAGTCTACTATTTTGGGCTTCAAGCTCTTTAACTTTTGTTAGCATTGAAACATCCATACCACTATATTTCTCACGCCATTTATAAAATGTTGAGCTACTTATACCATATTTGCGACACAAATCAGATACGATAATGCCGCTCTCTGATTCCTTTAAAATATTTACTATTTGACTATCTGTATATCGTTTTTGTTTCATTTGTAATACCTCTCATTTATTAGTATATTTTTGTACACTTCTAAATGCTATTATTTTTAGGGGTATTACCGCACTACCAGTCTAAAAAGACAGACCACTGGTCTGTTACTATATTTTTAACTTATTTATCTCCAGCCTCTAATTAAAAACTTTTATTTTTAGCAATATTGTTCTATATATAGTTAATAATTCAATTATGTGAGCAGTTTAGTCCAATGAACAAATAATTCTTTATATCGTTATTTTTATTATTAACTTTAGGAGATTTATTTTGTCATATAAAAAAGATATATATCTGCACGCTCATAATATTTCATATTCCATATTAAATACTAAAATAGATTTTAGTGATTTAAATTTTAGTTTATCTGTTCAAAAATATGGGCTTATTGGAAAAAATGGTTCTGGTAAGTCAACATTACTTAAACTATTAGCTAAAAAAATTTTAACAGATAAAGGTGAAGTTTTCTGTGATTCCAAACCTATATATATTCCTCAAAATATAGATGAAAATTTGACTCTTGCAGAGGTATTTGATGTATCTAATATTCTTTATGCACTTACTAAAATCAGTAAAGGCAGTCTAGAAAAAGAAGATTTTGACTTGGCTGAGAATAATTGGAATATTAAAGCTGAGCTAGAAGAAAACATATATAGAATATCTAATATTAGAGTAGATTTAAGTACTACTATAGGATCAATAAGCGGTGGCCAGCTCACACAAATTTTGCTAGCTAAAGTTAAGCTATCTAATGCTGATGTTCTATTGCTAGATGAACCAACCAATAATCTAGATATTAATGCTAAGAGTAATTTTATTAACTGGTTTAAGACAGCTGAAAAAGTATAGTAATTGCTAGTCATGATAGAGAATTACTTGATAATGTGGATGTTATTATAGAAATTGATAACAATAAACTTAATTTTTATACAGGCAATTATCATCATTACAAAATGCAAAAAGATGTCGAAAAACAAGCCATTTTCGATGATATCAATCATGCAGAAAAACAGATTAAGAAAATAAATAGGTCAATTCAATTAACTAAAGAAAAACTTGAGCAAAAAATAGCAAAAGGAAAAGGTTTACGCAAAACAAAATCTGTAGATAAAATCACAGCTGATATTATGAAAAGTAGAAGTGAAAAGCCTAGCTCTAAAAATTTAACACATGCTCATAATCTACAAAACAAGTCAGAGAAGCTTATTCTAGAAAGTAAGAGTAAATTATATATCGAAGATGAAATTTCTATAGACATACCAGCTACTCATATCGGTTCAAACCAATTAGTTCTAAGTATTAAAGATTTAGATTTTAGTTATAGTAACTCTAGAAATAAAAATTATTAAAAATTTTGATTTATCTATCATTGGTGCCGAGAGAATTGCTTTAATTGGTAAAAATGGCTCAGGAAAATCGACATTGTTAAAGCTAATAAAAGGAAGCTTAGAACCTATAAATGGTCAGGTAAAACTTAATGTGAAGATTAGCTATATAGATCAGAAAGTCACAGTTCTTGATGAAAATCTCTCTTTAATAGAAAATATCCTCAAGTTTAATTCTAAGCTTGATATAACTAGTGCATATACTATTTTAGCAAGGTATAAGTTTAGAAATATAACAGTCCATAGAAAAGTAAAAGATTTAAGTGGCGGAGAAAAAATCGTGCTGCTTTGGCAATTTATCTGAATGCTCAAGCTACACCTCAGTTATTAATACTTGATGAGCCAACTAATCACTTAGATATAGAAAGTATCGAACTATTAGAGCAAGCTTTAAATTGTTATGAAGGATAATTCTGGTCGTATCTCATGATTATCATTTTCTTAAAAATATAAATATTGATACAGAAGTATGTGTATAGTATATTAAAAGCAGGTGTTTCTGTTAGTACGATTTATAATATAAGGTTTTTATGAAAAGCTCTCAACAATTTTCAGTTATATTTATTTCTACGGGTGGTATGATAGGTAGTGGTTGGCTTTTTCTCGCCATACTATGGTTATCAGACAGCTGGTGGAGGAGTGATTTTTTCATGGCTAATAACCGCATTGTTGACTTTATTGATAGCTGTTTGTTTTGCAGAAGTTGCTTCAATGATTCCTATAGTTTCTGGAGCTATGAGATTTTTACGCATAACTCATTCTCGTACGCTTGGATTTCTGTTTGTAGTGCTTGGCTGGGTTAGCTACTTGGTTTATTTACCATTAGAGGCTCAATCTGTAGTTCAGTATCTAGGTTTTTTGGTTTCCAAATTTAGTAGTAGATGGTCCTCATGGGGTATTATTGTCTTATCTTGGTGTGTTTGTGGCATTTTTTGATTATGCTATCAATTACATACCTAAATACTTATCAACTTAAAAGTGTTGCAAAGGTTAATAACTTTGTTAGTGTTTGGAAGATACTTCTACCCATAGCAATAGCAATAGGTATGTTAGCTGTTTACGGTTCATTTGATAATTATCACGCAAGTAGTACTCATAATAATATAAGTTTTGAGAATATTTTATTAGCTATAACAGGCTCAGGCTTAGCGTTTGCATTTTCTGGTTTTCAGAATGGTCTTGTAGTTGCAAATTCAGCTAAAAACCCAAAAGTTGCAATTCCGTTATCACTATTTGCACCTGTAGTAGTTGGTTTGAGTATGTATTTGTCACTATCATTGCTATTTATGTTTTGTATGCCTGCTGATAAGGCAAGGCTAGATGTAAGTGTAGCACCGTTACTTGGATTATTAGGATTATTTGGTTTACACTATATTTATACAGTACTTTTTATAGACGCTGTTGTCGCTCCTCTTGGAACTTCAAATGTCTATGCTGCAGTATCTGGTAGGGTGCTACAAGCTTTTGGTTTAGAGTTTTTTAAGAAATCATTATTGACTAAACTGAACAAAAATTCTGTACCAATATTTTGTATTTGGATTAATTTCTTTGTAGGGTTAATATTTCTTTTCCAATTTCCAACATGGACTCAATTGGTTAGCTTTCTATCATCACTTGTACTATTTAGTTGCTTGTCTGGACCTGTTGTATTGATTATTTTTAGAGATAGATTCCCTACTATGGAGAGAAAGTTTAAACTACCATTTTATAAGTTCTTTGGTTATTTAGGCTTTATCTCTTGTACTTATTTTATCTATTGGGGTGGTACAGCAAATCTTATGTATTTAGCGATATTGATAATTTCAGTATGCTTGTTTTATTGGTTTGTATTTGAGCGAAATAATTTTTATAAAGATATTTAATCAAGTCTGGTTCGTATGTAGCTATATTATAGTTCTATGGTTAGTTTCAGTAGTTCATGAGCTAGCCGTAGCTTTTCCATACGATAATTTAATAGTTATGGTTGTTGGTAGTCTTTTTTTAAGGATATTTATTTCCCATCAAGCATCTATGGATGTCATAGATAGTAACTTAAAAAGTACGCTTGATGAGATAAATAATCTCGAGAGTTGTTAAAATTGGCGATTATTCTTATAAATTTAATTACAAACAAGCTCATTTAAGCTAAAATAAGCTATTAATATTTCTTTTCAAAAAGTAGTAATGACTGATATACATAATCATAAAATCCTAATTTTAGACTTTGGTTCACAATATACTCAACTTATAGCTCGCAGAGTGCGTGAAGTTGGTGTTTTTTGTGAGATATTTCCTCATGATATTGACCCTAATTTCATCAAAGACTACGATGCTAAAGGTATAATTCTTTCCGGTGGTCCAGAGTCAGTATATGATTCTCATGTGAGAGCTCCTGAGATCGTATTTGAGCTTGATGTACCTGTGCTAGGTGTTTGTTATGGTATGCAGACTATGGTTATGCAACATGGTGGTGAAGTTAAAGGCTCAGATCAAAGTGAATTTGGTAAAGCTATGATTAATATCTTAGATGATAAAAGCAAATTATTTGCAGAGCTAAAATCAGAGCAATCAGTTTGGATGAGTCATAGTGATAAAGTTACTGATACAGGCGAGCATTTTGAAGTGATTGCATCATCTGTAAATGCACCAGTAGCCGCAGTTGCTCATAAAACTAAGCCATATTACGGTGTACAGTTTCACCCAGAGACGACCCATACGGAGCATGGTCAGCAAATCATTGAGAATTTTGTGGTAAAAATTTGTAATTGCGATACTCTTTGGAATATTGAAAACATCATCGAGAATGATATCGAAGAGATCAAAGAGAAAGTTGGCGATGATAAAGTAATTCTAGGTCTTTCTGGTGGTGTGGATTCATCAGTTGTAGCTGCGATACTTCATAAAGCTATTGGCACACAGCTTACTTGTATATTTGTAGATACTGGATTACTTCGCTTAAATGAAGGCGATCAAGTGATGAAAGTTTTTGCAGATAATATGGATGTAAATGTAATCCGTGTAGATGCTGAAAATAGATTTTTAGATGCTTTAGCAGGTGAAAATGATCCAGAGACAAAACGAAAAATCATCGGTAGACTTTTTGTAGAGATATTTGATGAAGAAGCATCCAAGATTGAAAATGCTAAATGGTTAGCTCAAGGTACTATTTATAGTGATGTAATTGAATCTGCTGGCAATAGTAGCTCTAAAGCTCATGTTATCAAATCTCATCATAATGTTGGTGGTTTACCAAAGGAAATGAAACTTGGTTTACTTGAGCCATTACGCGAGCTTTTCAAAGATGAAGTTAGAAAGCTAGGTGTAGGCTTAGGCTTGCCACATAGTATGCTTTATCGTCATCCGTTCCCAGGGCCTGGTCTTGGAGTGCGAATATTGGGCGAAATCAAAAAGAATATGTTGAAACGTTACAAAAAGCAGATGCTATATTTACAGAAGAATTATATAACCACAATTTGTATCATGATATATCACAAGCATTTGCTGTATTTTTGCCAGTTAAATCTGTAGGTGTGGTTGGTGATCCAAAGAAGATATGAATATGTGATAGCTTTTTAAGAGCTGTTGTAAGCATAGATTTCATGACTGCTACATGGGCAAATTTACCTTAGGACTTTTTATCGTTAATTTCAAATCGAATTGTTAATGAAGTGAAAAAAGTATCTCCGAGTGGTCTATGATGTAACTGGTAAGCCACCTGGTACTATTGAGTGGGAATAACAGGTAAGAGTCATACCGCGATTTGATCATGGTATCGATAAAACAATTTGCATTCAAAATATAGTCATAATAAGATGGCTGAGTGGAGTCGAAGCCTCGCAATCCTAATCGGTTTAGCTAACAGATTTCGGCTAAAGAGATCCCCAGCTAAGTAGAGGATTTCGTATTATTTTATTGCTTTGAGCAATATTATCATTTAAAAGATTTGAGATATGCCAAATTATAATATTTTAGACAACATAAACAACCCAGATGATTTAAAGCTAATACCTGAGTATCAGCTAAAAGAATTATCAGCTGAGTTGCGTAAGTTTTTGATAAACACACTAGATGTAAGTGGTGGTCACTTTGCAAGTAGTCTTGGTGCAACTGAACTAACTGTAGCTCTG
The DNA here is from genome assembly GCA_038141505.1 of Francisella sp. Classification (GTDB taxonomy): domain Bacteria; phylum Pseudomonadota; class Gammaproteobacteria; order Francisellales; family Francisellaceae; genus Francisella. The sequence goes on along the minus strand of JAYQIE010000025.1, from coordinate 3,830 downwards.
CACTATGTCTATAATGCACCTTTTGATAATATCGTATGGGATGTAGGTCATCAGACTTATATTCATAAAATACTTACTGGTCGTAAAGACAAGCTTGTAACTATCAAAAAAGATGGTGGTATATCAGGGTTTCCCAAAACGAAGTGAAAGTGAGTATGACACTTTTGGCGTAGGTCATTCAAGTACTTCTATAAGTGCTGCTTTAGGTATGGCTGCTGCTGATAGATTAAAGAATAAAAACTCAAATACTGTCGCTATAATAGGTGATGGTGCTATAACAGGTGGCATGGCTTTTGAAGCTTTAAATCATGCAGGTGGTATCAAAGAAGATTTATTGGTTGTTTTAAATGATAATGAAATGTCAATCTCTGATAATGTCGGTGGATTATCTGCACATTTTAGTAAAATTATCTCTGGTGGTTTTTATAACTCTATCCGTGAGAAAGGAAAAGAAGTCTTAAAAAATATCCCTCCGATGTTTGATTTTGTAAAAAGGTTTGAAACTCAAGCCAAAGGGATGTTTGTTCCTGCTAACTTTTTTGAAGATTTGGGATTTTATTATGTAGGTCCAGTAGATGGGCATGATGTTGAGGATTTGGTGAAGACATTAAGAATCCTTAAAAAGCATAAAGGTCCTAAGCTTTTGCATATTGTCACTAAAAAGGTAAAGGTTATGAAAAAGCAGAGTCTGACCCTATCAAGTTTCATCATGTAGCTCCAAGCTTTCATACTGGTACAGAAAGCACAAAAGTTTCAAAAACCTACTTTTTCAAATATCTTTGGTAATTGGATTTGTGAAAAGGCTACAAAAGATAAACGACTAGTAGGTATTACTCCTGCAATGAAAGAAGGTTCTGATTTGATTAGATTCTCAAAAGAACATTCTGATAGATATTTTGATGTAGCTATCGCTGAGCAACACGCTGTTACATTTGCGGGGGACTTGCTTGTCAAGGTCTTAAACCTGTAGTTGCTATTTATTCGACATTTTTACAACGAGCGTATGATCAAGTTATTCATGATGTCGCAATTCAAAATCTAGATGTACTATACGCTGTAGATAGAGCAGGGCTTGTAGGTGCTGATGGTTCGACTCATGACGGTAGTTTTGATTTGGAGTTTTATGCGTTGCATACCAAATCATGTGATTATGACTCCAAGTGATGAAAATGAAGCTCATCATATGTTTGAGCTTGGCTATGAGTACAATGGTCCTGCGATGGTTCGTTATCCTCGTGGTACTGGTATCGGTGCGCAGATTACTAGTTCACTAGATATAGAGCTTGGTAAATCAAAGCTTATTCGTAAAGGTGAAAAAATAGCTATCTTAAACTTTGGTACGCTACTACCTATCGCAAATAAAGTCGCTGATAACTACAACGCTACAGTTATAGATATGCGTTTTTGTGAAGCCTCTTGATGAAAAAATGATAGATAATCTTTGTAAAAATCACACTATAGTAATAACTCTTGAAGAAAACTCAGTTTCAGGTGGTGCAGGATCTGCTATTAATGAGTATATTTTAGCTAATGATTTGCAAAAAAATATAACATTTAGAAACTTTGGTTTACAGGATAAATTCCTAAATCATGGTACTAAAAATTTATTGCTGGATGATAGCAGTCTTTCAGTTGAGAAAATATCTAAAGAATTAGATAGGGTATTAAATAATGAAAAGTGAAAATAAAAATATGGGCTTTTGGGCTCGCATAATTCATATGCTTGGTTTTGAGGTTTTTGGAGTTATAATATTTACTCCTTTTGCTATGCTTGTTTTAAATGAAAGTATCTTTCATATTGGAGTTATAGCTATTGTAATATCTTTGATGGCAATGGTTTGGAATTTTATTTATAACTATATCTTTGATTTGATTGAGAGCTCTCTAAATGGTCATAGATCTACCCGAAAATTTCTATGCGACTTCTTCATGCACTATTATTTGAAGTTGGGTTACTTATAGTTACAGTACCTTTGGTAGCATATTGGCTAGAAATGAGCTTATTAAATGCATTATTAGTAGATATTGGTTTTGTAGTTTTCTATCTTGTATATGCTTTCTTTTACAATTATATCTTTGATAAAATTTATTTCACTTACTTTGCTTAATTGGCAAATTCCTTATGAAAAATCCTACTAATAATCATTATTGTTGTAACTTGTAGCTATTTTTATTTTAAAAATGGAGTTAATGATTGGGAGATTATAAATACAAAACCTACAGGTCAAACTATAGTAGCTTTTGGTGATAGCTTAACAGCAGGGTATGGTGTTGGGAAAATGATAATTATCCATCTCAATTATCTTTGCTTATAAACCAGCTCTATCTTTCAATATGGGAGTATCTGGTGAAACTACAGCACAAGCGTTAGCTCGCATAGATAATGTAATTGTAAAAGATCCTAAAGTTGTATTGATAACTCTTGGCGGTATGACTTAAAGAAAAACTTCCAGCAAGTGAAGCTTTTAGTAACTTAAAACAAATAGTTGATATACTGCATCAAAATGGTGCTTTAGTTGTGATAGGTGGTATTGATATACCATACTATAGTAACGATTATGCTGATGATTATGTGTGATATTCGCAAAAGAAAATGGCTGCCTATTAGTACCAAATATTTTAGATGGCTTGTTTGGGCATAGTGATTTGATGGTGGATAGGTAATACCCCCCGTAAAATAATAGCATTTAGAAGTGTACAAAAAATATACTAATAAATGAGAGGTATTACAAATGAAACAAAAACGATATACAGATAGTCAAATAGTAAATATTTTAAAGGAATCAGAGAGCGGCATTATCGTATCTGATTTGTGTCGCAAATATGGTATAAGTAGCTCAACATTTTATAAATGGCGGAGAAATACAGTGGTATGGATGTTTCAATGCTAACAAAAGTTAAAGAGCTTGAAGCCCAAAATAGTAGACTTAAGCGTATGTATGTTGATTTACAGTTAGATCATGATATTTTAAAGGAAGGATGAAAAAGTGGTAAAGCCATCTGAGCGAAAGAAGATGGCTTTACAGACAGTGAAAGCTAAGAAAATCAGTGTCAAAAGGAGCTGTAAAGTTTTTTGCATAAGTGAAACAGCATACTACTATAGTCCTAAAAATAGTGATGATAATGAGTATATAGCAAATAAGTTAATTGAGCTTACACAGGCTCATCGCAACTTGGGGTTTTAAGCTATGCTTTCTGCATATAAGAAATGTATTGGGTAAGAGGTTTAATCATAAACGAGTATTTCGAATATATTGTGATTTGTGTTTAAACTTACGAATAAAGCCTAAAAAAGAATTAAAAGAGATAAGCCAAAACCATTAACTGAAGCTACTAGAGCAAACCAAATATGGTCTATGGATTGCTGGAATGATAATTTATCTAGTGGTAAAAAGTATAGGCTATTAAATATTATAGATGACTATAATAGAGAAGGCTTAGATTGTGAGATTGTGAGATTGACTTTTCATTACCATCATATCGAGTTGAAAAGACTTTAAAAAGGTTATTAAACTGTAAGTAAGCTTATAGCAATCAGGTGATAATGGTCCTGAAATATATAAGCAATAGCTTAAAGTTGTGGGCTAAAAGAAATAAGATACAACTATGGTATATTCAACCTGGAAACCCCTGCAACAAAAATGGCTATGTTGAGAGATTTAATAGGACTATGAGATATGTTGATAGTTTAGATGATATTAGGTTACAATCTACTAGGGTGGTTATGGGATTACAACAACATTAGACCATATATGGCTTTAGGAGGTTTTCCTCCTAGAATGGTAGCTAATAAAGCTATTTAATAAGTGTACACTTCTAAGTGACATTAA
>JAYQIE010000024.1:0-3755 GCA_038141505.1 Francisella sp. | reverse complement strand
TTTTATACAACTAATATTATTGAATCTGTCCACCGTCAATTTAGAACTTTGACTAAAACTAAAGGAGCTTTTCCAAATGATAATAGTTTGTTGAAATTGCTTTATGCTGGAATTTTAAATGCTGAGAAAAAGTGGACTATGCCAATCCGTAATTGGAGTCTGACTATTTCTCAGATAAATATTCATTTTAAGGAGAGATTGAAAGATGCTTTAGGTTTAGTATAATTAGTAGGGTAAATTAGAAGTGACACAAAATTTATGACACTCCCTTTATGAATTAAAATACTTTGAGCTACATTTCCTATCTTCGTAGCAGAACAAAGCATTACCAAAATGTTCAGCCACTCAAAGTTACATAACTGATGTTACAAGGTTTATAAAGAAGTATATTTGAGGAAATTAATCTAAGATTGTAATTCGTATTAAGCCTTTTCTCTTATAAAGATTTTTTTAGAGTCCATTCCGTAATTTTGAATTTCAATTTCATAAGCATGCCCAGAATCATCATAACAGTCCGCTATAGATATAAGACCGTAATCACCATGACTATAGCAATTTTTGCCTCCTATAAACCAATCATCATCAGGATAACCAACCTGACCTATATATATATTATCAAACTTAATTTTTGAACTATCATGTTTATTTACGATAAGATTACCATATAAGATAAAATTAAACCAATTTTCTAAGCTCATAGTATTATAATTATTCTTAGAAGCTGTATGAGCATTATAATAATCTGCGTTATTCACTGAATCTAACTTTCTTCATCAACTAATTTATTATATAAATCGGAACCTTTCCTTGGTGCAGTAACAACTAGCTTACTCTCCTGAAGACCATAAAAATCAAAATTAAAACTTAAACTTGCATTATTAGTTATATAATGTTTAGCTTTTTTACTACTATCATCAGTATTAACTAACTCATATTTGTCAACAGATATAGGCTTATCACTACTATCACGCATATATATATTGATATTATTAGTCCTAGGAATGGCTAACGATATTGAAATAGCAGATAACGACAAAATTAGGATTAATATTTTTTTCATATATTTAAATTATAACGGATTAAAGTGTATTAATTATATATATATATAATTGTCAATATCAGATGATAAAATAATAAACTTTCTTAAAGTTACCAATATCTACTACCCATAGAAGTGTAGTTTTGCCTTGCTTTACCTGTATATTTTGACGGATATTATTAATCTGAATTGTATAATCACCACTATCAAGTTGTTGCTCAAATAAATCCACACTACTAGGCAATAGTAACCAGCTTCGCAAATCAGCTCGCTTCGGCTCAGTCTTAGATAAATTGAATTTTAAATGACTACCCAAAACACCTCCTAATGCAAAGTTTTGCTCATAATCATATTTATAAGCTTCAATAACTACATTTTGAACAATCATTCTTGGATAATCATCTATCAATGACTTCATCGCAAATAGTGTAGTATCTATCAAAGTTTCAGTATAAGTATTGATTATCTCTTTATCACTAGTCGAGATAATGACCTGCTTTGGCTCATAAAATTTATACTTAGTAGAATAAATTGGTAAATCAAACTTTTTATCACCAATATTACCTAAGTCTAGTTTGGCTGTTGCTGATTGACGGATATTGACCAATCCTTGCTCATAAAATACAACCACGCGGCCCATACCCATAGAGTATGGTGAATTACCACTTCTAAGAGCTGCACTAAATTCTGCAACTGTTTGCTCGAGGTATTTATTGCCTACGGTATATTCTTGGGCTACATTTAAGCTAGTAAGAGCTGTACTATAGTCTTTTAATACGCTAGATAATAGCATAGCTTTTAAATAAGAGGAAAGCGGATTGCCATAAGCATTTGGAATACGACCTGAAAACTCCAACATTTCATTCAAATCTTTAAAATCATTTAAATTTAAATCATCAATTTTGATATCATTATGCTCAAGATTTTTTTACCTATATGCTTCATTCCTTCAGCTATTATATCTTGCTTATTTGCCCAAAACTTTGCATTATCAATATTGTCCAAGGTATCTAATGCTTGCTTAGCATCATTAGTTTTTGATAATTTAACGCCTGATAAGTATATAAAAATGTCGTAGCAAAATCTGGGATATTGTAAGCACTTTTTATATCGTAATAATTGTATATATTTTTATCTAGAAGAATATTTTTAGCTTGCTTTATAGATTCTTTTCTGAAGTTGGAATAGTTTTTATTGCACTATCATAAGCATTTATAGAATCTTGAAACTTATCATCTAACTGCAATCTTCCAGACTCTAAGCTATTAAGATTTCTAAGTTGTTTGATATTACCAACACGATGATTTTTACCAATAGCACTACCAAGCTTAGACTCTGCTAAGTCTACTCGTACAGGCTTAAATATACTTGGATAACCATTTGCTGCAAACTTCACTTTAGTAGCATCTTTATCTACAGTGCTACAGCTAGCTAATGCTAATATACCAGCACAAATACCTATATTCTGAGCTATTTTTTAGACCTTTATTTACATTCATTTTTATAACACCAATGCCATGGCTCATATATAAAACCATATTGATTATCTCTCGGGAAACTCATCACAAAATTAAAGCTTCCCACATTATCTTTTAACCATCCAAAAAGCCCTAGTATTCTCAAATTCCTCTGTTAAAACTTCAAGCTCACCATCAGTTGTAAAATCTATAGCACAACCTGTGTGATGCTCACTTTCACCAACCAAAGCATTTACTTTTGATATTTGCTCTAAAGACTGTCCATTGGCTAATTTTCTATCAATAATCGTCTGCTGATAAGTATAGCTTCTAAAGCCTGAAACTATATACAACTTCACACCATCATTACGAGCTTCTTGCTCCATCTTTAACCATGCTTTATGAGCATTTGTTTCAAGGTATACATCTCTTTTAAAGAAATCTTTACCTACTAAAACAAGCTCACATTCTAATGCTTCTTTGAATATCAGTCGCTTTACCATGTTGTATCTGTCAATTTAAGTATATCTTTTAGGTAATTATCATGTGCTGTTGTATCTGTGACTTCTACTCTACGCAAATTCAAGGTACTTACATCTATATTGATACTATCTTTGCTACTAGTTTTATCGGCATTTAGAGATAGGTTTGTTTGCCCACCAGTCGTACTGGTACATATCTGCTAAAAAGCTCACTATCTAGTAATGCTCCATGAAATTTACGATGATCATTGCGGATAAAATATCTTTTACATAGTGCATCAAGATTATTTTTTGCATCGGATGTTTTTTACGAGCAGCAGCTAAACTATCTATTATTTTATTATCTTCGATAGTTCCATATTTTTGCCTTTTACTAAGCTCAGTTCATGGTTTAGAAATGGCACATCAAATGCAAAGTATGGATTATAATTTCAGCATCTTTTAAGTACTCAAGCATTTCATCTGCTTTTTCCTCAAAAAGAGGTTTATCAGCAAGAAATTCATTTGTAAGACCATGCACTTGCAAAGACCAGCTTCAACTTCAAAGTTTGGATTACAGTAAAAATGTAGATTATTACCCGTGTTTCTATCTATAACCTCTACTGCACCAAATTCGACTATTCTATTACTGATTTTAAAATCAAACCAGTAGTCTCTGTATCTAAAAATATTTGTCGTGACATATTATAAAATCCTGTCATCCTGAACTTGTTTTAGAATCTTACTTAATAGCATTATTTTTCAAAGCTATTTTATTCTTATCTTGTAGTGACAGAC
>JAYQIE010000023.1:0-56171 GCA_038141505.1 Francisella sp. | reverse complement strand
CCATTTTTAATGTCACTTAGAAGTGTACACTTATTAAATAGCTTTATTAGCTACCATTCTAGGAGGAAAACCTCTAAAGCCATATGTGGTCTAATGTTGTTGTAATCCCATAACCACCCAGTAGATTGTAACCTAATATCATCTAAACTATCAAATAAATTTTGCTCTAATAGTTCATATCTCATAGTCCTATTAAATCTCTCAACATAGCCATTTTGTTGAGGGTTTCCAGGTTGAATATACCATAGTTGTATCTTATTTCTTTTTTAGCCCACAACTTTAAGCTATTGCTTATATATTCAGGACCATTATCACACCTGGATTGCTATAGGTTGACCCCTTTGATTTATTAACCTTTTTAAAGTCTTTTCAACTCGATATGATGGTAATGAAAAGTCAATCTCACAATCTAAGCCTTCTCTATTATAGTCATCTATAATATTTGATAGCCTATACTTTTTACCACTAGATAAATTATCGTGCATAAAATCCATAGACCATATTTGGTTTGCTCTAGTAGCTTCAGTTAATGGTTTTGGCTTATCTCTTTTAATTCTTTTTTAGGCTTTATTCGTAGGTTTAAACACAAATCATAATATATTCGATATACTCGTTTATGATTAAACCTCTTACCCAACACATTTCTTATATGCAGAAAGCATAGCTTAAAACCCCAGTTGCGATGAGCCTGTGTAAGCTCAATTAACTTATTTATATACTCATTATCATCACTATTTTTAGGGCTATAGTAGTATGCTGTTTCACTTATGCAAAAAACTTTACAGCTCCTTTTGACACTGATTTTCTTAGCTTTCACTGTCTGTAAAGCCATCTTCTTTCGCTCAGATGGCTTTACCACTTTTTTGTCATCGCTTCCTTTAAAATATCATGATCTAAACTGTAAATCAGCATACATACGCTTAAGTCTACTATTTTGGGCTTCAAGCTCTTTAACTTTTTGTTAGCATTGAAACATCCATACCACTGTATTTCTCACGCCATTTATAAAATGTTGAGCTACTTATACCATATTTGCGACACAAATCAGATACGATAATGCCGCTCTCTGATTCCTTTAAAATATTTACTATTTGACTATCTGTATATCGTTTTTTGTTTCATTTGTAATACCTCTCATTTATTTGTATATTTTTGTACACTTTTAAATGCTATTATTTTTAGGGGTATTACCCTACAAATATAATGTATAGTTCAAAGAAAGATAGTTTTGTCGTTCATTTAAGTGCGTACTTCGAGAATTTATATTCGTGTAGTCTAATCCAAGCCATGAACCATAAAAAGCATTCCATCTAGCACCTGCACCATATTGATAAGAATAGTTTTTAGAATCTTGTCTAATATGAGAATAATCAACATAAGGGATTAGTCTTTTCCCATATACAGTAGCTGTATAACTTGTTTGTAGTGACCATGTCGCAATATTTTTGCCAGAACCTAAAAAACCATCATAGATAAGGTTTGCACTTGGCTTAACTGATCCAAAAAATGGTACTCCTGCGATATTATTAGGGCTAACAGATGATGAGTTGTTTACACCTCCTACACCTTTATCTGTAAGTAAAGCTTCTGCTTCAAAGTTAATATCTGAGATAGATAAACCATAGTTGACATCAAATGCTCCGACATTATTGCCATTGCTTGCTTGAAAGCCTGAGACATTTGAGTACGCTAAGCCTAGAAATTGATAGTCTCCAGCATTTTCCATCTCGTAGATATACTTACTGTTTAGTGAAAAACCAACCCCACTTTTGCTAGCAGCGTTTGTTATACCAAAATAGCTATCCTCGCATTTGCATCTAGTAATACCGCATTTAGATGTAAATCTGCTGTATGGTATGAAATATTTGCGTTACCACCAGATTGCATAAAGTATAGTCTAGTAAGCGTTGGGACATAGTTAGAGACGATATCAAAATTACCATACATTACTGTAGAGTTTGCAAGATAACCAAAAACTGGTGCTTCAGATAAATCACCAACTATCAGATATAGGGTGCTTGGAAAGAAATTTAAACCTTGTTGATGATCCTCATATAATGAAAAACCAACTAAAGCACTAACCCATTTAGATATGGTCGAAGCTAGATATCCATCAACATTATAAGAAAACTGCTTATTCTCGCCACCGGCAGGGACATGATTAAGCCTTTGGTAGTTAATGAGACTGGCTCTTGCTCCATGTATATATAATCATCTTCAAGTATACCTTGTTGACGAGCTTGTAGCATAAACAAAGGGTCGCCAGTATCTTCTTGGGTATTTAGTATTGCATGAGTAAAAGTTTCACTCACTCTAAAGCCATTAAAAAAGAAGTTTTAATTGCATCAATATTTAGAGCTTCATTTACTTTATTATCAAAAGTTTTTTTAGCCAAAGCTCGTTCTTCCGATGGACTTAAAGCTTCGCTCTCTTTTACAGCTAAATCTTGTATTGCTTGCTTGGAGTTACTGCCATCTTTTTTATCTTGTTCTTCTACCTCATAAGAAATTTTAGAATTCAGAAAATCTCTATTGGGAAAAACTCTCCTAAAAGCATTTGATTCTAGTCGCCTAATTGTCTCTGGAGTAAACTTAGAAGTATCTCCTGCAAATCCTATAGTCGAGCCTGATATTATATTTGAATCATTTGCTACAGGTGCAGAATTAATTGCGTTAACCGTATCACCATCATCAATCGCCAGTGCAGTCTCAGTACTAAGCAAGGCTATTAATAAAAGTTTTACGACTAATCTCTTTTTCATAAAACTATAGGTCTGCTGTGGTTGAACCACTTGTATTGACTATACTATCTATTTCACTTTGATCTAAGGCTTCGCCATCTTTTATTTCAATATCATCAATTTCTGTTGCAATATCTTTACTAATAGGAATATCTTTACCATTTTCATCGACATAATAAGCTTAAGCAAAAGATAGATATCCTATAAATAAATAAAATACGACTAAACATCTAAAAAAATTTTATAAAACATATTCAGCTATGATTTAGATATTATACTTTTTTAACAAACTGAGATTTTAGTTTCATCGGTCCGATACCATCAACTTTACAATCAATATCATGATCACCTTCTACTAGACGAATACTTTTTACTTTAGTACCCACTTTTATAACTTGAGATGAACCTTTTAATTTTAGATCTTTTATAACTGTGACCATATCACCATCTTGAAGCAGATTACCATTTGAATCTTTAACAATTAATTTATCAGTATCATCAACAGTCTCACCTGCTTGCCATTCATAAGCACATTCTGGGCAGATTAGTAGGCTATTATCTTCATATACATATTGAGACTGACATTTAGGGCATTCTGGTAAATTTTGCATGATTTCTTATTTGTAATTTTAGATAGCAAATATTTTAACATAAAATAACCAAATATCTTTAAATGTATGGAGTAGGCAAACCGCAAATTCATTATCATCACTTAGGGACTGTCCACAAATAAGTTAAATGATCTATTGCTTTCTCATTTGAATTTGGGCATTAAGATGCGTACTCATGCAATACTAATACCAATCCCAACTCAAATAATCTCATAAAACTAATTAACCATCTTAAGCTAGTATGTTATTATCATAGCTATAAACTTTTATGTGATTTTAAACTGTGGAGAAACTCTATGCAGTACAACTATGATTTGATTATTATCGGAAGCGGACCAGGTGGCGAAGGTGCTGCTATGAAAGCAACTAGAAACGGCCTTAAAGTAGCGATTATCGAAGACGATGCTTTAGGGGTGCTTGTAACTATTGGGGAACTATCCCAAGTAAAGCTCTTAGAAAACTGTCTCGTGAGATTTGGTACAACAAAAAGAATTATGATTTCCCAGAAATGCTAGATACTGCTTATGCAATTGTTTTAAAAACAAAGTGAAAATCAAGAAAAATCGTTTTGCTGAAAATGAGATTGATGTTTTCTATGGTTTCGCTAGTTTCTTAGAAAAGCATAGAATTAAAATATCTCGAAAAAATGGCTCTAGTGAAATTATCACAGGTCGAAAATTTATACTTTCAACAGGTTCTCGTCCATACCAACCTGATGATATTGATTTCACTCATCCTCGTATTCTTGATAGTGATAAATTACTAAGGTTAAAAGATAAAAGATCAAATCCATCATTATTTATGGTGCTGGTGTTATTGGTTGTGAATACGCATCTATACTTGGCACTTTAGATATTCAAGTTAATCTTATAAATACTCGCGATAAGCTTGATGTCTTTCTTAGATAATGAGATTATTGAAACTTTGACTCATCATTTCACAGTCAATCAAAGAATCAACCTTATGCACAATGAGACTTATAAAAGCATAAAAGCCGAAGGTGATAAAATTCTTACCACCCTTAATTCAGGCAGAATTATAGAGTCTGACTATGTACTATTCGCACTAGGTAGAGCTGGTAATACTGATGGATTAAATCTTGATAAGATCGGAGTTGAATTCAACCCTGCTAGAGGATTGATAAGTGTTAATGATAATTACCAAACATCTTTAGAAAATATCTATGCTGTTGGTGATGTTATAGATTCCCATCATTAGCCTCTTCTGCATTTAACCAAGGTAGATTTGCAGCGACACATATTATAGATGGCTCATGTAATGATAAGCTAGTTGAAGATATTCCAATAGGTATTTATACCCGCCCAGAGATAAGCTGCATAGGTAAAACAGAAGAAGAATTAAAGGCTGATAAAGTTCCTTATGAGGCTGGTAGAGCATTTTTTAAAGACTTAGCTAGAGCTCAAATATCGCATAGCCAAACAGGTATGCTAAAAATTCTTTTCCACAAAGAAACTTTAGAAATATTAGGTATTCATTGCTTCGGTCATCGCGTATCTGAGATTATCCATATTGGACAAGCAATCAAATCTATGCCAGGTAAACATAACTCGATCAGATACTTCCTAAATACAACTTTCAATTACCCAACTATGGCTGAAGCTTACCGTATCGCGGCTATTGACGGTCTTAATAAACTCAAATCAACTCAACTAGAGCAAAGCAAAAAATGCTCCTAAATAGGTTATTTAATTATGTATTATGATATATATATCGTTTTAGCCTTTGCTTTTATCTTTGGTGCAGCTATTGGTAGTTTTCTTAATGTTGTTATTTACAGAATTCCAAACAAGCTTTTTCTGAAGAGAAAACTATTGCTAGAGAAATACTTGGTATTGAAGAGCCTGTAAATTCTGAAAATAGTAGTTTTTATAATCTGCTAGAACTATCTCACTGCCCAAACTGCAAGAACAAATTAAAGTATCGCCACAATGTACCAATATTTGGCTGGTTGCTTTTGCGTGGTAAATGTTTTTTCTGTAAGTCAAAAATCTCATTCCAATACCCTTTAGTTGAATTTATAACAGCAGTACTATACACAACCATAATCTACAATTTTGGATTTACTCCGTATGGTTTGGCATTACTAGTTTTAGCTACAGTATTTATTCCTCTGTTTTTTATAGATGCTAAACATCAGATACTACCAGACTCGCTAACTCTACCACTTGTATGGGTAGGTATTATAATCAACTACTACGGTGTTATAACTTCATTAGAAGCTTCTGTATGGGGTGCGATAATTGGGTATTTGTCATTGTGGAGTATATTTTGATATACAAAATACTTACAAAAAAAGAAGGCTTTGGACATGGTGACTTTAAACTTTTAGCAGCAATTGGAGCTTGGTTTGGTTATCAGATGTTACTATATACTATATTTGCTAGTTGTATCATTGGTATATTTGTAGCTATAGCCATCAACCCTTTCTAGCAAAAAAACCAATATTATTGCCTTTGGGCCTTCTATAATTTTGGCTACAATTTTCTATTTACTGACCAAAGATAATCTTTATATATGGTATAATCACATCATGTTGATTAATCAATAAGGTTAACTATGCAAAAGAAAAATTTCACTATTTTAATATTAATAGTAACTATATTGATACTGTTACTATATACATTTAGCATCACAACTTTTAGCTCTTCAAAAAAGTTGGTAATGGCAGCAGTCAAATTGTAGCTCAAGCATTCCCTCAATATAAAATTATAAAAAGTTTTGATACTGGCATTAATTTACAAGGCTACATTCTTGAAGATAAAAAAATCCAGAGAAACGCACCGTTACATTTACTAGTGAAGATGGTAGCGTGATTGTAAATGATGAACTTTTAGCTTGGGATAGAAATGAAAATAAACTAACAAGTCTAAATCAAATCTATGCAAACTACTTCACTACAGATGACAAAGCAAATAATTTATACTTAGATATAGCAAAATACGGTACATATATCCAGCAAGGTAAAGATGATGCTCCACATAAGTTTTATGCTGCTATCGACCCTAGTTGTAACTATTGTGATTATCTATTTAATGCAGCTCAACCTGCTATCAAAAAAGGTCTATTAGCTGTTAGATGGGTGCCAGTTGGTGCTTTGCGTAATAGTCCTGCTATTGTAAATAGCATATTTAACTCAAAAGACCCATTAAAAGCATTTTTAAATTTCCATGAAACTCATGAATATGATAAAATAAATATAGAAAAAATCCCAAAGCCATAAATAACCTAAAGCTTTCAAAAGATTTATTAGGTTTCCCTACTATAGTTTATAAGACTAATGAGGGTGCTTTAAAATATCTGGTGGAGATAAACTTCCTCTTGTAGATGCTGCAATAGCAGAAAAAGAAAATGTAAAAAAAATAAATGAATTTCTACTTCTAACATCTAATCAGTTTTAATCATGAAAAAAATTTGTAATTTTAATTATTGCGTTGCTTAGTATAAATAGCTTGTATGCTAATAAAAAAAACATTAGCTTAGCTTTTGAACTTAAAAAAATCGAAGCAAAATATGGTGGTAAAATAGGTCTTTATGTCATAAACAGAAATAATGGCGAAAACCTTGCGTACCAACAGAGCTTTTACTTCCCAATCTGTAGTACTTACAAATTTCTTGTAGTTGGTGCTATTTTAAAGCAAAGCATGACAAACAAAGACTTGCTTGAAGAAAAATCAAAATCTTACCAGAAGAAATAACTGGTTACTCCCCTATCACTAGAAAATACATAGACAAAAAAATATCTGTAGCGGAACTATGTAGAGCATCTATTCTTAGTGACAATACCGCAAGTAATCTACTAATTCACAAATTAGGTGGTCTTAAAAAATTGCGTGAATTTACTCACTCATTAAATGACACTGCTACAAAAGTCGCAAACATTGAACCATCTATAAACAAAGTAGATCTTAATACAAATCTGAACAAAACCACTCCTAAAATCATGGCTAGAGATATAAATAAACTAGCTTTTAGTGATGATGTACTTGATAAAGAGCATAGATTATTACTAAAAAAATGGTTGAAAGAAAATGATACTGGAGATAATAGGATTGCATCTGCAATTCCTGATCATTGGGAAATAGGTGACAAAACAGGCACTTGTGAATATGGTACAACCAATGATGTTGCTGTCATTTGGCCAGAAGATAGTCGAGCTATAGCTATGTCGATATTTTATACGCAAGCTGAAAAAGATGCTAAATCTAAAGACAAAATACTACACCAAGTTACAAAAATTTTGCTAGAAAAATTAGCGATAGAAGAAAAACAAGAAAAAAGTAAAGATCATGAATAAAATTAAAATGATAGTTGGATTAGGTAATATCGGCAAAGAGTATGAGAATACTCGTCATAATGTCGGTGAGTGGCTGATAGCTAAGATCGCTAAAGAACAAGGCGAATCCTTTAGCACAAACTCAAAACTTAATTGCCATATAGCAAAAAGTGAATATAGCTTATAATAATGTGCTACTAGTGTTTCCAACTACTTTCATGAATAACAGTGGCTTAGCTGTGAGCAAAGTTGCAAATTTCTATAAAATAGAACCTAATGAGATACTCATAGTCCATGATGAGCTTGATATTGGCAACGGTCAAATCAGACTAAAACAAGGTGGTGGACATGGTGGACACAATGGTCTTAGAAGTATCCATCAACATTTAGGTACAAATGATTACTTACGCCTAAGAATAGGTATTGATCATCCTGGACACAAATCACAAGTTGCAAACTTTGTACTCTCAAACCCGTCTATTGCTCAAAAAAAGCTAATTGATGAGTCTATAGATAATGCTATAAACTCAATAGATGATATAATAAACGGAAAGATTGAGCCTGCAATGCAAAGGCTACATACAAAATAATATAATACATATAGGCTAACCATACATAAAAAGAGTATCGTCATTAGCGTCAGGCTTGACTACGCAATCCATTGATAATCTAGGTTTAAACTTAAACTTAGAGACACTACTTACATATAGTTAACTATATATTGTTATACCACTATTAAGTAGTGGTATCCATTTTAAAATAAATATAAAATAACAAAAGGAATATAATCATGGGATTTAAATGCGGCATCGTAGGCTTACCAAATATAGGCAAATCAACTCTTTTTAATGCTCTTACAGAAGCAGGTATTCAAGCTGAAAACTACCCTTTTTGTACTATTGAACCAAATGTAGGTATAGTTTCTGTACCAGATCAAAGACTTGATGCGTTAGCAGAAATTGTAAACCCTCAAAGAATTCTAACAACTACTATGGAGTTTGTCGATATAGCAGGTCTAGTAGCAGGTGCAAGTAAAGGTGAAGGCTTGGGTAATAAATTCCTAGCTAATATCCGTGAAACTGATGCTATTGCGCATGTAGTTAGATGCTTTGAAGATGATAATGTAATCCATGTGAATAATAAAGTTGACCCTATTGATGATATAAATACTATCAATATGGAGCTTATCCTTGCTGATATAGAATCATGTGATAAAGCTATTTTTTAGATTCTCTAAAATTAAAAAAAGGTGGTGATAAAGATGCTACTGCTAAGGCTGATTTTTATACCAAGCTAAAAGAACATTTAGAATCTGAAAAACCTGCGAGAACATTTGAGCTAACTGATGATCAAACTATATGGTTAAAGCAAACTCCCTACTTACAAGTAAACCAGTACTTTATATAGCAAATGTAAATGATAGTGGTTTTGAGAACAATCCTTTGCTTGATGCTGTAGTTGACTACGCTACTAAAGATGGTGCTAATGTAGTACCCGTGTGTGCGGCAATGGAGCAAGAAATATCTGAGCTAGAGAAAGATGAAAAGCTAGAGTTCTTAGAAGATATGGGACTTACTGAAACTGGTCTTGATAGAGTTATAAAAGCAGGTTATGCCCTTCTTAACCTACAAACATATCTAACTGCTGGCGTAAAAGAAGTGCGAGCTTGGACTATACCTGTTGGTGCTACTGCTCCTCCAAGCTGCTGGTGTAATTCACACTGACTTTGAACGAGGATTTATCCGTGCTGAAAATAATAGCTTTTAATGACTTCATACAGTTCAAAGGTGAAAAAGGTGCTAAAGAAGCTGGAAAAGCTCGCCTAGAAGGCAAAGAAATACATTATGAAAGATGGTGATGTTGTAAACTTTAGGTTTAATGTTTAGTTTCTTTAGGACTCCAACATTATTATTACTGTCCTATTCTTTAACACTTTCAACAACTTACCTGAAAATTATTATATTAATACAACAATACCAAAATACAAATTCTCTGAAGAGAATCAGCATTATTCTATAGAAGATAATATGGATTTCAAGGAAAATGATACTAGTTTATTCAGCCTAAAGAATTAAAAGTAGGATTAATTTCTTATATGACTTATCTAGTGATTCCCAAGTAGGCCTTGGACTAGGATTGATTGGGTTTAAAACAAGTATATTTTAAATAAGTATTTTGAAAGTAGAAAAAACTAAGGTGGGACTGTAAATAATTCTGTGTCAAATTGATATAATTAATTTGATAACAGAAGGAATTACAAAAATGAAATTAGAAATAGATGTAGCAGAATTTGCAGCACAATTAAAAGCTGGCAAAGGTATAGGCGGTAAAGATGGAGCCTTAACACCATTAATAAAGCAACTCACAGAGATGGCTTTACAAGCAGAATTAGAGACCCATTTAGCTCAAGATCTAGAGCAAAATCGCAAAAATGGAGTTACTAGTAAAACGATGAAATCTTCTGATGGAGAATTTCAACTAGATACACCTAGAGACAGAAACAGTAGCTTTGAGCTAGAGATAGTTAAAAAACATCAAACCCATATGAGCGATGAATTAGAAAATAAGATGCTCTCATTATTTGCCTTAGGCAATAGTTATTCACAGATAGCTGATCACATTGAAGATATGTATGGAGTTCATTTTTCAAAACCCGCTATTACAGCTGTAACCGATAAACTTATACCTAAGTTAGAAGAATGGAAAAAGAGACCTCTCAATGAGATATATCCATTTATATACTTAGATGCTATTCACTATAAAGTTAGAGAAGAAGGACGCTATATATCAAAAGCATTCTATACTGTTTTAGGAGTTAATTTAGAAGGCAAAAAAAGAAGTGTTAGAGATGTACTCCATTTTTAATGTCACTTAGAAGTGTACACTTATTAAATAGCTTTATTAGCTACCATTCTAGGAGGAAAACCTCCTAAAGCCATATGTGTCTAATGTTGTTGTAATCCCATAACCACCTAGTAGATTGTAACCTAATATCATCTAAACTATCAAATAAATTTTGCTCTAATAGTTCATATCTCATAGTCTATTAAATCTCTCAACATAGCCATTTTGTTGAGGGTTTCAGGTTGAATATACCATAGTTGTATCTTATTTCTTTTAGCTCACAACTTTAAGCTATTGTATATATTCAGGACCATTATCACACCTGATTGCTATAGGCTTACCCCTTTGATTTATTAACCTTTTTAAAGTCTTTTCAACTCGATATGATGGTAATGAAAAGTCAATCTCACAATCTAAGCCTTCTCTATTATAGTCATCTATAATATTTAATAGCCTATACTTTTTACCACTAGATAAATTATCGTGCATAAAATCCATAGACCATATTTGGTTTGCTCTAGTAGCTTCAGTTAATGGTTTTGGCTTATCTCTTTTAATTCTTTTTTAGGCTTTATTCGTAAGTTTAAACACAAATCACAATATATTCGATATACTCGTTTATGATTAAACCTCTTACCCAATACATTTCTTATATGCAGAAAGCATAGCTTAAAACCCCAGTTGCGATGAGCCTGTGTAAGCTCAATTAACTTATTTGCTATATACTCATTATCATCACTATTTTTAGGGCTATAGTAGTATGCTGTTTCACTTATGCAAAAAACTTTACAGCTCCTTTTGACACTGATTTTCTTAGCTTTCACTGTCTGTAAAGCCATCTTCTTTCGCTCAGATGGCTTTACCACTTTTTTGTCATCGCTTCCTTTAAAATATCATGATCTAACTGTAAATCAGCATACATACGCTTGAGTCTACTATTTTGGGCTTCAAGCTCTTTAACTTTGTTAGCATTGAAACATCCATACCACTGTATTTCTCACGCCATTTATAAAATGTTGAGCTATTTATACCATATTTGCGACACAAATCAGATACGATAATGCCGCTCTCTGATTCCTTTAAAATATTTACTATTTGACTATCTGTATATCGTTTTTGTTTCATTTGTAATACCTCTCATTTATTAGTATATTTTTGTACACTTCTAAATGCTAGTATTTTTAGGTATTACCTTAATTGTATTAAAAATAACTATTACATTTAAAAAATGTAAGGTAATTGCTAAAATGAACCCATAAATTATATAAGACTAACCTCCATGTATCAAAACATTCATGATATCCATATAAACACTCAACTATCCCTTGTGATAGGTATCTTGATACTTTTCTTTGGAATGAGCATTAATCGCAGAATTAAAGCCTTACGAGACTTTGCAATTCATGAAGCTGTAACAGGAGGGATAATAGGCTCTGTAATTATTACAACTTTGATTTATATCTTTGATATCAAGATAAGTTTTGATGCAACAAAGCCGTAAATCTTTTGATGCTTTATTTCTTTGCCACAGTAGGTTTTAATGCAAGCTTTTCAGACATAAGAAAAGGAGGAAAGAAATTAGGGGTATTAGTCTTGCTTAGTTTGGTATATTTAATCTGTCAAAACTTTATATCAGTAATGATTGCTTACTATATAGGTAACTCGACACCTATAGCAAGTGGTGTAATGATGGGCTCAATCACTCTAAGCGGTGGTTTTGCCACACTAAATGGCTGGGCCAATACTTTAGGTAAATATGGAGTTCAAAATATATTCGAGATTGGTTTAGCTGTAGCTACACTAGGGCTTATAGCAGCATCTATAGCAGGTGGCCCTGTTGCTAGATACCTTATAAAAAAGCATAATTTAAAATCTAGTTCACATCAAACACTTTCAATAGGTATCGATGATGCTCACATTGACGACCCTATCACTTATAGACTATTCCTAAGTGCTTTTTTAGTAATCAATATCGCTGTAATAATGGGAAAATTAGTTCGTAATATGGTTAGCTCATACATCAGTGCAGACATGATACCATCTTTCTTGTATGTGCTAATATCAGCGATACTTATATCAAATATTGGCCCTAAAATTTTCAAACCTCACGATGGAAAACACAAGGCTTTTAAAATGGCCTCATCATACTAGAGCATTAAGTTTATTGGCAGAAATTTCACTGGGATTATTTTTTTAGTAATGACATTACTAAATATGAAACTATATCAAATTTTTGTGAAACGCTTTCACGCTTATTATCTCTGTAATTATAATCCAACTTATATTTGCTATTTTGTACATAATTTTTATAGTATTTAGATTTATGGGCAAAGACTATGATGCTGTTACTTGTAGTGGTTTTACAGGTATCGCAATGGTGCTACACCTACTGCTATGATGAATATGGGTGCTATAGCTAAAAAGTATGGTCCTTCACCGATATCATTTGTAGTATTGCCTTTAGTCTGTGCTTTATTCATTGATATAATCAATGTATCCATAGTCTCTATATTCTTGACATTTTCAAATTAATTCTATTAAAAATAATATCTTCAAACATCAAGAGTATTATATAATACTTTTAGAAAAACAAACTTAATCTTTCTAGGAGTATTATTATGTCAGTAAAAAATAAAGTAGTCGTAATTACAGGAGCAGTTTCTGGGCTTGGGCTTGGTATGGCAAATGAATTTGCTAAACAAGGTGCTGAAGTTGTCATCGCCGATTTAGATTTACAAAAATCACAAATCGTAGCCAATGAACTTCCTAATAATTTCAATATAGCAACTCTAGCAGTAGAGATGGATGTTACCAATGAAAACCAAGTAAATACAGCTATTGATAAAGTTGTAGAAGTTTTTGGTCGTATTGATACGGTTATCAATAATGCGGGTATTCAAATCATCTCTCAATAGTTGATTTTAAAGTTTCAGCTTGGCAAAAGTTTTTGATATTCACATGACTGGTACACTTATGGTTACTCAAGCAGCTATGAAAAAATGATAGATTTGAAAAACTGGTGGTAGAATATTGGTTATAGGCTCTGTTCATTCTGTTCTTGCTTCTAAAAATAAAGCTGCTATGTGGCTGCAAAACATGCTCAAGTAGGTTTTGTAAGAGCATTAGCTAAAGAAGGTGCTGAGCATAATATTTCATCAAATCTAATAGGCCCAGGTTTTGTAATGACCCCACTTGTTGAAAAACAAATTCTGAACAAGCAAAGAGCTTGGTATTTCTGAAGAAGAAGTAATTAAAAACATCATGCTTGGTAATACTGTAGATGGTGAGTTTACAACAGTGCAAGATATTGCAGATACTGCGATATTTCTAGCAGGATTTAAAACTAATGCTTTAACTGGTCAGAAGCTATTAGTAAGCCATGGTTGGGGGTATGTAAAACCATATGTCAAAGATAACACAAAAGCTCGGTCAACTCTTTATGATGGACTTTCGCTACTGGGGTAATGATTCCTGCGGAAAGCCCTCTCCTTTTGTAGAGTCTAATCAAAAAGTTTGTGAATTATTTAAAAAATACAATCTCGGTGGTTTTATTCTCTTTAAAGAAAATATTGAAAATAATCAGCAAACAATATCCCTACTAAGAGAGTTACAAGCTAGTATAGATACTCCGCTATTTTTTGGTACAGATCAAGAAGGTGGTCGTGTCCATAGGCTAAAGCAAGGTGTTAGTGGTTGTGGCAATATGGCAATTACCGCTACAAACAATCCTCAAAATAGCTATACGATGTCTAAACTTATTGGTGACGAACTATATAGTCTTGGTATAAATACTAATTTTGCACCTGTTATAGATGTTAATTCAAATAAGAATAACCCTATAATTGGTGTACGCTCCTATTCTGATGACCCCGCTGTTATTACGCAATACGCTAAAGAGTCCCTTAAAGGTCTAGCTGATGCTAGCGTCATATCTTGTGTAAAACATTTCCCTGGGCATGGTGATACTGCGTTAGATAGCCACCATAGTGCGGTAACTTTAAATAAAAGTCTTGATGAACTTGAAAAGGTTGAATTACTACCATTTCGCAAACTTGCAAATGACTATGATATGGTTATGACAGCTCACATTAGCATGCCAAAACTTGATGATACCCAACATAAATCTATAGCTACTGGTGAAAAATTATATTTACCAGCAACTTTATCCCATAAAATTATAACTAAGCTTTTAAAAAGAAGATATGGGCTTTAAAGGTTTAGTAGTTTCTGATGCTATGGATATGAAAGCAATTGCCACTCATTTTGGTGAGATAGAGGCTACCAAGATGGCTATTAATGCCGGTGTAGATGTTGTGCTTATGCCTGTGAGAGTTTGGTGTGAGGATGATATTTATAAGCTGGATGAACTATTCTCAAATCTTGAAAATGAATATCTAAATAATAAAGTCTTTGCTAAAGCTGTAGATATTGCTTACGACAAAGTTATGAATTATAAAAAACAGCATAAACTAGAGAAAAGTCTACTCTACACTCATAGTTTAGATGAGCAGATAGATTTTGCAAACAAAGTAGTCAATTGTAGAAAACATCAACAAATAGCTTTTGATATTGCTAAACAAAGTACTAGTATTATTAAAAATAACGGTTTGATACCATTCGCTCTAAATAATAATCAAAAGATTGTAATTATAGATACTGATGAAGATAGATTAAAAGGTTTCCATAATCATTTAGATATTATTATCAGATCAAAAAACTTAACTATTACAGTCATTTCAGAGACTATTGAGAATGCTTCAGATAGTTTACTTAAATCAGCTAGCTTAGTGATTTTAGTTTCTGCTAACCTTAGAAAAATTTAGTGAAACCTATAGTAACCTCACAGCCATTAACCCTACTAAAACTATAAATATAGCAGCCATAAATCCGTATGATAATGATTATATAGATAATATCAAAAACTATGTGTGTATTTATGGTGCTACTTTAGATCAAACCAATTATACAAAGACTTCTTTAAGTATAAATATAAAGGCTTGCCTGGATAATGTATTTAGTTGTTGATTAGTCCGTAACATCAGTTAATTATGCTAATTTTATAAACTCATCTCTAAGATTTTTTTCACATCATCTAATGATATATCTCCATGCTCACCTAGAGCAGTCATGCCATTAGCTTATAAACCAGCTATAACTTTATCGAAGTTTTCAGAACTAAAGTTAGGTACTTAGTTTAGTTGGGTTACCGACTTTTTCAAAAATTCTATAGTTTTGTTTATAGCTATATCAATTTTCTCATCTTTACTCAATAAACTAGATACACCCCACACTCTTTTCAGCGTACTGTGCTATTTTATCGCCCTTTTTATCTCTTTTGAACTCATCATACTTGGCAAAATTATTGCCAGAGTTTGAGCGTGATCTAAACCATAAAATGTAGTCAGCTCATGCCCTATCATATGCGTAGACCAATCCATAGCTACACCTCGAGATATCAAGGAGTTTAAGGCTAAAGTTGCCGACCACATGATATTTGCTCGTACATTATAATCATCTTTTTCAATAACTTTTATACCTTCTTCTACAAGAGTCTGCAATCTACCTTCAGCAAATCTATCTTGTAGTGGTGCATTTTGTGGATATAAGATACTGCTCCATCACATGAACAAAAGCATCAACTACGCCATTTGCTATTTGACGAGCAGGAAGCGTATAGGTTACAGTTGGGTCAAGTACAGAAAATTTAGGAAAAACTTTTTTTAGTAAATGCTCGTTTTTTGTCAAATTCTCTTCTTGAGATTACAAAACCTGCATTCATTTCAGAGCCTGTCGCAGGAATTGTAAGAACTGTACCAAAATCTAAAGCATCATTTATAGTCACTCCTTTATTAATATATCCCAAGGCTCACCCTCAAATTTAGCCGCTGCGACTATAAATTTAGTTGCATCAATCACAGAGCCTCCACCAACTGCTAGTACAAAATCAATATCATTAGCTTTAATAAATTCAACTGCTTTCATACAAGTCTCGTACTCTGGGTTTGGCTCGATACCTGCAAACTCAAGAACCTTATGATTTGCTAGAGCTTTAACAACTTGATCATAAACACCGTTTTTTGGATACCACCACCATAGACCATTAAAACTTTTTTATCATTTGCAATTGCTTGAGATAGTTTAGAGATTTAACCTTCTCCAAAAATATTTTAACAGGATTGTAATACTCGAAATTTTGCATATTGAAGCCTTAGCTGTAAATTGAATGAACACTCTTATAATATATGATTTCACAAAAACACAAAAAATATTTGTACAAAACATAATATCCAGCTATCTTATAACAAATCTTTATAAGAATATTAGGTTAATTACTATGAAACTTCGCATATCTCTTAATATTAACCCTTTTCATAACTAAATTCGGCTTTTAGTCAACTTATTAATGTCTCAGCTGTGCAAATATATGCTCATCAACAATCCAAGAAACAATTAGAGGCTGACATTTCTAAATATGTGTAAAACAGGCTAAAATCAATAAAGCCTGATATTGTTGTTTTCCAGAAGACAATGTACTAAACCTAGTTTTTAATAAACCATGGAACAAAAGAAGCTCTTATTGAGCTAAGTGAGTTTTATGAGGTAATACTCCCATTTTTAATGTCACTTAGAAGTGTACACTTATTAAATAGCTTTATTAGCTACCATTCTAGGAGGAAAACCTCCTAAAGCCATATGTATGTGGTCTAATGTTGTTGTAATCCCATAACCACCTAGTAGATTGTAACCTAATATCATCTAAACTATCAAATAAATTTTGCTCTAATAGTTCATATCTCATAGTCCTATTAAATCTCTCAACATAGCCATTTTGTTGAGGGTTTCAGGTTGAATATACCATAGTTGTATCTTATTTCTTTTAGCTCACAACTTTAAGCTATTGCTTATATATTCAGGACCATTATCACACCTGATTGCTATAGGCTTACCCCTTGATTTATTAACCTTTTTTAAATCTTTTTCAACTCGATATGATGGTAATGAAAAGTCAATCTCACAATCTAAGCCTTCTCTATTATAGTCTCTATAATATTTAATAGCCTATACTTTTTTTACCACTAGATAAATTATCGTGCATAAAATCCATAGACCATATTTGCTCTAGTAGCTTCAGTTAATGGTTTTGGCATCTCTTTTTAATTCTTTTTTTTTAGGCTTTATTCGTAAGTTTAAAACACAAATCACAATATATTCGATATAATCGTTTATGATTAAACCTCTACCCAATATTTTCTTATATGCAGAAAAGCTAGCTTAAAACCCCAGTTGCGATGAGTCGTGTAGCTCAATTAACTTATTTGCTATATACCATTATCATCACTATTTTTAGGGCTATAGGTAGTATGTTTTTCACGATAAAAACTTTACAGCTCCTTTGGACACTGATTTTCTTAGCTTTTACTGTCTGTAATATCTTCTTTCGCTCCAGATGGCTTTACCACTTTTTTGTCATCGCTTCCTTTAAATATCTCATGATCTAACCAAATCAGCATACATACGCTTGAGTCTACTATTTTGGGCTTCAAGCTCTTTTTTAACTTTTACTTGTCATTGAAACATCCATACCACTGTATTTCTCACCGCCATTTATAAAATGTTGAGCTATTTATACCATATTTGCGACACAAATCAGGATACGATAATGCCGCTCTATGGTTCCTTTAAAATATTTACTATTTGACTATCTGTATATCGTTTTTGTTTCATTTGTAATACCTCTCATTTATTAGTATATTTTTGTACACTTCTAAATGCTATTATTTTTAGTATTACCCCCTCAATTATAATCATCTAAAAAACTATATTTACTCATTTATATTCCTTATTAAATTAGACTACATAACATTAAAAAAAGCAGAGTTACAAAAATATAGCTAAATTGATTGTGTAATAAAGCTTATTTCTTAAATTTATTTATAAATATTGGCAACAAAGCTAGCATCGCTAAAAAAGTAAAGGCTAACATCAATCTCCAATCTATAAGCTCATAAATATCATCAGCCGCTAAAGCATTATTAACTCTTGTGCCAATCCATACATATACAAATGTGACAGGGATTATGCCTATCAATGTTGTAAAAAAAAAAACACTCTATTTTTAACCTTTAAAATACCTGCCAATATGTTGGGTACAAAAAGGTATTGGCAATAATCTTGATATAAGTAAGATACTTATGGGATTATTTTGTACTAGAGATTTGAACTTGGAGATATATGTAATTTTACCAGCAGTAGATGCTTCACCCCAGCTATACTTTACGCATAAAAATACCAGCATCGCACCAAAGGTCGCAGAAATTAATGCAGCTAAAAAACCCACCCATAAACCAAAGAGTAATCCACCGATTATCTTTAGAAAAGGCTTTATCGGTACAGAAAGAAAACAGCTGCCGCATATTCCCATATATATAAACAACTTTATACGCGTGTAAACTCACATAAACATCAATTCTAGTATAAGTTGAGCTAATTTGATTTAGATTAAAGTATTTATAACCATCAAATACAAAAAATAAGATTAAGCCCATACAAAAAAAGACTACCAAAGTAGTCTTTTAATAAATAGAGAATAGTGAGTTTTCACGAAAGAATAATTTTTTTAGAATTTATTTTTGATTATTAAGCCAAAGCTTCTTTTGCTTTTACTACAACTGCAGCAAATGCATCTTTGTTATATACAGCTAATTCAGC
This sequence comes from Francisella sp., assembly GCA_038141505.1. Classification (GTDB taxonomy): domain Bacteria; phylum Pseudomonadota; class Gammaproteobacteria; order Francisellales; family Francisellaceae; genus Francisella. The sequence continues at coordinate 36,973 of JAYQIE010000023.1, read as the reverse complement.
TAACGCTTTACGGTTTAGCTCTACACAGCTTTGTTTAGACCGTTGATTAATTGGCTATAGCTGATATCGTGTTGTCTAGCTGCAGCAATAATACGAACAATCCACAATGCTCTGAATGTTCTTTTTTTGTTTTTGCGATCTCTATAAGCATATTGACCTGCTTTGATTACCGCTTGTTAGCTACTCTATATACTCTTGAACGAGCACCCATAGTAACCTTTTGCTTGTTTTAAGACTTTTTTGTGTCTTGCGCGTGCTGTGACGCCTCTTTTTACTCTTGACATGGTTTATTTCTCCACTTTAAAATTGTTAAATCTATGCGTAAGGCATCTGTTGTTTTAGACTAGCTACATCAACTTTAGCTACCTGATTCATACCTCTCAAATGACGCTTTCTTTTAGTAGTCATTTTAGTGTTGATATGAGCACGATTTGCGCAACGGTGTTTGAAACCACCACTTACCTGTCTTTTTAAAGCGCTTTAAAGCACCACTTTTCGATTTTAACTTTGGCATATTTAAATACTCCGCATTTATTGCTTGTTATAGTTGTTGTTACTTTTTCTTTGGTCCGAGAACCATTATCATTTGACGACCTTCCATTTTAGGTTGGTGTTCCACCGTTCCGTGATCTAGTGCATCCTTTGCCATACGCTGAAGCATTGCATACCTAGCTCTTTGTGTGACATTTCTCTGCCTCTAAATCTTAGAGTGACTTTTACTTTATCGCCATTATTTAGGAACTTTATCAGGTTGCGTAGTTTTACCTGGTAATCCCCGATATCAGTCACAGGTCTAAGCTTTACTTCTTTGACTTGTGTCTTCTTTTGGTTCTTTTTGGCAGCTGCTTTTTTCTTACCTGACTCAAATAAGTACTTACCATAGTCCATCAAACGACAAACTGGTGGCTTAGCATTTGCTACCATTTCAACCAAATCAACATTAGACTTTTCAGCCAATGCTATTAATGCTTCATTAAGAGATACAACACCTAGTGCTTCTCCTCTATACCTACTAGACGAACTTCTCTAGCTTTAATCTGATCATTAATAAGAGATTTTTTTCTGCTTTAATAACTTTTTCCTCCCGAAAAATTTGCTATTTCTTACTTCTAACTTCTTTATTCAATAAAGCACAAAAATCCTCTACAGGCATCTGCTAGAGTTTCACCATTATGCTTTCTTATAGTTATCTCGTTTTGCTCTTCTTCGCTTTTACCCAATATAAACAAAATATGGTACACGCGAAATAGTATGCTCTCGTATTTTAAACCCTATCTTCTCATTTCTCAAGTCTAATTTTGCTCTAAAGCCACTTTTCTCAAGTGTTTGGTATACTTTTTGACAATATTCGTCTTGATTGTTACTAATTCCCATCACTGTTACTTGCACAGGTGCCAACCATAGCGGTAAATTTCCAGCATAATGCTCTATTAGCATACCGATAAATCTCTCTAATGAACCAACAATCGCACGATGTAACATTACTGGCACTTGCTTGTCACCATTTTTATCTATATAAGTAGCACCAAGTCTTTCTGGCATAGAAAAATCTAGCTGAATAGTTCCACACTGCCAGCTTCTGCCAATAGCGTCTTTTAGATGAAACTCAATCTTAGGACCATAAAAAGCTCCTTCACTAGGTAACAGCTCATACTTGACATTATTTGCCTCTAAAGCATTTTTAAGCATCTGTTCAGATTTATCCCAAACAGTATCAGCACCGATTCTTTGTTCCGGTCTGAGGGCAATTTTTACTGTAAAGTCATTAAATCCAAAATCACTGTAAACTTCAAAGCATTGCTTTACCATCATGATTACTTCTTCTTCGACTTGATCTTGAGAACAAAACACATGCCCATCATCTTGAGTAAAACTTCTAACGCGTAAAAGCCCATGTAACGACCCTGAAGGCTCATTTCTATGTACTATACCAAACTCTGCCATCCTAATAGGTAAATCTCTATAGCTATGTAATTTAGTGTTGTAAACTTGCACACAAGTAGGACAGTTCATCGGACGGATTGCAAAATCTCTATTCTCTGATTTTGTAGAAAACATATTGTCTGCATACTTATCCGCATGACCAGATTTTTCCCACATTGAGAAATCTGCAATTAATGGTGTTCTTATTTCACTACAGCCATATTTCTTATTTGAAGCACGCATATAGTCTTCAACTTCACGCCAAATTCTTGTACCGTTGTCATGCCAGAATGGTATACCCGGAGAATCTTCTTGAAAATGAAATAAATCTAAAACCTTACCAATCTTACGATGATCGCGTTTTTCAGCTTCTTCAAGCATATTTAGATAATTATCAAGATCTTCTTTAGTCGCCCAACAAGTACCATAGATTCTAGTAAGCATCTCATTGTCAGAGTTACCACGCCAATATGCACCAGCGATCTTTGTAAGCTTGAATGCCTTTAAAACTGCAGTACTTGGAATATGTGGACCTCTACATAAATCTGAGAAGTTATCCTGTGTGTATATCTTAACCTTTTCTTCTGGAATACTCGCTATGATCTCTACTTTGAAGTTTTCACCTTGAGCCTTGAATATTTCTATAGCTTCTTCTTTAGATACAGTTTCATAACTTACAGGCGAGCCTTTTTAGCTAATTGCTTCATCTTCTTTTCTATATCTTGAAGATCTGTTTCACCTATTGGATTTTTAAAAGAAAAATCATAAAAGAAACCATTATCAATCACAGGTCCAATTGTCACTTCCGTACTAGGATAAAGCTCTTTTACAGCATGAGCTAGCAAGTGGGCACATGAATGACGCAATATTTCTAAGCCTTCATCATCTTTGGTAGTAACAAGCTTTAGCGTACTGTCTTTAGTTATTGCATCTTTAGCATCTGAAAGATTATCATTGATGTAAGCTGCAACTGTAGCTTTTGCTAATCCTGGAGAAATTGATTTAGCTATTTGCAGTGAATTAACACCACTCTCAAACTCTTTTATAGAACCATCTGGAAATGTAATTTTTATCATTATCTCTTTAATCTTTTTGTTAGTTAGTAATTTGAACAAATATATTATATTAGATACCTAAAGCCAAGTATACAGAAACTACTTGAAAATATGGATTTTATACCAAGACATTTGAATGAGCTTTTGCTATGAATTGCAGACAGTGGTTAGCTATTTCTAAAATATATTGCTTTGAACTGTAAATAAATTTATCATTTACATAAGTATACACAACAATCAATTATAAGTATGTTCTGCTATTATAAATTAAATGAATTAGTATCTAAATATCTGCCTACTGAAGAGCGACTGCGTATAGCCCAAGCTTTTATATTTGGAGCTGATGCTCATGAAACTCAAGTTAGAAGTTCTGGTGAACCTTATTTTACACACCAATAGAAGTAGCCTGTATATTAGCTGATTTGAAAATGGATGTAGATACTGTTATAGCAGCACTATTACACGATGTAGTTGAAGATACTGAACATACGGTTGAAGATATAGCCGAACTCTTTGGTGAAAAAGTAGCTCAACTTGTAGAGGGAGTAACTAAACTTACCCAAATAGGCCATAAAAACAGAGCCGAACAACAAGCTGAAAATTTTCGTAAAATGCTACTATCTGTTACCAAAGATGTCCGCGTGATATTTATCAAACTAGCTGATAGACTGCACAATATGCGTACCCTAGCACCACTAAAAACCTGAGAAAAAAGACGAGTATCTCAAGAAACACTAGCTGTATTTGCTCCAATCGCTCACAGGCTAGGTATAAATACTCTAAAAGAGCAACTAGAAACACTTGCATTTGAAGGAATATACCCTTATAGATACCATATTTTAGAAGAACGCGTAAAAGCTGTTGAAAAAAACAAAGAGAAAGTTTTTACTGAAGTCCAAGCTGCCCTTACCAAAAAACTTGAAGGGCTAGTAGTTGAAGATGGTATCAAGGCTCGTAAAAAAACCTTATATAGCATCTACAATAAGATGCGTAAAAAAGGAATTTCTTTTGAAGAAATTATGGATATGTATGCCTACAAAGTTATCGTACCATCTCGTATGGATTGCTATGTTGCATTAGGAAAGGTTCATGAGCTTTTCAAACCAATGCCTCAGAGATTTAAAGACTATATAGCAACACCAAAAGCAAATGGCTATAGATCAATCCATACCGTGGTTTTGGGACCATACAATATACCGCTTGAAATTCAAATCAAGACACCAAACATGGATCGACAAGCTGAATACGGTATCGCTGCTCACTGGAGCTACAAGATTGGCGAAAAGACAGACAAAGCAATCCAAAGGTGGCTTAAAAAAGATATCAGATATTCAAGTATATACAGCTAGCTCGGTAGAGTTCTTAGAGAATGTAAAAACTGATATGTTTAATAGTGGTGTATATGTGTTTTCTCCAAAGGTGAGATTATTGAGCTACCTAAAAATTCTACTTGTGTCGATTTTGCCTACTTCATTCATACTGATGTTGGAAATAAATGTATCGGTGCTAAAGTAAATAGAAAACCTGTTTCTCTTAATTACCGTCTAAATCAAGGTGATAATATAGAAATAATAACATCTGCAATAGCCGATCCTAACCCTGCTTGGTTAAATTTTGTAGAGACAAGTAGAGCAAAATCGGCAATCAAAGACTTCATAAAAGAACAATCTAAAAATGTTGATTATATTCGAGGTAAAGATATCGTCGAGGATGAGCTTCGCCTGCTTGATATCGAAATTAGAGAAATCCCTAGTGAAATCATCGATGGAGCTTTATTTAACTATGCAGGTATTGAAACAATAAACCGTTTCTACTTGGATACAGGTTTAGGATTAATAGATCCTAATAATTTTATCACTTTTATCACCAATCATGTTGATGATGTCCGTAACGAGTATAGCACTCCTGAGCTCTCTAACATTAAGATAAGATACGGTGACGACCCTAGGATTGCACAATGTTGCCTGCCTATCCCTGACGATGAAACAACCGCCATACTCATAAAAGATGGCATCGTAGAAGTACATAGAAGTAGCTGTAATGACTTATATGCAAAAACAAAAGATTCTGATCTAAAAAAGGTTGTGGTTGATTGGTTTGTAAATACAGATGATGTACCAAGCTTTAAAGCACGAATAGCTATTACCGTAAAAAATGTAGCTGGTATAATAGCAAAAATTACTGCAACTCTAGCGCGAGAAGGTGTAGATATCCGCAGCTTTGATATGGTTATGAATGACAACATTCAAGCAAAATTAATATCTGAAGTTGTTGTAAGAAACCGACGCGAACTTTATCTCCTTATAAGAGTTATAAGAAAGCTAGACGCTTGTGTAAATGTAGAAAGAGTATTGAATAAGTAACTAAATTTACAATCTTCTTGTAGGGACAGCTCATTGCGCTGTTCGTTGTCTTGGTTAATATATCTCAACAACCTATAATACATTTATCTACGCTCAATGAACTTTTTTATTAAATAAACTGTCTTTTATAGCGGACAAGTCGCGACTTGTCCCTACCTTAAGATTGTTTTGGAAGTGTGATTTTAGCCAGAGCTTTTACCTGACAGACCACTAATCTGTTGCTACAATACTCTACTGCAGTGGTAATACCCCCCTAAAAATAATAGCATTTAGAAGTGTACAAAAATATACTAATAAATGAGAGGTATTACAAATGAAACAAAAACGATATACAGATAGTCAAATAGTAAATATTTTAAAGGAATCAGAGAGCGGCATTATCGTATCTGATTTGTGTCGCAAATATGGTATAAGTAGCTCAACATTTTATAAATGGCGTGAGAAATACAGTGGTATGGATGTTTCAATGCTAACAAAAGTTAAAGAGCTTGAAGCCCAAAATAGTAGACTTAAGCGTATGTATGCTGATTTACAGTTAGATCATGATATTTTAAAGGAAGCGATGACAAAAAAGTGGTAAAGCCATCTGAGCGAAAGAAGATGGCTTTACAGACAGTAAAAGCTAAGAAAATCAGTGTCAAAAGGAGCTGTAAAGTTTTTTGCATAAGTGAAACAGCATACTACTATAGCCCTAAAAATAGTGATGATAATGAGTATATAGCAAATAAGTTAATTGAGCTTACACAGGCTCATCGCAACTGGGGTTTTAAGCTATGCTTTCTGCATATAAGAAATGTATTGGGTAAGAGGTTTAATCATAAACGAGTATATCGAATATATTGTGATTTGTGTTTAAACTTACGAATAAAGCCTAAAAAAAGAATTAAAAGAGATAAGCCAAAACCATTAACTGAAGCTACTAGAGCAAACCAAATATGGTCTATGGATTTTATGCACGATAATTTATCTAGTGGTAAAAAGTATAGGCTATTAAATATTATAGATGACTATAATAGAGAAGGCTTAGATTGTGAGAGATTGACTTTTCATTACCATCATATCGAGTTGAAAAGACTTTAAAAAGGTTAATAAATCAAAGGGGTAAGCCTATAGCAATCAGGTGTGATAATGGTCCTGAATATATAAGCAATAGCTTAAAGTTGTGGGCTAAAAGAAATAAGATACAACTATGGTATATTCAACCTGGAAACCCTCAACAAAATGGCTATGTTGAGAGATTTAATAGGACTATGAGATATGAACTATTAGAGCAAAATTTATTTGATAGTTTAGATGATATTAGGTTACAATCTACTAGGTGGTTATGGGATTACAACAACATTAGACCACATATGGCTTTAGGAGGTTTTCCTCCTAGAATGGTAGCTAATAAAGCTATTTAATAAGTGTACACTTCTAAGTGACATTAAAAATGGGAGTATTATCCAGTATCTATTATGATTGGCGCTAAACATCTGTCCTTGCATTAAAAGCATGAAGTAGAGTTTGCTGATCAAGATATTCAAGTTCGCCACCGAAAGGCACACCGAATCCTATCCTAGAGATTTTGATGCTTTTACCAAGCATTTGAGATATAAAATGTGCTGTAGTCTCACCCTCAACTGTAGAGCTTATTGCAAGAATTATTTCATCAATCTCTTTTTCAACAACTAAATTTTGTAGCACATCTAGTTTAAGCTCACTTGGACCTATACCATCAAGTGGAGATATCCTACCATTCAAGACAAAATATTTACCTCGAAAAATCCCAGCCTCTTCAATAGCAATTAGATCGAGCATGTTTTCAACAATACAGAGCTTGTTGTTATCACGGCTTAGATTACTGCAGATATCACAAAATTCATTTTCCGTCAAAACTTGGCAACATTTACAGTTCGAGATATTTTGAGTAGCATCTAGCAAAGCATTAGCCAAGGCTACAGCCGTCTCAGGTGATTTATCTAACAAATGCAATGCTAACCGTTGAGAAGACTTCTTACCAACTGCAGGAAGCTTACGCAATGATTCTATAACTGCAGTAATTTTAGGGGAGAAAATATGATTCATTATTTAAAATGGGAATTTCATATCATCTGGCAGATTTATACCAGCATCTTTTGCCATTTGTTGCATATCAGTAGAAGACGGTGAATTCTCTTCCACCTTTTTGACCGCACTATTTACAGCTGCTGCAATAAGGTCTTCAAGCATTTCTTTATCTTCACTCAAAAGACTTTCATCGATATTTACAGATTTCACATCATATTTACCAGTCATAGTAATCTTAACTAAGCCCGCACCAGCTTCACCTTCGACCTGTAAATTACTTTTTTCTTCTTGAGCTTTTTTCATTTGCTCTTGCATTTTTTGTGCTTGCTGCATTAGCTTAGACATATCAAAATTCATTTTTTAGTCCTTATTTTTTGTTTTTAAGTCTTTACAATAAAACTTCTTTACACACTTTAATATCTGTTCACTTGCGTCATTTTTCAACGCTTTTTTTGCATTATCTGATAAGACTTTAAGCTTCTTAGTATCAGTCGCTAAAGGCTCTATTATAGCCATTAAATTATCTAAAGTCATTTCCTCCTGCTTCAGACAAAATCCTGCATCTTTTTTAACCAAAGTCTGAGCATTGTAAAACTGATGATTATCAACAGCAAAAGGAAATGGTATAAATATAGCAGGTACTCCAGCGACTGCAGTTTCTGTCACAGTCAAAGCACCAGCTCTACAAATCACTATATCTGCCCATTTATAAGCCTCTGCCATATTGAAAATAAATGGAGATACTTCTTTGACATTTTCTTTTGCAACACCTTCATACTTTTCTTTTTGTCATTTCAAAAGACAATTGACCGGTTTGATGCCAACATTTGATTTTGAAGATTTGTTTCACTAACCTTTTTTATAAGCTCGGGGATAATGTCATTATAGACTTAGCTCCCTAAACTACCACCCAATACAAGTAGGTTTAATTTATCATCATTAAAAACTTTATCATGATGATTTAAAGCTACAATATCTTTTCTCACAGGATTGCCAACCACTTTAGACTTAGCAAGTTGCTTAGCATTTAAATAATTCTTTATATTATCAATTTCAAAAGCAAAACAAATTTTACTAGCAAGTTTTGCTAGTACGCGATTAGTTAAACCTATTTTTGCATTTTGCTCATGGATAATTACCGGTACTTTTTTTAGTTTTGCAGCTAAGCATATAGGCCCAGATACATAACCTCCAAAGCCTATAACGATATCAACTTTAGTTTCATCAAGTATTGCTCTAGCCTTAAAAGTACTCACAGCCAGTTTAATAGGGAAAGTAAGCTTTCTAACAACGCCCTTTCCCCTGATGCCTGATGATTTAATGTACTTCATATTAAAATGCTCAGGCACAAGTTTAGCTTCCATACTGTGTGGCGTACCCACCCATGTGATACTAGCACCATTTTTAGCTAGCAACTCAGCCACTGCCATCGCTGGATATATATGACCACCTGTTCCACCAGCAGTGATGATAATATTTTTATTTGAAAGCTCCATATTTAAAAATCCGTAATAAGGTAATAGCAAATTAATTTTATAGATTTTTTGTGATATTATCTATCAATAACTAATCATACCAACCTCTATCTATACAAATTGGTACATTTATCACAAAGGAGTTTATACCTAGTTTAAGTTTTTGATATGTAGGTAATAGCTATAGCTACTGGCAAATATTAAAGGGTTAAAATAAGTGTGAAATACGAAGTGAGAAAGGATAAATTTATATAGAGGTTGGTATCACATATATTTATAGAGATTTTATGGCAAATATTAAAGAAAATTTATTGTATACACCCACCAATGAATGGATAAAAGTTGATGGCAATATCGCAATAGTGGGTATTGATGATTACTCACAAAATGAGTTTGGTGAAATCGTATTTGTAGATTTACCTAAAGTAGGCTTTAACTTTTCAAAAGATGATGAAGCTTGCGTAATTGAATCAGTAAAAACTGCTTCTGACATTTGTACCCCATTATCTGGTGAGATAATTAAAATAAATGATAGCCTAATAGATAGCCCAAAACTTTTAAATGAATCTTGCTATGACAAAGGCTGGTTGTTTGAAATGAAACTATCAGATAAAAAAGAATTAGATAAGTTAATGAAAGCTGATGCATATAAAGACTATTTATCACAATAGGTTTCTAAGAGTTTGTGCATTAACCCTGCTATGCTCGAGCTTTTCAATGGCTGAAAGTTATACTGATTATTGTAAGATCCACAACCCCAAAAAAAGGTATGGAATACGAAACATCTACAAAAATTACTACAGATTTTTGCGAATACTATCTAAAAAAGGTAATACCCCTAAAAAATAATAGCATTTAGAAGTGTACAAAAATATACTAATAAATGAGAGGTATTACAAATGAAACAAAAACGATATACAGATAGTCAAATAGTAAATATTTTAAAGGAATCATAGAGCGGCATTATCGTATCTGATTTGTGTCGCAAATATGGTATAAGTAGCTCAACATTTTATAAATGGCGTGAGAAATACAGTGGTATGGATGTTTCAATGCTAACAAAAGTTAAAGAGCTTGAAGCCCAAAATAGTAGACTTAAGCGTATGTATGCTGATTTACAGTTAGATCATGATATTTTAAAGGAAGCGATGACAAAAAGTGGTAAAGCCATCTGAGCGAAAGAAGATGGCTTTACAGACAGTGAAAGCTAAGAAAATCAGTGTCAAAAGGAGCTGTAAAGTTTTTTGCATAAGTGAAACAGCATACTACTATAGCCCTAAAAATAGTGATGATAATGAGTATATAGCAAATAAGTTAATTGAGCTTACACAGGCTCATCGCAACTGGGGTTTTAAGCTATGCTTTCTGCATATAAGAAATGTATTGGGTAAGAGGTTTAATCATAAACGAGTATATCGAATATATTGTGATTTGTGTTTAAACTTACGAATAAAGCCTAAAAAAAAGAATTAAAAGAGATAAGCCAAAACCATTAACTGAAGCTACTAGAGCAAACCAAATATGGTCTATGGATTTTATGCACGATAATTTATCTAGTGGTAAAAAGTATAGGCTATTAAATATTATAGATGACTATAATAGAGAAGGCTTAGATTGTGAGATTGTGAGATTGACTTTTCATTACCATCATATCGAGTTGAAAAGACTTTAAAAAGGTTAATAAATCAAAGGGGTAAGCCTATAGCAATCAGGTGTGATAATGGTCCTGAATATATAAGCAATAGCTTAAAGTTGTGGGCTAAAAGAAATAAGATACAACTATGGTATATTCAACCTGGAAACCCTCAACAAAATGGCTATGTTGAGAGATTTAATAGGACTATGAGATATGAACTATTAGAGCAAAATTTATTTGATAGTTTAGGTGATATTAGGTTACAATCTACTAGGTGGTTATGTGATTACAACAACATTAGACCACATATGGCTTTAGGAGGTTTTCCTCCTAGAATGGTATCTAATAAAGCTATTTAATAAGTGTACACTTCTAAGTGACATTAAAAATGGGAGTATTACCGTATATCTATTGCTAAAATTTGCAACGCAGGTGTGATGAATTTGGGCATCAAGATGCGTGCTCATGAGTTATTAGAAGTCCCTTAATATATATCGTAAAACACCTGCATCCATAGCTATACTCTCAGCTTTCTCAACAACATTTGCTCGCTCTACATGCTCAGTATAAGCGATAAACTTATCTGCAGATCCTGATTCAAATAATTGATAATCAGTAAAGCCATCACCCACGGCTATAACTTCACCATCAAAACGATCCTTAACCTTTTCAAAAGCAACAAGCTTTGAATCACAAGCTCCATTCGTATCGTTTAATGAATTAAAACTACCATCATCATTCCAATTAACATCAACTGCAAAGATATTTTCAAATGCAATATTTAAAGCATTAGCAAACGGAACTATACTCTCAGTCAATCCACCACTAAATATCCAAACTTTATAGCCCTTAGCATGAAGCTCATCAACCAGCTCTTTCATATCTTTAGTCAATAAGCTAGGACAATACTCACTAGTAAAAGCCTCAATACTCGCCTTTGTTGGGCTAGCTATAGCTAAGCGTTTTTCTAAAGACTCTCTAAAATCAAGCTCTCCCTGCATACCAAGATTTGTAATGCTCTCTATTTCAGATAATTTCTCTTGATTATTTTTCAGTAATGGCTCTAGGATTAGCTCTAAAGATTCTTTTTTTATAAGGGTTGAATCAAAGTCAAAAATTATATTTTTCATGTTTAGTTGTGATTATCATCTTGTATAAATAGCTGTTCTTATATTATACTGAATATTCTCAATATTTATTAGCATAATGATAAAAATGGTAAATTACAAAGATATGCCGAAAGGTGTTTTACAAATAAATATAATTCAAATTTTCTCAACTGTCAGCTATGCCGTACTAATGGGATTACTAAACTTTTATCTAACAGATCATGGTGGTTTTACCAAAACAGAGGCTAATACTCTTACAGCTAGCTTTTTTGCTCTTAACTTCCTACTTCATTTTTTAGGTGGTGCTTTAGGTGGTAAGTTCTTCAGCTTTAGAGGATTATTTCTAATTAGCGTATCACTACAAGTTGTTAGAGCTAATCGCAAAAAAAAAGGGTCTGTTTTAATACTTTTTGCCATTATTTACTAAGAAGTAATCAACTAGTTTTTTCTTCAGCAGTTTAGATAAACCTCTATGTACTCTAATCCTATTTTTTAAATCTGAAAACTTACCACCATCAAGATGATTTGTCGTATTTGGAGTACAAAATTCTTTGTGATTTTTATATGTGAAAAGATAGTCCAAATTAGAGCATAAACTAGAGTAAGCTTCTCTTAGCTTATAGTGAGTGTAAGTTGCTTCACCAGTCTCATAATTGACTGTCATCTCTCAGCTAGAAAATCTTCATGTTTCGAACGCCAACATTGAAGCTTCTTTTAAAAGTTTTTTCAGTTGTCTTAGTGAGAGCTTGCATTATTTTTTAGGGGGTATTACCCTGATGGCTCTGTATTTAACACAAGGTCCCCATTTTCTTGCCAGCTCAGAAGATCACTGAAATTTTTCTCAAAATCATCAGATTTATAATTAATACAACCAGTTAGTATTAGAGGTGCTACTAACAAAAGTTTTTTATACATGCTGCTTTCCCTTAATTTATTATATCTACTAATTAAACCTTAATAAAGATAGCAACTATACAACTAAAAATCAACTATAAAAGCATAATAAGCCCCGACATATACAAACTAAAACTTAAAGTTACACATTAAATCAATATCGTATAATGTAAGTATCAAAACAGACTATATAGAACTATATACTGATTATTTAATCAGGTATTGAAGTTGGCGTCAGCTTAAAGCTAAAGATATTACAAGAAAGTCTTCAAGAATGCAGACCTAGATGGATGCTTAAGCTTTCTAAGAGCTTTTGCTTCGATTTGACGGATCCGCTCACGAGTTACATTAAACTGCTTACCAACCTCTTCTAAAGTATGATCTGTGTTCATACCGATACCAAATCTCATCATTAAAACTTTTGCTTCTCTTTCTGTTAGACCTGTTTCGATAAGCTCTTTATAGCTTCACGAAGGTTTTCAAGGTTAGCAGCTTCTATTGGAGAGTAATTATTTTTATCTTCAATGAAATCACCAACAGTAGAGTCTTCATCATCACCAATAGGACTTTCCATAGATATAGGAGTATGAGAAATATTAAGGATTTTCTTTTTAGTTTTTCCTTTGTCATATTTGGAGTTTGTTCGATAATCTCTCTTCTTCAGTAGCATCACGACCTGTCTCTTGTAAAATTTGACGCTTAATTCTATTGACCTTGTTGATAGTCTCAATCATGTGTACAGGTACGCGGATAAACCTTAGCCTGGTCAGCAATTGAACGCGTAATAGAAGCCGACGAATCCACCATGTAGCATAAGTTGAGAATTTAAAACCTTTACGGTAGTCAAATTTATCAACGGCTTTCATAAGACCTATATTACCCTCTTGGATAATATCTAAGAAATGAAGACCTCGATTTGTGTACTTTTTAGCTTCAGAAACTACTAGTCTTGCTTAGCTCAGATCATCTTTTTTTAGCTTGATAATCTTTGCTTCACTTTTTGAAATTTCTAAATTCACTTTGCTTAAGCTCAGCTATATCCATCATCATTAGATCTTGAAATTGATTAATCTGCTTAGTAAGCATCTCAATTTCACGAATGATATTTTCTGTGAATTTATATTTTTTAGTTAATGGCTTAATCCAAGCAGTACGACCTATCTTGTACACCTCAATAAACTCAGCACGAGGAGTTTTAGCTCGCTCTACACTTAGTCTCATGATTTTTCTTTCGAGTTCTTTTACACGAGCAAATGGCATTTTGATAAAATCAACCAGCTTCTGCAAATGTGAAGTTGACAATCTTAGACAGTCGAACTCTTTTAACTATTTCAGTATATAGTTTTTTAGTAGCTTTTGCTTGGTACTGTTCAAACATTTTCTCAAGATTTATAAAGAAATCATACGCCCTTGAGTATCCATCTTTTCATCAAGATCATCTTCAGCAACCTTTTCTTCAGAGGCTTGCTCATCACTAAAGCCCGCCATAATATCGCCAAAGCGTATATATTTTGCGACACTATCATCTTCGATATCTTGTGAATTCATATAATCACTAGCTCTTTCTTCTAGCTCACGAAATCTTTCTATATATGTCTTTATAACAATTGGATAAGCCAAAATTGTACCGCAAACTTCTGTAGTACCATCTTCTATTCTGATCGCAATTTCAGTTTCACCCTTTTTTATCTAAAAGATCTACGATACCCATCTCACGCATATACATACGAATAGGATCAGAAGTTTTACCTTTCAAATCATCAAGGTTTGCTTCACTTGCTTTGCGTTCATCAACCTCTTCTAATTCAGGAGTTCTATCGTAAACATCGATACCAGCATCTACCAATATCGCTTCTATTTCTTCATATTTTTTAGGATCGTCAGATACATCTCCAGGTAGTGCATCAAGAATATCTGCTCTAGTCAAATACCCTCTTTCTTTACCGTCAACTATCAAATCTTTTAAATCTGAGAGTAAATCTTCTTTTGTCATCTAACACTCCAATAAATTTTATCTTTTATATATTAAACTAATTACTCATTTTTGCCACTAAATATTTATATTCCATCTCTTCAATTTCTGTTCTAAACGGAAGTTTTCCTAAATACTTAAAGTGTTCTCTTTTACTTTTTTCTTCGATTCTTTTAAATCATTCAAGATTTGCTTGTCATGCCCATCTGCTTCACTGTTTTTAGCAAGATTTTTAATACCATAACTCAAAAAGTTGAAAAAAATACTCGGCAGTCTGCATACTCTTCACACAACAGTTGTATTAATATAACAGTCCGTATATCATTAGATGCGTCCTCTTTTAGTATTTTCAAGCTTTTTGCCAAAATACTTAATCTTTGAGATGCTGGATAGATTTCAAAATTATTATTTGCCTGAATATCTCGTATACTTTGAGTATTTACAAAAATTTCTGCTAAAAGCCTTTCCTCTAACAAAAGGTTATTTGACAATTTCTTCTGTCTTTTCTGAGATGCATACACCTCTGGTTCATTATTGTGTACGACAAATTTCTTACGCGATTTCAGTAGACTTTTAATTTGCTCAACTTTTATATTAATCTTCTCAGCAATAGTTGCCACTATACTCTCTGAATAGATATTATCCTCAACTTCTTGTAAAAAGTTTTTAGATTTTCAAGCACTTCTGCTTTTGACTCCGCTTTTGTTAAATCTCTATCGCCAATAAAGCTCTGCACTAGAAATTCTGCCACAGGTAAAGCATTGTCTAGAGCTTGTTGAAACGCCCCTAACCCGAACTCTTTTATATAATCATCTGGATCTTTATTATCAGCCAACGAAAGTATTTTCAACTTTTTATTAGCATCAAGAATTGGTAGCACTATTTTTATTGTTCTAATAGCTGCTTTTTGACCCGCTGAATCGCCATCAAAACAAAGCACTACAGAGCTCGTTTCTCTAAATAAAATCTTTGCATGGTTTTGTGAAAATGCTGTCCCTAGAGTTGCCACAGCACCATAAAAACCACAGCTTGCTAAACCAACTACATCCATGTAACCTTCAACAACGACTAAAGTATTACTTACTTCCTGTTGTTTTTTGATTTGGCGATATTCATATAGTCCATAAAGAGTATTATTCTTTCGAAAAAAATAGTTTCTGGTGAGTTTATATATTTAACTCCATCCATACCACTTTCATCACCTTCAATAACCCTACCTCCATAAGCGATAACATTACCTTGTATATTGCGAATAGGGAACATAATTCTTCCACGAAAGCGATCGTAAACATTTCCCTTATCATTCTTGATAGCAAGACCAGTTTCAACCAATATAGCTTCTGGTATTTGCGCATTTTTTGCTAAATGCGTAATATTATTCCAACCATTAGATGAATAACCAATACCAAAAGTTTTTGCCAAATCACTATTTACAGAACGCTTCTTAAGGTATTCAATAGCCTTATCTTTCGTTTCAGATTTACCCAAATTCCAACGATAGTACTTTTGAGCAGTCTCCATAAAAACTTATACACTTATTATAGAGTTGCTCTTTTTGAATATCCTCTTGAGAATAATTTTCATACTCAACGGGCTTACCTGCAATTTCAGCTAGATTTTTTACTGCATCGATAAATTCAAGATTATTGATTTTTTTAATAAATGTAAGTGAGTCACCAGATTCTTGGCAACCAAAGCAGTGAAAGAAGTTTTTGTCTGGAGTTACAAAAAAAGATGGTGATTTTTCATTATGAAATGGGCAACAGCCCTTAAAGTTTTTGCCTGATTTTTTAATATTAACAAATCTTGAGACAACATCCACAATATCAGCACTAGCTACAAGCTCTTTTATAAAACTATTTGAGATTCTCTTTGCCATACTGATTTAAAACTTAGGATAAATTTGATTTAACTATTGCACTAACCTTGCTCATATCTGTTTTACCAGCTAGCTCATTTTTTACGCAAGCCATTATTTTACCCATTTCCTTCATAGTTGTAGCACCTACAGATTCTATAGCTTTTTGAACTATCTCTACAACCTCTTCATCACTTAACTGCTTAGGCATATATTTAATAAGTATATCTATCTCATTTTTTTCACCTTCTGCTAGCTCTGCTCTATCTGCTTGCATAAACTGATTATAAGAATCTTGTCTTTGCTTTATCATTTTTGTAATTATAGCTGTCGAAATTTCATCAGTAATCTCAACTTTTTCATCTATTTGTTTTTGCTTGATAGCAGATATTGCCATGCGAATAGTTGTTAATCTGTTTTTATCTTTATTTTTCATTGACTCTTTCATATCTTTAGTCAATTCTTGATAAATCTGTGACATCAGTAAAATTATTCCTAGTGGGTTGAAAGAGCTTTTCAAACTCTCAAATCGATTAAATATAACGCTATTTTGCTATGGCATTCTATCAAATAATGACTAGCTTTCAGCTTTTAAATGATAGCAATAAAAACATAACAAAATATACTCAAGATTTTATCATATAATCACTTAAATGCAAATTAGCATTCTGATACTACTACAGTATAAAGCAAGAGTTTTACATCTAACTTTTACTTCAAAGTACCAATTAATTAAAGCAATTATATTAAAAAATAAAGTCAAATATTAACACTCAAAAAACTTAATATAGTGGTAAAGACAACCACAAAAGTTTGTATATTAACTTGCTCGGACAAATCATATTGGTTTGCAATTATGTAATTATGTGTTGCTGTTGGAGTTGCACACAATAAAACTAAAGCTAACAATAAACCTCCATGTAATCCAAACATTAACCCAAACACCAGAGCTATCAATGGAAATAATAAAAGTTTCAAGATGGTTAATACCACTATTGTAATTACCTGATAATCAATCTTAAATTTTCTCAGACCATAACTACACGATAGACCTATTGAGAATAGTGCTACAGGAGCAGAAGCTTTACCAAGAAAGGCAAAGGCATTATTTATATTATCATTTATAGGCATCTTTATACTACCCAAAACAAATCCTAAAACTGATGATAGTATAATAGGGTTTGCAAATGATACTTTCACCACCCTTTTTATTATGAATAAAATACCACCAGCTTTAGTTAAATCCTTTTTTTGCAACAGTTCTATTATCAATACGCTTATTGTAAAGAAAACTATATTTTGTATCGCCATTAAAGGTATGGCAAATGCAGCAGATGAAAATATCAATAAAAATAATGGTATAGCAAAATAAGCTCCATCAACTTGTGTAACAGCCATCGAATTTAAAACGCCATCCACTTTACTACCTTTCAAAAACTTAAAACTTATAATAACAGTGAGAATCATCATTATCACAACACTACTCAAATATGCTAAACCATAATTTAAAGTAAGTCCCGAGATATCAGCATGATAGCAACTTAAAAAAAAAGCTGAAGAGGTAAAAAATATAGAATACTAAATGGATGAATGTCTTATCAGACCCACTAGGGAAAATTTTACTATACCCCATGATTAAACCAAAAAATATAGTAAAAAATAGTACAAATGTCGTGTCAAATACTGCTTGCATGGTAATACTCCCATTTTTAATGTCACTTAGAAGTGTACACTTATTTAAATAGCTTTATTAGCTACCATTCTAGGAGGAAAACCTCCTAAAGCCATATGTGGTCTAATGTTGTTGTAATCCCATAACCATCTAGTAGATTGTAACCTAATATCATCTAAACTATCAAATAAATTTTGCTCTAATAGCTCATACCTCATAGTCCTATTAAATCTCTCAACATAGCCATTTTGTTGAGGGTTTCCAGGTTGAATATACCATAGTTGTATCTTATTTCTTTTAGCCCACAACTTTAAGCTATTGCTTATATATTCAGGACCATTATCACACCTGATTGCTATAGGCTTACCCCTTTGATTTATTAACTTTTTTAAAGTCTTTTCAACTCGATATGATGGTAATGAAAAGTCAATCTCACAATCTAAGCCTTCTCTATTATAGTCATCTATAATATTTAATAGCCTATACTTTTTACCACTAGATAAATTATCGTGCATGAAATCCATAGACCATATTTGGTTTGCTCTAGTAGCTTCAGTTAATGGTTTTGGCTTATCTCTTTTAATTCTTTTTTTAGGCTTTATTCGTAAGTTTAAACACAAATCACAATATATTCGATATACTCGTTTATGATTAAACCTCTTACCCAATACATTTCTTATATGCAGAAAGCATAGCTTAAAACCCCAGTTGCGATGAGCCTGTGTAAGCTCAATTAACTTATTTGCTATATACTCATTATCATCACTATTTTTAGGGCTATAGTAGTATGCTGTTTCACTTATGCAAAAAACTTTACAGCTCCTTTTGACACTGATTTTCTTAGCTTTCACTGTCTGTAAAGCCATCTTCTTTCGCTCAGATGGCTTTACCACTTTTTTGTCATCGCTTCCTTTAAAATATCATGATCTAACTGTAAATCAGCATACATACGCTTGAGTCTACTATTTTGGGCTTCAAGCTCTTTTAACTTTTGTTAGCATTGAAACATCAATACCACTGTATTTCTCACGCCATTTATAAAATGTTGAGCTATTTATACCATATTTGCGACACAAATCAGATACGATAATGCCGCTCTCTGATTCCTTTAAAATATTTACTATTTGACTATCTGTATATCGTTTTTGTTTCATTTGTAATACCTCTCATTTATTAGTATATTTTTTTGTACACTTCTAAATGCTATTATTTTTAGGGGGTATTACCGCATGTATTTTATATAATATCTAAAGTGGAATCATTATATAACAAGCCAACATCTGTTTAAAAGAATTATTCTGAGAAGCTATATTTAAGTGCTAGGTTTTATACCAATCCCAATACAAATTAGTATTAGGGACAATCCCTTAGTCAAACAAACCTTTAGCATAATCCTTCACACTATCAAACCAAGACTTGCTTTTTGGGGAGTGCTTGTTTTGACTATCTTCACCAAGACTTTTTGCAAATTTTTGCAGTAGTTCTTTTGCTCAGGACTTAGTTTCACAGGCGTTTCGACTACCACTTTACACAATAGATCTCCGCGTCTTTGACCACGAAGAGATTTCATACCTTTTTCTCTCAAGCGAAAAACTTTGTCAGTTTGAGTTTCTGGCACTACTTTTAACTGCACTTCACCATCTAAAGTAGGAACTGTTATCTCTCCACCTAAGCAAGCTGTTGTAAAGCTTATCGGCATTTCACAATAAAGATTAATGTCTTTTCTCGTAAATATACTATGCTCTTTAACCATAAGCTGAACATATAAGTCGCCACTCATAGCACCATTTGAGCCAGAATCACCCTCGCCTTGAAGTCTGACTCTATCGCCATTATCAACACCGGCAGGTACCTTAACCCTTAGAGTTTTCTGCTTCTTGACTTGACCTGCACCATGGCAATCATGACAAGGATCCGCAACACTTGAACCACTACCGTTACATACAGGGCAAGTTTGCTCAAAGGCAAAAAAACCTTGTTGGCGACGAATAGTTCCTTGCCCATGACAAGCATGGCAAGTTGCTTTAGATTTAGACTTTGAGCCAGTACCATCACAAGGTTCACAACTCGCCATTCTTGGTATAGTGATCTTTTTCAACACCAAAATAAGCCTCTGCCAAAGAAATTTCAATAGTATATTCTAAGTCGCTACCGCGAGCTTGGCGCGATGATCTTGAACCACCTCTTGCACCACCTCCACCAAAGAAAGTATCAAATATATCTTCAAAACCACCAGCACCGCCAAAGCCTCCGGCTCCACCACCTGCTTGCTGGTTTACACCTGCATGGCCAAACTGATCATAGCGAGACCTTTTTTGCTCATCACTTAATACTTCATAAGCTTCAGAAATTTCTTTAAATTTAAGCTCTGCTTCTTGATTATCAGGGTTTCTATCTGGATGATATTTCATCGCAAGCTTACGATAAGATCGTTTGATTTCTACACCACTAGCACTCTTTGAAACACTAAGAGTTTCATAATAACATTTTTGTTGCATTGTATTTAACCTAAAAATTTAAGACACATCATTATAGCAAATAAAAAAGCACGGATAAACCGTGCCTTTCTATTACTTAAACATTAACTTAGATTACTTTTTAGCATCATCAACATCTTCAAAGTCAGCGTCAACAACATCTTCGTCTTGCTTAGCTTCTTCTTGAGGTTGAGCACCTTCAGCACCAGCAGCTTGAGCTTGATCAGCATAAGCTTTTGAGCTACAGGAGTAAATACTTCTTCAAGAGCTTTAGTTTTAGCTTCGATAGCTTCTTTATCATCACCTTTAGAAACCTCTTCAAGCTCTTTACAAGCAGCTTCAATTGCATCTTTTTCTTCAGTTGTTACTTTATCACCTAAATCAACAACAGCTTTTCTTGAGCTATGAATTAAGTTATCAGCAGCATTTCTTACAGTTACAAGCTCATGGAATTTTTTATCTGATTCAGAGTTAGCTTCTGCATCTTGCACCATTTTTTCGATCTCTTCTTCAGATATACCACCACATGATTTAATTACAATATTTTGCTCTTTACCAGTCGCTTTATCTTTTGCTGACACATTCATTATACCGTTTGCATCCACATCAAATGTCACTTCGATTTGTGGCATACCTCGTTGAGCTGGAGGAATATCTGCCAAGTCAAATCTACCTAGAGATTTATTTGCAGAAGCCATTTCACGCTCACCTTGAAGCACATGAATAGTTACTGCAGGCTGATTATCTTCTGCTGTTGAGAATACTTGCGACTTCTTAGTAGGGATAGTCGTATTTCTCTCGATAAGCTTAGTCATCACACCACCCATAGTCTCGATACCTACAGACAATGGAGTTACATCAAGTAAAAGCACATCTGTAACATCACCAGAAAGTACACCACCTTGGATAGCTGCACCGACTGCTACAGCTTCATCAGGGTTTACATCTTTACGCGGCTCTTTACCGAAGAACTCTTTTACTTTAGCTTGTACTAAAGGCATACGAGTTTGTCCACCTACTAAAAGTACTTCTGTAATATCAGACTTGCTCAAACCTGCATCTTCAAGAGCTTTTTTACAAGGCTCTAAAGATCTCTCAACTAAATTACCAACTAGCGACTCAAATTTAGCTCTAGTGATTTTCACATTTAAATGCTTAGGACCCGTAGCATCAGCTGTTACATACGGTAAGTTCACATCTGTTTGTTGAGCAGATGATAGTTCCACTTTAGCTTTTTCTGCTGCTTCTCTTACTCTTTGTAATGCAAGCTTATCATTATGAAGATCTATGCCTTGCTCTTTTTTGAACTCATCAATTAGATAATCCATAAGAACTAAATCAAAATCTTCACCACCAAGGAAAGTATCACCATTAGTAGATAGTACTTCAATTTGGCTATCGCCATCAACATCAGCAATTTCAATGATAGAGATATCAAATGTACCACCACCTAAATCATATACTGCTACTGTTTGCTCACCTTTCTTAGAATCCACACCATAAGCCAATGCTGCTGCAGTAGGCTCGTTAATAATTCTTTTCACATCAAGACCTGCAATTTTACCAGCATCTTTTGTCGCTTGTCTTTGGCTATCATTAAAGTAGCTGGAACTGTAATTACAGCTTCTGTTACAGGTTCACCCAAAAAGTCTTCTGCAGTTTTTTTCATTTTTCTCAAAATTTCAGCAGAAACTTGAGGTGGTGCCATTTTTTTGCCTTCTTTAGTAGAAACCCAAGCATCTCCATTATCAGCTTTAACTACAGCATAAGGTACTTTCTTTTTAATGTCATTTTGTACAGCTTTATCATCATATTTACGACCGATAAGTCTTTTGATAGCAAAGAAAGTATCATCTGGGTTTGTTACAGCTTGTCTTTTTGCTGATTGACCAACCAATATTTCGCCACCGTCAGTATAAGCAACTACTGAAGGAGTTGTTCTATGACCTTCAGCATTTTCGATTACTTTTTGCTTTCTTACCATCCATGATAGCAAGACAAGAGTTAGTAGTACCTAAATCTATTCCTATTATTCTTCCCATTTTTATTCTCCTATTGTGTATTTATTATTTCTTAAACTCGTTAAATTTTGTAGATTATGAAAATATTTTATAATCCATATATCTATATATGGGTATATTCAATTATATTTCAAGCAAAATGTTTAATTTGTTACAACTATCACTTTAGCAGCTCTTACAACTCTACCATTTAGCAAATATCCTTTTGAATACTTCAAATATAGTATTATTCTCAAATTCAGGATTAGGTATCATTGCCAACGCTTCATGCATATTTGGATCAAATTTTTTCACCTTTTGGATCAAGCTCTTCTAAAACCATTCTTTTTAAGGACATCAAGAAGTATCTTAGCTGTCATCTCAATACCGTCCTTCATTGCTACAGCTTCATCAAGCTTGACCTCATGCTTTAAAGCTTGATCAATACTATCTGTCACAGGTAATAATTCCTTGGCAAATTTTTCAATCCCAAATTTACGGGCATTTTGCACATCTCTTTCAGCTCGTTTACGGATGTTTTCCATTTCAGCTTTTGCCCTTAAAGCCTCATCCTTCATTTCTTCAGCATATTCTGCAAGTCTTTCGATTTCATCATTAGCTTTTTCTAATGCTTCCTCTGGAGAACACTCAACTTCATCATGCTCACCAACTTCCTCAAGCTTATCTTCTGTTTCCAACATTTTTTCTTCTAAATGATTCTTTTTCTATATCGTTCATAATCAAACCTTTAATTTTGGTTGTGTTAATATTACAATGAGTTAAGTTGTGCTAATAAGTGTATTTTTCAAGTAAAAATATCATTTTTTATAAAAGGTTATTAAAAAAGTCATGTTTATTTGGGTAAAAAAATATTTATTATTTGTATTATTGATACCTTTATTGGCTAGTTGCTCTACCTCCGCTATAGCACAAAAATACTTAACAAATAAATACTCTGAAGATGTTTTCTACAAAAAATCCTCTTTTCTTGAATTAAAAAACTGGAACAAAGACGATCAACTAAAATCTTTCGATACATTCAAAAAGTCATGTGACAAGATCTTATCCGAAAATATGTCAAAGTATGCAGACTGGATACCCGTTTGCAATAAAGCTGTCAGCATTAAATTAAAAACTAATGGTGAAGCGAGATTATTCTTTGAGCACAACTTCACTCCTTATCAGATTATCTACAACAATAAAGATTCAGGAACCTTTACAGGCTACTATGAACCAACCATTAAAGGTAGTCTTGTCAAAACACTTCAGTACACAGTACCTATTTATAAGACTCCTAAAGACCTAGTTAAACTCCCTAAAAATGATGATACATACTCCTTTGGGAGATATTCTAAAAACAAATTTGTACCTTACTATTCGCGTGAAGAAATAGCTAAAGGTAACTTATTTAAAAAAGCAGATGTATTGGTTTGGGTGAAATCAAAAGTTGATAGATCCTTTTTGCAAATTCAAGGGTCTGGTCGCATTGAAACAGACAGTGGCGATGTCTTACTAGGTTATGACAGTCAAAATGGACATGGCTACAAGCCTATAGGCAAATACTTACTAGACAACAACTACATTTCACTTGAGAATATGTCGATGCAATCAATAAAAGCCTGGCTCAATAAAAATAAAGACAAAATCGACGAAGTACTTAACTACGATCCATCTTTTGTATTCTTCAGATATATTGATGCAAAAAATGCTATTGGTGCCCAAGGTGTTGAATTAACACCAGGATATTCAATGGCTGTAGACGACGAGTTTTACCCCTATGGTGTACCTATGTGGCTTGAAACTGATTACTTTGAAAACAATCACAAAACTACAGCTCCTCTTGATAGGCTTATGATTGCTCAAGATACAGGCGGGGCTATTCGCGGAGCTATTCGTGGAGATATTTTTTGGGGACATGGCAAGCAAGCAGAGTTTAATGCTGGACACATGAACAATAAAGGCAAACTTTGGATACTATTGCCTAACAATCAAAACGGTATAACATGAAATATATAGACACTATAATTATCGGTGGCGGAATATCTGGCATCAGCCTTTCAAACAAACTAAATCAAACAGGTATTGATAACTCAATATTTGAACACAAACAAATAGGTGGCTGTATAGCTACTGCAAATTACAATAATTTTTGGTTTGAAATGGAGCTCATACTATATACAACTCTTATTCAGACACTATAGAATTTATTAAAAATAAAAATCTTTTGAAACAAATAGTCACGAGAAAAAAGCTTCCATTTCTATTTGTAAAATCAAACAATAAAATTCAAAGTATATTTACCAACCTAAACTGGTTTACACTTGGTCTTAGCTATATAAAGAATAGGAACATCTCAAAAGAAAATCTAACTGTAAGCGAGTATTCCAAAAAAGTATTTGGCAAAAAGAACTATAGCAATACCTTTAAGTATTGTTTTAATGCAGTACTCTCTCAAGACAGCATGAATTTTCCAATGGAATATTTATTCAAAAAATACCCCAGGGACACAACCCTCCCAAGAAGTTTTACTTTAGAAAAAGGTTTATCTAGTTTATTTGACAATAATATTAGCAATATTATCAATGAAAAAGTTATAAGCATTAAGAAAAATGATGACGAGTGGATTGTCAATACCAACACCAATTCATATCATAGTAAGAATATCTGCCTAGCAACGCCATGGAGCGTCACAGAAGAGCTACTTAAAGATATTCTACCAAAGATTAGCAGCCACCCTAATCGCCCTACCACATCGAAACTTACAAGTATTGGAATTGTTGCAACCAAAAGCAATTTAAAACAAATTAAAGACTTAGCAGGTCTTATAGGTAAAAAACGATTTTTCTACTCAGCAGTGTCACGAGATATTATTGCAGATGAGGGTCTTCGTGCTATTGTTTTTCATTGTAAGGATCATACAAACAATGAGGCTATTTTAATTTCAAAGATAGCTAAACTGCTAAAAATTAATCAAAATCAAATACTGCATACAGAAATCAAGTATCAAAGCTTACCAAAATACGATAAAAACCATACTAAATTTATAGACGACTTAAATAGCGAACTAAAAAATCAAAACAACCTATACATCACTGGCAATTTTTTTGACCGTTTAGCTATAGAAAATTGCATTAGAAGGTCAAATTCAGAATTTAATCGCATAATCTCAAACAATATCACTCAATAAATTTGCTTATCTTTAAATAAAAGCGTATTATATAGACTGCTTAAAATTTTAAAATACACGCAAGATAAACTCTTGCATCTATAGAATTTTTTTATAAAACTGAGTAATTGACAACAATAAAGGAACAAAGATGAAAACGTTTACTGCAAAACCGTCTGACATCAAAAGACAATGGCTTTTGATCGATGCTACAGATAAAACTCTAGGTCGTCTAGCTACAGAAGTCGCTATGATACTAAGAGGAAAAAACAAACCAGAATTTACTCCACATATGGATACTGGTGATTATGTTATTATTGTAAATGCTGAAAAAGTAGCAGTTACTGGTAAACAAAAGAAAAGACAAAACATACATCCATCACACAGGATATATTGGCGGAATCAAATCTATATCATTTGATAAGCTAATAGCTACTCATCCAGAAAGAGTGATTGAGAAAGCTGTAAAAGGTATGTTACCTAGAGAGCCCTATGGGTCGTGTTATGTACAAAAAGCTAAAAGTATATGCCGGTGAAAATCATCCGCATACAGCTCAACAGCCTCAAATTCACAATATTAAGTAAGGATGGTAAAAATGTCAGAATATAATTATGGTATAGGTCGTCGTAAAAAGCTCTGTAGCTCGCGTGTTTATGAAAAAAGGTACTGGTCAATTTATCGTTAATGGTCTTCCATTAGAGCAGTATTTATGTCGTAAAACAGATTGCATGATCGTAAAACAGCCTTTAGTGCTTACTGAAATACAGAAAACTTTGACTTCAAAGTAACTGTAAAAGGTGGTGGTACTACTGGTCAAGCTGGAGCTATCCGTCTTGGCGTAACTCGTGCTCTTATAGAACTTGACGAAGAATTAAAACCAGCTTTGCGTGAAGCAGGTTTTGTTACTCGTGACTCGTAAAGTTGAGCGTAAGAAATTCGGATTCAGAAAAGCTCGTAAAAAAGACAATTCTCAAAGCGTTAATATATCGAATTATATTAATCATATCTATTCTTTTTTATTATTCATTAGGAGGATAAAACCTTGGTTTTATACACAAAAAAGGATGATATCTATAGCGATATAATACGCATGATTGCTCTTATCAAAGGGGCTAATGCTACTGTCATAGATGTTTCTAAAGAAGAAAAACTCAAAACACTTAGAAGAGCTTAATATTATAACTCTAATTGCAATATACCTGCTTTAAGCACGGATGACTTCGCTGTTTATCGTTTAAATGTGATTATTGAAGCTATAGAAGATTTATACCCATTCCCTCCGATGTTTCCTGTTTTTCCGGAAGCAACGAGCTAATGCACGCATTCTTCTCGAGCATGTAAATAAAACATATTCAAAACATCATCAAGATGATAGAGCAAGATTTGAGTGACGAGGAAGTCAGCGATATAAAGCTTACGATGCAAAAAGATATTATAACTTATAAGACTGTAGTAAGTGAAAGAACTATCAATGCGGAGTGTAATCCAGACGCCCAAAATGTAAATGTCTTAACACTAATTATGACCTTTGTTTTTTACTATTTTATAAAACTAAAATAGCGATCCCAACAAAGGATAAAAATCTAATTACAGAAATAAAAGATCTTTTTAACGATCCTAGTTTCATTAGAACAATAAAAGAAGGAGCTTAAATATGGCTATGCTTAGATCTTATGTAGTAAAAAAGCTACATATAATTGGTTGGTTGATCATGGTTTTACACCATATGTACTGGTTGATACTGAGTATGATGATGTTGTAGTTCCAGAAAACTATATTGATGAAGACAAAAATCCTTTTAGACCTATCTCCTCAGGCTATTGAAAATGTCGTTATTAGTGATACTCAAATCACATTTGATGCGACTTTTGATGGTGAGGCAATGTCTCTAGTTATACCTATTGAGTCTGTTCTTGAAGTTTTTTTCAAAAGAGACTGAACAAAAGGCACGTATGCTCGTGAATTTGGTTATGGCATCGATATCAACGAAGGCGAAGATGACGCTTCAGTGAACCCTAGAAAAGTAGGTGAAGTTGAAAAGGATAATGTCCTTTCTTTTCGATTAAAAATCAAACAAAACAGCCAGTTCACTCTACTTTATACCAATCCCAACACAAAGTGATACATTTATCACAAAGGAGTTTATGCCTAATTTAAGTTTTTGATGTGCAGGTAATAGCAATAGCTATTGGCAAAATATCAAAGGGCTAAAGTAGGTGTGAAATGCAATGAGAGAAAGTATGAATTTGTGTTAGGATTGGTATTACTCAATAACTAAACTCGTAAACTATTAAAATACGGGGATATTAAAACATCTCTCTCACAGGTTTATAACTCTTTCTGTGAATATCTAATACACCATATTTTCCGATATTTTCAAGATGCTCTTTTGTTGGGTAACCCTTGTGCTTAGCAAAACCATATTCTGGATAAAGTTTATCATGTTCCAAACAAATTCTATCTCTATGGACTTTCGCCAAGATTGAAGCCGCCGATATTTCTTTAATTTTAGAATCACCTTCACAATAGCCTCTGAATTATAATCCCAGTTTGGAAGTTTATTACCATCTACTAGAACCTTATCAAACTTATCTCTAAGATTATCTGCAACCTTATTCATACCATATAAAGTAGCTTGAAGGATATTCATAATATCAATTTCTTCGACTAACTTCTACCATCGAATATGCTAAGGCTTGTGATACTATAAGCTCAGTAAAGTGATTCTCGTTTTTTTTTTCGCTTAGCTTCTTAGAATCTCCAAGACCATTTATTGGCTTAGCAGGATCTAATATTACTCCAGCCAAACAAACAGGTCCTGACAAAGGTCCACACGCCCAGCTTCATCTATACCAAGGATAATCACGATTTACCCTTACCATTTATAGAGCTTAAAAATCCTCTAAGAATATTAACCTCATGAGTTTCAAGCTCGCTTCTTTGAAATAATCTTTTAAGCTTATCAATCACATGACCGGGATTGTCTTTATCAAGAAAACCAGACCTAATCATTTCATCTTCAAAATGCTTATAAAGCCCTAGTCTTTCATTTGCCGTAGCATTTTCATGAACTTGACTATATTCCGGAACCTGTTTTGAGCTAGTATACTCTAGGTTTTGTTTAAATATTTCATAAACTACTAACTGTACAGCTTGTGCTAAATTCAATGAAGTATACCCCTCATTTGAAGGAATAAAAGCATGGACATTACTCATGAGCAATTCTCATTTAGAAGTCCAATTCTCTCTCTGCCAAATAGAATTGCTATTTTCTGATCTTTTCACTAATTCTATTGATAATTATAGTCGCGACAGTAGATATAGGCTCTATAGGTAAAGAAACTCTTCTCACTCTTGCACTTGTACCAACTACAAAATCAACCCCATCAAGAGCATCAGTAAGACTTCCAACAATTTTAGCATTTTTTGACCACATCAATAGCATGGCAAGATAAAGTTAAAGCAATATCATCAATTTCATTTTTATGGATTTACAAGCCATAATGTCGCTAAGCCTCATATTTAGCATAGCTCTTGCGGTTGAGCCAATATTACCATTATGTGATGGTCAACAAGTACTATGCGTATATTATTCAGTAAATTCTTCATGTCGTTTTCTTTTTGTAATTAATTTATGTAAAACATCTGCATACTCAGCTTCTTCAAAATACTGTTGAGTTTCAGGTTTTTTTAGAAATGATGCTAACTGTTTAAGTAGCTCTGTATGTATCTCAGAAGTTTTATAAGGAAAAACTCCTACAACAATTTTTGGTATCATCATTTACAGTATCATCGGTAGTAGCTATTTTTTAGTGTCAATTGATTATTCATAGTAGTCAGCCCTAGTCCACGCGACAATGTGGAATATATATGTTTTTCCCAATATAAGTAGCACCAACTTTTCTCTCTGGTACAGGCTTTTTAAGGACTTGATCCTCATCTATAGATGAATGAGTACTAGCCAATCTACTTGCAAAAACTCTATAAGCCTTTTTTTTGATTCGACATTGAGGTTTAGAATTATATTTTTTTTATCAAGAAGTGCTCTAAGATTCATAGTAGAAATATCAAATTATTTGAGAAAAATTTATTCAGCGTCTTCTTCCTCTATGATTTCTGAGATAGGCGTACCAAGATTATGATTATTACCTCTAAGCTTATCTTTATGTTTTTTAAGCTGGCGTGCCAATTTATCTTCAAGCTTATCAATCGCTGCATAAAGGTCTTTATCATCTGCTTTTGCTACAAACTCACTACCAGGAACCATAATTATAGCTTCTGCTACTTGGTTGCCTTTCTCTATAATCAATATAACCTTTGCGGATGTTATATTATCAAAATAAACACCCACTTTACCAATTTTCTCATCAATATAACTTTTGATTGCACTAGTAACTTCTATATGTCTACCTGTGATTTGTATATTCATAATAATCTCCTTTATTGGATTAATTAGTACATAAGTTGTTTAACAACTCTGTTTTAATAACCATCGTAATGCTATACTTCTATTTATCCATTATACTAGTTAACTGCAATAAATCAAAGAAAATGAACACAAATGTAAACAAATTTTAAGCTCAATATTAGTTGTAACGATAGCTATATTTTCATTTATACTACTCGCACCCTTTTTTGTGTTTATAGTAGTATTCCTAATGATATTCTCTTTTATTATAAGACGCAAAATCATTAAACAAACCCAGAATTTTTTAGAAATGCTTAAAAATGAAAAAAGGCAGAGTCATCGACCAAAAAGACATTGATGCCGACAATTCAAACCGATTTAATAACAATCAGAACTTACGCTAAACAATGTACACAAAAGATACTATAGTAGCAATTGCTACTCCTCAAGGTAATGGCGGTATAGGCATAGTTCGTATATCAGGTGTTAATGCCTATGATTGCAAATCAATCACTAACAAGCACCTACAACCCGCCATGCGACTTTTACAAATATCTCACATAACAATGAGACTATTGACAACGGTATTGCTATATATTTTAAAGCACCCTTCTCTTATGTACAGGTGAAGATATATGTCGAGATTCAGGCTCATGGCAATATTTTTGTGCTCAATCTAATCATCAAAGCAGCTATTGCAAATGGTGCTAGAATGGCAAAAGCCGGTGAATTTACTGAAAGAGCATTTCTAAATAACAAACCTGATCTTGCTCAAGCCGAAGCCGTTGCCGATATAATCAACGCGTCTGAGACAGCCGCAAATCAGCAGCTAAATCTCTACAAGGCGACTTCTCTAAAGAAATAAATAATCTTCTTGAAAAACTTATTTATCTTAGAATGTATGTTGAAGCATCGATAGATTTTCCCGAAGAAGAGATAAATTTTCTTGAAGATAAAAAAAAATTCACACTAGTTTAGAAAATATCTACTCAACTATTTTAGATGTAAAAACTAGTACTAAGCAAGGAGCTATTCTTGCTGAAGGTATAACCCTAATTCTAGTAGGTAAAACCAAATGCAGGTAAATCAAGCCTATTAAACGCTTTAGCAGGAAAAGATACTGCCATAGTCACAGATATAGCCGGCACTACACGCGATATTGTTAAAGAGCATATCCAGATTAATGAGTACCTATGCACATAATAGATACTGCAGGATTAAGAGACAGTCAAGATATAATTGAAAGTGAAGGTATAAAAAGAGCTATTAAAAATTCAAGAAGCCGACTCAATTCTTTTGTAACTGATGATCATATAAAAAGCAAGGTTGCTATTAGTGATTTGAAAAGAGATTATCCCAGAATTTTATAATCAAATTCCACAAGACATTAATATAACTTATGTGCATAACAAGATAGATCTTCTCAATGAAATACCTACAAATACCGACAATCACATCTATATATCCGCAGAAAATGGCTTTGGTGTTGATAAGCTCAAAAAGCATATATTAGACAAGGTTGGCTACACATCTCAAAATGAAAGTATTTATACTGCTCGTGAACGCCATGTAGGAGCTATAAACAATGCTTACGCTCATATACTTCTAGCTAAAGAACAATTAAACCTAGGTAATGGTGAGCTTTTTAGCTGAAGAGCTTCTATCGTACAAGATTATCTAAACTCTATAACTGGTGAATTTAGTTCAGATGATTTATTAGGCGAGATTTTCTCAAGTTTTTGTATTGGAAAATAGCCTTTACAGCAAGTACAAAGCACATCATCGAATTAACAAATTAATTTCTGTAGCTTCTTTCATATTTTAGAACTTATGTATAAGCTTAAAAATTTATATTTATAAAACAAAAAAGCCCCCAAAGACTTTTTAAAATCTTTAGGGCTTCTTTATACCTAATAAAAGGTAGTATGGTGCGGACGGGGAGACTCGAACTCCCACAGTTTTACCCGCTGGAACCTAAATCCAGTGCGTCTACCAATTTCGCCACGTCCGCATATTCTGGGGTGATTGATGGGGCTCGAACCCACGACAGCCGGAATCACAATCCGGGGCTCTACCAACTGAGCTACAACCACCACTACAATCGTATTTTATTGTAATGGTGCGTCTGGCAGGATTCGAACCTGCTACCCTCGGCTTAGAAGGCCGATGCTCTATCCAAATGAGCCAGACGCACTTAAAAATGGTTCGGAGCAGAGGGATTTGAACCCCGACCCTCTGGTCCCAAACCAGATGCGCTACCAAAAGCTGCGCTATGCTCCGACAATCTTTTAACAATGGTGGCCTGAGACGGAATCGAACCGCCGACACGAGGATTTTCAGTCCTCTGCTCTACCGACTGAGCTATCAGGCCAATGACGAGTATTATACCCGTTATAGTACTTTTAAGTCAATAGCTTTTTACATCAATTGTTCATAAAATGTTTTTATGCCGCCTTCTTCTGCAAATGCGTATAAGGTTTGAGCTATTTTAGTAGATCCTGAGCAAATATTACCATCTTTGTCGATAGCTATAAGCCCTACATAATCACCAAGATCATCACTTTTTTATAGCCTTATCGACAGCACCCTGAAGAGACATACCATCATTTACACGAGTAGCTATTTTTGCAGCTGCAGCTTCGTTGACTATATGCTCACCAATACCTGTACAAGATATACCCACACTAGTATTTGCAAAGTTACCCGCAACCGTAGGGCTATCACCTACTCTACCAGGATATTCAAAACCAGCACCACCTGTAGATGTTACAGCACAAATTTTACCATTAGAGTCTAAAAAGCTACTACACCTATCGTACCTGTATAACCTTTTTTAAGCTCATGATACTCTTGATATCTTTTTTCTGTCATAGGATTATATTTAGGAAGCCCTATAACATCATGTGCAAATTTAGTGGCTGGCTCTCCACCTAGTATACTATGATGTTGTTGCATCAATCGACTAGCTACTTCTATTGGATTTTTAATATTTTGAACATTAATAACTCCAGCAAACTTTTTACTCTCACTATCCATTATTGATGCTGACATTCTGATTTGCCCATCCTGTTGGACTCTTGAACCAGTTCCTGCATTGAAAATATCATCATCTTCTAAAAGTCTAGCAGCATAAATAGCTGCCTTATTAGCATCATCAGTTTTTTTTAAATACTCGTAAGCTTTTTCTACTATTGGCTTTAAATGTTTATGGTAATCCACAAAAAGAAGTATTTTTATCTTCTCTAGCTCCGCAACCACCATGAATAATTATTCTTTACATATATTAAAATTCTACCAAAGATGTTTTTAAATCGAATTTCTGACCCTCTAAAAGCATATGCATGCGTATATCAACAAGACTTATAGGTGCGTTATTACGAGCATTATGCAGTGAAGAATGCTTAAGATGTGAAAAATCTATAACAGTAACCATCCCACTTCCAATTACCTCAATAACATTACTCGAATCCAATAATACAGCTGTATCTTCATCAATACCTACACCAACCATATAAGGATTATACGAAAGCGCTGCTAAAAGCCTGCCAAGACGATCTCTTGCGAAAAATGTTGATCAACTAAAAGTTTATTTGTAAGACCAAGTCCTGGTGCTAAATTAACTTGCATATTACATCTAGGCATAAGTCCACCTTGACCACCTGCTATCATAAACCCCGATATAAATGCAGCTCCTGCAGAAGTCCCCGCCACACTAACGCCTTTGCATTAAGTCTACGGATTAATTGAGCTATAGGTGTACCACCAAGTGTAGTAGAAAGTAACAGTTGATTACCACCCGTCATAAAGATACCTGTACATCTTGATAAGGTTTCTTGATATTCTTTATTTGTGGTTGCATCGAGTCTTGATTCAATCTTTTAAATTATGAACTTCTTTTACACCCATCTTTTCAAATATATCCACATAGATATCACCAGTATCTTCAAGTTTTGATGCTGTTGGAATAACTGCTATAACAGCATCATTACCACCTGATAGGTCAATGAACTTCTGCAAACTGTTGGACTTGCAAATTTATCTTCACCACCACCAATAGGCATGATATAACCGCGTTGATCGTCAATTGGTTTAGAAGGCATTATTATTCTCCTTTATATATTTATAGTATTTATTATAGGTGAAATAATACTATGATGACTAATATTTCCATATAAAAAGCATTAATATGTCAATATTTAACAATGTAAGCTAAGTTAGTAATTTACGCTCCATTTATTTAATGATATTCTATTTAATAAATTAGTATTACTAAGAAATAAAATGGAAAAAGTAATTAAAGCTCTAACTATTGGTGGTGCAACTTTAGATACAATTATTGAATATGAAGAAATGTTTACTATGAACATGCAAAAAAGAAACTACACAATCTTTTATGCTATTGGAAGAAGGTGCAAAAATTGAAGTAAATGAACAAAATTCATTTAGTGGTGGTGGTG
The DNA here is from genome assembly GCA_038141505.1 of Francisella sp. Lineage (GTDB taxonomy): Bacteria > Pseudomonadota > Gammaproteobacteria > Francisellales > Francisellaceae > Francisella. The sequence continues at coordinate 2,458 of JAYQIE010000023.1, read as the reverse complement.
CTACCAATGCTGCTGTATCTTTTAAGCAACAAGGTTTAGATGTTAGTTTTTTGGTAAAATTGGCAATGATATTGCTGGTAAAAAAATTCTACAAGAACTAGAAGATTTTAAAATAGATACCTCAAATATACGATACTCAGAAAACTATGGTACAGCTACATCTTATGTAATTCCTACTTTAAGTGGAGATAGAACAATATTTGCATATAGGGGTGCAAATAAAGATATACTAAAAGATGACCTGCCATCACAAGCAATTATTGAAAGTGATTTTATATATAAACATCTCTTAGTAAAAAATCTGCCGCACGATTACCAGAAATTGTAAAATTAGCGTCCAAAAATGATACTAAAGTGGCTATAAATCCAGGGTCTAGTCAGCTTAGCTTAGGTGAAAGCTTTATAAAAGATTCTCTATTTGGAATAGATACCTTAGTACTTAATTATCAAGAAGCTCAGAAACTAATGCTTTCGCTATTATCTATAGAAGATGAAGATATTATAGAATCAAAAAAGCTTAGAAAACGCTCCAGTAAGTACAGATAATATAGACTTCTTAAACTCAACATTTAGGTTAAAAGATTTCTTCAAAATAACTCTTAGACTTAGGTCCTAAAACAATTGTTGTTACTGATGGTGCAAAACGGTGTTTATGCCGCAACAAAAGAAAGAATCTATCACTGTGAGTCATTAAAAATTAAAAATGTAGTCAACTACACTAGGTGCCGGAGATGCATTTAGTTCGACTTTTTGCAAATATATATAAAGGCAAATCTATAGATGAAGCCATGAAATATGCCCTTATAAATTCTAGTCATGTAATTCAACACTCAGATGCTAAAACAGGTTTACAAGATTTAAACACTTTAGAAGAAAATGAGAATAGCTATGAATAAAAAATTAGATACTATAAAATTAGCGACTGGTAATATCTAGAAACTAAAATTCTTCTATTATCTTCTTTGTAGTCTGAAAGTTTAAAAAAGTTGAAAGAGAGTTCCAAATGTAGTTTATTAGGTTTTGACGAACTTAAATAACCCAAAGGGAACTTTAAAAATGCAAATAGACATTTAACTCTTTCAGATAGATATTGTATACAAACTTACTTGAATTAGATACTCTAATTCAAAAATAGCTACTAAAATATCTTTAGTATTACAGCTATCATAACGAGATTAGCAGAAACTCAATCAAGAATACTTACTGTGCTGAAACTGCTCACAAACTGTATCTTAGTCGTAGGAAGTCTAACAACAAGTAAGCTAACTGTTAGAGCCAAGAAATTAAGAGCTAATCGCAAAAAAAAGGGTCTGTTTTAATACTTTTTGCCATTATTTACTAAGAAGTAATCAACTAGTTTTTTTCTTCAGCAGTTTAGATAAAGGTAATACCCCCTAAAAATAATAGCATTTAGAAGTGTACAAAAATATACTAATAAATGAGAGGTATTACAAATGAAACAAAAACGATATACAGATAGTCAAATAGTAAATATTTTAAGGAATCAGAGAGCGGCATTATCGTATCTCTGATTTGTGTCGCAAATATGGTATAAATAGCTCAACATTTTATAAATGGCGTGAGAAAATACAGTGGTATGGATGTTTCAATGCTAACAAAAGTTAAAGAGCTTGAAGCCCAAAATAGTAGACTCAAGCGTATGTATGCTGATTTACAGTTAGATCATGATATTTTAAAGGAAGCGATGACAAAAAAGTGGTAAAGCCATCTGAGCGAAAGAAGATGGCTTTACAGACAGTGAAAGCTAAGAAAATCAGTGTCAAAAGGAGCTGTAAAAGTTTTTGCATAAGAAACAGCATACTACTATAGCCCTAAAAATAGTGATGATAATGAGTATATAGCAAGTAAGTTAATTGAGCTTACACAGGCTCATCGTAACCGGGGTTTTAAGCTATGCTTTCGTATATAAGAAATGTATTGGGTAAGAGGTTTAATCATAAACGAGTAGTATCGAATATATTGTGATTTGTGCTTAAACTTACGAATAAAGCCTAAAAAAGAATTAAAAGAGATAAGCCAAAACCATTAACTGAAGCTACTAGAGCAAACCAAATATGGTCTATGGATTTTATGCACGATAATTTATCTAGTGGTAAAAGTATAGGCTATTAAATATTATAGATGACTATAATAGAGAAGGCTTAGATTGTGAGATTGACTTTTCATTACCATCATATCTCGAGTTGAAAAGACTTTAAAAAGGTTAATAAATCAAAGGGGTAAGCCTATAGCAATCAGGGTGGGATAATGGTCCTGAATATATAAGCAATAGCTTAAAGTTGTGGGCCAAAAGAAATAAAGATACAACTATGGTATATTCAACCTTGGAAACCCTCAACAAAATGGCTATGTTGGAGAGATTTAATAGGACTAGGAGATATGTTGATAGTTTAGATGATATTAGGTTACAATCTACTAGGTGGTTATGGGATTACAA
>JAYQIE010000022.1:0-56445 GCA_038141505.1 Francisella sp. | reverse complement strand
CCATTTTTAATGTCACTTAGAAGTGTACACTTATTAAATAGCTTTATTAGCTACCATTCTAGGAGGAAAACCTCCTAAAGCCATATGTGGTCTAATATTGTTGTAATCCCATAACCACCTAGTAGATTGTAACCTAATATCATCTAAACTATCAAATAAATTTTGCTCTAATAGTTCATATCTCATAGTCCTATTAAATCTCCTCAACATAGCCATTTTGTTGAGGGTTTCCAGGTTGAATATACCATAGTTGTATCTTATTTCTTTTAGCCCACAACTTTAAGCTATTGCTTATATATTCAGGACCATTATCACACCTGATTGCTATAGGCTTACCCCTTTGATTTATTAACCTTTTTAAAGTCTTTTCAACTCGATATGATGGTAATGAAAAGTCAATCTCACAATCTAAGCCTTCTCTATTATAGTCATCTATAATATTTAATAGCCTATACTTTTTACCACTAGATAAATTATCGTGCATAAAATCCATAGACCATATTTGGTTTGCTCTAGTAGCTTCCAGTTAATGGTTTTGGCTTATCTCTTTTAATTCTTTTTTTAGGCTTTATTCGTAAGTTTAAACACAAATCACAATATATTCGATATACTCGTTTATGATTAAACCTCTTACCCAATACATTTCTTATATGCAGAAAGCATAGCTTAAACCCCAGTTGCGATGAGCCTGTGTAAGCTCAATTAACTTATTTGCTATATACTCATTATCATCACTATTTTTAGGGCTATAGTAGTATGCTGTTTCACTTATGCAAAAAACTTTACAGCTCCTTTTGACACTGATTTTCTTAGCTTTCACTGTCTGTAAAGCCATCTTCTTTCGCTCAGATGGCTTTACCACTTTTTTGTCATCGCTTCCTTTAAAATATCATGATCTAACTGTAAATCAGCATACATACGCTTAAGTCTACTATTTTGGGCTTCAAGCTCTTTAACTTTTGTTAGCATTGAAACATCCATACCACTGTATTTCTCACGCCATTTATAAAATGTTGAGCTACTTATACCATATTTGCGACACAAATCAGATACGATAATGCCGCTCTCTGATTCCTTTAAAATATTTACTATTTGACTATCTGTATATCGTTTTTGTTTCATTTGTAATACCTCTCATTTATTAGTATATTTTTGTACACTTCTAAATGCTATTATTTTTAGGGGGTATTACCCTAGCTTTATATTATTATTCAAGAATGTTATAATTATGTCGATTTTTTTATAACTTATTTATAGGTGTGTCTTTTGGATTTTTGGTTAATTGTTGGAGCATTGCTTGTACTGTGTTTGTACTTGTTGGTTGAAAATATTATTCATAATAAAACTATAAATAAAATACCTATTAGAATACATGTAAATGGAACCAGAGGTAAATTAGTGTGGCAAGGCTTATTGCTGCAGGTGTGCGAGCTGGTGGATATAGGACTGTGGCTAAAACTACAGGAACATTGGCTGATATATCGATGTTGATGGTTCAGAGACTCCTGTTTTTAGAATAGGCTTTATTAATATCGCAGAGCATTAGAATTATGTTTAAAGCTAGACAAGCAAAAGCTGATGCTATCATAATTGAATGTATGGCATTACAGCCATTGCTACAATCTTTGTGTGAGTTGAAACTAGTAAAAGCAACTCATGGTGTACTTACTAATGCTCGACCTGATCACTTGGATGTGATGGGTCCTACAGAGAGAGATGTTGCAAAGGCTTTAGGTGGCACAGTTCCCGTTAATTCAAAGTACTTTACCGCAGAAGATATCCATTTAGACTTTTTTAAATACGCATGTAAAGATCGTGGTACAGAGCTTATAGCTGCTACTGCAGAAGATGCTGAGCTAATTTCTGATGAGGAAGTTAATAACTTCGTATACTCTGAATTTAAGATAAATGTGGCTCTTGCTTTAAAGGTAACAGATGATTTAGGCATACCTCGAGAAGTTGCTCTTAAAGGTATGTGGGAGGCAACACCAGATCCTGGTGCATGTAGACAGAGTACACTTTTGATATTAAAGGTGCTCAGATGAATTTTGCTAATGCTTTTGCTGCAAATGATCCGGTATCTACTAAGATGCTTTGGGATAAGCTTTGCGAGAAGTATGAAAGTTGTGAAAAGAAAGTCCTTGTTGTAAATTGTAGAGCTGATAGAGAAGATAGATCTAAACAAATTGCAGAGGCAATACTAAACTGGCAAACACCTGATTTGGTTGTGCTTATAGGTACAGGCATTTTGGAAGTTTTCACATCATTCTATAAGAAATATGCAAAATCTTTTAAAGATAAAGGCTTATCAGACAGTCATTTGTGAAAATATGGAACCAATAGAGATTTTAGAGAAAAACATATTCAACTCAGCCAGCAAATTCGTATATGCTAGTTGGAGTGGGTAATATAAAAGATATTGGTATGAGTTTGGTTGATTTTTGTGATCAAAGTCATAAAAGCAACAATTTATAAATTTTTAAGAATAAATAGGAGAAAAAATGGATCCTTTAACGCTCTCGATAGGCCTTGGATTAATAGTCGGGTTGATATTTGTATCACTTTTAGGTTTATCTACAGGTGGTATGGTTGTACCAGGATATTTTGCATTAGAAATGGGTGCTCCTGATAGAGTTATAATTACTTTCGTTATATCTGTGATGATTTTCGGTATTGTAAGATTTCTGTCAAAATTTATGATTATTTATGGCAGAAGAAGAATTGCAATTACAGTATTATTATCTTTTATACTTGGAACTTTATGTAATGTTTTTTTATCTCAGTATTTAACAACAAGTTTTTATTCTGATCAAGTTCAAGTTATTGGATATATTATCCCTGGTTTGATAGCTTTGTCTATAGATAGACAAGGGCTTATAGAAACTATAGGTTCTTTGCTTATAGCGTCTATAATTATTCGTTTATTGCTGATTGTGTTGATTGGCCCTCAAATAGTAGGAATATAATTATGAAAACAATCTATTGGCACCGTAAATTTTTATCAAGGTATATAATCTCATTTTTAACTATATTTATGATTCTTTCTTTATACATTGTAGAGAAAAAATCTTGTTGTAGAAACAAAAGGTTATACTCAAAAGTTGAGGCATCGAATACTACTTATGAAGCTTTTCGATTGACACAAGATTTTTTTTATGTCGAAGGGGTATCTATGTAAAAACATTGGTGATGTTTCATGTACTGGTTTGATAGGGTTATCGATGTCTGAAATCACTACAGATTCTGGTGATTTATACTCTAAAAGATCGTCTGTGAATCCTAATATGGCAGCAATATTTGTAGCTTGGTTGAGTGAGCTTGACCTTTAAAAAGGGTGATGTTGTAGCACTTCAACAGACAGGTTCTTATCCAGCACTTGATATAGCAATGCTTTCAGCAATAAAAACTCTAGAGCTAAAACCTTGATAATTTTCTCAGTTGGAGCATCTCAATTTGGTGCAAATAGAGCTAATTTTACATGGCCAGATCTTTATAAGAACTTGGTAGAAAAAGGATTGTTTGATTATGATATTCTTGGAGCGACTTTAGGAGGCTCAAGAGATAATGGTTATGGTATGACGCCAGCAGCGGTTTTGAAATTAATGACTCTATAAAGAGAAACGGCTATAAAACAATAAATATTCCTTATCATCATGCAACTACAACTTCTATTAAAACTCGTCTTGATATGTATAAAAAAGCAGCTGGAGATGAGAAGATAAAAGCATATATTAATGTGGGTGGTAATATGGCATCTATAGGTTTAAAACAACCTAAAGTCATAAGCGTAGAAGATAAGGATGGTAAAAAGAAAACTGTTGAAAATAAAGTAGTTACAAAACTCCCAAGCTTCCCAACAGGTGTAGTAAAAGAATTGCCAACAGGCTATAGCTCAGTACGCTCTGTAGCTGTTGATTTCTTAAAAGAAGGAGTGCCTGTAGTGAATATTAGAGATATAAGTTCATCTATTATTAAAAAATATGGTTTAACTTATAATCCTGCAACAGTAACTCCAGCAGGTCAAGGAGCAGCATTCTCTCAAAAGAATTATAATACAACATTAGCTATCGTATTATTAATAATTGATATAACTATAATTATTGCAATGGCTTTAATTTCTAGAAAATATTTAATATCTTATAAGAGTAAGTAATACTAATTCTTTACACAGTACAGCAAATAGGGTTCTGTCGCAAAGGAGTGTCATAAATTCTGTGTCACTTCTAATTTACCCTACTAATTATACTAAACCTAAAGCATCTTTCAATCTCTCCTTAAAATGAATATTTAGCTGAGAAATAGTCAGACTCCAATGGTAATACCCCTAAAAATAATAGCATTTAGAAGTGTACAAAAATATACAAATAAATGAGAGGTATTACAAATGAAACAAAAACGATATACAGATAGTCAAATAGTAAATATTTTAAAGGAATCAGAGAGCGGCATTATCGTATCTGATTTGTGTCGCAAATATGGTATAAATAGCTCAACATTTTATAAATGGCGTGAGAAATACAGTGGTATGGATGTTTCAATGCTAACAAAAGTTAAAGAGCTTGAAGCCCAAAATAGTAGACTCAAGCGTATGTATGCTGATTTACAGTTAGATCATGATATTTTAAAGGAAGCGATGACAAAAAAGTGGTAAAGCCATCTGAGCGAAAGAAGATGGCTTTACAGACAGTGAAAGCTAAGAAAATCAGTGTCAAAAGGAGCTGTAAAGTTTTTTGCATAAGTGAAACAGCATACTACTATAGCCCTAAAAATAGTGATGATAATGAGTATATAGCAAATAAGTTAATTGAGCTTACACAGGCTCATCGCAACTGGGGTTTTAAGCTATGCTTTCTACATATAAGAAATGTATTGGGTAAGAGGTTTAATCATAAACGAGTATATCGAATATATTGTGATTTGTGTTTAAACTTACGAATAAAGCCTAAAAAAGAATTAAAAGAGATAAGCCAAAACCATTAACTGAAGCTACTAGAGCAAACCAAATATGGTCTATGGATTTTATGCACGATAATTTATCTAGTGGTAAAAAGTATAGGCTATTAAATATTATAGATGACTATAATAGAGAAGGCTTAGATTGTGAGATTGACTTTTCATTACCATCAATATCGAGTTGAAAAGACTTTAAAAAAGGTTAATAAATCAAAGGGGTAAGCCTATAGCAATCAGGTGTGATAATGGTCCTGAATATATAAGCAATAGCTTAAAGTTGTGGGCTAAAAGAAATAAGATACAACTATGGTATATTCAACCTGGAAACCCTCAACAAAATGGCTATGTTGAGAGATTTAATAGGACTATGAGATATGAACTATTAGAGCAAAATTTATTTGATAGTTTAGATGATATTAGGTTACAATCTACTAGGTGGTTATGGGATTACAACAACATTAGACCACATATGGCTTTAGGAGGTTTTCCTCCTAGAATGGTAGCTAATAAAGCTATTTAATAAGTGTACACTTCTAAGTGACATTAAAAATGGGAGTATTACCGTAGATTTCATAGAGTTCCATGATTTAAACCCTAACATGGGTCGAGTTAATCTCTTTATATTTCTATGATCTTGTTCTATCAAATTATTGAGATACTTATTTTGTCTTATCTTTTATTCCATGAGTTAACCATATCCCCAGTAAAAGTAAGTAGATATTTATAGTAAGCAATATTTTGTCGCACTTACAACTGGAATCTAATGAATTAAATATGTGTAATTGAGATTTTTAGAAAAACTCTCGCAGAAGTACGAGGATTGTAGAGGATTATTTATTAAGCTTTTGCAGTTTTAGCTTTTACTATAGCAGCTGTAATGCCTGCTTGATCACTATAACCAGCAATTACTGTTGTATTAGATGCATCAGCACCTTTAGCAGGAGCTACTACGATATAAGGAGTAGCTTGAAAACCTAGGTCTTTGAAGCCCATTTCTAAAGTAGCTTTTAAATGCTCAGCAATTTTATCATCTTTGATAGCAGCTTTAACTTTGTCCATATCTGCACCAGAGATATCGCTAACTGCTTTTAAAGCTACTTTATCTACAGTTTCATTTTTTAGTTTACCTTCATCTTCACCTGTAGCAAATATGCCATCATGATACTTAATATAAGCAGAAGAACCGTATACTTTATAAATAGCAGTACCAACTTCAGCAGCGTACTCAGAAGCAGGAGCTCTTTCACCAAAGATTGGGAATTCAACAAATGCTACTTGAGTGTCTTGTGGTCAGCCATTGCTTTATCTATCTCTGGAGATACTTTAGAGCAGTACATGCATTGATAATCAAAGAACTCATATATAACTACAGCAGGATCTTTGACATCAGATTTTGGAGTTAAATCAGAACTATAAATACTGTCGCTAACTTTCAAGAAGCTAGATACTTTTTTTCAGCATTCATTTTTTCCATCATTTGCTCACGAAGATCTGTCATTTTTTTATCCATGTCAGCTTGAGATATAGCAGGCTCTTTTTTATTGATAGCATCTTCAAAACCAGCAAGAACTTTAGCGTTGTTGATACCAAAGTCTTTAAGATTTTTATCTTCAGAGATGCTTGAGCCCATACCGTAACCGATAGTATAGCTTGCATTAGCTTTTACAGTTGCAGCATCAACAGCAGTAGTCGCACCACTCACAGCAGCTCCACTTGTAACTACTGGTGTCGATACTGTTGTGTCATCAGTAGACTCACTACTATTAGCAGAACAAGCTACTAAACCTGTAGCTATAGTAGCTATAGCCATTGCTTTTAAAAGTCTTTTCTTAGTCATTATTTTTTACTCCGTTAATAAAATTAATTATTTAGCTTGTGCATTTTTTTGAGCAGCCATCGCTTGCTTTTGGAATTCTGTCATAGCACTTTGCATTTGATCAGGAGTTAATTTAGCATCTTTACCTTCGATGCCATCTTTTAATCCGCCAACCATTTCGCTGTTATCAACAGAGATGTTGCCTTGATCCATTTGAGTTTCAAGAGTTTTACCCATTGTATAACCAACAGAGTAGCTTACATCGTCTTTGTTAGTATCAGCTGCAAATGAGCTAGTTATTAAAGCACCAGCAACTAGTGGAGCTACAAGTAGAGTTTTAGTGAATTTCATTTATTATTCTCCTTTGGTTTTTGAAATTGTATTCTCATTTATTCTACAAACTATATACTTAAATCACAATGATTATATGTAGATTAATTGTTTATTTAAAGCCCATTCTATATGTTCTAATATGAGTTCATTGCCTTTAAATTCAAGCATTTTCTTTTTTAAAGTTGTGATGTTTTGTATATTTGCAGGTGAATTACCTATAGCTATAGTTATATTTCTAGTCCACGCAGTATATCCAATTCTGCGAATAGCAGAGCCTTGAGTGCTTCTATCAAAGTCATTTTCAGTCCAGCCATAACTCTAACAAAGGTCTATTTACAAGAAACTCTCTTAGTTGAAAATCATCTTCTTTAGTTTCCCAGGAGCAGAGTTGTTAAAGGACAAACAAGTTGGCAATCATCACAGCCGTATATTCTTGTGCCTATAGCATCTCTAAATTCTAAGGGAATACCCCCTTTATTTTCAATAGTTAGATAAGATATACATTTTTTAGAGTTTATCATCTTACCTGGCATGATAGCACCTGTAGGACAAAGCTTAATACAAGCTTGGCATTTACCACAAGCATCTATTTGCCTAGGCTCATCAGGTAGTTCGGATAAATCAAGATTACTATAAATCACGCCTATAAAGAAAAACGATCCTTGTGCTTTATTCATCAACATTGAGTTTTTACCCATCCAACCTAAGCCTGCTTTTTTTCTGCTAAAGGTTTCTCAAGCACAGGAGCACTATCTGTAAACACTCTAAAAGAATGATCTTTGCAAAGAGTATCTATGTATTCACCGAGTTTTTGCAGTTTTTTCTTCATAACCTTATGATAATCTCGCCCATGAGCATAAATCGATATTTCTGCAATATCACTAGAGGTTCTAAGTTTTTTGACTTCATTTTTAGTTGAAATAGGGCGGTTAGAATAGTTCAGTGTAGTTACAATTACACTATTAGTGCCTTCAACTAGTTCGTTTGGTACAAACCTTTTACTACCATGCTTAGTCATATAGTCTAAGTCAGCATGGTAGCCATTTTCTATCCATTTATTATAGTAGGGAATATATTCTGAAAGGTCACAATCTGCTTTTGAGATTGAAGATAGATTTAGCTCATTAAGAGCATAGTTTTGGATGTCTTGCCATTGCTGTAAACCTAGCTTTAGCTTCATGTTAGACTAGGTGTTTTGAGTTTGTGACTCTTTGCGAGTAGAAATGTCCCTAGCTTTTCAAGTGCATAAAGTTCTCTGGTTTCTTCTAGCATAATATGAGCAACAATATCGCCAATATCAACTAAAACCCAGTCAGACTTGTTGTCGCCCTCTATACCTAGAATAGTTATTTTTTAGCTTTTAAAGTCATCTCTAAATTTTTTGCTAATGATTTTGCATGAGTAGTAGATGTGGCTGTGCAAACAACGATGTGATCCATCATATCTGTAAGATGCTGTACATCTAGTGATTGAATATCTGTAGCTTTTAAATCATCTAATGCTTCAGTGATAATATTTAGTCTTTGATCTGTAGTCATATTATGTATGTTTTTTGTTTTAAATTTTATAAGCTAAGATTATAGCATAACTTATTATAATGATGGTATCAAATGCTATGTTAGTAATTGCAGGGTAATTTCATGAAAAAGAAAAATATATTTTTGTTTATAGTTTTGATAGTAGCTACTATCGTTGGGCTTATGTTGTTTTATAGATTTGCTAGATGGTATGAGCAGGCATTAGGTGCTATTTTTTCATATATAGTGATGGTAAGTTTGATACTGGTAGTATTTGCACCATTTAAGTTTATGAAAGATAAGAAAGCAAGATCGGCTTGACTAGTTATATAAAATATCTAGCTGTACTTTATTATGTATTTGTAAAATAATAATCAATTTGTTAAAAGAAAGCTTACTAACTATTACTTATTTGATTTCAAAACTTTTCTCAAAAAGTACAAGTCACAAAACTCCTGAAGAATAATTTCTAAATGCAATACACACAAGAACAGCAAAATATAATCAAGCACGATATTAATTCTCATGCAATTGTATCGGCAGTAGCAAACAAGGTAAAACTCAGACTCTTATTGCAAGGATAGAGCATCTGTTTCTCAAGATGTAAGCCCATCAAAAATCTTGGTGTTGATGTACAACAAATCAGCTCAAGTTGATTTTACAGAGCGGTTACAAAAGCTTTTAGGTGCAAAGGCAAGACAAATCAATGTCAGGACTACTATGCATTCATTAGGTAATAGTTTCTTACAAGCATTTGCAAAAGCTGGCTTTATAAAAATTTGACAAAATTCTCAAAGAATATGAAGTTGATACTATCTTGCAAAAACTACTTAAAATACACCAAAAGAGCTTAAAATCACCAAGGATGTAGATAGTGAAAGGGTTGAGACTTTTAAAGAATATATATCTCTTTTAAAATCAGACCTTACTTTAAATAATAAAAAAATCAAAGCAATAAATACTAGTGATAAAAAATTGCTAGATAAAGTGTTTTTAGCATTTAATAATGAATGTCAAAGTTAAATGCTATCACCTATGATGATATGATTTATCTACCAGCAAAGTTTTTTGAGAAAGACAAATCTACGATAGCAAAAAGCTAACCGATTATATTCTCATATCATTATAGATGAGTACCAAGATATAAACCAAGTTCAGCAACATTTCCTGAGATGTTTGGTTGGTGAAAATACTACAGTGATGGCAGTTGGAGATGTTGATCAGACTATTTACCAATGGCGAGGTTCTACTCCGTATTATATGCTTGAAAGGTTTCAAAAGATTTTAAAAAGGTAAGTCAGTATCAACTTTCATATACTTTTCGTTATGGTGATTTGGTATCTTTGATGGCGAATAATATCATTAGTAACAATAAAAATCGTGATGATAATTTTATGTATAACTTATCTAATTATAGACAGAAAAACAGATGAGTATTTTAGATACTTAGTGATAAGGTTGTATTAAAATTAAAAGCTTTGATTAATTCAGGGGTAAAGGCGAAAGATATTGCGATACTTGTAAGAAAGTACAATTCTACCACAGTGTTTGAGCTAAGCTGTCTATACAACGATCTTGCTTACAATGTTGTTGCAGATAAAAATATCTTTAGTGAAGGGCTGTTTAAAGCTATTTATGGTTATTTGATGCTTATAAATAAAGGCTATGGTTTTAACAAGCACACACTAGAGCAACGGATTGACTTTATAAAAGCTATGCTTGATTATCCATCGTTGTATCTTAAAAAAGCAGTCAAAGAAAAGATAGCTAGTGATATAGCTAAAGATATCTCAAAAGCTTCAGAGGTATTTGCTAAATTGGCTACAGATGTTGATAAACCGTTTAAAGAAAAAAACATTTTAGCTATAGCTTATGATTGGCGGACGGTATTTAATAATGCTCGACTTAAAAAAGCTGATAAAGCTATAAGTCATATCATTGAAACAATGGGGCTTGAAAAGGTTATAGCAAAAGCATCAGCAGATACATACTCTAGTAAATCAAAGTTGCAAATTATCGAAGGTGTAGCTAGTTTTGCAAAAAGTAGAAAATCTAGTATTAATGAATTTATTGATCTGCTTTATAATCTTTATAGTAAATCGATCAATCAGTCAGAAATTGGTGAAGACCAAATTCAAATTATGTCGATGCACCGAGCAAAGGAAATTAGAGTGGGATTTCGTGGTTGTGCATGACGCTACTGAGGCGGATTTTTTGGCGAAAATAACTTAAAAGTTACCGAAGATATTCTCGAAGAAGAAAGGCGACTTTTTTATGTAGCTATTACGAGAGTGAAGAAACATTTGTTTATAGTTTCAGCAGATGATGTCAATAGAATATCTGCTTGGTGGCATCTTTAAAACAAATATCATCCAAAAGACTTAAATGCAAAAATAGCCTTAGATTTCTATATGAAGGTAACCTAAAAGAGTGCGAGGGTATCTTAGCAATATTGATACATTAGATGCAAAAGATCTAAAGCATAAATTTTAAAAGTTATCATAAAAGAAGTAAGAGAATAAGACAAAGTCTTGTTTTTGGGATTATTTACGCAGCTGCATCAGATTGCTCGTCTTCATCTGCTAGATTAAGTTCAGGGAGTCTTTGATAAGCTTTTCAAATGGCTCATCAGAAAAGTGCATAGAAGGGTGGTTGATAGTTTTGTTATCTTCTTTTTGCTATACCACTTACCATCATGTGTTGTGCTTGCATTAAACCCATCTAGGATATGGATATATTTTTTCCAACATTCTGCTTTATAAATAGGTTTCTGACCGCTGTTTATAACTACCTCATGCCAAGTTTTCTCATTGTCTGTAGATACTTTGTAAGTAATTAGGCAATAATTTGAAGGACCAGAATCTTTAGGCATATTAGCCTCTAATTTTTTCTTGAGAAGCTTTTCAGTAAATTCAATATGAAGCTCATGATATATAACAGATGCGATTGCAATAATTGCTAGTACGATAACTATGATACTAAGATTTTTTTTCATTTATATAATTTCTAATATCTGCATTTAAGGTAATATTATATACTAATTATAGCTAAATGCGATTGGCAGAGTTTATTTTATCTACTAAAGTAGTTTATAATAAGTACAGTTTTATTAGAAATGACACTTATCGATTTCGACACTTTATATTTATTAAGGTAAATAATGATTACAACTAAAGAATTGCGTAATAAATTTATAGGCTACTTTTTAAGTCACAAGATCACTCACATCAGCAAAGTGCATCATTGATACCATTTGGCGATGATACTCTGCTTTTTTACCAATGCTGGGATGATTCCATTTAAGGATATATTCTTAGGCACGGAAAAGGCAAATTTTACAAAGGCAGTATCAGTACAGAAATGTCTACGGGCTGGTGGAAAGCACAATGATCTTGATAATGTAGGTTATACAGCAAGACACCATACTTTTTTTGAGATGTTGGGTAATTTTAGTTTTGGTGATTATTTTTAAAAAAGAAGCAATAGCTTTTGCATGGGAATTTCTAACCAAAGAAATCAAGCTTCCTGTAGATAAGTTATGGGTGACAATTTATGCTACTGATGATGAGGCGTACGATGTTTGGCATAATGATATTGGTTTAGCTAAAGAAAGAATCATTCGTATAGATACGGCTGATAATTTTTGGTCGATGGGTGATACAGGTCCATGTGGTCCTTGTACTGAGATATTTTACGATCATGGCGAGCATATTGCTGGTGGTTTACCAGGTACACCCGAAGAAGATGGCGACAGATATATAGAAATCTGGAATATTGTATTTATGCAGTACAATCGTCATGCTGATGGAAGCACTACAGATTTACCTAAACCATCTGTTGATACAGGTATGGGGCTTGAGAGGATTGCTGCAGTATTGCAACATGTAAATAGTAATTACGATATAGATTTATTTCAAGCTTTAATAACTAAAGCACAACAAGCTACTAATAGTGATGATAAAAATTCAGTATCATTAAAAGTGATTGCAGATCATATTCGTTCATGTTCATTCTTGATATTGACGGTGTCTTGCCATCTAATGAAGGTAGAGGTTATGTATTGCGTAGAATTATTCGTAGAGCCGTTCGTCATGGAAATAAACTCGGTGCTAAAGATGTATTCTTCTATAAACTAGTTGATGAGCTAGTAAATCAAATGGGCGCGGCATATCCTGAGCTTGTTCAAAAGAAATCGTTGATTGAAAAGACTTTATAAAAGAAGAAGAACTTTTCTTAAAAAACAGTGGAAAATGGTATTAAAGTTTTTGAAGCTGAAGTGAAAGATCTAAAAGGCGATACAATCTCTGGTGAGCTAGCGTTTAAGCTATATGATACTTATGGTTTTCCAGTTGATTTAACGGCTGATATGGCAAGAGAGAGAAATCTACATATAGATCAAAAAGCATTTGATGAAGCAATGGCTAAGCAGAAAAAAAGATCAAAAGAAGCTGGTAAGTTTCGTGTCGATTATAATGATACTATTAACTCAAAAGTAGAATCTAAATTTAAAGGTTACGCAAGCTTAATCGATGATGCTAAGGTTTTGAGATATATCAAAATGGTGAGAGTGTCAGTAAGCTTGATAACAATGATGAAGCTGTAATAGTATTAGACCAAACTCCTTTTTATGCAGAGTCTGGTGGACAAGCTGAGGATAAAGGCATACTTGAAGGCGTAGATTGGTATTTGAAGTATCAGATGTGCAAAAATCAGGTAATGCTATTTTGCATATTGGTAAATTGGTAAAAGGTGCGATCAGTTCTAATGATGAAGTAACAGCTTGTGTAAATACAGACACTAGACTTGCAACAGCAGCAAACCTAGTGCTACGCATTTATTGCATAAAGCTTTAAAGGTTGTGTTAGAGATCATGTCGAGCAAAAAGGTTCATTAGTTAATGAAAGTCGCTTAAGATTTGATTTTGCACATGATGGCTCTATCAATAATAAAGATATTCAAAAAGTAGAAGAATTAGTAAATGCCAAATTAGACAAACCTTGCTGTGATGACAATTGAGACTTCTCAAGAAAAAGCTAAAACACTAGGTGCAGAAGCTTTGTTTGGCGAGAAGTATTTGGCGATATAGTTCGAGTGATATCAATGGGTGATTTTCAGTAGAATTATGTGGAGGTACCCATGTCTACCGTACAGGAGATATTGGTTTATTTAAAATCACATCAGAAGGTGGTGTGGCATCGTATTCGTAGAATAGAGGCTGTTACAGCACAAAATGCTCTAAGTCATATTCAAAGCACTGAAAACAAAATAAATACTATTAAAAACTCTATAAAAGCTAATGATAGTAATTTGTTTGATAAATTGGCATCACTTCAAGAGCAATTGAAATCTCAAGAAAAAGAAATCGCTAAGTTAAAAAAGATCTACTTTCTGGCTCCAATAGTACTATTAAAGAACTTGAGCATAATGGTATAACTATAGTAGTTGCTAATATAGATGGGGTAGATGTAAAGACTCTTCGTGATAAAATTGATGACTATAAGTCCAAAGATATTGATTTTGTAGCGGCACTTAGTACAGTAGTTGCTGATAAAGTGCAGTTTGTAATTGGTGTAAGTAAGTCTATAATAGCTAAGATTAAAGCAGGCGATATCGCAAAAGAGCTTAGTAGTCACATAGATGGCAAGGGTGGTGGACGCCCAGATATGGCACAAGGTGGTGGTAATAATGCTACCAATATAGATGAAGCATTGTCTAAAACTGAAAAGTTTATTATAGATAGTATTAATTAAGAGTAATATTTTGAGATTTGTAGGTCGTTATTTATTATTGGTAGTAGGTGTGTTTAGTGCTTATTTTTGCTATGGATTACAGTCTGTAGCAGACTACGAACATACAATTTCTCAGTCTATTAGCAATTCTCCTCAATACAAATATATTGGTTTTCAGTTAAATTCACGACAAATGAGTCCAGCAATACAGCTGGGTAGATTGCTACCAAAAATAGATGTTGAAGCTAATCTTAAACATGGCTATATCATAGATGGAAAAGCCAAGCAGACGGAGATATTGCAGGAGGGTTTGACTCCTGGTCAGGGACTATTGACATTAACTCAGCCATTATATGACTATGGGGCGTATAAGGATTTAGAATCAGCTCAAGAAAAACCGCTCAATTTGCTCAGCAAGATTATAGGACCAATTATCAGCAATTTTTGTATGATGTAGTTATGCGTATTTTAATTTAGCAAAAAGCTATAAAAAATGTAGAGTATAATTCCTATAATTTAGAGGCAAATAAAAAAAGTAAATGAGTTAGACAATAAATTCAACTCAGGTGTTGCAGATATTGCGGGATTATGAGACAGCAAAGTCAAACTATTATATTGCACAAGCTGACTTATGCAGCAGCTAAAAGAGAAGAGAAAGTAGCCCGTGCAGAGTTAAAGAAATTTACAAATAATGATGATGATGTGGTTTTGTTTGATAATGTGTTTGATCTAAAAGATCCTTCTCCAAACTCTGAAGAGGGTTGGGAAGAGCTTACAATGAGAAGCAACCCATCCTACTTAGGAGCAAATCATACCAAAGAAAGTAAGTACTACAACTACCAATCTGCGACTAGTCCATTTATGCCAAAAGTGAATTTTGAGCTTAAGTATTCACTGGTAATGATGCTGTTAGTTCACTAGGGAACCCAGTTTTGATAAATTTTTACCAGCTAAAGGTGTAGTAAATGCTTTTTTATGTAGGCATAAATATTGAGTGGAATATATTTGCTGGTGGTACAAATTATGCAGAACTTAAAGAAGCTGCGTATGATTATCAATCTTCAGAATTCAGTGCGATTCAAACTGGTAGAGTGGCTCAAAATGATGCAATGTATTCGTTTAGATTTGTTGAGTTTAAAAGCAGCAGATTACTGAACTTAGAAAGTCAGTTGCTGCAGCAAAAATTGCATATGAAAAATATAAGCAGAAATATGATCAAGGTACAACGACAATTACTCAGTACTTCATATTACTAAACCAATATTATCAGTTTTTGATAAATCTTAATAACGCAGAGTTTGACTATATCCTTGGATTTTTGAGTTTATATAAAACAGCTGGTATATTAACCAACAAGACTGTAAATGATTTTAATAGCTGATTTTGTTTGGTCAAAAGGTTGATCTGTAAATGAAGTTTATAAGCAAAAAATACTTATTTGGTATAATATAGCTAAACAAATATTTTATTTACAGGCTATAAATGTATTTAAATACACAGCTTAAATGCTTTTCAAAAGACAAAAAATCAAATTCAATTGCTATAGATTTAATCTTAAAAGAGAACGCTCAAGAATGGTTATCTAACCAAAAATAAATATATTCAAAATTTTGCTAAAAATAACCATTTTAGTGAAAATTCTGATTTACTAAAAATTTCTAACACTTCGACTGGAGCTATTGAAAAAGTAGTCTGTCTAGTTACAGATGACATGTATAGTATTGCAAATTTAGCTAATGATCTGTAGATGGTGATTACCATATTGAGTATTCTGAGGTCGAGAATCTCTCGTTGTATTACATCGGTTTTGCGATGGGTGCATATAAGTTTGCTAAATATAAGTCTAAACCTAAGGTTAATAATGTCAGCTTATATTTACTACAAAACTATCTGCAGATACTTGCAGAAGTAGAGGCTACTTACTTAGTAAGAGACATGATAACTACGCTCTGCTGAAGATATGGGTCCAGAAGATATATCTAGTGTAGTGAAGCAACTGGCTAAAGAGTTTGATGGCACTATAGATGAGCTTGTCGGTGAGGAGTTACGCGAAAATGGCTACATGGGAATATATACTGTAGGTAAAGGAAGTCATCGCGAGCCTAGATTAGTTAAGTTAAGCTGGGGTAATAAAGCACACCCTAAAATATCTATAGTAGGTAAAGGTGTATCTTTTGATACAGGTGGGTTAGATGTGAAGCCAAGCTCAGGAATGATGCTAATGCATAAGGATATGGGTGGTGCTGCAAATGCTGTAGGTCTAGCTTATGTAATTATGAAACATAAACTGCCTGTAAATCTAAGTTTAGTAATACCTACTGTAGAAAATGCTACAGATGCAAAATCTTATAGACCTAGTGATATCATTACTATGAAAAATGGCACGACTGTACAGGTTACAAATACTGATGCTGAAGGTAGGTTGATACTTGCTGAGCCATTATACGAAGAAGCTCAAACAAAACCAGAATATCTAATAGATTTTGCAACCTTGACAGGTGCTGCTAGAGTGGCTGTTGGACCAGAAATATCTGCGTTGTTTTGTAATGATGATGAAACTGCGAATGAGCTTTACAAATATAGTCAATGTACTAAGACCAAGTCTGGAGGCTACCATTGGCTGATTGCTATAGAAAATCTCTAAAAACTGATTTTGCAGATATTTCACATTGTGATTTATCGCCATTTGCTGAGCTACTAAAGCCGCTTTATTTATGAAGCATTTTGTGGGCTTAAAAGATGCACCTAAGTGGATACATTTTGATATGATAGGCTGGAATCTGGCAAATACTGCAGGTAAGCCAAAAAGGTGGCGAAATGATGGCTGTTAGAGCTTCGTTTGCGATGTTGAAGGATAAATATAAATAACAAAATTTTTGAGATAATTTTTATGCAAAAAACTGTACTTGAACAATTAAAAGAAGTTTCTATGGTAGTTGCTGATACCGGAGATTTTGAGCTAATTAAAGAATACAAACCTGTTGATGCGACGACTAATCCTAGTCTTATTTTAAAGGCGGTTAAAGATGAAAAGTATTCTTATCTAGTTAAAGAAGTAATTAATGAGGTTAAAAAATCTAATTTACACCTATCAAGTAAGGAACTTGTAACTAAATGTTTAATAGAAATATTAGTCGCATTTGGTATAAAGATCCTTGAAGTGATTGATGGTAAAGTTTCAAGTGGAAGTTGATGCTAGAATGTCTTTTGATACGATTAAAACAATAGAGTGTGCTAAGCAGATTATTTCAAAATATGAAGAGTGGTATTTCAAAGGAACGAGTTTTGATAAAAATCGCCGCTACTTGGGAAGGTATTAAAGCTGCTGAACTACTACAAAAAGAAGGGGTAAACTGTAATTTAACGCTTATCTTTGATAAAGCCCAGGCTCAGGCGTGTGCCGAAGCTGGTGTTTACTTAATATCTCCATTTGTAGGTAGAATTACAGATTGGCAAATTAAAGAGAATGATCTATTAGAATTTCCACATGCTAAAGATGATAGTGGTGTTAAATCAGTAAAAGAAATTTACTCTTTTTATAAAGAGCAAGGGTTAAAAACTATTGTAATGGGAGCAAGTTTTAGAAATGTAGGTCAGATAAAAGCTCTTGCTGGATGTGATGCTTTTTAACAATTTCACCTGCATTATTAGAGGAATTATCGAATAAGTATGAAGTTTTAGATAGTAAATTATCAGGTAAAATATCTGGAAAAAATGAGATACCCCGTATTTTTGAATGTCACTTAGAAGTGTACACTTATTAAACTCCCATTTTTAATGTCTTTGTACACTTAGCTACCATTCTAGGAGGAAAACCTCCTAAAGCCATATGTGGTCTAATGTTGTTGTAATCCCATAACCACCTAGTAGATTGTAACCTAATATCATCTAAACTATCAAATAAATTTTGCTCTAATAGTTCATATCTCATAGTCCTATTAAATCTCTCAACATAGCCATTTTGTTGAGGGTTTCCAGGTTGAATATACCATAGTTGTATCTTATTTCTTTTAGCCCACAACTTTAAGCTATTGCTTATATATTCAGGACCATTATCACACCTGATTGCTATAGGCTTACCCCTTTGATTTATTAACCTTTTTAAAGTCTTTTCAACTCGATATGATGGTAATGAAAAGTCAATCTCACAATCTAAGCCTTCTCTATTATAGTCATCTATAATATTTAATAGCCTATACTTTTTACCACTAGATAAATTATCGTGCATAAAATCCATAGACCATATTTGGTTTGCTCTAGTAGCTTCAGTTAATGGTTTTGGCTTATCTCTTTTAATTCTTTTTTTAGGCTTTATTCGTAAGTTTAAACACAAATCACAATATATTCGATATACTCGTTTATGATTAAACCTCTTACCCAACACATTTCTTATATGCAGAAAGCATAGCTTAAAACCCCAGTTGCGATGAGCCTGTGTAAGCTCAATTAACTTATTTGCTATATACTCATTATCATCACTATTTTTAGGGCTATAGTAGTATGCTGTTTCACTTATGCAAAAAAACTTTACAGCTCCTTTTGACACTGATTTTCTTAGCTTTCACTGTCTGTAAAGCCATCTTCTTCGCTCAGATGGCTTTACCACTTTTGTCATCGCTTCCTTTAAAATATCATGATCTAACTGTAAATCAGCATACATACGTTCAAGTCTACTATTTTGGGCTTCAAGCTCTTTAACTTTTGTTAGCATTGAAACATCCATACCACTGTATTTCTCACGCCATTTATAAAATGTTGAGCTACTTATACCATATTTGCGACACAAATCAGATACGATAATGCCGCTCTCTGATTCCTTTAAAATATTTACTATTTGACTATCTGTATATCGTTTTTGTTTCATTTGTAATACCTCTCATTTATTAGTATATTTTTGTACACTTCTAAATGCTATTATTTTTTCCCGAAATATTACCCATAGACCATATTTGGTTTGCTCTAAGTAGCTTCCGTTAATGGTTTTGGCTTATCTCTTTTAATTCTTTTTTGGCTTTATTCGTAAGTTTAAACACAAATCACAATATATTCGATATACTCGTTTATGATTAAACCTCTTACCCAATACATTTCTTATATGCAGAAAGCATAGCTTAAAACCCCAGTTGCGATTAGCCTGTGTAAGCTCAATTAACTTATTTGCTATATACTCATTATCATCACTATTTTTAGGGCTATAGTAGTATGCTGTTTCACTATGCAAAAAACTTTACAGCTCCTTTTGACACTGATTTTCTTAGCTTTCACTGTCTGTAAAGCCATCTTCTTTCGCTCCAGATGGCTTTACCACTTTTTTGTCATCGCTTCCTTTAAAATATCATGATCTAACTGTAAATCAGCATACATACGCTCAAGTCTACTATTTTGGGCTTCAAGCTCTTTAACTTTTGTTAGCAATGAAACATCCATACCACTGTATTTCTCACGCCATTTATAAAATGTTGAGCTACTTATATCATATTTGCGACACAAATCAGATACGATAATGCCGCTCTATGATTCCTTTAAAATATTTACTATTTGACTATCTGTATATCGTTTTTGTTTCATTTGTAATACCTCTCATTTATTAGTATATTTTTGTACACTTCTAAATGCTATTATTTTTAGGGGTATTACCAAGATACTATTGAATTGGAAGAAATTATTGAAAAATACCTATAGGAGATAAACATGAAAAAAAAACTTACTTATAATAATAACAGTTTTGTTTGCTATACCTGCATTTAGTGCCTTTCCTGGTGCTGATATGAACAATGTACAAATTGGTAGTGATGTAATATCCTCCAATATGCGACCAATGCATGGTAAAAATAGACATAAAGATCAAATGACCGAGATAGAGTAGTAAGAGATAATCAAAGTCAACAACCAATGCTTAATAACTCAGAAACTAGATCTGGCGAAAGAGCACAACCTATGCAGGGAGCTAAACATGAAAGTGAGCAGGGTAGTGATAATCGTCATCCATCAAAACATCATAAAAAAGCTAAACACAATCAGCAACATGTGAAAGCTCATAATAATCAAAAAAATGAAGATGATGAAAATGACAATTTAAAAGATATTGCTCATCCAGCACCACAAAATATCACTAATAACCTTAGAATTCCTAGCGGTGAAGATGCAAGGTTAAACAAAGAAATGATGCTTAATGGACCTCCAAGGAGGCTTTCAGAATAATCAGCCTAGAGGAATTGGTGCTAAAAATATATTTCTTATTTTTCCTACTTCAAATAACTAATCCTAGCTTTCTTACTCAGCTCAAATAATATAAAATCTACTATCTAAATCGTATTGTTAGATAAACAAATTCAATAAGGTCTTTTAATGAATAATTACCAATATCAAAATATAAAAATTCTAGAAGTAAGTGGTGTGGATACTAAAAAATTTTCTACAGGGGCTTACTACTGCTGATTTGAATTTATTATCAGAGGAAAATGATCTTTTATTGACAGCGTTTGCGAACTTAAAAGGGCGTATTATATCACTATGCTTTGTAAAGTATGTTGATGATAATAAATTGCAACTTTCGGTTGATAAGAGTGTTTTAGAAGATTTAATTTCATGGCTTAAAAAGTATGGGATGTTTTCAAAAGTTAGTTTGCTGAAAATGATGAATATAGTCTAGTTTATCGTGAGGGTGGATTTTTAAATCACAATATAATCAAAGATGCCAAGCAATCAAACACAAGTTTTGAAGAGATACAAAAGCAGAATATCATCAATAAAACTAGCATTTATAAATGTAGATAACTTTGAAAAATTTCTACCAGCAGAGCTTGAGTTAGATGATATTGAAAATGTAGTTTGCTATACCAAAGGTTGCTATATGGGTCAGGAAGTTATTGCTAGAATGCACTATAAAGCAAAGCTTAAAAAAGAGCTAGCAGTAGTCCGCTCCGATCTTGATATAACTCAAATAGAACTAAAAGATGAAAATTCAAAACCTCTAGCTAATGTAGTTAATAAAGTATTTATCGATGGTGTGTGCTATATGCTTGTAGTATTTCATAAAGAAGCTACACAAGAACAATATCAGTTAGATAATGGCGAAGTTATAATCAAATGCTAGATAGACTAAATCCAGAGCAACAAAAAGCCGTTAAGCATATAGGTTCACCACTACTGGTGCTTGCTGGAGCTGGTAGCGGAAAGACTAGCGTAATCATTGAGAAAATCTCTTACCTTGTTGAAGAGCTTTTATACCCTGCTAGAAGTGTGTTGGCAGTTACATTTACCAACAAAGCTGCAAAAGAAATGCAAGAAAGAGTTAAGACTCGATTGGATAAAGATAAGTCAAATGGGTTTACTATATCTACATTTCATTCTTTGGGTTTGGTTATTTTGAAAAAGCATTATATCGAACTAGATTATAAAAAGAATTTCACACTTTTTGATAGCCATGATTCCTTAGCTTTGATAAGTGATATAGCCTATGATGAATTTCAACTACCTAAGCAAAACGCTAAATTTATCCAGTCAAAAATTTCTTTTGGAAGTCCGCTTTACTAACTAGCGATAATGTTGAGGTAAAAAGATGAGCTTGATCAGCAGGCACAATTAGTTTATAAAGAGTATCAAAAGTATCTAAAATCGTACAATGCTTTTGATTTTGATGATTTGATATTTCAGCCAATTCAGTTATTTAAGAATAATGTGGATATACAGGCATTTTGGTCAAATAAGTTTAGATATATCCTAATTGATGAATACCAAGATACTAATGAGTCGCAGTATCAGCTGCTAAAGTACCTAACGCAAGGTAAGAATAAATTTACTGTTGTAGGTGACGATGATCAATCTATATATGCATGGAGAGGTTCAAGACCTGAGAATTTACGCCATTTACAAGAGGATTTCCCTAGCTTAAAGGTTATCAAGCTTGAGCAGAATTATCGTTCTACAGGAAGAATTTTAAATGTAGCTAATAAGCTTATTGAAAATAATAGTCATATATTTGAGAAAAAACTATGGTCAGCAAAAGGTTATGGTGATCAGATAAAAGTTATTAGTCTTTTAAATGAAGAAGATGAAGCTCAGTTTATCGCAAGCGATATATTTTTTGATAGAGTAAAGACAGGTACCAAAAAACAGTGACTATGCGATACTAATTCGTAGTAATTATCAGTCATTTCTGCTTGAGCGATATATGCAAATGCAAAAATCCCATATGTAATAAGTGGAGGAACCTCATTTTTCTCAAAACCAGAAATCAAAGATATTATTTCGTATATGCGATTGATAGTAAATCCTGATGATGATAGGGCCTTTTTGCGTGTAATTAATACCCCAAAACGGAGGTTGGTAGTGCTACAATTCACAAGTTAAATGAGTTTGCATCCGATGTCTATTGTAGTTTTTTTAATGCACTATACAACCTTGATGATATAGATTTACGAGATCAGACCAAGGTTAAATTGCTAAACTTTAAGGATTTGATACTTTCTACACAGCAGAAGATTGCAAGTAGTATTTCAGCTGGAGAGCTTAAAAGATTTTAGGAGATTTCTTGGAAGATATATCGTATCGACGATGGCTTACTGACTCTAGCTCATCGGAGAAACAGGCAGAGTTTAAGTATACTAATGTTATTGAGCTTATTCGTTGGGTTACAAATCAGCTTGGAGATGAATCGTACAATGGTTTAAGCTCACTATCTGCCGTATTAAATAAAATGTTGCTTATAGATATGCTAGATCGAGATAATGATGAAAAGAATGATAACCAAGTTCAGATTATCACCATGCACGCATCAAAAGGACTAGAGTTTAAGAAAGTTTATATCATGGGTATGGAAGAGGGTATATTACCCCACCAGCAGAGTATAGAAGAAGACTCAATCGAAGATGAACGCCGCTTGGCTTATGTAGCTATTACAAGAGCAAAAGAAAATCTTACAATTACACTAACTAAATTCCGTAATAGGTTTGGCGAGAAAATAAAAACGCAAGCAAGCAGATTTATAGATGAATTGCCAGAAACAGATCTTCATTGGGTTGGTGGGGAAAAAGAAAATCTTGAAGAGCGTAAGGCAAGCTCGAAGCAGAGTTTATCTGCTTTGAAAAATATGTTTGGTTAAATCACTTTTAGTAAAAAAGTATAGACATTATTTTTTATTTGACTCGTTCGCTTCGAACTTTACATCGAAATGATACATTTTATAACCACTTTTCATTAAGCTCATAAAGTTTTTCATATCGTCATTATTAATGATTTTTTTTTGTAGCTGATATACCATCATCTATATTTTGCCATTCGACAATATCTATCCATTGGTTAGGTGTAGTAGAATCTTGGGAAAAAGTTCTTTTAATAAAACTATTGTAGCTTTTTAAAACTTTAGTAACTTTTTTAGATGCTATAGTTACTTCTTGTGGAGATGTCTTTTCTGAAGTTTTAAAAGTTACAATCTCTAGTACAGGAGATTTTTTGATATTTGGAACATCAGTATCTGAAAAGGCTACTGTAGTATATAAAACATTAATTGTAGCAAAGAAAATCATAAAGACCTTTGCTATTAAAGTTTTAAAATCCACAATTCCACTCAGCATTTAAAATAAGATACTAGAATTGTAACTTAAATCTATAAAAAGCAATACTTAATGCGGAGCTTTGTTAATTTAATATTGAATTATTTATTTAAGTAAAATTTGTTTTATTGGTTGTGAAATTTTATTTTTATATTTTTATTTAGATTTGTATCATTGTTAGGAAAAGCAGAAGCATTTTTTTTTGAGTATGTAATTTGGAAATATTAAATTTATAACTAATTATATTTTCATAATTTAATTTGGCCTTAATTAGGTAGTCTAGTGGAAAACCTTTTTGCTGAGGAGATGTAAATAATGCTTGTGAAACACCGTCAGCATCTTTTAAATTATCTATATTTTTATTTGAAACCATACCTACCATTGCCACATAAGCAAAATTTTGTATAGCGAGCATTTTTGCAGATGTTGTTATACGATTTAGCCCATATATATCGTCAGTATATGATGGGATTATAATTAAGTCAGGGTTTATTTTAGCAAGTTTAAGTGATATATCTGCAAATTCACTAGTATAGCAAACTAATATAACTATCTTAATATCATTATAATCAAGAGCTAGTATTTGATTACCTTCACCATTATAGCCAACTTTTTTCGCTAGGAATTAGATATATCTTATTATGCTCAATAGTTTTGCCATTTGGCAGACCTACTATTAAAGTGTTATATATCTTATTATTAACCACTCTAGTAGTAGTTCCACCGACTATTATCATATTATTTTGTTTGGCTAATTTAGATATGTAGTCTTTATAGTCACGGTAATACCCCTAAAAATAATAGCATTTAGAAGTGTACAAAAATATACTAATAAATGAGAGGTATTACAAATGAAACAAAAACGATATACAGATAGTCAAATAGTAAATATTTTAAAGGAATCATAGAGCGGCATTATCGTATCTGATTTGTGTCGCAAATATGGTATAAGTAGCTCAACATTTTATAAATGGCGTGAGAAATACAGTGGTATGGATGTTTCAATGCTAACAAAAAAGTTAAAGAGCTTGAAGCCCAAAATAGTAGACTTGAGCGTATGTATGCTGATTTACAGTTAGATCATGATATTTTAAAGGAAGCGATGACAAAAAGTGGTAAAGCCATCTGAGTGAAAGAAGATGGCTTTACAGACAGTGAAAGCTAAGAAAATCAGTGTCAAAAGGAGCTGTAAAGTTTTTTGCATAAGTGAAACAGCATACTACTATAGCCTAAAAATAGTGATGATAATGAGTATATAGCAAATAAGTTAATTGAGCTTACACAGGCTCATCGCAACTGGGGTTTTAAGCTATGCTTTCTGCATATAAGAAATGTATTGGGTAAGAGGTTTAATCATAAACGAGTATATCGAATATATTGTGATTTGTGTTTAAACTTACGAATAAAGCCTAAAAAAGAATTAAAAGAGATAAGCCAAAACCATTAACTGAAGCTACTAGAGCAAACCAAATATGGTCTATGGATTTTATGCACGATAATTTATCTAGTGGTAAAAAGTATAGGCTATTAAATATTATAGATGACTATAATAGAGAAGGCTTAGATTGTGAGATTGACTTTTCATTACCATCATATCGAGTTGAAAAGACTTTAAAAAGGTTAATAAATCAAAGGGGTAAGCCTATAGCAATCAGGTGTGATAATGGTCCTGGAATATATAAGCAATAGCTTAAAGTTGTGGGCTAAAAGAAATAAGAGCACAACTATGGTATATTCAATCCTGGAAACCACTCAACAAAATGGCTATGTTGGAGATTTAATAGGACTATGAGATATGAACTATTAGAGCAAAAATTTATTTGATAGTTTAGATGATATTAGGTTGCAATCTACCAGTGGTTATGGGATTACAACAACATTAGACCACATATATGGCTTTAGGAGGTTTTCCTCCTAGAATGGTAATCTATGTAGTGTACACTTCTAAGTGACATTAAAATGGGAGTATTACCATCCCTATAATAAAAGCTTAGAGAATTCTGCATAATACTGCTCTTGTACCGCTTGAGTAGATACCAAAGTGTCAAAGTCAGCTATTTGGCACATCTCTAAGCCACTATAACCGCAAGGGTTTATATAGCTAAAAGGAGTTAAGTCCATATTCGCATTTATAGCGATACCATGGTAAGTTTTACCTTGCTTAATCCTAAGACCGAGAGATGCTATTTTTTTATTA
Organism: Francisella sp.; assembly: GCA_038141505.1. Classification (GTDB taxonomy): domain Bacteria; phylum Pseudomonadota; class Gammaproteobacteria; order Francisellales; family Francisellaceae; genus Francisella. The sequence continues at coordinate 30,346 of JAYQIE010000022.1, read as the reverse complement.
TCTACATAAATTCCATGAGCATTTTCTATAGTATGAGCTTTTTAAAAGTTATAGTATTTATCAAGCATATTTATACAAGCTTGCTCAATAGCATCAACTAGCCTTTAGCACTGTTTTTCTCTTAACATCGAGTAAGAAATAAATAATTGCTTGACCTTGACCATGAAAAGTGACTTGCCCACCTCTGTCAGTATCTACTATAGGGATATTGTGCAAATTTATAATATGCTCAGGCTTACCATGTTTACCTTTGTGTAAAGACAGCAGGGTGCTCAACAAACCAGATTTCATCAAAGGTTTCATCAGTTCGATTTGCTGTAAATGCAATCATGTTATTAAATATAGAAGTGTAGTCTTGAAGACCTAGATTTTTTATTTGAATTTTCATGTTGTATCTTACTTAAATAATCGTCATGCTGAACTTGTTTAGCATCTCACTTATATGTAATGATTTTATTGAGATCCTGAAATAAATTCAGGATGACTAAGAGAGTTGTTGTATTATATTTTTTTTAAAACCATATGCACTTCAGAATGACCAGAGATATCCTTATAGATTTTTGTCTAGTTGCTCTTTGCTTTCAGCCTCAAAAATAGCAGTAATTGAGATGTACTTGCCTGTTTTGCTTTCTTTGATTTTGGAAATCAATCTTATGGTATTCTGGTACATATTTCTCAAACACATTCAAGATAAATTGAGTGGTTTCTTTTTCAGGGTTTGCCATTATTTTTATTGAAATTGGCATGGAAAACTCAAATAAAAGTTTCTTTATTTTGAATAGCTTCTAAATCTTTTTCACTTACAGTCATTATATAGTCCTTATATTTTTAGAAAATTACCACCAGCCTTTTTCAGCTATTTCATTTTGAGCAACGACAGGCACTTCAGCGACTTTTGCTTACCATTTACTGTAACAACTATTTTACCAACAGTCTGCCCTTTTTGGATAGGAGCTTTAGTTTGAATCTAAAGCTATGCCTTGTTTTAGGTATGGATATAATTTTTTGGCACTGTTTTATAAATGTTTTGAGCAGATGCTACAGTTATTTTCTGACCAGCTTTAGCACCTTTAATGCTATCTGCACTAATACTTATTGGAGTATTTTTGCTTTATATAGAACCACATCTTCAAACCCGTTAGAGCATATCTAAGAAGTTTAGAAGACTCAGTTTCGCGTTTTGCGGAACTGCTTGCCTAAAACTACAGAAATATATCTTTCACCATCTTGCTTTGCAGATGAAACAAGACAGTATCCTGCAGCTTCAGTATGCCCTGTTTTCATGCCGTCAGCCCCATCAAAAGTGAAAAGTAATTTATTTCTGTTGTTTTGTAATACAAAATTATCTTCTTTTTGGGAAAAGTTTGCTACATTTATCTTTTGTAGCATCATCCAAATCTTTTGCACTATAGCTAGCCATAACACTACCATTTGAGTTGATCAAATTTTGGTAAACACTGTTTACGATCAGAGATTTCAACTACTTGTTGCTTACTAGCATTCCATACTAAACCTTTTTCACCATAGATTTTATAAGCTTCTGGGAAATTATAAATATATGATCTTGTTAATAGTGCCATATCATGAGCAGTTGTATATTGCTTCATCACCCGGCACCCATCTGGATTGGCAAAGCGTGTACTATTCATGCCAACGGCTTTTGCAGTTTGATTCATTAACTCGGTAAAAGCTTTAGGTGAACCTGTAAATACTCAGCAAGAGCCATAGTTGCATCATTACCAGACACTATATCCATCCCTCTAACAAGATCTCTAACAGATACTTTCTTACCTGCTTCGACATCATCTTTGAACCACCAGTTGAAGATGCTGTGTGGCTGATAGGAATCATAGTATCCCATTTCCAATTACCTGCTTTGATCTCACTTGCAACTATATAAGAAGTCATATTTTTGTTAAACTTGCAGGTTCTCTTTGATATTCATAGCTTTTTCGCTAACAACATCACCCGTGCGATAATTCATAGCAACCCAAGCTGGAGCATCTAAATCCAGTTGTATTGGCTTAACTATAATATCTTTTTGTGCTACACCATCAGCACCATTGAAATATGGGTCAGCCCCAGCCGAAATATTTGGAGCAGCCATAGCAACACTAGTGCTTAGCAATGCTGATAAAAGAGTTATATTTTTGCGTTTAATCATTGTTTTGCCTCTTTGATATTTATAAAGTTTACATATTACACAAAAAGCTACTTAAAAATACCTAATTATATACTCAGTATTTCTAGGTGGTTTATGTATAAAAATAATTGTATAGGTATATTTTAATGTTTATGCGGTATAAATACAAAGGTTTTTATGATCGACGGAGCTTTATCTTTTGTCCTTAAAAGGATGGTATAATTTACATCAAATTGTGTCGTTAGTAAGATTTGAAGCTACTAGTAGCTCCTACACCTTACTGCCTAGCACTTCAACGCAACTTACACCACCCAAGTTTGTGGTTGGTGCGTAACATCAGTTAATAAGTTGGGAAATTGATGCTTAGAGTTATGTTGATTTTTACTCTTGATGAACTGTTAAATCTATTAAAAGGGCAAATAACTCAATTCTTTACCTTATTTCTAATACAGTCTTTTTTCTATTTATGCTAATATCTGTAGTTGAATATAACTATTTTTTATGAGATTTATGATGAAAAAAATAATTCGCAAAATATTAAGCTATTAATCTTAGATGTTGACGGTGTACTAAGTGATGGCAAAATAATAATTTCTAATGATGGTAACGAGTATAAAAACTTTGATGTAAAGGATGGGTTAGGGCTTGTTTTAGTACAAAAGCTTGGCATGAAAGTAGCTGTCATTACAGGCAAGTCATCATCTCGCATAGTTGCTGATAGACTTGTAGCTTTAGGATTAGATTCTGACGATATATTCCAAGGTCAAAAAATAAGCTTAATGCATACCAAACACTTAAAGATAAATACTTACTCAAAGATAGTGATATTGCATATATGGGTGATGATTTGCCAGATAGCACTCTAATGAATAGAGTTGGAGTGTCTGCAGCACCTGCTGATTGTATAGCTGTTGTAAGAGAATACGCTGATTACAACTGTAAACATACAGGTGGTAATGGTGCGGTTCGCGAGTTTTGTGAATACTTAATGAAGCAAGGACAGTACGAAGCTGTATTAAAAAGCTTCATAGATGAAGGCGGAATATAATAAAAGATGAGATTTTTTACTAAATATTCGTTTTTAGCCAATACACTTTCTATAATTATAGTGACTGGTGGTGTATTTTACATAGGCAACAAAGCTCTAGAAGGTGGTGGAGATCCAAGTAAATTCTCACCTGCTAGTAGTGTTGAGCTTACAGCTTTTAATTTTCATTATAATAGTTATGATGAGAATGGTAAGCTAACTACAAACTTCATTTCTGAAAAACTTGAAGAATATGTGAATCAAGATACTAAAATGACAAATCTCTTTGAGAGAAGTTTTGATGTAAAAAATGGTAATGAAACTATGAATGTAAAAGCTCATCATGGTTTTTAGATAAAAAAGGTAATAGCAATCTCCTTCACCTATATGATGGTGTAAATTCTGTGATGTTTACTCAGAGTGATACGGAAAATAAAAAAGATAACAATACGACAAAAGGAGATAGTAAGTATTCTCCTAAAAAATTCATATAAAGTCATCTGAAATGTATTATGATACTGAGAATCACGATTTTTACAATGATAAATTTGTAAGAATGTACGATCCTAAAACAGGCAATAATACTACGGGCATAGGAACTAAAAGGTAATTCTGAAATAAAAATTATCAATCTTAAAAAGAATGTAAGGAGCTACTATGCGTCAAGTTAAACTTATAGTAGTAACTTTGGCTTTAGGGTGCTTTTAACTTTTGGTTATACAAATCCTAACGAGTCAAATAAAATAGAAGATGGATCATCTTTTACAGGAGTAGACCCATCTTCTATACAAGAGGATACTGTTTCAGATAACGAAAAAGAAGATGAAAGTGTTGACAATATATTAAAAGAATACGGGCCTCTTACTGTATGTGCAGATAGGGCTACTTATGATAGTGATAAAGGTACTCTCACTTATTTTGGTAATGTATTTGTAATGCAAATTCACAACAAACATATCTTATGCAGAAAAGTTAAAAGTCCTAAAAAGATCTTGTTTATTTTACTAGAAATAAAAAAGATACATTCAAGCAGCTTCAAGAGAAATGGTTTAATCATGCTAAAGAAATATGTGCTGATGAAAAGGAATGTAACTTTATCTCAGGGCAGAAACTAACTATGCAACTAGATAAAGATAGAAAAGTGCAAACACTCGTAATGGATACAGAAGGAGATAATATATCTCAATTTTATACTTATCCTACCAATGCAAATAAAGATTTTAAAGATAGTCAGCAGCTTACAAAAGGTCCTCTTGATGGAGAGGGTAAAACAATTATTTATAATGTGGTTAATAAAAGTTTAGAACTAAACAAAAAAGCAATTGTAAATCAAAATCAAAATAAATATAAAGGCGATAAAATAGTTTACGATATTGAGCATGATATGGTAAACATTCAGGTAGTAAAAATAAACGCTCTACAATTGTTTTAGATGGGATTCAAAAGGAAACTAAACTTGATGTGGGTCTTACCCCAATTGCAGATTATCACAAAGACTCTGGGTAATACCCCCTAAAAATAATAGCATTTAGAAGTGTACAAAAATATACTAATAAATGAGAGGTATTACCTCTGCAACAAGTAGTGGAAGTACATTAAGTACAGCAAGCATAGATGCAGAAAATTCAGACGATCCTGCATTACAGCAAACTATATAAGGTTTAAAAATGGAAAAATATACATTAGAAGCTAGAAGGTTAGGTAAAAAATACGGCTCTCGATGGGTAGTGAATAATGTATCGATGAAAGTTTCTACTGGTGAAATTGTCGGACTTTTAGGTCCTAACGGTGCAGGTAAAACCACTTCATTTTATATGATAGTAGGGTTGGTTGCGGCTACTCGTGGGCAGGTTCGCATGGGAAATGAAGATGTAACTAAGATGCCAATTCACTTGCGTGCTAGAAAAGGTTTAGGCTACTTGCCTCAAGAAGCATCGGTATTTAGAAGGCTAAGTGTAGAAGACAACATTGTAGCTATCTTAGAGACTCGTAAAGAGCTAACAAAAGCTGATATCGATGAAAAATTGAATACTCTCTTAGATGAATTTAGTATTCAGCATATTCGTAAGAGTTTGGGTATGAGTCTCTCAGGTGGTGAAAGAAGAAGGGTGGAGATAGCTCGAGCTTTAGCTATGGATCCTAAGTTTATTCTTCTTGATGAACCATTTGCGGGTGTCGACCCGGTATCTGTGATAGAGATAAAAGAAGTAGTTCGTCACTTAAAAGATCGCGGTATTGGTGTACTTATTACCGATCACAATGTTCGTGAGACTTTAGATATTTGTGAGAGAGCATATATTGTAAATGCGGGTAATATGCTTGCTTCTGGTACACCTGCTGAAGTGCTGGCAGATGAAACTGTGCGTAAAGTTTATCTAGGCGAAGATTTTAAGTTGTAAATAAAAATACTACCCCGTCAGTCTAACGACTGCCACCCCTTCAAGAATTTGAAGGGGAATTTACCATACTCTTAAAAGTGAGTTTTTGTATCAAGTACTAGAATTATAAGTTAAAACTTAAAACTTCTATGTATTTTATATTTAACGGATATTGTATGACTTGGTTATTCCCCCGTTGGTACGAAGGGGTGGCTTGCTTGCAAGGTTGGGTAGTTTAAAAAGATTTTTGGAGAAGCAAAATGAAACTAGACACTACAAAATCAAAAGTTATTTGTGTTGGTAGAAATTATGTTGAGCATATCAAAGAGCTAAACAATGAAACTCCAACTAATCCGGTAATTTTTATCAAGCCAAAATCTAGTATTTCTAGCTCATTAAAATTGTTAGAAAACCGTGAGCTGCATTATGAATGTGAGATTGTATTAGCATTTGATAATGATTCTAATGTAAAAGCAGTAGGTGTAGGCTTGGATGTTACAGATAGAGATTTACAATCAAAGCTAAAAGCTAAGCAACTACCTTGGGAGCTTGCAAAAAGTTTTGATGGTAGTGCTGTAATCAGTGACTTTGTGAGTATTGAAACTAACGATATATCTAATTTACATTTTAAAGCTTATAAAAATGGCAATCTTATTCAAGAAGGTGGTTATGAGCTAATGATTTATAAGCCTAAAGAGATTGTAGATTTTCTAAAAGATAATGCTATCTCAATATGTGAAAATGATTTGTTGATGACAGGTACTCCTAAGGGTGTTGGTGTTATTAATCAAGGAGATGAGTTTTATATAGAGCTTTTCTGTAAAGAAAATAAAATACTAGAAGTAAATTTTAAATAAGGCTATAAAAAATGTGGGCAATAGTTGGTAGTAGTGGATTTGAATCATTTGATAGTTTTGAGATAGTAGAAGAACTATCGCGAGAGACACCTTTTGGACTTTGTTCAAATGGATTGTTTAAAGTGAAAATTGATGGTCAAGAAGCTTTGTTTTTAAATAGAACTGGGCTTGAGCAAAATATTCTCCCGCATAATATAAATTATAAAGCAAATATTTATGCACTAAAAAAACATGGTGCAACATCTATAATAGCACTATCTTCTGTGAGAAGTTTACGCGAAGAGCTAAAACCTGGTGATATGGTTATCCCATACCAGTTTATAGATAGAACCAAATCTCTGCGTGATTTTACTTTTTGTGAAGATGGTCTTTTAAACTATGTATCATTATCAAAGCCTATTACAGAGAGTATCGCTGAAGAAATCAGGGAGCGAAAGGCGAGCTTTAATTTTCCAATACATTTTAAGCAAAGTTATGTCTGCATCAGAAGGTCCACAATTCCCAACTATTATGGATGCTAAATGCTTTCAAAGTATGGGTGGTGGTGTGATTGGTATGACAGCATTTCCTGAGTTTGCATTAGCTCGTGAGGCTGGACTTAATTACATAGGCTGTAACTTTGTAGTTGACTATGTACCTTGGTCTTATGATGTAAAAAATGAATATAATGTCTTAGAGATTAGACAAACAAACAACTCAAAAGCTGAAACTCTAGTAACATGGATGGTAAATAACCTATCATTCTATGCTGAAAATGATTGCAATGAGCTAGGTATTGCTAGTTATTTATCTACACCTTTAGATACACTACCACCAAACAAAAAAGCTTGGTTAAAAACCATAGCAAAAGGTAATTCTAAAACTAAAAATGCTCGTAAAGCTGAAATACTTAAAAAAAGTTCCAGATCTTTATGGTGGCATAAAAACTATCCCAGCTAAACTACAAGATTTGCTTACTTTTATAAGTAAATATGACCGCCAAGGTAGTATAAGAGATATCGACTTAACGCGAAAAGCAGCTGCATCCTTAAATTTATATAGCTATCCAAAAGTTGATATTCAAGAAGTTAAAGATATAACTATTGAGCATCTTGATGGGCATAGTATAAGCGTAAGAGTATTTAATCCAAATGTAGATGAAAAGCTTGAAGCTATAGTCTTTTCTCATGGTGGTGGATTTGTATCTTTACGCTTGAGTCATTTGATGCTTTTGTAGAAAAATTGCTTTAACTACTAACCGAGCTGTATTTGCAGTAGATTATAGACTTGCTCCCTGAGCATAAATTCCTAGCAGGTTTAAATGATGTGGAATTTGTCGCAGAGTATTTTATACAAATTCAGAGAAGTATAATATATCTACAAAAGGCTATACGCTAATGGGGGATAGTGCAGGTGCTAATCTGAGCATACTCGCCACTCATAATCTTCATAAGAAAGATAATATCAAAATCGCAAATAATATAATCCTTATCCGTCGGTAGATTTATCACACATGGCTACAAAGTCATTGGAAGATTTTGAGAGTGGTTATATCCTAACGAAAGCTAAAACAGCATGGTACTCTGAACTATATGTACAGAAGATATGGATAAACGTTCTCCTGAGATATCGCCTTTTTATATAAAAGATCTTGAGAGTATGCCTCGTACATTAGTGATGACAGCAGGTTATGATCCACTCAAAGATGAGGGCTTACTTTTTGCTGAGAGACTTATTAGGCATAATGTTGAAGTACAGCATTATCATTTTGATAGTTTGGTGCATGGATTTATAAACTTTTCAAAATTGATTCCAAAAGAAATGGAAGTTTTGCATGCTAGAGTTGTGAAGTTTTTAGGGTAGTCTCATGAAAAACTATCTACTACAACAGAATACTTCGGTGAAAACTACAATGGTTGGCAACGCCAAACCAGCTTTCCGAGTGTGCAGTCAGAAGTCGAAAAAGCACTATCAAAAGTAGCCAATCATAAAGTTGAGGTTGTGTGTGCTGGAAGGACTGATTCTGGGGTGCATGCTACCTCTCAGATAGCTAATTTTGTATCAGATGCAGATAGATCATTAATGGCTTGGAAGAGAGGACTAAATGCAATATTACCTAACGATATAAAAATCATAGATATCCAAGAAGTGCCTAATGATTTTAATTCTCGTTTTGCAGCAATTAGCCGAACTTATAACTATGTGATTTACAATGCTCAAGTCAGCTCACCAATATTTGCAAAGCATAGTTTGTGGGAGAATAGAGCACGTTGGATATAGACAAGATGAATCAAGCAGCTAAATACTTACTAGGTAAGCAAGATTTTACTTCATTTAGATCATCACAATGCCAAGCCAATACACCATTTAGAACTATCAAAAGGCAGAGTTTACTAAGCATGGTAGTTTTATCATATTTGAAGTTCAAGGTAATGCTTTTTTGCATCATATGATACGAAATCTTGTAGGCTCTTTAGTTAATATTGGCTTAGGTCAAAAATCACCTGAATGGATAAAAGAGTTACTCGATGCAAAAGATAGGACTATTGCAGCAAAGACAGCAAGACCACAAGGTTTGTATTTTGTAGGTGTTGAATATGAAAATTTCGAATATATCAGACCGATGAAAGATATTTTTGTTGGTTAGTTTGCTATCTGAAGTTACTATTTTGTAGTTTTATCAACGATAACAGCTGTAACCATTGTTCCATGAATATTTAATGGGGTTCTAAAGCTATCAATAATTGTATCAACACCAATAATAAGAGCGATTAACTGCCAAAGGTAATCCAAAGTACGAAAACACTACGCCAGCAGCTACAAATGCTGTACCAGGTATTCCAGCTACACCTAAAGAAGATAGCATGCAAATTAGTGATATAAGTATTACAGTAGAGAATGTAATATCTACACCAGTAGCATTCATAGCCATAATAGCCAATACAGCTGGAAATACGCCAGCACAGCCATTCATCCCTAAAGTAGTCCCCATAGTAGGTGCAAATGTAGCAACAGCTTCAGAAGTTCCGTATTTATTTAACCCACCTATAGATAATGGTAAAGTACCCATACTTGATCTTGAAGTTATAGCAACTAACATTGCACTCCAAATACTTTTATAAAATTTAATCAAATTAGTTTTAAATAATACTAGCAACACTATGTGCATAATTAGTACTAAAGTCATTGCTATATAGCAGGTTAAAATGAAGTATAATACAGCTGATATACTGCTACTATCTAGTTCAATAGTCATCTGAATCATTAGACCAAGTATGCCATAAGGAGTAGTAGCTATAACAATTTTTGCAAGTTTTTTAATTACAAAAAATATAGAATCTATAAAACTAATAAATGGGGCTGCAAGTTCTTTGTTTTCACGATGAGCAATAAGCATTGCAAACCCTAGCAATATAGCAAAAACTACGACAGCCATTACATTATCACTATCCATTTGATGAAATAAATTATCAGGTAAAAAGCCAAGAATAGTATCAGATATACTTGAAGTTTTCATATCTTTTGTGACTTTACCAGAGATAGATGCTATATCTATACCACTACCAGTATGCATAAGTATCGCAACAACAGATCCTATAACAGCACTAACAGCTGTAAGCACAAGCAATATCACTACTGTTTTGTATGCCATCTTTATGACATAAGAACCAGTATGATTTTTTAGATTTACTATTGAATGTATAATAGAAGTTAAAACAATAGGTATAATTAGCATCTTAAGTAATGATATATAACCGTTACCAAGGATATCACTAGTTTGTATAAACCCATCGCTATGAATTTCCATAGCATTGTAAGCAATACCTACGATAATACCAAGAATCATAGACAATATGGTTCTAAAATTAAAACTATAGCCTTTTATCTGTAAGGCTATAAGAGTAATTATAGATATCAATAAAACAAATAACATTTAAACACCTATTTATGGTAGCAAGTTTGAATTCTGATTTTAACATACTTTACTAATTTGGTATAATTTATAAGCCGTATGGTAATACCCCCTAAAAATAATAGCATTTAGAAGTGTACAAAAATATACAAATAAATGAGAGGTATTACAAATGAAACAAAAACGATATACAGATAGTCAAATAGTAAATATTTTAAAGGAATCAGAGAGCGGCATTATCGTATCTGATTTGTGTCGCAAATATGGTATAAGTAGCTCAACATTTTATAAATGGCGTGAGAAATACAGTGGTATGGATGTTTCAATGCTAACAAAAGTTAAAGAGCTTGAAGCCCAAAATAGTAGACTTAAGCGTATGTATGCTGATTTACAGTTAGATCATGATATTTTAAAGGAAGCGATGACAAAAAAGTGGTAAAGCCATCTGAGCGAAAGAAGATGGCTTTACAGACAGTGAAAGCTAAGAAAATCAGTGTCAAAAGGAGCTGTAAAGTTTTTTGCATAAGTGAAACAGCATACTACTATAGCCCTAAAAATAGTGATGATAATGAGTATATAGCAAATAAGTTAATTGAGCTTACACAGGCTCATCGCAACTGGGGTTTTAAGCTATGCTTTCTGCATATAAGAAATGTATTGGGTAAGAGGTTTAATCATAAACGAGTATATCGAATATATTGTGATTTGTGTTTAAACTTACGAATAAAGCCTAAAAAAAAGAATTAAAAGAGATAAGCCAAAACCATTAACTGAAGCTACTAGAACAAACCAAATATGGTCTATGGATTTTATGCACGATAATTTATCTAGTGGTAAAAAAGTATAGGCTATTAAATATTATAGATGACTATAATAGAGAAGGCTTAGATTGTGAGATTGACTTTTCATTACCATCATATCGAGTTGAAAAGACTTTAAAAAGGTTAATAAATCAAAGGGGTAAGCCTATAGCAATCAGGTGTGATAATGGTCCTGAATATATAAGCAATAGCTTAAAGTTGTGGGCTAAAAAGAAATAAGATACAACTATGGTATATTCAACCTGGAAACCCTCAACAAAATGGCTATGTTGAGAGATTTAATAGGACTATGAGATATGAACTATTAGAGCAAAATTTATTTGATAGTTTAGATGATATTAGGTTACAATCTACTAGGTGGTTATGGGATTACAACAATATTAGACCACATATGGCTTTAGGAGGTTTTCCTCCTAGAATGGTAGCTAATAAAGCTATTTAATAAGTGTACACTTCTAAGTGACATTAAAAATGGGAGTATTACCGGTATTACCAAATCTTTAGCAAATTGTTTCTGATTATTAGAGCCTACATATTTAAGACTGTTGCGTATTTGATGGACAATACATAACTGAACCTCAGTATCTGGAAATATCGCATTAATAGCCTCAGGAAAGCCTTTAAGACCATCAACAGATGCTATCAGAATATCCTTAACACCTCTGTTTTGTAGGTCAGTTAATACTTGCATCCAAAACCTAGAACCCTCACTATCATTGAGATACAGTCCTAACACTTCTTTTTTGCCTTCTAAATTAACTCCTAAAACAGTATAGAATGCTTTTGATATATAGCGTCCTTCTTCTCTAACTTTATAGTGAATAGCATCTAAGTATATAAATGGATATATCTCATTGAGAGGTCTCTTTTTCCATTCTTCTAACTTAGGTATAAGTTTATCGGTTACAGCTGTAATAGCGGGTTTTGAAAAATGAACTCCATACATATCTTCAATGTGATCAGCTATCTGTGAATAACTATTGCCTAAGGCAAATAATGAGAGCATCTTATTTTCTAATTCATCGCTCATATGGGTTTGATGTTTTTTAACTATCTCTGGCTCAAAGCTACTGTTTCTGTCTCTAGGTGTATCTAGTTGAAATTCTCCATCAGAAGATTTCATCGTTTTACTAGTAACTCCATTTTTGCGATTTTGCTCTAGATCTTGAGCTAAATGGGTCTCTAATTCTGCTTGTAAAGCCATCTCTGTGAGTTGCTTTATTAATGGTGTTAAGGCTCCATCTTTACCGCCTATACCTTTGCCAGCCTTTAATTGTGCTGCAAATTCTGCTACATCTATTTCTAATTTCATTTTTGTAATTCCTTCTGTTATCAAATTAATTATATCAATTTGACACAGAATTATTTACAGTCCCGAAGCAGATATATAAGTATTAACAGCATCAATAAGCTTTATTTTATCATTCTTAGTTATAGTAGTTGGTTCATACTTCATTAATTTAGTAATTGCTAATCGAGATAACTCTTTCTTAGCCATATATTCAACATTTAATTCTTTTAAGCAAATTCCCCAAGTTCCATTAATCCAGTATCCCCATGCTTGATCAAAATTTTGGCATCCTGGAGTCTTTATACCTTTAAACTCTTTCTCTAACTGGGTGCTAAAATTAATTTTCAGCTGTTGAGCTATTTCTGTTAAGTCATTAAATTCAGATAAAGCAAGTGCTTCTTCCGTATATTTTATAATTGATGGGTGATAATATTTTATTCTAGTTGAAGCAATATGATCTTCCGCAACAGGGCTAGAAAACATGTCGGTAGTACGTACCTCATAAGAACTTCCTGGAATACATTGTGCCGTTTCTAATTTATAAATATCTACCTCATCAACATTACACTTTTTAGCAAGTTCAGATAATGTTATATAATTTTTCTTAAGAAATTTTTCATTTTTTCTTGTTTTAATTGTTGCATAGAATTGTCCTTATTTAGAGTGATTTTTTTCATGATTTATAAGCCATTGCTTTCGTATAGTACCTCCACCATAACCGCCTAAATCACCATTACTATTTATAATTCGATGACAAGGAATTATAAGAGATAATTGATTAGCACCGTTTGCTTGAGCAACAGCTCTATATGCTGTTGGTTTATTAACACTTTTTTGCAAGATCTGCATAAGATTGTGTTTCTCCTATTGGAATTGTTTTGAGGGTTTCCCAGACTTCTTTTTGAAATACAGTACCAATTAAATGAGTGGGGATTTAAATATCATGTCTATGCCTTTAAAGTATTGTTCAAGTTCAAGCCTCAATTGTTTGGTAATGGATGTCTCTCCAGGAATTATAGCAGCGCTTAGCTTTTCCTAAGACGCTCGACTTCAAGCTCTAATCCACGGCGATCAACAAACTCTAATAGGTACACGCCATCATTATCAGCAATACAAATCATAGGTCCTAATTCTGTATCTAGCCAAGCAACATTTAATATACAACAGTCAGATTTTGTTGGTGCTGCACCCATGATTCTTGAAAATGCATCACGAAATCCGCTTCCAGATTCATAACCTGAGGAGAGTTGAGCATCTATTACTAAATTCCCTTTTCTAATATGCTTCATAGCCAACCCCATCCTTCTTGCTCGTGCATATTCTACAAAGGTCATACCAAATCGTTTTTTAAATTGGCGTCTTGCTGTTGATGCATCAATAGATAATTCGTTAAAGTCTTTATCTTTCCAGCGTTTCTCAGGATTAGCCTCCACGGCTTCCACAAGTTTTTTAATAATTGGTGAGACTTGATTGGGATGCGAAAGAGGTCGGCAGCGTTGACATGCTCTAAAACAAGCTAACATAGCTTCTTTAGCAGATCTAAAAAATTCACAATTAATAAACTTTGGTTTTCTAGCGGGGCAGGTCGGTCGACAAAAGACTCCTGTTGTTTTCACACCAACAAAAAAGTTCCTTCAAATTTAGGATCTTTATTTAACAATGCCTGATAATATATTTCTTTATCATTTTTTGAAATCACATTTGTACCAAAATAGTTCTTTGAAATTAATTATACCCATTAAAAAAAATAGCATCGCCGAAAATTAGGCATTGATTTTTATAATTTAAATTTGATAATCTTATTGGATGATATTATATCAATTGAAAATTTAGAAATATGGTAAAGATTAGTGATTGATTCTTCCACTAATAGCTTGAAAAGCTCTTAAATCAAACATCGGCAGACTTGCAAAAAGCAAAATCAAAAATATCTGCTTGAATTTTTTCATAATTTACCCAATTAGTGTCATTTGTGAAGATATATAGCTCTACTGGTAGACCTGTCTCCGTAGGTTGTAGCTCTCTGATTAAGAAAGTTAGCCCTAAATGAATCTTTGGGTGTTGACGAAGATAATTTTCCATATAAGCTCTAAATAAAGTTATATTTGTAGTCTTATCAGTAAAATTAAAATCTTTTAAATATTCTTCATTTTTTAGTTTTGTAATAAGATCATCATCACAAAATTTTATGGTACTTATATCTATACTAATAGAACGTTTTATTCTACGACCACCAGTTTCTTGCATTCCACGCCAGTTTTGTACACTATTGTTAATCAAAGTATAAGTTGGTAGGGTTGATATTGTTTTATCAAAATTACGAATTTTAACAGTATTGATAGACACATCCATCACATCACCATCTACACCAGCTGATGGTATAGTAATCCAATCACCTACACGGATCAAATCAAGAGCAGCTACTTGAATATTAGTAACAAATCCTAAAATAGTATCTTTAAATACTAACATTAGTACAGCAGACAAAGCACCTAAACCTGTTAGAAATGCAATAGGGGATTTATTAAGTAATAGCGATACTACCAACACAAATGCTATAAAAAATAATATGATTTTGATAATTTGAGCATAACTCTTTAAAGAGTGATTTTTAAAATAAGCTAGAGTCTGAAAATAACCAAACATCGCATCAACAAATGCCACTAAAAACCAAATGATTGCTATTATTATATAAATCTGAGCAATAAGCTGAATAGCCATTACTAGGCTTACAGTCCAGTGATGATCCGGGTATATTGCAAAGCTCATTGCTAGGAAAATAAATATACCTGGGGCAATATGAGAGAGTCGTTTGAATACATGGTGTTTAGCTAGTGTTTGAGCTAAATTTGATTGTGATTTGCTTAAGTATAGCTTTTACTATTTTTACTAGGTATCTATTAAGTGTTAGACGCATAACCTAAGATATAAATAGCACTATTAAAAAAATAGTGGAGAAGCTTAATATAACAGCAAGTTCGTGGTGTTGAATCATCTCAAGATAGAATGATTTTAAATTTTCTAGCATAGATTTTATCCCTTAATTAATTTTATATAGAAAGATTTTTTGGTTTAAGAATTATCTTCAGTAGAAGATTCTTTTGCTACATTTTCTGCAGATGTAGTTGTTGAGTCAGTTTTTTCTTAGATTTACTTGTGGATGAAGATTTATTACTATTTGTAGAATTATCTTTAGCTGGTAGTAAAGCTGCAACTTGATTTAGCATATTGTTAATAAGCTGAGTTTGTAAATAATCATACTGTCTATTAGCTTCATTACTTTGAGATAACACTACACCGGCGTTAGATTGCCAGAATTGTTGAGTACTTAAAGTTTTGTTAGGAATTACAGGTTCTTCTACATCTGGTCGTACGATGTTGTAAGCTACAGTAAGTTTCAATTGGTAAGTATTGTTAGATGCTCCACCAACTACACTTGTCATTTGTGAGCTTTTTGCTACATTTTGAAGATTTATAATATAATCAGCATCTTTATCATCATTTACAACATTTGCTTTATAAGAAATCAAACTTCTGCGTAATTCATTAGCATAACTGCTGAAATTATTATCTTTAATAAAGAATTTAGTACCCATAATACTACCAAAATTACCAGCATCACCATCAATCATCACTCCACGAGGATGAAAACCACAGGCAACTAGCATTAAAGTAAATACTAAAACAAAGTATTTTTTCATAACCATATTATTTAACCACTATGTTTATAAGTTTTTGAGGGACATAGATCACTTTAACAATCTCTTTGTTATTAATAAAGTCTACAACTTGACTATCAGCCATTACTTGTGATTGAATCTCTTCTTTAGAAAGACTAGCATCTAATTCAAGCTTAGCTTTTAGCTTACCATTAATCTGCACTACAAGTAAAAAATCATCTTTTTGTAAAGCATTTTTATCTAAAGTAGGGAAGCTTGCATTTAAGATATCATCGCCTAAACCAAGCTCTTGCCATAAACTATGACATAAATGCGGAGCAAATGGAGACAATATTCTCAACAAGATACTAAAACCTTCTGATTTTACTTTATCACTCAGATTTTCAAAATCATTTAGCGTGTTAAGTATCTTCATACAAGCAGATACTACGGTATTAAACTGGCTCTTATCAAAATCAAAGATTGCTTGCTTTAATACCGTGTGGATTTCAAAACGCGCCTTTTTATCTGCTTTAGATAAATTATTTGCAACCTTAGTGCTTGAAATAGCATCTTTATTCGCTTGAGAGTAGTTAAATACTTTACGCAAGAACTTATAAGCACCTTCGACACCAGTATCTGACCACTCAAGAGATTGCTCAGGAGGAGCTGCAAACATACTAAAAAGCCTTACAGTATCTGCCCCGTATTTATCTATAAGGATTTGTGGGTCGACAGTGTTACCTTTTGATTTAGACATCTTAGCACCATCTTTTAAGACCATGCCTTGAGTAAGTAAGTCTATAAATGGTTCATCAGATGTAACTAAGCCTTCATCACGCATTAGTTTATGGAAAAACCTTGCATATAAAAGGTGCATAATAGCATGCTCAATACCACCTATATATTTATCTACAGATAACCAGTAGTTAGCTTCATCATCAAGCATTTTATGAGCAGTAGGGCAAGTATAACGAGCATAGTACCAAGATGATTCAAAGAATGTATCAAAAGTATCAGTTTCTCTTTTTGCTTTTGCACCGCAACTAGGACAATCCACATCAAGAAAACTAGGCATATCTTTTAAAGGAGAGCCTGCAGCTGTCAAAGTCACATCTATAGGTAACTTAACGGGTAAGTTCTCTTCTTTCTCTGGAACAACGCCGCAACTATCGCAATGCACCATAGGAATAGGGCAACCCCAGTATCTTTGGCGAGAAATACCCCAGTCGCGGATTCTGAAATTGGTAGTCTCTACACCTTTTTGATCATCATAAATCTTTTTCTTTATCGCTTGATAAGCTTTCTTGAAGTTTAGACCATCAAATTCACCAGAATTAATCAAAATACCTTTTTCTGTAAAAGCCTCTTTTTCTAAATTTACTTTTTGTTTTTTTGTCATTTGATTCAATTACTTGCTTGATTGAAATGCCGTATTTTTTAGCAAATTCCCAATCTCTTTGATCATGAGCAGGCACACATTACTGCTCCAGTACCGTAGCTCATCAATACAAAATTTGCTACCCAGATATTTACTTCTTCACTAGAAATAGGGTGGATAACTTTTATATCGGTCCTCAAAACCACTCTTTTCTTGAGTAGCTAAATCTGCTTCCATAGTCGAAGATTTTTTACAGTTTTCAATAAACTCAGCAAGCTCAGAATTATTCTTCGCAGCCTCTAAAGCTAGAGGGTGTTCAGGAGCAATTGCTAGGTAGCTTACACCCATAAGTGTGTCTGGTCGAGTAGTAGAAACCTCAATAATTTCAAGGCTTTCTTTCACTATGAATTTAATAGTTAAGCCTTTTGACTTACCGATCCAATTTGTCTGCATTGTCTTGACAGCTTCTGGCCATTCAGCTAATTTATTGATGTCATTAGTAGCTCATCAGCATAGTCTGTAATTTTCAAGAACCATTGTGGAATCTCTTTTTCTCAACTAAAGCCCCTGATCTCCAGCCGCGACCATCGACAACTTGTTCATTAGCTAAAACAGTCTGATCCACAGGATCCCAGTTTACAACCGAATTTTTACGATAAGCCAATCCTTTCTTATAAAGTTGGATAAAGAACCACTGTTCCCACTTGTAATAATCTTCATCACAAGTAGCAATCTCGCGTGACCAATCAAAACTAAAACCAAGAGTACTTAACTGTGATTTCATCTGAGCAATATTGCTGTGTGTCCATTCATGCGGAGATCTTTTATGCTTAATCGCAGCATTTTCAGCAGGTAAACCAAAAGCATCCCAGCCCATAGGATGAAGTACATTCTTACCTTGCATCTTTTGGTAGCGAGCAATTACATCACCAATTGTATAGTTTCGCACATGCCCCATATGTAGCGTACCACTAGGATATGGTAGCATTGCAAGGCAATAAAACTTTTCTTTTGATTTGTCTGCGACAGCTTTAAAACTATCATTTTTTACCCAAAAATCTTGAGCATTTTTTTCTATTTGTGTGAAATTATATTCGTTCATAGCTGATATAAGCCTAGTTTGATTAAATTTATGGAAAATATATACACTAATTTTATGCGAAAATGACTAAAATATCTAGTTTTCAGACATCCAAGTTTCAAGAATTACACAAGCAGCGATTGCATCGACCTTGATATGACTTACTTTTTTTGTCTTTTACGCTCTCTAATCGCCATCTAGCTTCACGAGTTGAATATGCTTCATTAATGAGATGAACAGGTTTTTTATACCTTTCCTCAATTTCTATTGCAAATTTGCGGGCATCACGAGTGATATCAGTATCTAAATCTTTAGTATCTAATGGTAGTCCAATGATTATGTCAGAAGGATTCCAGCGTTTCATAACCTTATCTAGCTCTATCCAGTTAGGCACACCATCAAAAGCCTCTACTGTGCCTACAGGGCTTGCTGTTTTCGTAATCATTTGACCACTTGCTATACCAATTCGAGCACGACCATAATCTATCCCTAAGAGAGCTTTAAACATTAGCAGTGTCCTATGTTGTCAAATAATGTATCAAATTTTTGCATAGCATAGCCTGAGTGTTCGAGATGCTGTTGCCACTTTGTGTTATTTTCGTAGTTAAATAAGATTTTTTATTAAGTTTTGTAGTTACGACCCAGTCATTGATTTTATTTCTTCACTTAACTGCTCAGCTGTCCAACAACTATAGCCTACAACGGGCAAAAAGTACTCTGGTAGTATGTTATTAGCTAAATCTTCTAAAATGTCCATAGAAGCTGTCAAAGCTAGTCCAGCATCAAGCTTTATAGTTGACTCATAGTTTCTGCCGTTAGTTGTATGGAGTATAAGGATTTTATTCGGGCTAATTGGGCCACCCATATAAAGAGGGTGATTGAGTACCTCATCAAAAGTGTTTGAATGAGTGATAGAAAGCTCATCAAAAACATCTCTTAAACTTTCTCCAGTCAAGGGTTTATTAATGATTAGGCCCATAGCTCCATGCCTATCATTTTGGCATAAATATATGACTGATTTTGTAAATATAGCATCATTTTTTATCAAGGGAGTTGCTAATAAAACTTCACTTTTATGATTTTGAAACATATTATCTAGTAATAACCTATGTATTTTTTATAAAAAATGGCACAAATAAATGCCTCTGTGGCAATCATTTTAGATGATAACCAATCTAAAGTCTATATTACCCAAAGACAAAAGCATCAAAGCTATAGTGGCTACTGGGAGTTTCTAGGTGGTAAAGTTGAGAATAATGAGACATTTGAGCAATGTGTAATTAGAGAGGTTTATGAAGAAATAGGGCTTTTAATTGAAAATATACGACGATTTGATACTAATCATTATGTTAATAACGATGGTATTGAGGTATTCGTTGAATTTTTTATTGCAAATAAATTGAAAGATTGTGGGGAAAACATCGCAGTACCAAAAGAAAATCAAAAACTTAAGTTAGTAGAAATATCTGAATTAAATAAATATAAATTCCTTCCAGGCAGTTTAGCAGCAGTAACTAAACTTCAAAGTATATAAATCACATAACAAAATAATTATGAGAGTAGAGTTGTACACAGCTCAAAGCCACTAATCTTAAGGCTTACATATAATTTAACATAATATATATTATGCGAATGTGTATATAAGTGTGAACAAACAAGGGATTGTGACAAAATGCCACTTTTCTTGCGTTTATTTAGTTAATTAAGGGATTAGATTGATATATTTAAAGACTAGATATTTATATATTTTACTTCTATTTGTGAGTTAGAGATTTCAAATGCGGAATTTTTACAGAATCTGCATTATTATCTACCCTAGTCACCATAAAGTTCAAATCATTAGTTTTTTTGTAAAGTCTATTTATAAAGCTTTTTTTACAATTATTCTCTAAAAGTCTGATTTCAGTACCAATAGTTATTTGTAGATCATGCCAAGCATTTTTAACTACAGTTCTAATATCTGAATTATCGATATTGTTTAGGACATGACCCAAATTGACTTCTTGTAGAGAGTCTTTATTATCAGAGTTATAGTGAGATTTTATTATAGATAATAGCGTTCTCATTCTTTGATTTTCCTTGATTACACAGTACTTTCTTGACATTGTATTTCTCCTTACAGTATAAAGTTACGAACATGAATAGGCTTACTATAACTCATCATATATTGTTGTTTGATTTGCATATATTTACCTATTTAAAACTTTCTTTTTTTTAAAATTTATAAAAATTTCGTATAAAAAGTACTAGTAAGGAGCATATCTTCTAGTACAAAATCATCATCAAATGATCTACGAGATATCTTATACGCTAAAAAAAATAAAAGTAGTCTTGCAAAACAGCTCAAAATACTCTCTATGTTGTAAATACTGGGATTATTTCGATATAAGAAATTCTTATATAGAAAAGTGTTGACTTGACACCTATCTTTTTAATCATGAATAAACACCTGCTTTAATATCCTGTGAGCATTGATAATAAAGCGTTACATAGACTTATCAACAGAATGGGTAAGGAGTGATTTTATCCACAAAACTGAATTTTAAAAAATAGTGTAATTTCATAGCAGAATGTATAAAAAGAGAAAAAAGTAAATTTTATTATTTTATTTGACAGTAAATGTATTCGTGAATTTTCCATCTGAGCTATCAGCTATAAAATATTCAAATTCCCCTGCTTCATAAGTGTATTTTAAATCATTATTATAAAACTTCAAATCATCAATATCTAAAGTAAATTCAACAGTTTTAGTCTCAACTTTTTTCAAGAATACTTTTTGAACTTCTTAAGCTCTTTAACGGGTGGTGTAATAGAACGAACTTTTTGGTGTATATAAAGCTGTAAAACATCAGCTCCATCATAATTGCCTGTATTTGTGATATTCACTTTGATATTTAGCTTGTCACCCTCTCTAATTATATCTTTATCTTGTTGTGGTTTTGTAATATCAAAAGAGGTATAACTTAGACCAAACCCAAACGGATATAATGGAGTATTACAAGTATCCATGTAGTTTGAATGGAACTTTTCAAATTTACAATCGTCTTTTTCTAATGGTCTGCCTGTGTTTTTATGGCTGTAGTAGATAGGAATCTGCCCAACCTTGCGAGGGAATGATGCTGTAAGCTTACCAGAAGGATTTACATTGCCAAATAGTACATCTCCTATAGCTAAACCTGCTTCACTACCAGGAAACCATACATCTAAGATTGCTGGTACAGTTTTACTTTCTTCTGTAAGTGTTAACGGTCGACCATTAAATAGTACTAAAACCACAGGCTTACCAGTTTTTAGCAAAGCTTTTAATAAATCTCTTTGAGTTTTCGGGATATCTATACTTGTACGGCTTGTGCTTTCGCCACTCATCTCAGCTGATTCGCCTAAAGCAGCTACAATCACATCTGATTTATTTGCTATTTTTAATGCTTCATCAAGAAGTTCTTTTGAGCTACGGTTATCTCGATGAAGGGTTTTGCCAAACATTGTAGCATCTTTTTCAAATTGCTTACTATAGGACAAATTACTACCTTTAGCGTATAAAATCTGAGCTTTATCTCCAGCAACTTCTTTTAAGCCTTCTAGTAGAGGTATAGATTTATCTTGGTCTGCTGTCACACTCCAAGTACCAGCCATATTATTCGCAGTATCAGCTAATGGACCGATTAAGGCTATCGTACTAGATTTTTTGAGTGGTAATAAATTATCTTGGTTTTTAAGGAGTACCATTGAGTCTGCACTTACTTTGCGTGCAAAATTTCTGTGTTCTGTTGAGAATACTACTTTTTTAGCTTCTTCAGGATTGCTATCTTTATATGGATTATCAAAAAGTCCTAATTCAAATTTTGCGATAAGTATTCTCTTAACAGCTTGGTTGATCTCTTGGATAGTTACTTTACCTTCTTTTAGAGATTTTTCTAATGTAGTCAAGAAACCATTTCCAACCATATCCATATCTATACCAGCATTTAAAGCTGCCGCTGATACGGCTTGAAGATCCTTACCTATACCATGATTTATCATCTCTGGAATACCTGTGTAATCTGTAACCACAAAACCCTCAAATCCCAATTGATCACGAAGTACATCAGTCATTAGCCATTTGTTAGCAGTTGCAGGTACACCATTTATATCATTAAATGATGCCATAACAGTACCAGCTCCAGCATCAATCGCTGCTTTATAAGGTGGTAAATATTCGTTATACATTCTTACTTTACTCATATCTACTGTGTTGTAGTCACGCCCTGCTTCTGCTGCTCCATATAAAGCAAAGTGTTTTACGCTTGTTAGTAGAGTGTGCTCTTTCGCCAAGTCATCCAATTGATAACCTTTAACCATAGAAGCTGCTACTTGCGAACCAAGATATGTATCTTCGCCACTACTTTCAGCAATTCGACCCCAACGAGGATCACGAGCGATATCAACCATTGGTGAAAATGCCCAGTTTATGCCAACAGTACTAGCTTCAATAGCTGCAACACGAGCAGTTTGCTCAATCATATCAGGATCCCAACTTGTAGATAACCCAAGTGGGATTGGGAATATTGTCTTATAACCATGGATAATATCCATACCAACTAAAAGAGGAATATGAAGTCTACTTTGCTCAACAGCTATTTTTTGAGCTTTATGAATATCTTTTGCTGATGTGAGGTTAAACACCCCGCCAACTTTACCCTGTTTGATAAGATCATAGATATCGCCCTTTTTGCCAAGACCTGTAGTTACTTGACCAGCATCCGGAAGATTTAACTGCCCTATTTTCTCTTCTAAAGTCATTTGGGCTAAAAGTTTATCTGCTTTGGACTCATTTTCATCATAATTAAGATTATAAGGATTTATCAATGAATCAGTTGTAGTTACAGAATGATTGATAGTTGAGCATGAGGTAGCAATACTTGCTAATATAGCTAAAGGGAGGATTTTTTCATAATGATTTCTGTTTGGTTTAGTGAGAGAGTTATTTATAGATAATATACCAAAGAGACCTAAATCAAAGAAGTATTTTGTTTTAGATACTTATTTAGCTTTAAAATAGATGCAGATTTTGATCTGAATTTATTGCTAATATCTAATAAATCATGCAATAATCTAAATCATGATTAAGCCTTAAACAAAACAATTCATGGAACAAAAAAACAAACTAAAAAGAGACATTTTATCACGTCATATAGTAATGATATCACTAGGTGGGACTATATCTGCCAGCTTCTTCTTAGGTGTAGGAAGTATCTTGCATTCTGTAGGAGCATTTGGAACAGTTCTAGGATTTTTAATAGGTGGTATCATCATGATGTTAGTTATGGTAAGCCTAGCTGAGATGGCTATAGAAATGCCTATTAGTGGTTCTTTTCAAGCTTATGCTACTAGATTTATATCGCCGTATTCAGGATTTCTTACAGGATGGTTATATCTAGTAAACTGGCTAACTGCGGCGGCTGGTAGCTTGGTTGCAGCAGGTATTATTTGCAATAACTTCTATCCTTCTATTAGTATATGGGAATACTGCTTAGCTACTATAGTTATCATAAGCTTACTAAATTTTTGTGCCGTAAAAGTCTTTGCTGAGATTGAATTTTGGTTAGCAGGGATAAAAATATTAACGATTATATTATTTATAATAATAGGTATATGCATCGTAACAGGTGTTTTTCATACTAATAAGCCAATCGTAGGTCTAGTAAATTTCTATGCGGATGGTTTATTTCCTAATGGCTTTAAGGCATTTTTATTTGGCCTAGTTATAATAGTTTGCACATTTCAAGGTGCTGAATTAGTTGGTATAGCTGCAGGAGAAACAAAAGATCCTGAGAAAAATATCCGTAAAGCAGTCAAAAGTGTAGCTATCCGTATATTGGTGTTCTTTGTATTTTCAACTTTTATTATAGCGTATATTATCCCTTACAAAGATTCTAGTGTTTCAAACACTCCTTTTGTAACAGTATTGCAACTAGTAAATATAAGATACATAGACACTATAATGCAATTAGTAATCCTTACGGCTAGTTTATCTGCGATTAATTCATGCTTTTATACTTGTGCAAGACTTATGTGGTCAATGGCTAAAGACAATCAAGCTCCGAGAATATTTGCTAAAGTGAACAAAAATCAAGTTCCTGCTTATGGCGTGATATTTGTAGCAGTATTATCATGCTTTTGCTTAGTAACAAAGTTTGTAGGAGCTGAGAAGTTATTTATACTAGTGGTATCATCTTCTGGTATGGTTGGTTGTATGATTTGGATTATAATCAGCTTATGCCATATATGCTTTAGAAAATCATTAACCAAAGAGCAAGTTGGAGACTTAAAGTTCAAAGCTTGGGCCTTTCCAATCATTCCATGTTTAAGTATACTTTTTAATGCTTGTGTAATATTGGGTATGCTATGGGATCCTGACCAAAGAATAGTTGTATATTCTGGAATAATACTCATTGCTGCATTCTCAATCATGTATAAGTTTTATTATAAGAAGTAAGTTTCTATCTACACTACAAATTAGTACCCTTTCAAATATGAAGAGTGCTTTAAGATTTATAAAATATAGCTTTCAAAGCTATTCAAAAAATAGTACTATTATATAAAAAGTTTTAAGCCACAAGACGAAATGCTCAACGATATTCTACATCAGCCTATTAGAACTAAAATTATAACTTATATATATTCTGTTAAAAAAGCATCATTTAGAGACATTAAAGCGACTCTTGAACTTACTGATGGTCACATGAGTACCCACATTAAATCTCTTATTAATAGTGGTTATATATCTAGTACGAAGTCTTTTAAGGCAGGTAAACCTCAAACTACTTATGTTATAACCATGAAAGGTATGAAGAATTTTTTAGCTTATATTGATGAGCTTGATTGTATAGTAAAATTTGTTAAGACGGTTTAGAGATACTAATAAAAACAACTCAACACCATTAACTATTTGATTTTCATAAACAAACTTATCAATCATAATATGGTTTTATTTGTAACTATTTAGTTTTGCTTCTAGTTGTGGTTGTGTAAGTACACCGTTGATAGTAAGACATTATTATCTATCTTATTAAATAAAGGTGGTTTCACATTTTTCAAACCAGTAAATTTTAACATAGCTTGACCTATATCATATCTATCTTGTGAAATTGGACTTTCTGCTATTTGCTCTTCAAATATATCCTTACTCGAGAGCTCTGTTGGATCTTCAGGGTTTTTATCAAGGTTTTCTAAGGTTTCTTGTATGTTTATATCATCGATATCAGCACTCTCTGCAAACCCATAACCATAAGTACTTGCTAGCAGGGCTGTCCCATTAAAAACTAGCGGAAACTATCTTTATTAAAGTAGCATCACACCAGCCAGCTAATTTTTCTCAAACCCTTGATACTTATATCTTTCATACCTATTTTAGTCTGCTGTAACATATTTAAAACAATGTGCCTTAGCATTGCTGAATTTTCAGGAGCATGATCTTTCCTTACTCTTGAAGCATCCTCAGACATTGATACATCTAAAATCCAATGAAGCTTATTCTCAATACTCCAATGTGATCTAACTGCATGGTTTAAAAACTCAGGGTTAGCTTCTTTACTAGTTAAATAATACCTTCTTTCTGAGTTGTATTATTTTTTATAGTTCTTTTGATTCAATCATAACTATAGATTTTAGACCACACCACTTATTTTTATCTACTAACCAATCAATTTGATCGCTCACATAGCAAGTTCTTTCTTCTATGCGACCGTGTCCTTTATCGATATCGTGAAATAATGAAAGCTTACCATTATTAGGCTTAGCTTGCTCTGTATCTAAGAAAAGCTTTATATCTTCACTTAAATTTTTATGATTGCCCTTCAAAGCTAAAATATAATCTCCCTGCTTATCAATTATTTTTTTAGCTATAGCTTTTTGTGTACCCATAGCATCAATTGTTACGGTGCAACCCTTGATATCTATAGTATCTAACAGTTTTGGTATAGCTGTGATTTCATTCGATTTATCTTCAACCTTTGCGGACCTATAACCAAGTTGGTCTGACAGGAATATGCTGAAACCATATGTATAGCCTTATCTTCAGTATTATGACTACCGCGTAAGGTTTTACCATCTATTGGAATTATATCTTCTGATATACCTACATATAAACTTCTCATCCATCCCATAAAACATGATTTCAAAACACATGGATCTATTAATCTCAAAACCCTTGCAAGCGTTGACTTTGAAGGTATACCATTTGAAAATGGTAATTTAAGTCTTAATGTAGAGAGTTTACTATTTCCAAACCTTTCATAATCTCTATAGCTTTCTGCTCCACATATATTTGCACATACTACGAGAAATATTATTTCTATTATAGGATAAAGCCTCTTTTTCTGCTTACTCTTGGATCTTCTAGATTGTTAAATTCTTCTATAAAAGCATTTCTTGACTGTAGTGTTGACATTTATCTGTACGGCTAGGTTTAAACTAAAAATAGTATGTTAAATCAAATTACCGCTATTTTGATAAAATTAATTTATTTTAATGGGACAGCCCTGTACTTGCTAGTATTAGTGTTGATATAACAATATTTTTCATGATAATATAAATGTTACTCTTGCGTTTTTTTGCTATAGTCATCAAATAAGTATTTTTTCGCAATTTATTTATATAAAGGGCACCTCTAATAACTCATGAGCACGCATCTTAATGTCCAAATTTACCTCCTCTGCGTTGAAAATTTCAGTAATAGATGCACTATTTACCTCAATTTTTGCCTTGTTGTGATAAATTTGACCTAGGTAATCTGCATACACAGAGTTTTTAGAGATGCCCTAAAATTAGATTAACGATATTGTGCTAATAAATAGTACTTATGTCAAATTTATTTATTGTATATAATTTACACATATCTAAAATTTATAGCATAAAAATATGTATCTACCAGTAAGCAAAAAAACCAGACTATTAATCTTTGATTGCGACGGAACTATCGCAAATAATATGGATATACATATAAAAGCATGGTTTAAGGTTTTGGAGTCGAGAAACATCACTTTATCTACAGAAAATCTCTCAAATTATCATGGCTTACCTAGTGAGGCGATTCTTAAGGATTTGTGTGGGCTTAGTGATACTGAGATTCCTGCTGTAGCAAATGAGCTAAGAGATGAAACTTTTAGACTTTTTGGATGAGACCAAACCTATAGAGCCAATAGTTGATCTGATAAAGCACTACTACAACAAAATCCCTATGCTTGTAATCTCTGGTGGTAAGTCAAAAAATGTCCATAGAACTTTGGAAATTTTAGGGATTGATGATTGCTTTGATGAAATTATAACTGCTGATGATAGTCATCCATCGAAAAATACTACCGAAGCATTTACTCTTTTAGCTGAAAAATATGGTGTAAAACCTGAAGAGTGTTTAGTATTTGAAGATGGTTTGCCAGGACTTATAAATGCTCTTAAAGCTGGCATGACAGTTATGGATATGCGGAATGTGGATTTATCAGAATAAAATCGCTCTGCTTTTATAACTGGAGTTACGGACTTTTTTAGGGACAGCTCATTGGACTATTCATTATATATGGCTGTCTTAATGAGACGATTTTTATAACCACCTCCCCTAGGTACATAGGAGGAGAATTAGCCTTATTGTAGGGACAAGTCGCGACTTGTCCGTCACCAAAATGATTGCGAAGATTTAAAAAAAATCAAAGTTCATAACTTCACAGTTACTGACCAATAGGTTGTATGGTTAGCCATATAATGACAACATTATTGCTTTGATTTAAATCCACCCCTTAAGAGGAGAATTATCACATATTTATCAATTTTCTTTTAAATGGCGAAAGAGCAAAAGATATAAATGAAACGATGATTATCCCAATACCTATCATCACAAATAAATTTGTATAACTAGTTAGAAGCTCTGTATGAGTCATAGCCACAACCTCTTCTTTGCTAATAGATATCACTTGTGCAACCAAGCCACCAAGTATAGATGCAAATGCTAAGAAAACCCACCAAACCCCAACCATAAAGCCATTGACTTTAGCCGGTGCTAAGCTTGCAAACATCGACAATCCTATAGCGGATATCAAAAGCTCACCTGTTGCCATAAGAGCATAACTACCAAATAACCAATAAGATGAAACAATACCATCAGTAGCAGTAAACTTAGAAATATATAGCACCACAAATGATAAACCAATCAAAAATAAGCCAATCGAAAACTTACCATAAACACTCAAATCAAACCTTGTATTACTAGACCGTACATAAAACATAGCCAAGACAGGACCTAATACAAATATCCAAAACGGGTTTAAAGCTTGAAAAGTTTCTGGGGCTATAGCAAAACCAAATATAGTATGGTCGGTATTTTTTATCGTAAATAGATTGATTGAAGAAGCCATTTGCATATATGAAATCTTATAAACCATTGCTTCACACATTAATATAAGTGCCAGCATCATTTTGTAAAAGTAGCCACTTTTCTTGTATAAGAATGCGATATAGATATATATGAAAGCAGAACTAATAAAAGTCATAATAACAATCATTTTGGCTATAAATAAATACCCTAGCAAGAATTTCACCATACAAACCATAGCAATCACGCCAAGTATGACTAAAAAAAGATAACTATAGTTTAGTTTTTTCCCACCCGCATCAGTAGAAAGATGCTTCATGGTAAACCCAAAGCCAATAAATGTAGCGATAGCTAGCACTATAGCCATACTAACCACTGCAAAACTAGCTGAATAACCATACACCTTAGCAATCGTTGGAATAGTAAGCGTTGCAAGCAGTGAGCCTATATTTATTGCAATATAAAAGAGTGTAAAGCCGTTACTGATTTTACTAGTTTCACTAGGGTCATAGCATTTTGATAGTAAGCTTGATGGATTCGACTTAAAAAGTCCCGTTCCTACACATATAAAAGACAATCCCAATAGTGTAGCTTTATCTTTTATAGCTAGAAGTATATAACCTGTTAAAAGTACCAATAACCCCAGTACTATGGTTCTCTTCGCTCCTAGTACACAGTCACCAATATAACCGCCGATTACAATAAATGCATAAACCAAAGCGGCAAATGCTGCATAAGTCGCTATAGCTTGCCCCTCTGAGAGTTGCATACTACCGACTTGCAAGCAAACTACCAAGATTGCTACTAAAGCTTGGTAGCCAAATCGCTCCCATATCTCAAGCATGAAAATTGTATAAAAAGCTTTAGGTTGGTCTAAAAGTTTACGCATGGTTATTTCTAGTATGATTGGTAAGATAATAAATTTAGTTTAGAGTTAATCAAAAAGCAAGAGAAAATATTTGTAAACATACTGATTTTTTAAAAACATCTATTTCTACCAATACAACTCTCCCTGCTATTTGCTATAATATTCCAAAGCTTTTAAAAACTTATCAAAATGAATATCTCACAATATCTTGAGCAAATAAACAAACGCTACAAAGGTGGCATTTCAAAAGAGCATTCTTACCGGGGCGATCTTGAAGAGCTTATCAAGCATCTAGTAAATGATGTAGATGTAACCAATGAACCTGCAAATGTCACAGATTGCGGTAACCCTGATTATGTAATTACAAAAAAAGATATTCCTATTGGTTATATAGAGGCCAAAGATATAGGCAAAGATTTAAATGCAAAGCTATATAAAGAACAATTCACTCGCTATCGTAAAGCTTTAGACAATCTCATCATCACAGACTATTTATACTTTCAGTTTTCAAAGATGGCGAACAAGTAGCGGAAATTTCTATCGCTGAAATACAAGATGGGCAAATCATCCCACTTACGCAAAACTTTGCAAGGTTTGAAAATCTTA